>CAXHZN010000005.1:0-92482 GCA_964022365.1 uncultured Candidatus Altimarinota bacterium
TGGAGAGCCTTTGATCCAAATTGTACAATTGACGATATACAAATCTGAGACCAAACTTGGGCTGGATGTAATTCGACACTTTGAAATGGTTTAGAATGGGGAGAAAGAGATTCAAACAACCAAGAATCATCAGTTTTATGTTATGATTATAATTGAACTTCAATAGATTGTTGAGAATATAGTAATGACTTAATGTTGAGTAATTCAGATGCGAATAATTATTTTGAAAAAGTAAACATTCTATGAAATAGTGAAAATAAAGAATATAATACTATTTGGTGAAAATTATATACTTGATACGAAATTAATAGCGCATGTGTAGAATCACGGCAAGTACCAACTGATGAACAATGGGAAGAATTAGAAACATATATGAATCAATGAACTAATTGTAGAAATTCATCTAATGGATGGGGATGTAATGGATTAGGTTGGGAAAAAAATGATACATTTCAATATCCTAGTATAGCAGATAAATTACAAGTACCACTATCATGATATAGAAATGCAGAAGATGAATGAGGTTTTACTAGACGTTGACGTACTGCTTTATTTTGGAGTAAAACATTAGAAAATGATTTACTGTTAAGTAGATTATTTTTATGGAATTATGATTCTATACTAAGACAAGGATTTTTACCTGATAGATCTTTTTCAGTTCGTTGTATAAAGAATTAAAAGAAGAAATTTAAAATTTCTTCTTTTTTTTTAAAATATTCTTTGTAAAAGTAAAGAGTAAAATATTTTTATAATTACAAAAAACTCTTATTATATACATAATATTTTTTAGGAAAAATACAAAATATGAAAAATAATTTACACAAAGCATTCACTCTCGTAGAACTCATTGTAGTTATTACGATTTTAGCTATTTTAGCAACGGTAGCTTTTATCTCATTTCAATGATATGCTACAGATTCAAGAGATACAAAACGTATGGCAGATATTGCAACTATTTCTAAAGGGTTGCAAGCATATGTAGCTTTAAATTCAATTCTTCCAGAACCTTCAGAATTGAAAACAAAAGTAAATTTTAATGGAAGTCTTTTATTAACACAATGATATGCTGGAATAAGTGTATTAAATACTCTCAGTGTGAGTGAAATTCAAGATCCTGTGGATGAAACTTTTTATACATATTCTACTAATGCAGATAATACAAAATTTCAATTAGTTGGATTTTTGGAAAATTCTCAAATAGTAAATAATTTTTTAGAAAATAATATTTTTGCAGATTATTCTAATAGAACTATTTATACAGTTGGACAAAATGTGTGAATCATTTTAAATGATACAAATACTCCAATTCAAGATTCATGAAATACAACAGTTGAATTAGAAGATAATCTAACATTGTATAAAGCGATATTAAATAAAAGAAATATTGTTACAGAAAGTGGAAGTACGCTTAAGACAAAAATAGTTTGAGCACAAGAAAATCGCTATGGTTGGAGAGCATTTGACCCAAATTGTAAAATTGAGGATATAAAAATATGAGACCAAGTCTGGGCAGGATGTAACTCTACACTAGGTGATTGATTTGAATGGTGAGAAGATGCAGGAGTTTTAAATTGTAATATTTCAGATTCATGAAATGTATCTGATTGTCCAGCTGAGAGTAGTATTATGGCATCAAACGTAAATGCAAGTGAATCATTTACAAAAACAAATGAACATTGAGATACAGAAGTAGATAATATTTATGGGAAATTTTACGGAGTAAGTGAATTTTCAAGTGCTTGTCCAGCTGGCTGGAGTGTTCCTACTCATTGAGATTTCTTAGCATTGGAAAGTCATCTATGATGTAGCGATTCTGAAAATACTTGATTCAGATGTGATGGGCTAGGTTGGAATAATAATATTTCTAAAAATAAAAGTAATAATTTAGTAAAAGCTTTATCACTTCCATTATCATGATGGAAAAACCCATCAGGCTCATATGCGCTTAGATGAACTATTTGAGCATATGCATCAGAAACATCTTTAGAATCAAATAAAATAACAATAAGATCATTTTTGGATACCAATTCATCTATAAACTTTACAAATATACCTGATAATTGAAAATTTTCAGTTCGTTGTATAAAAAATTAAAAAAGAAGAAATTTTTAAAATTTCTTCTTTTTTTAATTTTCTAAATTTTTTCAAAAAATAATTTCTTTTTTGATAAACTCATCTGGATTATAACAATTGAGATAATGAAAATATTCTATATTCATTCATAAATAATTATTTTCATAGTTTACAGAAATATTTGAAATAGGATTTTGTATGATTTCATCACTCAATGGATTGAAAATAATGTTTTTTAATCATTCTGCTGTAAAATCGGACATATTATTTGTATTACTAAAAATTCAAGTATCTAATTCATAATCATACTGTATTCTTTCTAGAGAATCATTGATTTTTAAAATATTTCCAGAAATTTCCAAGCCGGTAGGGTATTGTAAATTTTCTATTAGTACTTTTAATGAATTTTGTGAATAATCAGAAATTTTTCCAGTTCATTGTGTGAAATATGGAACTGTTTTTGAATATACTGAAGTATTATAATCATAAAAATCTATTTGCGTGAGATAATTTCCAGCTTGTGTAATGTTAGGAGAAATATTTTCTAAATTTATTTCATATTCATTTACTTGAGATAAATTATATGAATTATTTCAAGTATAAGTATAACGGCTTCAAGTACCACTTGAAGTACAAGAAGTTTCTATTTTTTCTACTACATTATTATTTGTAACATTATATTGAATATTATCGCTACATCAAGCAATTGGCCCATTACTTATATTTACTATTGTGGAATCGAAATCACTAAAATAATATTTTAAAATATTATTTTCTGTTTTTAAATAATCTTCATTTTGAGTGAAATTTATTTCATCAAATGAAAAATTCTCTTTTGAAAGTGAATCGTCTGGAGTAAATTCTGTTCCAGTGAAACTCAGTTCAAATCTATTTATACTTCCATAATCTTGATCTGGAGAAAAATTCATTTCTAATGGTGGGTTTTGTGTAAAAACTTCTGAAGAAAATTGTAATATTTCTCATTTTCCACTGTTGGAAATAAATAATTTTCCATTTTCATATGCCAGTCATGTTGGCTGATCTAAACCATCAAATCTATCTAAAATGAGATAAACTTTAGAATCTTTATAAAATAAAATTCTATGATTTCCAGTGTCTGAAAAAAACAATCCTCATTCTGCCTCAACTGCTCCAGTTGGATTATTGAGTGAAACTTCTGTCCCGTTAGATCCTTGTGAAAATTCGTGTCCAAAATTATTTCATCAAACTATTTTTGTACCACTTTCTAATATTTGGTGACTTGTAGTATCAATAGTAAAATTTCAGACTGTCACATTTTGAATTTGAGAAAATTCAGTGAGGAAATCTTCTCAAATTTCTTCAAATGGCAGAAAATAATTCCAACTGAGGTGTTGAGTTTTTTCTATTTCTCAATCAATTGGACAATAACTATCGCTTTGCTCAATGATTCAAAAATATGCAAATCAAATTTTTTGAAAATAATTTTTTGATTGAAATAAAGTTCCAGAATTACTGGAAAAAATATAATTATCTTCTACTGAATCAAAATTTTTATAAATATTTTGAAATCCAGCAGAAAAATTTTCATTACTCGAAATAATTTTTTCTTGTTTTAAAATATTTTGAATTCAAGAGCTTAAAATAAGTCATACACTCACCATCAAAAGCATTGAAATTGTGACTCAAACTATGAGTTCCACGAGAGTAAAAGCGGAATTATTTTTCATATTTAAAGGGTCAATAAATATTTATCGATGATATATTTTGCATTTACATTATTTTGTTTAATTCAGAGTAAATCTGATTCAATTTCATCTAAAGAATCCAAAAATACAAAATGTTTTTTTGCGTATAAAATAATATTTTCTAAAAAATCTATATATTCTTGTTTTTCACCTTTGAAATTATAAAAATATTGCAATGCTTCTTGAAGATTTCACTCAGCAATTTGCTGCAAAAGAGATTCATAATATGCATTTGCTGTTTTGCTTTTATTTCAAGCGATATTTATAGTTTGTACGCGTGATAAAATCGTATCTAATATCCCACTTTCTGAACTATTGGTAAGGAAAATTATATTATGTTTTCCTGGTTCTTCAAAAAATTTCAGGCAACTATTTGAAGACTGTATCGTCAAACGAGAAATATTTTCAATAATAAAAATTTGAAAATCATATCCTGGAAGAGAATTACTTGCGTTTATAAATTCTTTTATTTCTCAAATTTTTATTTTTTCTCCGGTGTCTTTGAGGGTATAGATATAATTTTTTGGAATATTGTGATTTGCAATCATTTCATGCGCAAATTCTTGTACTTTTGCATTTAATAGTTCTGAATTTTGACCTAAAAATAAACAAGGAGAAATTTCTTGCTTCTTGTTTATTTTATTTGTAATATTTTCTAATATTTTATTAAGCATCTGTATTTTCTAAAAGTTCAAAAAATTCATTAAGTTCATCCATTGTTTCTTGAATCAATTGTTCGTCTTGTTCGTCTGAAAGTTCGATTTGAGTATCAATATTCGCATCAACTTCACTACCACTTTGCGTTTCTGCTTTTGCACTTGCATTTATATTAGTTGCAAAACCATATTCTTGAGAATCATTTGCTTGAGAATCATTTATTTCTTCATCAATTTCGCTTCCAGTTTGTGTTTCATTATTACTTTCTTCAACGAGTGATCCTGTTTGAGTATCTTCAACTATACTCCCGCTTTGAGCCACACTTCCTGTTGCATTTTGATTTTCTTGATTTTGAGTCCCACAACTTGTAAGTAAAATGGCCAGAGAAATTATTCCAATAACTTTTTTCATAATATATTATCATTATTAAATATATAAAAATATTAATAATTTTTCGCTATTTTGCAACCATCTTTTTAATTTATTTATAAGAAAAGTAAAAAAATATTTGCATTTGTATATATTAAGTATATAAAGAGTATATAAATATTTTCATAAAAAAGGAGTTATGATTGCAAAAGTTTATTCTATTACCGTAAATGGATTAGAAAGTTCGCTTATAGAAATTGAAGTTGATATTAATCAAGGATTACCAAGTTTTACTATTGTGGGGCTTCCTGATCAGGGGATTCAAGAGAGTAAAGAACGTCTTCGCTCCGCAATGAAATCAAGTAGTTTTCGTCTGCCAACCAGCAGAATAACCGTTAATCTTGCACCTGCAGACATTAAAAAATCTGGGCCATGTTTTGATCTACCAATTGCTATAGGTATTTTGTTAAATCAAGATTTTATAGATGAAACTTATATTTGAGATTCATTATTTTTATGAGAACTTTCACTCGATGGAAATTTGAGAAAAGTTTGATGAGTTTTGCCAGCAACAATTTGAGCAAAAGAAAAATGATTTAAAAGAATCTTTGTTCCCAAAGAAAATGCTTTAGAAGCTTCTATTATACCTGATATAGAAGTAATTGCCGTTGAAAATTTGTCTGAAATAATTAAGTTTCTAAATAAAGAAATTCCACTAAAAATTTCACCAGTATTAGATTTTAAGAAAATCACAAAAGATATTCAATCACAAAATACAGCAGATTTTAAATATGTTTTATGACAAGAACATGCCAAAAGAGCATTAGAAATCTCAGCTGCAGGCTCACATAACATTGTTATGGATGGTCCTCCAGGAAGTGGTAAAACTATGTTATCAAAAGCATTTGCAACAATCTTACCAGATCTCACTATTAACGAAGCAATTGAGGTTTCAAAGCTCTATAGTATTTCTGGATTGCTTGATAGTAATAATCCTATTATCAAAAAAAGGCCATTTCGTACCGTCCATCACACAGCTAGTTCGGTGAGTATTGTCGGTTGAGGACGAAATGCTAAACCGTGAGAAATTTCTCTGGCTCATAAGTGAGTATTATTTCTGGACGAAATTTTAGAGTTTCAAAAATCAGTTTTAGAAGTGCTGCGTCAACCACTTGAAGATGGAGAAATTACAGTAAACAGGGTAAATGCAAGTTACGCTTATCCAGCTAAATTTACACTTGTATGAGCTATGAATCCTTGTCCATGTGGATATTTAACCGATCCAGATAAAGATTGTATTTGTTCGCATAAACAAGTCGAAAATTATAGAGGAAGACTGTCATGACCTCTGCTTGATAGAGTTGATATTTTTATTGAAGTTCCAAAAGTTAAAACACAAAAATTACAGATTGATGACAATTATGAACACAGAGAAGATTCTCAAACAATTCAAAAAAGAGTTCAAGCTGCTCGTGATATTCAACTCGCTAGATTCAAGCAATTAGACATTACCAGTAATAGTGAAATGACAACAAAAGAAATCAATCAATTTTGTAAACTAGATCCACAGACTGATGCATTAATCAAACAGGCCGTTACAACTATGAATTTATCTGCACGTGGATATTATAGGATTTTAAAACTCTCTAGAACTATCGCTGATTTGCAAGGAAATGAAAATATTTCTATTGAAAATGTGGCAGAAGCATTAAGTTTCAGAAAAAAACAGGAAAACTAATTTGCATAATTATAAAAATATTGTATAAATATTTTATCTTTTCCAAAATAAGGTGTTAAGATGAAAAAAGTTTTTATTTTGTTTGTTGTTGTTTGGCTTACTGCGTGTAGTAGTGGAGCGCAATACAATAACCACATTTTTGTTGATAATAATGACATTGAGGAAATTAGTTATTTTCTCAATCGTCTAGAATGTCATGATATGTTTGATAAGTGTGTCACAAAAAATTTTGATATGTATATTTCAAAAAATAACGATACACTTGTTATGCAAAATTCTGATAATAAAATAATAATATTTAATTATAATCAAATAAGTTCAACGATACAGCTGAACCAAGGACATGAAACATATTTTTTTAAATCGAACCCTCAAGATGTAGTTACTCTTGAGGAAAATGAAAAAATTATGAAAGTCATTGGGCAAGCGAGATCTTCGCTGGGTTATGATTATGATTAGATGTATAAAAACTGCGCGTTCGCGCAGTTTTTCTTTTTGTCTAGATTTTTAGTATTTTTTAGGTATAGTAATAAAAATAATTATAAAATATTTATATGAAAATAACTATTTTAGCTGCCATTTGAGCAAAAAATCTTTGAGATGAATTGATTCTTAAAAATGAAATTCAATATTTAAAAACTGTATATGGAAACGATACAGAATTTTTTGTGGCCAGTTATGACATAAAAAATCCTTTTATTGTCGGAAAAAATATTACATATTTTGAATACTTTCCATGTGACGCAAAAAAAATAAAAAATATTTTTAGAAATATAAAAAATTTTTTTCATTTTATAAAAATTATAAAAGATACTGATTTAGTTGTGATTTGATGAGGTGGAATTATTTTTGATAATGAGCAAAAACAGGTAAAAAATCCATTTTTTCAATGGATTATGAGAGTGAAAATTGCAAAATTTTATAAGAAAAAAATATTATTTCATGCAATATGATTAACTATCAATAATTCGCAAAATAATAAATATTTGAAAAAAATCTTTTCTTCAAAACTTCAAGAGGTGAGTGTGAGAGATGATTACTCAAAAAAATTATTAGATTCAATAAATATACCATCAAATATAATTCCAGATCCTGTATTCTCAGATAAAAAAAATAACAAAGAAATCTTTGCTCAAAATTATTTTGTGAAAAAATTTCATCCTAAACAATTTCATATTCAAGATTTAGATACTTTTGAACTTGAAAATAAAACTATTTGAATAGCATTTAGAAAATGATATTTTTACCAAGATGCTAAAAATATTTCTGAAATTATTGAGTATTTACAAGCAAAAAATGTAAAAATTATTCTCATTCCAACATCTTTTCATCCGAGTGATACTGCTTCAAATGATTACATATTTTTGAAATATTTTGCTGAAAAATACAAAATAAATATTTGTAAAAATATGTGAGAATCATATACAATATTTAAAAATAATTCTCTGGATTATTGCTTTGCCATGAGACTTCATTCGATGATTTTATCTCAAGTATATGGAATTCCATTTTTTGCATTTTCATATAGTAAAAAAACTGACGAAGTATTAAAAATACTTTCGGATAAAACCAAGAAATGAAACTTTTTTTTGACAAATAAGAACTACTTAAAATTAGCAAAAAAATTAAAAGACCAATAATTATTGGTCTTTTAATTTTTTTTCATTTATTCAACGCTAGATAAAAAGTCTTGAATGTATTTTTCTGTCTCATAACCTTTTGTGAAATATTGTAATGATTCTTTCAATTGAGATACAAAATATTTTTTATTTTCTTGTGAATCTATAAAATCATAAACACTATCTAATCATGTATTCATTCTGTATACACCTATCAAATCTGGTTCAAATTTTACTGCGATAAAAAATCATTTTATATCATGTTTCGTAATTTCTACTCTTGGTGTTGGTGTTTCTGAATATGCGTGATCAACTTTTCATGCTATTTTATATGGAAAATCTTCTAATTCTTCAAATGTATAATCATCTACATATGGATAAAATTGTGAAATATCTTCTTCAAAATATTCTTGAATTTCTGCTCGAGTTAAATTATATTCATCTTGTATTGTTTTAACCATCAATAATTTCTTAAAATCTTGATCTTCATGGAGTATATTTAAGGAAAAATTTATGGCATAATCTCTACTCTCTTGTATATAATCTCTCAATACATATCCTTCACCATAAGCTATATTTTTCTCGAAACGTGTTTCTCTTGTTTCAGGTATTACTTCTTTTTCTACTATCTTATATTCTATAATTTTTTCGGGTTGTCAGCATGAGAATAACATCATACAAAACAAAGCAATTATTATTTTTTTCATTTTTATATTTTTAAATAATATAATTTATATAAATATTATATATCATATTTATGTATGATATAAAAATATATACTTTAATCAATTTTTTTTTAAAATAAAAAATATTTTGACAAATAAGAACTATCTCTTATTGTCTAAACAACTTAATAAATAATTTTAAGCACATGTATTCACCAAGAAATATAAACATTTCTAAGAAGACAATTAAACTATTCACAAAATTTGAGAATGGTCTATTTTTCGTGTAAAAAATATTTATTGATGCTTGGCAAATAAATAATAAACGAAAAACTATTCTCGAGAGAGAATAGTTTTTTTTGTATTTTAATACGTATAAATAATAATATGAATCATTTAGATATAATAAAAATTGGTTGAGAAAATGCTGGTACAGATTTACAAACCACTGGAAATTTTGTAAAAAACAATAGAGATAATGCTCAAGTTTTAGTAGTTTCAGCAATGAGAGATGAAGATTTTAATTCTACAGATGAATTAAAAAATACTGCAGAATTATTAAAAAATAATGATTTAGAATGAGCAAAAAATAACTTTTTAGAAATTTTAGATTTTCATAAAACAGCTCTAGAAAAACAAAATTTGTCAGAAATAATTCCAGAAATAGAAAAAATATTTTTAGATATTTTAGAGTGTTTTGAAAATAATTCTGGGAAAAATATTTCTCTCGAAAATGATTATTCTGTTTTTACAGGTAAAAAATATATTTCTCTGTTAGGTTTTTGAGAAGAGATTTCTGCACTGGTTCACACGAGATTATTAGAATTTCAATGATTGGATTCGCAAGTGGTTGATACAAATAATATAAAAATTTCTGATTCAAATACATATACGCAAGATGTAAGAGAATACTTTTCTCAAGAAGTAAATAATATTTTATCATCAAATAAAGTCCCAGTTATTCCAGGATTTATAGGAAATATTCCAGGTGGGATTTTACAAAATATCGACAGATGATATACGGATGCTACAGCTTCGCTGGTGGCACTTTCTCAAAATGAATATTTTGAATCAACACGTTTGAATATTTTTAAATCTGTAGATGGTATTTTAGCATGTGATCCAAGATTGTTTAGCTGAGATTTTGCATTATGAAAAAATGAAAAAATAGATTTAATTTCTCATATGGATTATTTAACGGCTCGTGAATTAACATGAGGTTCTATTGGTTGAAAAGCGAAATTTTTACATGAATATGCACTTTCTCAAGAGATTATGAAGGCTTGAATTGCATTAAAAATTGTAAATCCTAAATTCTCTGAATTGTGAACGACGGTAAATGAACAAAAAAATCCTGAATCTCAATGAGTAGAAATAGTTAATAAAAGAGAAAATATTAGCTTCGTGAAAATCACAAAAGCAGCATTTAGTGAATGAGTCTGAGATGTAGAAAAAATATTTGAAATAGTGAGACAAAAATGATTTTCTATAGATATGATTATCACATCAGAAACTCAAGTGAGTTTTTCTCTCGAAGCAAAAGATATTTCTACGTTATCTGAGTTACAACAAACTCTTGAAAATGAATTCTTTGATAATGATATTTCTGAAATAAATAAAGTCGAAATTCAAAATAATATGGCTTTAATCCATTGTATCTGACAAAATTTAGATGATTCATATCAACTTTCTTTGGCAAAATGAATCTTTGCTCTTGAAGATATTTGAGTGAAAATTCATCATTTCTGAGGAGAAAGAGAAAAATGAGCGATTATATTTGCAGTAGAAGAAAAAAATGCTGATATTTGTGTGAGAAAATTAGCGAGAGAATTTAATTTAATAAAATAAAAATACATGCAATTTGAAATAAAAAAACATCTCGTTACAAAAACAGCAGGTGGAGCGCAATATTTTATTCAATCATATCATTTTAATAATAATCCTGGAGGAAAAATTTTTTATATTCAGGCAAATGTTCATGGAATAGAAATTGCATGAATTCCAGTGATTTATGAACTCATGGATTATATAGAAAAAAATAATTCTCAAATCAATATTATCTGTGTACCAAAAGCAAATCCATTTTGAATGGATAGCCAAATAATGTGAGTACAAACATGATATAATAATATTCATACAAATAGTTATAATTGTCTGAATTATAATAGAATCTGAGCAAATAATTCGTATAAATTTGAAGATACTATTATTTCTACTTTGTTAGAAATATCAAAAGATACAGATGTAGTTTTAGATTGTCATTCTGCTGGATTAGAATCCTTGGAACATATTTATGTGCACGAAAACTTTATTTCTCAAGCAGAAATTTTCAATATTGATAATATTTTATCTTGGCAAGAAGCTGGAAATGCTTTTGAAGATGTCTGTTTTTCTCGTGGACAAACAGCTTTTACTTTAGAAATGTGAGCCAGTAGAACAGCTGATATGTACAGAGCTCAATATTTTTTAGAAAGAATTTTATTTTATTTTTGATTAGAAAAAAATATCTCAAAATTTAATACAAATATTAGAACTTGGCAATTAGACGATATGTGTGAAAGATTTTATAGTGAATATGAATGAGTGTTACTTTGGAATATTTCGCTGTGAGACGAATTTAAAAAATGAGATATTTTAGCATATATTTATACAACCGATGATGGAAAAAAAGAAATATTTGCCCCTGCTGATTGAGTATTTTTAATTAAATTTCCTATCCACGCAGTTTTCAAATTTCAAGAAATTGGTCAGCTTATGTTGAAAAAATAGTTTCTTAAATATGAAAAATATTTATAATAAAAATATTATTTTCTAGATAAAATATTATGGAAAGATTTTTTCGTCCAGCTTCGCGTTTAGTGGTTATAAATAGTAAAAATCAAATTTTATTAGCGCGTCATAAAAGATATTGGGCTTTGCCTGGATGAGGAATCGATATTTGAGAATCTATAGAAACAGCTCTGCGCAGAGAATCTATTGAAGAGTTAAATATTCCTGCTCAAATGGATAAAATTATTTTTATTCAAGATTATTTAGATGAAAGAAAGGTTTGAAAGATTCACGCTATAGAATATTTTTGTACTGTGAAAAATAATTCAGATTATGAAAATGTAGTACATACTTGGAAAGATTCATCTCACGCATTTGAACTCAAAGATTTAGCTTGGTTTGATGTTGATAATTTTCCAGAAAAATTTATGCCAGTAGCATTTCCAAAAGTGATGAAAGAATATATAAAAAATAAACATAATTTTTCTACAAAATATATTTCTTGAATCGAATAATATTTTTCATATTTTTTCATCTAAAAAGTCTTTGACTTTGCATAAAATACCAGTAAATTGAGAATAATAATTTTAATTTTTGACTCATTTTATGAAATTTTTAAAAATTTTATTAACTAGTATTGTTTTTTGAGTTTTTTACATTGTGCTGATTTGGCATGGTTTTGTGATGGGTGTTCTATCAAGTGAATTTATTTGTCCACTTTTATGAAATTGGTCAGGTTGTGAGATAAGTAAAGCTTGAGGTTTTACATGAGATTTATTTTTCATTATTCCGAGTATATTATTCTTTTGGATTTATGCAGGATTTATAATTCATTGGAATTATAAACAACTTCCAATGACTGAAATCCAAAAAGTAATGACGATGATATTTTTTGCACTTGTTTCGTATCCATTTTTGTATCTAATTGGGAATACTCTGTATAGTGAATTGATTTTTACAACACAAAGTTTTACTCATAGTTTTTTAGCAGGAACATTTTTTAGTATAATTATTTGGATTGTATGTGTGATTATTTATTTTTTCATTCAAACGAATAATAAAATAAAAAAAGATTTAGAAAAAAATAAAATAAAAAAATAGAATAATTTCATTTATTCTATTTTTTTTATATTCAAAAATTCATTTGATCAGTATTATTTGAAATTTCCCAATTAATGGCTTTATTTCCATGGGATTCTAATATTTCATTGCATTGTTTAAAACATTGGCTTCATAAAAATCATCTATGCGCTGAAAATGGAGAGGGGTGACTAGTTTCTAAAATAACGTGTTTAGTTGTGTCAATAAGCGCTTTTTTAGAAATTGCGAAGTTTCACCAGAGTAAAAAAATAACTCATGTCTTTTCTTCAGAAATTTTTTTTATAATATTATCACTAAATTTTTCCCATCAAATTTTAGAATGAGAAGCAGGCTGAGATTCTTCAACGGTCAAAATAGAATTTAATAATAATACTCATTGTTGTGCCCAAGATTCCAAATTTCCATGATCAGGAATTTCGTAACCAAATTCTTCGTGTAATTCTTTATAAATATTTTTTAAGCTTGGTGGGATTTTTACTCATTTTTGGACAGAAAAACTCAATCCATGTGCTTGATTCTCACCATGATAGGGATCTTGACCTAAAATCACGACTTTTAAATTTGCTAAATCAGTAAAATTAAATGCGTTAAAAATATTTTCTTGCTTTGGAAATATATTTTTTCAAAGTCATTTTTCTGCTTCCAAAAATGATTCAATCAAGCCAAAATAATCTTTTTTAAATTCTTCTGATAATATTTTTTCCCAACTTTGATGATAATTTTTTTCCATAATTTTTTATTCAAAAATATTATTTTTAGTATATTTTTTTTCGCTTAAATGACAATAAATAAATATTTTATAATGTCTAGAAAAAATATTTTTAATATTATTAAAAATCCGTACTATAAAACTATAATTTTTACATAAAAAATACAAAACATGAAAAATAATTTTAATAAAGCATTTACACTGGTAGAACTTATCGTGGTAATCACGATTTTAGCCGTTTTGGCAACAGTTGCGTTTATCTCATTTCAATGATATACAAGTTCTTCGAGAGATTCTGTGAGATTGGCAGATTTAACAAATATTTCAAAATCATTTGAAATAAATAGAACTAAAGATATAGACTTTCCTTTACCTGATAAAAAAGTAGATATTTCATCCAGTGGAACTATTTTTCAATATCAATGAGAATTATCACAAAATATTTTAGAAAAAAATTTAAATTTTTTCGATGGTTGAGTCGATCCAGTTACAAAAAAACCTTATGGATATGCAGTTAATTTGGCTAGAAATAAATTTCAAATAATCTGATTTTTAGAAAATAGTGAAAATATTTCATATTTTTCTAAAAATACAACTTTTGCAGATAATACAGATAAATTTGTGAAATCTAGTGGAGATTCTTTAGGAATTTTACTCGATGGAATAAATAATGAAGTTATTATTCAAAGTGGAAGTTTAAATGAAATAGATATTCAAACCAATACTTGAAGTTACAATCTCTCAATAGAAAATAATCTGACACATATAGCTGAAGATAATTTAGTGCATAAATTATCGTTTAGGACGAATCCTATAGCATCATGTTATTCTATCTTAAAAAACTGAGATTCAACTGGAAATGGAACATATACTATAAATCCAACTGGGCAAAGAGAATTTGAAGTTTACTGTGACATGTCATCAGGTTGAATAGTTAATTTTAATTCTAGTTTTAATTTTAATTATTCAAATTCGCAAGAATGTGTAAATGAAAAATTATTTACAGATACTGAAAAACAAAATATTCAAGAGTTATTACAAGTATGAATTAATACAAATATAGAAACTGATTTAAATGTAATAATACAGGCAGATGATTCTACAAATGATAGCAATATTTTCACATATACATCAAATACAGGAAAAGATTATAATATAAAAGTATGATACTGACGTGATAATACAGTGCTGTATTTAAAAAATAAATCTAATATTTTATGTAAGGGTTCTCATGCAAATATGTGTGGTTATACAAATAAACCATTAAGAAATACTCAGACTCAAAAATTAGTATTTCTTGAATTCAATTTTCAGCCTAAATGTGCAAATTCATCTGCTCATGAAAATCAATGGCATAGAAATCAATTTACATTAACTGGAACGCATTATAATATATCTATTCAATAAACAAAACATGAAAAATAATTTTAACAAAGCATTTACACTCGTAGAACTTATCGTGGTCATCACGATTTTAGCTGTTTTGGCAACAGTTGCGTTTATTTCTTTTCAAGGATATACGAGTAGTTCGAGAGATTCAGTGAGATTAGCAGATTTAAAGAATGTAGATAAACAACTCAATATTCATTTTACTCAAAAGAATTTTTATCCTCAGCCGAGTGAAGCAGTTTCAATCCCAACGGGATGAAACCAATGAACATTAGCAAAATCTGTAACAAATCAAATTTGAGTTTCGGAAGTTACAGATCCATTAACAAAAGAGTATTATTTTTATAGAACGAGTGAAAACAAAAGAAAATATCAATTACTCGGATTTTTAGAAAATGGAGATTCTATTTCAAAAAATCCAATTCAAAATACATTTGCGCAAAATGATATCCCATATTCAAAATGAGATAAACTTGGAATTATTTTAAATAGTGACGGAAAAACACTTCCAGAAACAATCGATTTTGCTACACAAACCTATGATGTGATTTTTTCAAATGCAACAGAAGAAAATCTTGTAAATATAACTTGAGAAGATAATTTTATAGAACTCAAAGCAGCAGAAAAATGATTTTTTGATGAATCTTTAGTTTGATACTGGGATATGGAAACTCTCACTTCGGATGGGAAATTAGCAGATTTATCAGGAAATAACAATCATGGGACAATACATGATGAAAATAATTCAGGTTTAGCAACTCCAGTAAATTGAGAAATGGTTTTTGATGGAGTGGATGATTATATTGAAATTGATCATAGTGATGAATTAGATTGATTTAAATGATTTACTTTTATTTTTAAGATTAATCTCGTAAAAAATTCAAAAGAACAATTTTTAATTAACAAAATGGTTCACTATACTTGAAACACGATGGATGATTCATATTGATATAGGATTAGAGGGGATGGAACTTCTTTTATTCAATTATCAAATGATTCTGATTGACATGTGTCTAGTTCTTTCTATAGTCAAGATCATAAATGAATATATATGCTCAGATATGATCAAAATAAAGTAGAATTGATTGTAGACAATACATTAGTTGGATCAGCAAATAATATTTTACTATCTGGGGACGTCAATAAAACACCTGAAAATATTTTCATTTGAAGGCCAAACCCAAATCCAAATATAAGTTTTATAGAATGAAAAATAGATGAAATCATGATTTTCAATAGAGCACTTTCTCAGGCAGAAATAAATAATATTTATGAAACGCTTCAATAATAAAAATCTCGAAATATTTCGAGATTTTTTTGTTTGATGAAATATTAATATTCATTACAATACGAGTGGAAATTATTAGAAACTAACGATAAAAAATGAAAGATAAAATTATACAAGAATTGAAAAAAAGTGAATTTCCAGATTTAGCATTTTTATTTAGCCAATGAGCTTTAGAAATTGCTCCAGAAATTTTAAAAGAATTATTAGAAATAGATAAAAAAGAATTTGAAGAATTATTAGCAAAACCAAACGAAGAAATTACATTTGAGAGTTTTGAGGATGAAGGATTGCTTGATTATTATTGGTCACTCTTAAATCATTATCAAAATGTGAATAATAATGATCAAATGAGAAAAATTATAGAAGATTTTAGACCAGAATTACAAGATTTTTGAAATTATGTAACCTACAATAAAAACTACTATGAAAAAACAAAATATTGTTTTGAAAACTGTGATTTAAATGCAGACCAAGAAAGAGCATTAGAAATAAGACTCAAAGGATTTAAAGATTCTGGGATAGATTTACCAGAAGAAGAAAAAAATAAACTCAAAGAATTAAATAAAATTTGAGCAAAATTATCAAATGATTTTTCAAATAATATTGTTGATGATGAAGCGACTTTTGAATATATTATTGAAGATTTTGAAGTAATAAAAGATCTTCCAGAAGATATTTTAAATAATGCTAAAAAAGCTGCAGCAGATAAAAATAAATCTGGATATTTATTTGATGCAGATCCGAGTAGTTATGTAGCTATTTTAAAATATTGTAGTGATGCAAATATCAGAAAAGATTTTGAAAAAATTCAAAATTCATTTGCTTCAAAAGGAAAATTTGATAATAGAGAAATTATTCTCAATATTCTTAAAAATAAAAAACAAAAAGCAGAAATTCTTTGATATGAAAATTATGCTGAGATGTCTCTAAATTCTAAAATGGCAGATTCGCCAAAGCAAGTTTTTGAACTTATCCAAGGTATTTCAAAAACAGCAAAAATAAAAGCACTAGAAGAAAGGGAAGAACTCAAAAAATATTTTAATCTCACTGAGCTACATTCTTACGATATGGGATTTTATTCAAGAAAATTCAAAGAAGAAAAATATAATTTAGATGAAAAAGAACTCAAAAAATATTTTAAATATGAAAATGTTTTAGAATATTTACATACGTTTGTAAAAGAATTTCTTGGGATTGAAATGAGAGAAATTTCAGCTTCTGTATATTGAGAATCTATAAAAACGTATGAAGTGTACAGAAATGATGAAAAAATAGCATATTATCTACTCGATGCATTTTATTCAAAAGAAAAAAGAGGATGAGCATGGGCAGATAATTTGAGAGAAAAATCAAATTTTTGATGAATTGAAAAATTACCAGTGGTTATTAATTGTTGTAATTTTCTTCAAACAAAAGAAACACTTTTATCAATTAGAGATGTAGAAACATTGTTTCATGAATTTGGTCATGCTATTCACGAAATGATTTCTCAATCTCCTCTGAGTGAACTTTCAGGATTTAATGTAGAATGGGATTTTGTAGAACTTCCATCTCAACTATTAGAAAACTGGGTAAGTAATAATAAAAGTCTTATTAAACTCGCAAAACATTACCAAACTGGTGAAACACTTCCAGAATCAATTATCAAAACACTTGATGATTTAGACACCTACATGTCAGCAAATGGAGTGTTAGGGCAAAATACCTATGCGCTTTTAGATATGCATTTATATAGTGAAGAAATCCCTGAAAATATTAAAGAACTTGATCAAAAAACTCTCGATATTGTAAATAATTATTGAATTACGAAAAGATGAGAAGATTATAAAATGTATTGTAGCTTTTCGCATATCTTTGGTTGAGGATATTCAGCTGGATACTACAGTTATATGTGGGCCGAAATACTTGAAGCAGATGTATTTGATACGATTGAATCACAAGGAATGTTTGATCCAAAAGTTGGGCAAAAATTAGTTGATACTCTTATTGGTCAATGAACACGTAAACCAGCAGCGGAATTATTTCAAGATTTTATGGGAAGAGAAGTTTCAAACGAAGCATTTATGAAAAGAAAAGGATTAGTGTGATAATTACCTTAGAGACAACTCTTCCCTAAATCCCTACTCTTGCTAAGAGCAGGGACTTTATATATGTTTTGCTCTTGTAAAGAGTAAATGTCCGTTAGGACAAAAGAGTTATTAAAAATAAGATTGAATTATGAAAAAAATATATTTTGCAACAGGAAATAAACAAAAATTAGAGAGAATGAATCTTTTGGCACAGTTTATAGCAAACGATTTTGTCATAGAAAAAGTTCCAAATCTGGTAGATGTTGAAGAAAATGGGAAAACACCAAGTGAAAATGCTTTACAAAAAGTAGAACCCTATTTTAATCTAGATGCTCCAGTAATAGCTTGAGACACTGGAGTGTATTTTGATAATATTGCATTTGATCCAACACATGTCAAAAGACAAGCACTAGAAAAAGCTTGAATTTATCATGATAATGCCAGCCAAGAAGAAATTTATGACGCGATGATAGATTTCTATAAAAATTTAGCAGAATCTAAAGGATGAGAATTTCCATTTTATTATCTTGATGGTTGGGCAATTAAATATCCTAATGAAAATATTCTCACATTTGAAACAAAAAGAAATAATATTCTCACAAATAAAATTCACGGAGAAAAACAATTATATTTTCCAATGTGCAATTTATATAAATCACAAAAAACAGGAAAATATTATACAGATCGGACTCTGGAAGATAATTTTTGAGAACTTTCTGAGCAAGTAGAACTATTACAAAAAATATATAATCAATTATAAAAAATGAAAAAAGCAATTTTATTACATGGTTGGGCAGGGAAATGAGATAATCATTGGTTTCCATGGGCAAAAAAAGAGTTAGAACAAAGAGGTTTTGAAGTATTTACACCAGATTTACCAAATGCGCGTTTTCCTGTACTTGCAGAGCAAATAGATAGTATTTCAGAAGAAGTGAAAAACTTTAAAAAATGAGACATTATTATTGGACATTCTTTAGGTTGCCAATTAGCACTTAGAATTATTCATGAACATAAAATTTCAGGAATAAAAGCAATATTTGTATGACCAAGTTTCCCAGAAACTTCTCAGCAATTATGAAAAGATTTTTTATGAGATTCATATGAAAATTTAGTTGAATATAACCTCCAAGCAGATCTAGAATTCGAAGATTTCTGAAATGAATATATTTTATGTCTTTGAGAAAACGATGAGTTTATTGATTTAGAAAAAGCAGAAGAATATTATTGTATGCTTGAGGATGTTGAAATTTTAGAATTTCCAAACTCAGGACACTTTAATTCAAAATCAAACACTTTTGAAATACCAGAATTATTAGAATACTTTGAATAAATTTACTTCATAACCCCCTCTGTCTTTGAGACATCTCCCCCTTAAAATAAAGGGGAGAAAATAGGAAATAAAAATATGACTTTTAAAACAATTTCAGCTCAAGAATTTAATGAAAAAATGTATAATGAAGATGTGACAGTAGTCGATGTGCGTGCTCCGGAAGAACACGTATATTTTTGAGTGCTTCCAAAAGTTGATCTGTATTTAAATATGTATGAAGAAGATTTTTTTGATACATTATGAAAATTAGACAGAAATAAAAAATATTTTATTTATTGTCGGCATGCAAATAGAACAGCATTTCTACTTAATTATATGAAAAATGCAGGATTTGAATATGTCGTAGATTTAGCTTGATGAACTGACGGATGGTTAGATTGTGGATTTGAATTAGAAGAGAAATAAAGCAGAGAAATAATATTTTCTTTGCTTTTTTTTAGTTTTTCTTAAGAAAGAAATATATAATGTAATTACAAAACATATAATATTTTTTAAATATTTGAGTATGAAAAAAGGATATATCTTCTTTGAAGATGAAAAATTAAGTGAACATGAATTTCTAGATAAACAAATTTTATTTATAAATGATATGGAAATTGTCTGCCATTGATTTCATAATATTTTAGATCATGAAATAAAAAAATCAGATAATTTTATAAATAATTTAAAAACACTCCATAATAAAATTTCACAAAGATATAATATTACAAGAGAATTATGAGATAATATCGCATGAAAACAAGAAATTCTCAAAAAATTTTCTCAAATTTTAGAAAATATTTCATCAATGATTCCAGAAGAAAAACAAGTCGTAAAAATTTAATTTTACAGCTTGTTTTTTTTACTTATAATACTTGTAATAATTATATAAATTTATTTATGCAAACATCACAATCAACTCCAAGAAATACAACTGAAGAACTAGTAAGTGTAGTAGAAAAAGATTTTAATAGAGAATGATTGGATTTTTCTAAAATTACTCATTATTTTAGGTTATTATTTTCAAAAAAGACAACGGATTTGTTAGAAAGTGTTGATACATTTTTAGATATTGATTTTGAAAAATTAAGAAGCAATTGAAAGACCACTATTATTTTAGATGTTGACGAATGTATAGCTCCGCATCATGGATACATTTTGCCAAAAAATTTAGAGAAAATCATACAATTACATAATAATGGTTGGAAAATTATTATAGATTCAAATATGAAAAAATCTGATAGATATCAGCCACTAGAAGATTTAGGAATACCAATTCTAACTTCTAAATATGCAAAACCACATAGAAAAAATTTTGAAATATGTTTGCAAATAATGGACTCTCATCCAGAGCAAACAGTGATGATTTGAGATAATTTTATAACAGATGGAGGAGCCATGAGATTATGAATAGATTTTATAAAAGTGAAACCAGTTCCACTGGATGCTTCTGATGGTTGAGCAGAAAGAGAAGGACAAAAATTAACAAGAAGAATCATTGATAAAAAAGCTATAAAAAGAGGGCATATAAAAAATTATAACATAAAAAAATAATTTGACAATATTCTGTTTTAAGTATTATATTACTACATATTCACTAAAATAGTAAAGGAGGTTAGATGAGTATGAATTTTTGGGAAAGTTTATTACTTTCTCCAGAATGGCCACTATGGCAATTTATAATTGGTACTTTGATAGCAATTTTTGCTATTTTAGTAATAATGTTAGTTTGGAAAATAATCGAGAAACTTCAGGAGAAAAAGATTATGTCTAGTCTATTAAAAGGTGCAGATAAAGGTTTAATAAACCCAGCGAATGTTGATGAATCAGATAGTATTATGGAACAAGTTGGCCAAGCAATTGGTTCTCAAGCAATTCAGATGGTTTCTGCTGTACAACAATATTCGGTAGTCAATGCTGCGATAACTCAAGCGTCTGATAATCAGGAAAATATTAAAGATATTCAAAAAGCTACATCGCAAGCTATTTACCGCTTTAATAATCAGTCTGATGAAATTGATAAACTTGGTCGAGGTAGGGATTATCATCAAAATGATGTTGCTAATATTTCAACCAACTATACTGTTAGTTCGTCTGATATTTCGCAAAGTATTGATAAATCTGCTGCTTCGCAAAATGTTGATTCTCAGCAAAATGATAAATCTCAACAATCTGAAGAAAATCAGCAAAACGTTGAAACTCAGCAAAACGTTGAAACTTCAGTGAGCGAATCTGTTGATGAGTCATTAATGCATAAACCTGAAGTTGATACCGCTGATGTTTCATCTCAAGTTGATGAAGCTTGGGTGAAAGAAAAAGTGCTCGATTTTCAATGTGTAAGAAAACAATTACACTCATATAACCTTAGAGGTGATTGGATTTTTTCAAGCTTACCTCAAGGAGCGTTTATGGAAATTTATAAAATTTTTAATCAAAAGCGTGCGGAACAAAATCCGAGCGATGATGTAGTAAAAATTCATAAATTTCTACTTGGAGTAAAAGAAAATCGTGGTTTTTAATCTAACATAAAAGAGTCTCATAGTATGAGACTCTTTTTTTTGTGTAAATTTTTTATGTATGATATAATGAAACAAATAATATATAATATCATAATTATGTCACTTGATACCTTAGGACCATACATTCCAGAAGAAAATAATCAGGAAAAAAATCAACTGTCTGAAGATCTACAAAAAATTATCGAATGAAAAGAAATTGTATCTGAAACGTGAGTTGATAAAAAAGAATTGTTAGAAGATATGCTTCAAGAATGATTGATTATTGAAAATATTTCTCAGTTAAATATTCTAAAAAATTTATTATCTCATAATAATATTTTTTATTTACAAAATGTTTCAGAAATTGACTGGAATAATATGTGAAAAATGAGTATACAAAAAGTATGAGAAACAGTCAAAGTTTTTCCGATGAATTATTCTATGAAAATTTGAGAGAATGGACCATTTGGACAAGCTTATGAATTATCACAAGATGGTACAATAGAGAAAAATATAAATAGAGATTTTCAAATTAATACTTCAAATTTAGATACTGTTGATTCTTGAATGGATGAATTAAATAAAAATTTATCTCAAATAGATACTCAAAATTATGTTTTAAATCCAAATAAAAATCAAGAAAATAATAGTGAAACTGAAATATCTGAAAAAATTGACGATATATCAGAAGATACAATGAATCAAGAAAATCCAGTAGAAAATGTAGAAATTATTGAAGATACAACTCCTGCTGCAGAAAATCTATGAGATGAAAATAAACCTCAAGAAAATATTGAAAAGAATGAGGAAATAAAAAATAAATCTTATGAGGTCCAAAAAGATGATACTCTTTGGCAAATAATTAGAGAACAATATGGTATTTCTGATTATACAGATATTGCCAACACGTTATATAAAATTAAACAATTTAATGATACAAATAATTTTTGAGAAAATAAAGTAGATTTCTCAAAACCAGATACTTTAAAAATTTCACAACAATTATTACTTCCAAATAATATCACAGTGACAAGTCCAACAAAAGGAACGAAAATTTTTTCTTTACAACAATAAAAAAACCGCGTGTTACGCGGTTTTTTGTTGTGTTTGATAGATTGCCAATACTTTTAATCCCATTGACCAGAGAGTAAAAATAAAGCAAGCTATACAAGCTGTTATTATAATCTCAAATGCAAATGGTATGAGTTTTATTTCAACTTTTGTTAAAAATAAAATTAATACTATTATAAGCCCAAATTTAAAGGAAGTTTTTAGCTTTCCTATAAGTACTGCAGCTTTGTTTATCATTTGAGATCGTAATTGCTGACCGACACAATCTACAATTGTTAAAACAAGCATTAATCCAAAAATATAAGGATGTACATGCCAGCTCAATGCAAGTAAAATTGGTAAATCAAATATTTTATCACACAGTGCATCGAGTTTTTTTCCGTAATCAGAAGTTTGATTCAGAGCTCTTGCAACTTGTCCGTCGAGTCTATCGGTTATACTTAAAAATATAATCAATTGGATAATTATAGATATTTCATTATTATTCATGCTTTTTGCATAAAAAAATATATAAAATCCAATTAAAATTCCAAATGGAGCTCGTAAGATACTGATATTATTTGCACTTAAGTATGGTTGATATTTTTCAAAGAAATTTTTCACTCCAAATTTATTTTTTGGAAGAGCAATTTCGCTCAAATAAAGCATACTCATCAAAATGAGAGTAGCTCCAAGTAGGTTGTAACCATAAAATGATACATCCATATTTTTCTACCTCATTTTGTAAAATTAAGTATCTTTATTCTAAGTGAAATATTTAAACTGTCAAAAAAATATTTTTTTATTTCTTTTATTCTAAAATAAATTAGTATATACATAATATTTTTAAAAATCTTTTATGCGCGAAATTATTTTTTATGGAAGTTTTTCTGTTTTCCCATTCCTATTATTTTTTATATTTTTTAAAAAAATACATATTTGATTGAGAATATTGTTTATTTTTTTGAGTTTGTTATTTATTTGGATGCGTTTTGTAGAACCTCAAATAATTATTATAAAAAATGAAAAAATAGATCTAGGATTTGAATCAAAAATTATTTTAATTTCTGATTTGCATTTAGGGAAATATAAAACAGAAAAATTTTTATCAAAAGCAGTAGAAAAAATAAATAATATCCAAGCAGATTATGTTTTTATAGCAGGGGATTTTACCTATCAACCTGAACTAAAAGATTTAGAAAAATTATTTGCTCCGATTTGAGAAATAAATAAACCAGTCTACTGGGTTTTATGAAATCATGATGTAGAAAAGCCAGGACCAAAACTTCGTGATGAGCTAAAAACAGTTTTAGATAATCTTTGAACAAACTATTTAAATAATACAAGCGTAAAATTGGATAATTTTACGCTCGTAGGACTGGGGAGTAACTGGAACAGGGAAGATGATACCTCTTTGTTAGAAGAATTCACTCCAAGCGATAATATAGTCGTTTTAGCTCATAATCCAGACACAACGCTCAAGTATTCTAATAATATCGCAGACATCACACTTGCAGGTCACACTCACGGGGGACAATTACGTATTCCTGGTTTGTATAAATCAGTTATTCCAACCACTGGAAATTTCGATAAATGATTTTCCCAAGAAGAATTTACTAAGCTCTACGTTTCCTCAGGAATCTGAGAAACAGCAATCCCAATGAGATTTCTCAATTTCCCAGAAATAGTAGTTTTGGAGTTGTATTAAAATTATATTTATTAATAAAGATATTATGGAAATTAATTTAGAACATGTAGTAATAATTTTATCAATATTATGAATTTATGCAGGCTATAAAATTCAAGAACTAGAACAAAAAGTACACGATTTAAGGTATGACTTAAATTCTATGGAAAAAGAATTATTAGATAAAAATATTTTAGATAAATAAAAAAGCAATCCAATTGGATTGCTTTTTTTATCATAAATTATTATCAACTTTACTATCAGGATTTGATACAGCAGTTTCAATTCAATTTATAAATCTTGTATGGTATTTTGTATAATTTCAAGAATTTATTTGATGTATGAATTCTTTATCAGTCATAGTTTTTGATGTGAAATTATCTTTAAATAATTTATTTCTTCATGTACTAGTCTCTTTAAGTACTTTGATTCTTTTTGGCATAAGTTAAAAAAATTATTATTAAAATTTGTAAAATTAAAACTTCACCATATACTTTATGAAAATTCCGGCAAGAATTTTTTCATATTTTTTCTAATTAGAAAAATAATATGGACTACGATACTGAAGTTGATTATTTAATTCATTTTAGTATCTTTTTTTTGTGCGAAAAATTACCATTTTAAGTAATTAACAAATAAAATATACACAATTGTATATGTAATGGATATTGCTTTTTTTATTATCCATAATTTCTATGATAGCTTAATTTTTAGAAGTATCAACATGTTTTTTACTTTCTTGTTAAAAACTATATATAGATATCTTTGAATTCATATTATATATATTTCTATATATTGTGATTATAAAAAAAATACAACCCTATTTACAGGGTTGTATTTTATTGTATCAGGATTATTTAAACTATTAAACTCTAGTAGTTTTATCATCTCCGTCAGTTTCAACGTCAGCATCTTGTACTCCGTCGTCTGCTTTTTGTTCTGCTTGACCTTGGTCAGCAGCACCTTGCGCACCTGGTTGAGAGTATAACTTTTGACCTACTTGCATCATAGTATCTTGTAATTCTTTGTTTACAGTTTCAAATTCTTCTTTTGAAGCATCAGCTTTACCGAGAACTTCTTTTACTTTTGCGATTTTTTCTTCAACTGAAGTTTTATCAGCGTCTTCTACTTTATCAGCATTGTCTGCAAGCATTTTTTCTGCTTGAGCTACTCCTGAATCAGCTTGATTTCTTGCATCAACTAAATCTTTTTTCTTTTTATCTTCTTCTTTTTTTGCTTCAGCTTCTTTTACTAATTTATCAACTTCAGCTTCGTCCATACCAGTAGATCCTTGGATTGTGATATGTTGTTCTTTTCCTGTTCCTTTATCTTTTGCTTTAACTTTTAGTACACCATTAGCATCTATATCAAATGATACTTCAACTTGAGGTACACCTCTAGGAGCTGGAGCAATACCGTCTAGGATAAATCTACCAAGAGATTTATTGTCAGCAGCCATTTCTCTTTCACCTTGAAGTACATGAATTTCTACACTTGGTTGGTTATCAACAGCAGTAGAGAAAGTTTCAGTTTTATTTGCAGGAATAGTTGTATTTCTAGCAATCATTGCAGTTCTTACTCCCCCCATAGTTTCGATACCAAGAGTCAGAGGAGTTACGTCGAGTAATAATACATCAGTAACGTCCCCACCAATAATCCCAGCTTGGATAGCAGCACCCATAGCAACAGCTTCATCAGGGTTTATACCAGAGTTTGGTTTTTTTCCGAAGAAAGCTTCAACTTTAGATATAACTAAAGGAACTCTTGTAGAACCACCAACAAGTAATACTTGATCTAAATCACTTGCAGATAATCCAGCATCTGATAATACTTTTTTACAAGGTTCTAGAGATCTTTCTACTAAGTCAGAAATTAATTCTTCAAATTTCGTTCTAGAAATACTCATCATTAAGTTTTTTGGACCAGATGAATCAACCGTAATATATGGTAAGTTAATATCATATGAAGTTGTAGTTGAAAGTTCTTTTTTTGCTTTTTCCGCTTCGTCTCTTACTCTTTGAAGAGCCATTGCATCATTTCTAAGATCTACTCCTTGGTCTTTTTTAAATTCATCAATAATATAATCTAAGATTACTTTATCAAAATCGTCCCCACCAAGATGAGTATCACCATTTGTAGAAAGTACTTCAAATGTACCTTCATCAGAAAGTTCTAAAATAGAAATATCAAATGTACCACCACCAAGGTCGTAAACAGCGATTTTTTCATTTTTCCCTTTACCAGCACCATATGATAGGGCAGCAGCAGTAGGTTCATTTACAATTCTTTTTACTTCTAAACCAGCAATTTTACCAGCGTTTATTGTAGCTTGTCTTTGGTCATCGTTAAAGTAAGCAGGAACAGTAATAACAGCTTCTGTAACTTTTTGTCCTAAAAATTTTTCAGCATCTTCTTTGATTTTCATTAAAACGTGAGAACCAATTTCTTCTGGTCTTACTTGTTTTCCATCAAATTCGATAAGAGCTTCACCATTTGAACCTTTTACAACGTTATATGGAACTGAAGCAATTTCATCTTGAACTTCATCAAATTTTCTCCCAATAAATCTTTTTGCAGAAAAAATTGTTCCTGCAGGATTTGTAATAGCTTGTCTTTTTGCTGGAGTCCCAACAATAATTGAACCATCTTTATGGGCAACAATAGAAGGAGTTGTTCTATTACCTTCAGCATTGTTAATAACTTTTGCTTCTCATCCTTCCATGAAAGCAACACAAGAATTTGTTGTACCTAAATCGATACCAATAATTTTTCACATAATAATTTTTTTAGAAATTAATATTTTTAATAATTTTTTTATAACCCATCCGGCTTTCAGCCACCTTACCTTAAAAATGGAAGGTAAGAATGAATTTTTTTATCGTCATAATTTTATGACTTGCACATATATTATTCAAAAAATATTTCTTGTCAAAATATTTTTAGCACTTTTTTATCTTATGTGCTAATTCTGTAAATATTTCCTTATTTTAAGGCAAAATAAAAGCCCGACACAAATTGTGCCGGGAACTTTTTACTATGTTATGCTGCTTGAGACGTTACTTCACAATTTACATTTATTTGTGAAACTTCAGCGCTGACTTCAGTGTTAGAAAATTCTTCACATAAGTCCTCATCGTATACATTCTCTTCGTTTAAATCATCAGTTGCAAAATTATTCTGCTGCTGATTGTGTTCTAATCGACGATTTCTGCGAGCTTTTTTGCCTTGTTTTTTGCATTGACGCTCTTGTAGTACCGAGCCAACTAAATGCTTAATTTGTTTTAGTTTGTTTAAGTCATCTTCGTTGAGCGAGTAATTTGTCCAAGGAGTTTTTCGGATCATTACTAATTCACCAGTATTAAATTCGCGACGAATTGTATCTTTGCTAGAAGTGTCAGCTGTTCTTGCTCTCACTAATAGTGAAGTAAGTTTTTGAGACAATTTTTTCATAGTATTTCCTTTTTTGTACGTTTCCATAAACCTGTGATCGTCACGATTCAGTCATTTATGAAATTGTAAGAATATTTATAATGAAAATATTATTAATGTCAAAAATATTTCAAAATAAAAAATCGACACAATGTGTCGATTTTTTTATGGTAACCTTTTTTTATTTTAATTTTTTCAGAAGTTTTTGAATTTTTTGTTTGAAACCCGAAAAAATATTCAAATTATCTAAAATATGTCGAACAGCAATTTTTAACTTTTTGAGAGAAGTATATTCTTCAAAAATTTTTGTAATTTGTTGTTTGGCATTATTTACTTCTACTCGTAGTGGACCAGAAGTCGATTTCATAGCATTATCCAATGTACATTGGATATTTTGTTGGCAAGTATTCGCTAACATTGTGTAAACTCCATCTTGTTGCACTCGAAATTGAGTAAAACCAAATCTAATAATTTTTGAGTGGATGTCAAAAAGATTTTAAAATAAAAAGTGCGTTTCGCACTTTTTATTGGACATAACTGATACTTGGAAAATATTTTTCAATGATGATTTTTCTTTCAAAATCGTCTAAAATATCCTTTTCTTCAATTTCTTTCACAGTCTGGAATAAACAATTTTCTATCGAGGAAATCCTCGTTTGAGACTGTATAAGTTGTTCGACATTATTTGAAAAATTTGTTGAGATTTCACATAATTTTTTAATGAGTTTAACATGTTTCATATAAAAAATCATTGAGTACTCGCTAAATTCAAAGACAGTTTTCTCCATATCTATTATCCTTCCTTTTTTTCAGTAAAACATTTATATAAAATAATATATAATTGTCAAATATTTGAAATTATTTTTATTATCTGATAGAATAAAGAAAAATATTATTATAAAAATATTTATGGAACAATTAAAAAATATTTCTGAAACTCAAGAAGTTGAAAAATATACAGCAGAAGTTCAAAAACATATTGATGAAATACCAAGTTGGATTTGAATTTTATTAGTTATGCCAAAAAATCCAGCTGCCGTTACTGATAAAATAAATGAATATAGAAAATTAAAGGCTGCAAATGATGATAGAGATTCTCAAAGTTTGCATGAATATTTTACGAATAAATAATTTTGAAAATACTACTTTTCAGAATTATTTTTTTGGATATAATCTTTTTGCTTATTAATTAAAAAGATACGTATGAAATGTCCAAGCTGTAAAGAAGTAACACTTTTAATGAGTGAAAAAAAAGGAGTTGAAATTGATTATTGTCCAGAATGTAGAGGTATTTGGTTAGATAAAGGTGAGTTAGAAAAACTTATCGAAAAAGAAAATCAAATCCATGAAACTTATGAAAAACAATATTCAAAAGAATCTGAATATTCTCATAAAGCAGATTACAAAAAAAAGAAAAAATCTTCTATTTTTTGAGAAATTACTGATATGTTTGATTTCTAGTTTAAATCACTTTACATTGCAAAGTGATTTATTTTTTTGACTTTTGTGTACTTGTGCGTAATCTTTGGATAATTACTATTTATATATCAAATATGACTCAAATATTTTCTATCAGCCTGCATCCCGTAAACCCTTAATTTTAAGGGAGTTTTACGCTGCATAAATAGAAAATATTTTTGTAAACTCTCTTTTTATTAAGGGAGTTTTTTGTTATATGAAAAAATAATAATCCACCCTAGCCCTCCTTTAATACTAAAGGAGGGAATATGAAATAGAGAAAAATAAACATCAACTTGTTCCCTTTATTCTAAAGGGAGCTGCCTGAAAGGCTGAGGGATTATTACATTTAATTAAAATAAATTATGACTTACCACATACCTGATAGGTTAAAAGAAATAGCTAGGGATTTAAGAAATAACATGACAGAATCTGAAAAACTTTTATGGAATCATATTAGATGAGATACTTTATGAGTAAGAATTTTAAGGCAAAAGATATTTTATGTCTATACTGAAAATAATTGATATGATAGATTTATAATCCCAGATTTTTATATAGCGAATAAAAAACTTATTATAGAAGTGGATGGAAGTATTCATAAAGTATCTGAGATTATGAATTTAGATAAGATTAAAGATGAACTGATTATGAAAAGATGATTTAAAATCTTAAGAATTACAAATGAAGAAATTCAAAATGATATTCAAAAAGTACTAATAAAAATAAAACAAGAACTATAATCAACTTGTTCCCTTTATTCTAAAGGGAGCTGTCTGAAAGGCTGAGGGATTATTACATTTAATTAAAAAAATTAATTATTAAAAAAATATATTATGTTAAAATTATCAAATTTTGCGTTCAAAACGTTAAAAACAAGACCAAATATCAGTGATAATATTTCCACTGGGATTTTATTGCAAGCAGGATTTATCAGACAAACTATGGCAGGAGTGTACAATTATACAACTCTTTGATTAAAAGTTTTGAGAAATATAGAAAATATTGTCAGAGAAGAAATGGATAATTATGGTGCAAATGAAATGTTGTTATCAGCTCTTTCTCCAAAAGATGTTTGGGAAAAAACAGGAAGATGGGATAAAGTAGATGTTTTATTTAAAATTCCTGCAAGTGAAGGAAAAGAATATGCGTTAAATCCAACACACGAAGAAGTGGTAACTCCACTGATGAATGAATTTATTGAGTCGTATAAAGATGCAGGAAAATGTGTGTATCAAATACAAAATAAATTTAGAAATGAAAAAAGAGCAAAATCTGGGATTTTAAGAGGAAGAGAATTTTTGATGAAAGACGCCTATTCATTTCATATTGATAATGCTGAATTTGAGGAGTATTATACAGGAATGCAAAACGTGTATATGAATATTTTTGCACGTTTAGGGTTGAAAGATTCTACGGTTATGTGCGTGGCTGACGGATGAGATTTTACCGATAAATTTTCTCATGAATTTCAAGTGATTACTCCAATTGGGGAAGATACAATTTACGTTTGTGAAGACTGTGGTCTTGGTCATAATGAAGAAGTTTTAGATGGTGAAAAAAACTTTGAATGTAGTTCATGTGGATCAAAAAAACATATAATTGAAAAAGCTTCAGAAGTTGGAAACATTTTTCCACTCGAAACAAAATTTTCAAATGCATTTTGATTAAAAATGTGAGACGAAAATAATAAACCTCAAGATGTTTTAATGGGATGTTATGGAATTGGGATTTCTCGTTTAATGTGAGTAATTTCCGAAGCTTTTATGACGGAAAAGTGAATAGCTTGGCCAAAATCTATTGCTCCAGCAAGCCACTATATTATCGTAATGTGAGACGAAAATTTAGACGTTGCTACTCAATTAGCTACTGATTTAGAATCTCAATGAAATACAGTTATTTTGGACGATAGGAAAGGGAAAAAATTTGGATTCTGACAAAAAGCAGGAGACTGTGAGTTATTTGGAATTCCAAATAGAATTGCTATTACTCCTAAAACACTCGAACAAGGTTGATATGAATTGACGGTGAGATGAGAAGAAAGTAAAATAGTTTCTTTATAGAATTATAAAAAAGGACACTGAGTCCTTTTTTTTGTTGATTTATTTTTGTAATATTGTATAAATAGTAAAATATTTTTTTATATTGTATTATGAATAATAAAAAGAATTCAATTTGAGAAAGGATTCCACTTACGGAAGAAAGAATTGATAAAATGAGGAAAGATGCATTTCCAAGTGTATTTCAAAGAATAAAAATGGCAGTAAAAAATATATTTAATCAAGAAAAGTAATAATGATAAAATTAATTTCATTTGTTGATAGTTTTAAACATTATCAGCAACCAATTGATGAATTTACAAAAAGATTATGAAAATCAGTAGATTTTATAAAACTCAAACCAAGTAAAAGGAAAACTCCTGATGAAATTGTTGCTGAAGAGACAAAAATTTTATCAGAATTTTTAGAAAAACAAAAAGGGTATAAAGTTTTATTATATATTGATTCTAAATTTTTATCGACTGAAGATTTTTATGATTTTGTAGAAAAAACGCAAATGGATTTTGCAAATTTAGTTTTTGTTATATGATGAGCGTATTGAGTTGATTATAGTAAAATTCAAAACCACATAGATAGGAAACTAAGTTTTTCTCCTATGACGTTTCCACATGCTCAAGCAATTATGATGCTTTTAGAGCAAATCTATAGAGTGCAATGTATGAAAAAGGGTACCGCGTATCACCATTAAAACTAAAAAAGGAGTTTTATCTGGTTACATAAATAAATATGTTATTTTTAAATGCATGAGTTGAAATTCATGAAACTCCAAACCATAAAGATTTAATATTAAAATTTTTATCCAAAGATTATAATTTGCCATCTAGAGAAAATCTGCTAAATTTTGTTGCAGCGTTAAATATTGATAAAGATAATTTTCTGACTCAAGTATTTTGAGCAATCAAATCACTTGATAATATGAATAAAGAACAGGTAAATTTTTTAGAATCAAAAAAAAGATATTATTTATATCAGTATTATTTCAGTCCTTGAACCCTTACTTGAGAAGAAAAAGAAGAATTAGAAGAAATATTTTTCTCTCAAAATAATATTTCTCAAAATACATCTCAAGTTCAAAATTTAGTTTCTCAAATCTTTTAATCTAAAGATTGTGTGAAGTAAATTGATAAAATTAAAAATACTCTTACAATAAAGTAAAAGTATTTTTTTTGTCACTTTTTTATTTTATTTTCGTTAGATTGAGTATGGAAGATAAACAAATTGTTCTCGCGTGTCAATCAGGTGATCTTGCAAAATTTTGAGAATTGTATGATAAATATATAAATAAAATTTATAAATTTATTTATTTAAAAACTACAAACAGCGAAGTCGCAGAAGATATCACAAGTGAGGTATTTATAAAAGCAATGAATTCTATTTGAAAATTTGATACACAAAAATCAAATTTTAGTTTTCAATCTTGGATTTATACCATTGCTCAAAATAAAGTGATTGATTACTACAGAACAAATAAACAAACAGCCGATATAGAAGAGTGTTTTGATTTAGGTGAATATAAAGATTTTTCATGAGATATTGATAATAAAGATAAGCTCACTGAAGTAATGAATTTTTTAAATACACTCAAGCCAGAACAAAAAGAAATATTAATTTTACGTATTTGGGAAGACCTAAGTTATAAAGAAATTTCTGAAATAACTGGGAAATCTGAAGATAATTGTAAAAAAATAGTTTCTAGAAATTTAAAAAACATAGCTGCAAATTTTATTATTTTCCTTTTTATTTTATTTTTAATCTAATATGAATTCAGATAAAAAAATGTACGAACAATTGCTGAAATATCATCCTGAATTCAAAGATTCTAAGGAAGATATAAAAAAAGCAATTCACCAATTACAAGAAGTAAATCCAGATATAAAAGTAAATCAAGTGTTTGCTGATAAATTGAAAAATAGACTCAATAGTATGGCAGAATATAAAACTCAAGAAAAAAAATCAACATTTTGATTATTCTCTTTTTTTGTACCAGTATTTACATTTTGATTTGCAGTTTTTGGTTTTTGGTATTTAAGTGATGATTTAATTTCTCCAGATGAAAATTTTCAACATAAAATAATGCCAACTGGCTGAGCTGCACCTGCTATGCTTGAAATGAAAGTATCTGAACAAGATCAGTCTGAAAATACAAGAATGTTGATGATGCCGAGTGGAGATGAAAATACTCAAGATAATCAAATGCAAGATACTTTTGAAGTAGAAAGTTTTATGGCTGACATAAGAGACGATTATTTACTTTGGTGTGAAGATAATTTTGGACAAATTTCAACTCTCAATGATCAAACAAGAGTGTGTAATTTAGAAAAAACAACATGTTTAGAAAATGATTTTTATGAAGGAAATTGTATCACTCAGGAAAAATAATTTATTTAATAAGTAAAAAATTATGAAATTTATTGTAATGTTATTTGTTCTATTTTTCTTTGCAGTTTCACAAGTTTGAGCTACTCAAGTAGATAATTCTATCGAATCAGAAATTAATAAGCTAGAAGTAAAAGAATCAAGTGGTGATTTTACTCTCAAAACATTTTCTTCATGCTCTGCTATGGATGAAGTTATGAATGACTATATAAAAGATTATTGGAAAAGTAAACCTCAAAGAAACTATTATTATGACGATATGGTTATTGATGAAATTATGGATGATTCTTTAGATTCTAATGAATCTGAAACAGTAGAATCATCAAAATCTTCAAATGTATCAGCAGGAGATTTTTCTTCTACAAATACGCAAATTCAATGAGTTGATGAATCAGATATCATTAAAACTGATGGAAAATATGTTTATTTTTATAATCAAGATAAAAAATCTGTTTTTATTGGAGACGTACAAGATCCAAAGAATATAAAAATTATAAAAGAAATAAAAATTCCAAATAATATTAGCTCTCCAGTTTTATATATTGATGAAAATAGATTAATTATAGTTGGTTGAGGGTATATACATGCAAAATCACATAAATCAGATAATTATTATTCATGAAATACAAGTTCAAAAGTTTTTACTATTATTTTTGATACCACAGATATATCTAATCCAAGTTTGATAAAAATGTTTGTTTCAGATGGTGATTATTCTAAATCAAGAAAAATCTGAGATACGCTTTATTTGCTATCAAATAAATCGTTTTATGTTCCATATTACCTTTTTGATCAAGAATGATATAAGGCATTTGATTCAAGTGTAATTATGCCAAAATCAATGGAACTTACAAAAACTACGGATGTTTCAAAACAAAATACTCTCGTAAATAATAAAAAATATCCTTACGAAGTTACTGCTTGAGATATGGTAGATTGTAATGAAATTTCATATTCTTTTCCTGATAAAGATTCTTTTGATGAAATCGAATTTTCTCCAAGTTTTAATATTATTTCTGCTATAAATATCCGTGATATTCAACAAAATGTTGAAACTGATGTGATTGCCGGAAATAGTGCTGAAATATTTATGAGCCAAGATAGTTTATATATTACAGATAGACAATATATAAAAAATAATTTTAGATGTGCTCCTGGTATGATGTGTATTCAACCATTTTTCTTTTGAGGAAGTAATACTATTGTTCATAAACTCAATATAGATAAACAAAATGTAGATTATCAAACTTCAGCTTTAATTCCAGGTTCTCCATTAAATCAATATTCTATGGATGAACATGAGGGGAATTTTAGAATTATTACTCAAAAATATTCTCCAGAAAAAAATACAGCTGTATATACTTTAGATGAAAATCTAAAATTATTATGAAGTTTAGATGGGTTAGGAAAAACTGAAGATTTTAAATCGTCTCGTTTTATGTGAGATAAATTATTTTTAGTCACGTTTGAACAAATTGATCCATTTTATGTAATTGATATGTCAGATGATTCTCAACCGAAAGTACTTTGAGAATTAAAAATACCAGGATATTCTACATACTTACATCCTTATGATGAAAATCACATTATTTGAATTTGATATAACACAACACAAAATAAATGGTGAGGAACTATTAACGATGGAATAAAAATTGATTTGTATGAAATAGATTATAATAGAGCTCCCGCAGATAAAGTTGAAGAAGATGAAAATGGAAATTTTCAAGAAAATCTCTGAGATATTTATGTCGCGCAAAAATTTACAAAAACAATTGGTGAATATGGAAGTACTTCAGAAGCAACATATAATCCAAGAATGTTTATGTGGAATGCCAATAAAAATCTGTTATTACTACCAGCAAAAATATTTATAAATTCTCCCGATGACCAATATAAAAAAATAGATTTTTATCAAGGTTTATTTAGTTTTGAAATAAATAAAGATACTGGAATAACTCAAAAATATAAAACGACGCATATTGATTTTTCAAACCTAGAAGACAAAAGAAAAGATTTATGTAGTAAATATTCTCAATCTTGAGAAGAAACATGTAAAGAGTTAATTGATGGAACTATGTATTGTGCTCAAAAAACTCAACAATATGTACCAACCTATTGTTATGCGGATTCTACTCTTTGAGAATTTAAGGCTAGATTTGCATATGATTACTCTAAAGATTATATAAAAAGAGCATTATGGATTTGAGATACAGCTATTACTGTTTCAACTAATTATATTATGACATCTGATTTACAATCATGAGAAACAATTGATACAATTCAAATGAAATAATAGAAAATTTTAAAAAAGTAAGAAAGAAATTTCTTACTTTTTTTTGATTGTTTTGTAAATTTATGAGATAATACATATAACGATATTATTAAAAATAAATAAATGGAAATTTTTTCAAATCTATGAGCAGCTTTTGCTGTTGGTTTTGCTTGTATAGGGGTAGCAATTGGTCAATGATATTTGACAATGAAAGCAATGAAAACGATTGGGAGAAATCCTAAAATGCACACGTTTTATCTCACAATTGCTATTTTAGGAATTGCTCTGGTAGAATCAGCAGCTATTTATGGTCTCATCATGTGATTTCAAATTTTAACTTCGCCAGATATTTCTACGTTTACAGCTTTATGAATTTGATTTGCTGTTTGATTATCAGGTTTATGAGTCTGAATTTGAGAAGGGAAGATGATAGAATGAGCATTTAATGCTATGAATAAAGATCCAGAAAATAAAAATAAACTCATGACTTATATGATTTTATTTTTAGCACTGATTGAATCAGCTGCAATTTATGGATTAGTAGTTTGATATCAATTATTATCAGGAGCAGACATTTCTTGAATATGAGCACTTGCAGCTTGATTAGCTATTTGATTATCATGATTATGAGTTGCTATTTGAGAATGAATTTTAGCAAAAAAATGTTTAGAAGTTATTTCTGTAGATAGAAATAACTGAGGTTTTTACATAACTCTGTGAGTGCTATGAATTGCATTAGTTGAATCTGCAGCTATATATTGACTTATAGTAGCATTTAACATAATATCACTTAATCCAGATAATTTTGGAATTATTTGATCTGCGTTAGCGGTAGGAATTTGAGCAATATGAGTCTGAATTTGAGAATGAAACATGATAAGTGGAGCATTAGAAGCCATTAAAAATAATCCTAAAAATAAAGCAAAAATACTTACCTATATGATTTTATTTGTTGCTCTTATAGAATCAGCAGCAATTTATGGGTTGATTATAGCGTTTTGAATTATTTCAAATCCTGATGCACTCAATATAGGAATGATTTGAGCATGACTAGCAATCGGATTGGCTGGTTTATGAGTAGCTCTTGGTGAATCATATGTTGCTAAGAATGCGATTGAAAATATTTCAAAAGATGAAAAAAATACAAATTTTTACCTTACCCTTGCTATTTTATGAATTGCATTAGTAGAATCAGCAGCTATTTATGGTTTAATTATTTCATTAAATATAATCAGTAATCCTGAAATTTGATGAGCGCTTATTTGAGCATGATTGGCAATTGGGTTAGCTGGTTTATGAGTCTGAATTTGAGAGTGAAAAATGGTGAGTGGAGCAATTAACGGGGCACTTAAAAATCCTAAAATAAAGTCTCAGTTATTAACCTATATGATTTTATTTTTAGCTCTTATAGAATCAGCAGCTATTTATGGATTGATTGTGTCATTTCAAATTATATCAGTTGAGAGCCTTGATATTTATATAGCTATTGCTATTTGATTAACTATTTGACTTGCAGGATTATGAGTGTGAATCTGAGAATGATTATTAGCAAATAAATCACTAGAAAGTGTTGCAAATGATCCTCAAAATCAAAAATTTTATCTCGTTTCAACTATATTGTTTATCGCTCTTGTCGAATCTGCGGCGATTTATGCATTAGTGATGAGTTTTCAATTATTTCAAAATGCTCAAATTACTTTTGCTTGATTGTGAATTGCTACCAGTGTATGATTAGCATGATTATGAGTTGGTGTTGCTGAGTGAATCCTTTCTAGTAAATCACTTGAAATGATGGGAGAAAATCCAAAATCAAAAAATATGTTATTAACTATTACAATTTTATGAATTGCGCTCGTTGAGTCAGTAGCTATTTATGGATTAATAATTGGTTTTCAAATTATTTGAACACAATCACTTGATGGATTTTCAGCCATAGCTATGTGATTAGCGATTTGATTAACATGATTATGAGTTGCTTATTGAGAATGAAAGCTTGTGCAAGCCACTATTTCTTCAATTGCGCATCATCCAGAAAATAAAAATAAACTTATCCCATTTATGGTTTTATTTTTAGCATTGATTGAATCAGCTGCGATATATTGATTAGTAATAGCTTTTCAAATATTTGCTTGAGGAGATTTTGGCTTTGGTATTATTTGAGTAGCCTTAGCTGTTTGACTCGCTTGATTGTGAGTATGAATTTGAGAATGATTATTAGCAAATAAATCTATTCAATATATTGCGAATGATTATAAAAATTCTTCTTTTTATCTTGTGGTGACGATTTTATCAATTGCTCTTGTTGAATCCGCAGCAATATATGGTTTAATTATCTCTGTTCAATTATTGAGTACAGCAAATATTTCTGACTTATGACTTATTTGAGCTGGTTTAGCGATCGGTCTTACGTGACTGTGAGTGTGAATTTGAGAATGATATATGGTAAGATGAGCACTCGATTCTATTCGTTTGAATCCAAAATATAGAAAAAAAATATTAGTCTACATGATTTTATTTATCGCGCTTGTTGAATCTGTTGCTATATATTGACTCGTTGTTTCAACTCAAATTTTAACACAACCTGATTTAGTTTGAGTGTTAGCTATTGCTGCAGCTTTATCAATCGGTCTAGGTTGAATTTGAGTCGCAATTTGAGAATGATTTTTATTACATAATGCGCTTGATGTAATTGGAAAAAATCCAAAATTTCAATCATTATTTCTTACAACTTCTATTTTATCAGTTGCTTTAGTTGAATCTGCTGCAATTTATTCATTAGTGATTGCATTTGAAATATTATGATTTGATCCTGCAAATACTCTGATTACTTTGTGAGCTGGTATATCAGTTTGATTAGCTGCACTTTGAGCTGGTATTTGAGAATGAATGCTTTCATGGTGAACTCTTAGCAGTATGTACAGAAATCCACATGAAAAATCAAGAGATTTAGCTTTTATGGTATTATTTATTGCACTTATTGAAGTTTTAGCAATTTATGGTCTAATAGTTTCATTACAAATTTTGTCATAATAATAAAATTAAAAATCTTTTAGCAGTCAAAAGAAGTATGTAAAAATACTTCTTTTTTGATGTTAAAAAATATTTGCAATATTACTTTTTATTCATATACTCCTAGCGTTTTTAGATTTAACATTTATGTATATATGCAAAACCTTTTACCGGAAATTTGGGAACAGTTTGTGTGAGTATATACGCATCCTTGAGTATTTGTCGGACTTCTGACAATACTTGCGTTACTCATATTTTTATTCCTAGGATTAAAGACATTTAGAAATTCTAGTTTTGTGGTATTTTTTGAAATGTTTTTCGAGAAAGTTTTCGAATTTTTCGAAGATATACTTGGAAAAGAAGAAAAAAGATGGACAAAAATTTATATAACACTTATGTTTTTTATAATTTTATTATCAAACGTAGTTGGAGTATTTTTAGAATTTTTCTTAAATATTTTTGGTCATGATTTAGAACATTATATTCTAATTCCTACAGCTGATATTAACTTTAATGTAGCTATGGCTATTATCTGAGTTATTATAGTTATTTATGAACAATTTAAGCATTTAGGGTTTTTAAAAGCTTTATATGAATACGTACCTTTTGCAGGAAAAAATTACATCCCATATGAAAAAGGAAAAATGCCAGCTTATATTGATTATCCATTATTCGTTTTAGTGAAAATATTTGATATTGTTATTTCTTTATTCTTATGAGCTTTAGAAATAATTGGTCACTTTGCTAAAATTATATCTCTTTCATTCCGTTTATTTGGGAATGTAACTTCAGGAGGTTTATTAATGGTTATGTTAGTTGGAGCTGTTTCAGCACTTACCACAAGTCTTGTTGGTTTTGATTTCCCAATTATTGGGCCAATTATTCTCCATTTACAAGCAATGTTGGTAGCGCTTATACAAGCTTTAGTATTTCCACTTCTTATTGCAATCTTTATTAAAGTTGCAAAAGTACACTAATAAAAAATTTATAACTTAATAATTTGGTTTATATGGAAAATTTACTTCATTATATTGGACCTGGTTTAGCTGTTGGGCTTGCTGGTATCGGTGTTGCCATCGGTCAAGGTCTTCTTGCAAAAAGAGCTGTTGAAGTAATTGGTAAAAGAAAAGAAATGATGTCTTTTCTATTAACAGTTACAATCTTAGGTATTGCACTTGTAGAATCAGCTGCAATCTACGGTTTAATTGTTGCATTCAAAACACTTTCAACAGAAGCTATTTCTTTAACTGCTTCAATTGGTGTTGGTTTAGCAATAGGTCTTACTGGTCTTGGTGCTGGTATTGGGGAAGGGAAATTAATTGCAGGAGCTATATCTGCAATTGATAGAAACCCAGAAGCAAAAGGTAAAATAATGACTTTCATGGTTTTATTTATCGCACTTGTAGAATCAGCTGCAATCTACGGTTTAGTTGTTGCTTTTACTATCTTAGGTCAAGAATCATTTTCAAATGAAGCTTTTCTTGGTATGGGTATGGCAATCGGTTTTGCTGGTTTAGGTGTTGCTATTGGTGAAGGTATTCTTGCTGAAAAAGCAATGGAAATGATGGGAAAAAGAGAAAAAATGATGTCTTTCTTCCTTACTGTTACTATTTTAGGAATCGCACTTGTAGAATCAGCTGCCATTTATGGTTTAGTTGTAGCATTTGACGTTGTTGGTAAAAACTTAGATCTTATCGCTGCTTCAGCTGCTGGTTTAGCAATTGGTTTAGCTGGTTTAGGTGCTGGTATTGGTGAAGGTATTCTTGTTTCAGGTGCTATGAAGGCAATGGCAAGAAACCCACAAATCAAATGAAAAATTCTTACATTTATGGTACTATTTGTTGCATTAGTAGAAGTAACTGCCATTTATGGGTTAATTATTGCATTTAAAATTTCTGGTGGAGTAGAAGTTGCTGAATCGCTTGTATATCTAGGTTCTGGTTTAGCTATTGGTTTAGCTGGTCTTGGTGTAGGTATTGGGAGAGGATATCTTTCTGAAGAAGCACTTAATATTATGGGGAAAAATCCAAAAATGATTTCTTTTCTATTAACTGTTTCAATCTTAGGGGTAGCCTTAGTAGAATCAGCTGCAATCTATGCTTTAGTAGTTGCTTTCCAAATTCTAGAAGCTGACGCACTACAAGGTGTTGCTGCTGTAGGTGCTGGTTTAGCAATTGGTTTAGCTGGTTTAGGTGCTGGTGTTGGGGAAGGTTTATTGATTAAAGGTGCTGTAAAAGGTATGAATCAATCTCCAGAATCTAAAGGAAAAATAATGGCATTTATGGTATTATTTGTTGCTCTTGTAGAAGTAGTAGCAATATATTGACTTATTATTGCTTTTAATATTATTGGATAATTATTTATTAAATTTAATACTCTATTATGGATGATTTAAAATTAGGAGTTGTAATTGCTCAAATTATAAACTTCGGAATTCTGTTTTTTCTTTTCAAGCATTTCTTGTGAGAAAAAATAGTTAAAGCAATCGAAGAACGTAGAGCTCATCTACAAAAATTTGATAATGCAGAACAACAAGTAAGAGAAAAAGAAGAAGAAGCAAAACTAAAAGCTGATTCTATCATAAATGAAGCAAGAAATAAATCTGCTGAAATTACAAAAAATGCAGATGAAATTGCAAAACAAAATATTGAAAAATCTAAACAAAAAGCTGAAATGGAAGCTAATTCTATTGTTTCAAATGCTCAATCAAGTATGGAGAAAGAAAGACTTTCAATGATGGGGGAAATAAAAACTAAAGTGGTAGATCTTTCATTAAGGCTCAATAAAAAAATGTTTTCAAAAGAATCTGCAAATAAAGATTTTATGGAAAAAGAATTAGAATCTTTAAAATAATAACTAAATAAATTTATGGATACAATTGCTTTATCAGATAAAATAAAAGATCTTGATGCTATGCAATTACAATCTTTATTAAAAGAATTAAAATTGTATCAAAATCTTTCTACACAATTATGAAAAAGAGGGCAAGAATTATTTCATAGAAATAAAGAATGAAAAAAATTATTTCAAGTGGAATATTTCCCAGTTTTATGAGAAGAATCTGCATGGGAAGAAGCTCAAGTTGTGTTTAAAAAAGTATTTTGAGAAACACTTGATAAACAATCAGTTACATTTATTGAAAACTCAAATCTCGGTTGAGGGATGAAAGTTTATATGGATGATTCAATGGTTGACTTAAGTTTTTCAAAAATCGAAAAAATTATTAAAAAATAAATTTACTCTTTTATATATATTTTATGTCAAACGACTTATTAAAAAATATTATAAGTGAAATCGAAACTAAAATTGATTCTACTGATGTAAAACCAGAAGTAGAAAATATCGGTGAAGTTTTTTACTTAGGTGATGGTGTTGCAAAAGTTTCTGGATTAAGAAATGTTGCGTATAATGAAGTAGTTGAATTTGATTCAGGTGCAAAAGGTATTGCTCTAAATCTTGAAGAACATTACGTAGGTATTGTTATTCTTGAAGGTTTTCAAAAAATTACAGAAGGTGAAAAAGTAAAAGCTTCTGGAAAAGTATTAGAAGTACCAGTTGGTCCTCAAATGGTTGGGAGAGTAGTTGATGCTCTTGGGAATCCTATTGATGGTCTTGGTGAAATTAAAACAACTGAATCATATCCAGTTGAAAGAGTAGCTACTGGTGTAATGGCTAGAAAATCAGTTCATGAACCACTTGAAACAGGTATTAAAGCAGTTGATGCGTTAGTTCCAGTTGGGAGAGGTCAAAGAGAACTTATTATCGGTGATAGACAAACTGGGAAAACTCAAGTTGCTATTGATGCTATTTTAAACCAAAAAGGTCAAGGTGTAACTTGTGTATACGTTGCTATTGGTCAAAAAGAATCAAAAGTTGCAAGAATTATCAATGAATTAACTAAAAGAGGTGCAATGGAATATACAATTGTAGTTACAGCAGGAGCTTCTGATCCAGCTGCAATGCAATATTTATCTCCATATGCAGGGTGTGCTATGGCAGAATATTTCATGTTTAATGGTCAACATTCATTAATTGTATATGATGATCTTACTAAACAAGCAAATGCTTACAGAGAAATGTCATTATTACTTAGAAGACCACCAGGTAGAGAAGCTTACCCAGGGGATGTTTTCTATACTCACTCTAGATTATTAGAAAGATCTTCTAAATTAAATGATCAATTAGGGGCTGGTTCTATGACTGCGCTTCCAATTGTAGAAACTCAAGCAGGAGATGTTTCTGCTTATATTCCTACAAATGTAATTTCAATTACTGATGGTCAAATTTTCTTAGAATCTGATTTATTTAATTCTGGTCAAAAACCAGCAATTAATGTAGGTTTATCAGTTTCAAGAGTTGGTGGTGCTGCACAAATTAAAGGGATGAAAAAAGTATCAGGTACTTTAAAATTAGATCTTGCTCAATATAGAGAATTAGCTGCATTTTCTCAATTTGCTTCAGACTTAGATGCTGGAACAAAAGCTCAATTAGATAGAGGGGAAAGAATGATGGAATTATTAAAACAAGGTGTTTACGCTCCAGTTTCAGTTCCAAAACAAATTTGTTCAATCTATGCAGGTGCAAAAGGATACTTAGATCAAATCTCTGTAGCAAACGTTACAAAATTTGAACAAGATTTATACACTGCTTTAGAAGATGAAAAAACTGTTTTAGAAGCTATTACAAAAGAAAAATTAATTTCTGATGATAGTGAAGCTAAATTAAAAGAAATCATTAATAAAATGGTTGAAATCAATAAATAATAACCAGAATAATTTTTATGTCTAACGCTAAAGAGATAAAAAGAAAGATCTGATCAATTAAAAATACAGGTAAAATTACTAAAGCAATGGAGCTTATTTCAACTGTAAAGATGAAAAAAGCTCAAGATCTTGCTTTAGGGAAAAGAGAATTTGTATTGGAAATGCTTAAGATTTTTCTAAGAGTTGAAGGGTTTTTAGATGATTTTCCTTTATTTAATGAAGGAAAATGAGATAAAACTCTCGCTTTGGTTATAACTTCTAACAAAGGTCTTTGTGGAGGTTATAATGTAAACGTTATGAAACAAGTAAATAAATACGTAAAAGATACTGGGGAAGATTTAGAGTTTATTGCTATCGGGAAAAAAGCTGCAAATTTTGTAGCAAAAACTGGAAATAAACTTGTAGCTGATTTTTCAGCTGATTTCACAGATAATATTGAACCATTATTTACAAAAAATATTTCAAAATTATATAAAGATGAATTTTTATCTGGAAAATATAAAAAAGTTGTAGTTTTCTACAATCATTATATTAATACTATTAAACAAGTTCCAGTTGCAAAAGTTTCTCTTCCAATTGATTCAAAAGAAATAAAAACGTATCTAACAAAGATTGTTGAAGATTATGTTGATCTTGAAAAAGAAATTGAGTCACTCGGAGATATTTATAACTATGATCTAGAACCAACTCCAGAAGCACTTGCTAATGAAGTTATTCCTATGATTTTAGATATGATTTTCTACGATATAATTTTAGAAGCAAAAGCATCTGAACATTCTTCAAGAATGATTGCGATGAAAAATGCAAAAGATTCAGCGAAAAAAATCTCTGATAAACTTACACTTCAATATAATAAAGCCAGACAAGCTATTATTACTCAAGAAGTATCAGAAATTTCAGCTGGTGTAGAAGCAATGAAAGATGTATAGTATCTTTACATTAACAAAAAAAATATTATTATTCATATAATTATTATTAATTTTGTTATTATGAATATTGTAATTATCGCTTTAAAATCATTTGTAAATGTTATTCTATTTTGTTTTTACAGTTTGGTTGCTATTTTTTTAGAAAATTTTATTTTCTGATTAATTTTAACAAAACTTTTAGATAAAACGGTTCCAGGAAGTGAAAATCCTATACATTTGCAACTAGCAGTTTTTACTATAATTCTAACGTTCATTATCACATTTTTCTTAAGAAAATATTTATATTTAGCAATAAATTTAAATATTTTAAAAAATACTGATACATCAGATAAAAAAACATCTGATAACTCAGAAGAAGAAAAAATGGAAATTTTTATAGATAAAGAAATAAAATAAAAATATCAAAATAATTTTATAAAATTACCAAACAACAAATGAAAATTTGAAAAATTACTAAAATCGTTTGAGTAGTAATCGACGTTAAATTTGAGGGGACACAAGTTCCAGCAATTTACGATGCTCTTGAAGTAAAAGGGAGTGAAGAAAAGGTTGTTCTAGAAGTTCAACAACAACTCGGTGATGGAGTAGTGAGAACTATTGCTATGAATACTGTAGATGGTCTAAAAAGAGGAATGGAAGTAGAATCTACTGAAAATCCTATTAGAGTACCAGTTGGTCAAGAAGTTTTAGGAAGAATGTTTAATGTAAACGGAGATCCTATTGATGATAAACCAAAACCAAAAACTGAATTTATGGATCCTATCCATAGAGAAGCACCAAAATTTGCTGATTTAACTACTTCTGCTGAAGTTTTTGAAACAGGGATTAAAGTAGTAGACCTTATCGCTCCGATGTTAAAAGGGGGGAAAGTAGGTTTATTTGGTGGTGCCGGTGTAGGTAAAACGGTTATTATGCAAGAACTTATCCATAATATCGCTCAAGGTCACGGAGGTTACTCAGTTGTTGCTGGTGTAGGTGAAAGAACAAGAGAAGGGAATGATTTATACCATGAAATGGAAGAATCAGGAGTTATTGATAAAACTGCAATGGTATTCGGTCAAATGAACGAAGCTCCAGGTCCAAGAGCAAGAGTTGCTCTTACAGGTTTAACAATGGCAGAACATTTCAGAGATAGAGAAAAAAGAGATGTATTATTATTTGTAGATAATATCTTCAGATTTACACAAGCAGGTTCAGAATTATCTGCACTTTTAGGTAGAATCCCTTCAGCTGTAGGGTATCAACCAACTCTTGCTACTGATATGGGTGCACTTCAAGAAAGAATTACTTCAACTAAAGATGGTTCAATCACTTCAGTTCAAGCAGTTTATGTTCCTGCAGATGATACAACAGATCCAGCTCCTGCTGCTACGTTTTCTCATTTAGATTCAACTATTGTATTAAATAGATCAATCGCAGAACTTGGTATTTACCCAGCTGTAGATCCTCTAGATTCATCTTCTACTGTTTTAGATCCTCAAGTTGTAGGTGAAGAACATTATAATGTTGCAAGAGCCGTTCAAAAAACTCTTCAAAAATATAAAGAATTACAAGATATTATTGCAATTCTTGGTATGGATGAATTATCTGACGAAGATAAATTAACAGTAAATAGAGCAAGAAAAATTAGAAATTTCTTATCTCAAGCATTTTACGTAGCTGAACAATTTACAGGTGCTCCTGGTGTTTATGCTAAATCTACTGATACTGTTTCAGGATTCAAAAAAATCTTAGATGGTGAAGTTGATTATATTCCAGAAAAATTCTTTATGTATAAAGAAAATCTTGATAAAGTAATTGCTTCTTATAATAAATCTATTTCAGAAGAAAAATAATTTTTAAATATCAATACCAATGAAATTAAAAATATTATCATTTGGTTGAGAAGCTTTTTCTTCTGAAACTGTTTCTTCAGTTACCTTAATTACTGCAATTGGTGAAATCACTGTTTTAGATGATCATGCACCACTTCTTACGAGTATTAAACCTTCAACTTTATATGTAGTGTATAAAGATCAACATGGTTTAGAAAAAAGAGAAGATTTTGCTGTAGGTTCTGGTGTAGTTGAAGTAAGTAACAGCAGTGTGAAAATCATGGCTGATATGCTCGTTGATGTAGATGATCTAGACTTAGATCAAGCTCAAAGAGCCAGAGAAGAAGCACTCCAACTAATGGAACAATACAAAGATGCAAAAGATAGAGTTGATATGGAAAAATTCATTGAAGCTGAGGATATGTTACTCAAATCTATTGCTCAATTAAAACTTTGAAATCAAAAATAAACAAGATATTATATCTTGTTTATTTTTTTTGTAAAAAACTTTGATGTTTCTATATATTTACTATAATGAATATAGATTTAATTTAGTTATAAACATATATGGTTGAATTTTTAAGTAAAACTGAAACACAAGATAAATTTGAACTATTAATTGATACAAATATTTTTCCGAAAGATATTATTTTAAAAGCAGCATTTAATTTTTTAGATAAATGATATTTTTTCTTTAAATTCGATGAAAATAAAAATATTATTTTACAATTTACTTTGAAAGATGATATAAAAGAATCTCCAAAATATATTATTTGAGAATTTAGTGATACACTTTTAGAAACGTATCTGAGAGATAAGTTAGAAAAAGATAATAAAGTAGCCAGAGAAGTAATTGTAGAAAAAGCAATAAATTGACCATTAGATCAAGAAAACTTTGTATCATTTGAATGAGATTCTCATGCTCAAATCAATCAAGTAGATTTTGATAAAGATATTGATGATATTTTAGCTGAAATTGAAAATGATCCTGATCTTAAAATTGATGAATGAGAAATACAAGATATTTTAGCTGAAATTGAACAAGAATCAAATAATACTCAAAAACCCACTATTCAAGTAGATCCATCAGCTGTTGCAGATATGAAGAAAAAATTTAATAAATAATGATCATTTATGATTAAAAATTATATAATTGATAGTGAAATTTATCAAAAAAATGCTATAGATCAAGCAATTATTGATTTTCAAGATGTAGCAGATTTTGAATTCAAAAACAATGAAATATCTGTTACATGAGATAATGAAGAAGAAATAGAAACACTCTTTTGAGAATTTATGAATTACGTTATTTGAATTATTAATCTATAAAAATGTTAGACCTAAATACAATTAAAAATCTTGATTCTAATAAAGTCCCATTTTTTAGATTTAAAAAATTTGAAAATGGAAAATATTTACTTACAAACGATGCCTGAAAATTTATTTTTTTAGATAAAAATGAATTTGTATTGTATGTAACTGGAAATCATGAAAATTTATCAAATTATGATGAATTATTAGAAAAAGGATTTATCAAAAATGAAGAATACGCATCTAAAATGACATGAAGTTTTGCATTAAGAAACTCATATGTTTGATTATGACCAACTCTACATATGATTATTGTGACACTCAGATGTAACCATAAATGTAAATACTGTCATGCTGCAGTAGCTCCTATGAGCGCAACTCAGTTTGATATGGATGAAGAAACGGCAAAAAAAACAGTTGATACTATTTTTTATACAAATTCTCCTCATTTAACAATTGAGTTTCAAGGTTGAGAAGCACTTGTAAACTATAAAGTTGTACAATTTATAGTTGATTATTCAAAGAAAAAAGCAGGTTTACTTAATAAAAAATTAAGTTTTTCATTAGTATCTAACTTAACTTTATTAACTGAAGAAAAACTTTCACGGTTATTAGATAATTGAGTGGATATTTGTTCAAGTTTAGATTGAGATGAATTAACACATAATTTCAATAGAGCAGGGTATGATGGGAACTCATATGATACTGTTACATATTGGTTAAAAAGACTTAATGAAGAAAAAGTCAAAAGAAAAATTGGCCATGCATCAGCACTTCTCACAGTAACAAGTGAAACAATGTGAAAATATGAAACAATAATTGATACTTATGTTTCATTGGGATTAAAGTGAATATTTCTAAGGTGGTTAAACCCATATTGATTTGCAGCTGCAGATTTAAAAAAATTATCTTATTCAAAAGAAGACTGGATTGATTTTTATAAAAAATCTTTAGATTATATTATAGAAATTAATAAAAAAGGTATTGAATTTAATGAATATATTACAGCAATATTTTTAAGAAAAATATTTGAAGCAAATGATCCAAATTTTATGGATATAAGAAGCCCATCTGGTATTGCAATAGGTTGAGTTGCATATAATTACGATTGAAAAGTTTATGCTTCTGATGAATCAAGAATGCTAGGAAGAATGTGAGATGATAGTTTTTTTATGACAGAGCTATTAGAAGATTGAGAAAAAACATATACTGCAATGATAAAAAGTGATATATCAAAAATAGCAGTTCAATCATCTTGTTTAGAATGATTACCATGATATAATGAACATCCATATCATCCATATATTTGAGTAGATATTATTCATAATTATAAAACTTCAGGAAGTATCTTTGATTGTTTTAAAAAAGATGAAAAAATACAAATGCAAGTTGCTATAATCGATTATATATTCGAAAAATTACAAAATCCTGAAGATAAAAAAATATTACTATCTTGGATTGGTAAATAATTTCTAAATATTTCTTATGAAAAAAAAGATATTTCCAAAAATTTGAAAAAAATTAAAAGGTTTTTTAACAGATGAATCTTGAAAAATCACTAAAAAAGATGCACTATGAATCGCAGCAGTAACAAGTTTATGAGTTGCTATTAATGATGTAGTTGCAGCACATACAAGTTCATATACAAGCACGTGAGGAAGGTGAGGATGAACATGACATTCTAGTTATTCACATAGTAACTCATTACGTTGTAATGCCACAAATCATAGTTCTAATATGGGACATGGGAGCGCAATTGTGAATGGTTCTGCAAATTATAGATTTCCATCAAGTAAACATGCAAGTTCTTTATCTGCTGGATCACTATCATGACATGGAAGTGCTTCTGGTCATAGTAGTCACTGAAGTAGTTGAACTGGTTCTTGATCAGGTACATGAGGATCATGTTTTACATATTCTCAAAGAGTGTTAACTCCAAATGGTTTAAAACCAATTGGATCATTTAAAAAATGAGATGAAGTGATTTCATATAATCATGAGAATGCAACATATGGAATATCTATAGTGGAAAAATTTATTCCACATGATTGAGATTTTATGTACTATAATAACTATACTAGAGATCCATTAGTTAAAGTTATAATTAAAACTCAAGATAATAATATTATTACGATTGAATCAACATGAAATCATCCATTTTATGATTTAACTGATAAAAAATATAAAGAAGTCAGAGATATTAATATTTGAAATGAAGTATTAATTTATAAGAATTCAGGTACTTTATTAGCTATTGAGTTGTTGGTTGATAATTCTCATTGAGAAGATTGTGATTTGCCAATTGTGTATAATCTTCATATGAGAGAAAGCAATAATCATAATTATTTTATAGAATGAGTATTAGTACATAATGCACCTGAAGAAGGTACAACAATGATTCCTTAATCTATATGCATGGAATATAAAATAAATTTTGTAAAAAATATTTCGAAATTTTGAATTTTACAATTCAATAATATTCATCTTTCAGGTGCTCCAAATTCTATTTGGGGTACCTTTTGGAAGATGATTTTTTCTGTGGAAAATTTAGAAAAATTTTTTGATGAAAAATTTGATTCATATCAAAAATTTCATCTGAATGAAAATGAATATTTTTATTATGAAATTGAAAAAGAATTTGTTTTAAAAAATATTTCTCAAGTTTTAGAAAAAGTAAATTTCAAAACTTGAGAAATTACTCCGAATGCTGAAGATGTATTTTGAATGTATAGAATTTTTAAAGTCGTACTTGGATTTTATAATAATTTTTATTGAGATTCATTTATAAATTTAAGTCTACAGCATTGAATTACTTTCACAAAAGAATATAAAAATATAAATGATTTGTTAAAAGTAGCAGATTTTTATGAAAAAACTACATTTTTTCAAGACATAATTATTCCAATTTATAAAAAATTATATCAAGATACTACTCAAAATACTTTATTTTATAATAGAGTATTTTGGCCAGAAGAAATTATACTTTTAGTGATTTTATCAAAATATTTAAAAAAATTGTGAAAATCTAAAATGGTATTAGATTTATCAAAATGAAATGAACAATATGATTTTTCTCAATGGAAAAGTTTTTTGTTGAAAAATAAAAATATTTTAAAAAATATTGATTTCTTTGTCATCGATAATGATTATGGAAAATCTATTAATAAAATTATTAAATATTTAAATAATGAAAATACCTCTTTAGAAAATGTTATATATTTAAATAAGGATGGAAATATTACATATATTCCTTTACAATCAGATGATATTGAAGGATTTGAAGAATCAAATAAAACTATTTTTAACGAAAATGCTATTTTTCTCATTGATGGGAAAAAATCTATAACATCTCGATTAACACCATATGAATGCTACTGGAATAATTGTAACTTTTGTGCAATTAATTCACAACATAAATTATCAATTCATTCAAAATATGATCATCTATATTATATAAACAGATGGATAGATTTTATACAAAAAAATAATATTTCTCATGTATCATTTATTGATGAAGCAATTCCACCTTTAGTATTATTAAACTTTGCAAAAAGTATTTTAAAGTTAGATATTAAAATTACATATTTTTTGAGAACGAGAATTGAAAAATTTTATACTCCAGCAAATATTAAAATTATCCAAAAATCCTGAGCAAGGTTTTTTTGAATGTGATTAGAGTCAGCTAGTGATGAAACAAATGAGAGAATTTGAAATAAATGAAATGGTTGATCAACAATCAGTGAGAAGTGAAAATTAGTACAAACGATGGATGGCTTAGGTATTTCTGTACATAATTATGCAATTTTATGATTTCCAGGAGAAGTAGAAAAAGATTATTTAAAAACATATGTTTTTTTAAAAAATAATATTATTAATTCTCGTCAGTATACTTGTTCACCAAATATTTTTAGGTTAATGAAATGACCAGAAATATTTACTCATAGAGAAAAATATGGAATTAAAATAGTAGAAAAATGAGAAAAATCTGATTTTGATCTGAGTTTTGAATTTACAGTTGATGGAAAAAAACGTAATTATAAACTTCTCAATAGTTTAGTTAATGATCTCCATAGATTACAATTTACTCCATGGTTATCAAAAGAAGTAGAATGTATACATTATGAAGACTTTTGGGCATTTATAGATAGATCTGAAATATTTTATCTCATGAAAAATTTGTATAGCGATAGTCCATATTACGCATATAAAAATATAAATTCAACTATAGAAAATAAATCTTATAATGAAATAAAAAATTATTATTTTGAGTTATCAGATTATATTTCATATATTCCAGATAATAATAATTTCATATTATATCAATGGATAAGCTGTAAAACAGTGACATTAGTCAATGAATTTAAAGAATTTATTTCTCAATATAATAATATAAAAAATTTAGAAGAGAATATAATTTCTTATTGAGGAAATAAACAAAAAATAATAGAAGATATTCATTTGCTTTTTGATGCAAAAATATTAAAGTATAAACAGAATTAAAAATTACTTTTAAGTATTAATCATGACTAAAAAGAAAAAAATCAACTTACCTAAGTTAACGAAAAAACTTCAATGATTCCTAACAGATGAATCGGGGAAAATTACTAAAAAAGATGCCTTATGAGTAGGATTGTGAGCAAGTTTAATTTGACTTGTTGATAATGTAGATGCAGCATGAGGTTGATCAGGACATTCAAGTTATTCTCATGGTAATACTGCACATTGTTCTTTAGAATGACACTCAAGTGGTTTTACAGGGAATCATATAAGTGGTACTAGACAATGACACTGGAGTGGTTCAGCAGGGAGTCATACAAACTCTGCTTCAACAACACTAGATGGTTCTTCAGAAGTATCAGGTCACAGTAGTCATGGTTCAACATCACATGGTTCACATGGTTCGCATGGTTCACATGGTTCACATGGTAGTAGATGGTAATATAATTAAATTTAAATTATGAAAAAAACAATATACATTTTTTTATTGATTTTATGTATTTCTGCTGGAAGTTATTTTTATCATTGGAAATTTATTGCTGATAAAGATATTTTAGTGGATATTGAATCAGGAAAAGATATTATTAAAAGTTTAAATAATGATGAAATTTCTCAATGAATTAATAATGATAATTTATTAACGACTTTGAGTGACAAAAAATATGCAATTGAATTTTTAGATTTTTGTTATAAATTAGACGAAGTAGAGGAAATTAATTCTCAAGAATTTATCGATTTAGTTCAAATTAATGAATTATCTCAATATATGAAAAATAATAATATTCAAGATCCAAAAGATTGTATCGCGACTGAATATTTAGAACTTAATGGTTTAAAACAAGAATGTATTTTTCAAGAAGATAATTGATTACATAATCCATATATTGCTGCATATTTAAACTGAGATATAGATGAAAATAGATTTTGAGACTCTTTACAAGTATTACAAAATTTTTATTTTGAAATGTATCCTTCTAATTCTTATTCTCTTTGAGCAGTCAAAGATAAATTAAATGGTACATTTACTTCAAAAAATTATTGTGATAATGTTGTAACAAATAATTATGATGATTTTATAAGAGCAGAAGATAAAGAACATATCTATTCTGGAGATAATGATAACATATTAATAACTGAAGATAATCCAGAAAATTTTTCTGGCTCAACACAAGAAGAACAAAACTTAAATCAAGAATAATCTATGAAATATCCTATTGAAGTAGAATTAACTGATCACTGTACTTTGGCTTGCGATTGCTGTCCGAATAAAGATTATTTAGAAAAATCTCATATGTTAGATGAAGATTTTTATACCATTATTGAATATATAAAAACAAATCGAGAAAAAATTCTTTTTCTCGATTTGTGTGGTATTTGAGATATATTTTTACATCCAAATATATGTAATTATTTAAAATATATTGCAGATACGTTTGAAAATACAGATCTAAATATTCTTATTCCAACAAAATGAACTGTTATTTCTACTAAACATATAGAAGCTTTGCAATATATGAAAGATAAAAAAATTAATTTCAATCTTTCTGTTTGATTCTATTCTATGCGTAAAAAAGTACATGATTCAATTACGGGGAAACCAAATTTTGATGATATAATGAAATTTATTAAAATTTGTAAAAAAAATAATTTTCCACTTTCTTTAGAAATGCTAATAAATAAATTTTCTCTCAAAGAATTAGATTATTTTTATAAATTTTGAGACCAGTTAAAACTCAATTATAAAGTACATAACTATCATAACTTTTGAGGTTCTGTTGATAGAGATAATATTTATCAATACAATGCTGCTGATTATAAATTTAAATGTAGTTTTGCCGATGATGAAACCTATAAGCTAGATTTCTACTGTCAGTATACACTCCCATTTATTGCTCGAGATTGATATTTATTTTCGTGTAGTCACTGAGGGAAGCAAGAAAAATATAGAACAGAAAAATTTTCTCAATTATCTAAAAGATATCCTGATTTTGAAGATCTTTTAAAATATATTACTGAAGAAAAACTTACGAAATCTATTTGTAAAAATTGTACATATTTTAAATATTAGCAATAAAAAATGCAAAATATAATCTTTCACATTATCCTGACGAATCAATGTAATAAACGTTGTGAATATTGTGATTTAGATTTTCAAAATAATACAATTTCATATGATAATATAAATATTTTTTTAGATTATTTACATAATAATGCTCAAAATTTTTGAGAAATCAGAATAAATTTTTTCTGATGAGAACCTATGTTAGAATTTGAAAAGATACAATATATTATCGAAAATATATCTATTAAAAATATTTTTTATTCAATAGGTACAAATGGGGTTTTACTTACTGAGGAAAAATATTTATTTTTGAAAAATAATAATGTAGAAATTCAATATTCTATTGATACTCAGACGTATTATACACTCTTAGAGCAAAAATATATTGATGTGAAACATAAAAATTTTGCTGTAAATTTTATCCTCAATCCAAAAGATATTGAAAAATCATTTGAAATTTTTGATTTAATTGCTAAAAGATGAGTGGAAAAATTTTATATTTTACCAGTGTACGCAACTATAATTTGGGATAAATCTACACTAATATTTTTACATAAATTCATAGAATATATAAATGAATTTTCAGATATAAAAGCTTTAGGATTGTCGTATTATGATTCACCAACTTCGGATAGGGAATATATACTAGAAACTGATGGAAAAGTATTTCAAGATATTCATACACATCTTTGGTTTTTGAAACAATATAAGAATATTCCTCAAAATATAAAAGATGAAATTTATGAAAATACCTATATTTGTGAACTCAAAAATATTCAAAAAAATATTTCAGAAATAATGTTTTGTAAATTACAAAAATTATATAAAATGAGTTTAGAAATAGCTAAAAATCAATGATTTCAACAAAGTTTTACATTGATAGATAAAATTTTACACAATATAAAAAAATAAATTATGATCACAAAAATATTTTATTCGTTAGTTCTGTTTTGAAATATAAACTATAATGAAAAAAATAGTTTGTGATTTTTTTTGAGTAAAATTTCAGAACTTACTTTCTGAGAACTCGAACTTATTTTTGAAGACTCTTCTGGAGAAACAATAAAAGTTTGATTCACTCATAAAAAATTATTATGAGAAAATTTTTCTGGAAAAACTACAAAAAATTGGGGAATATTATGCGAAGATAAAAAATTAGAAAATTATATTTTTGAAAAAATAAATATTTCTGATCAAAAAGATTTTCCATTCTTTGAAAGTACTCAATTTTATCGTGATTTAGCATTTTGAGTAGTTTTAACTATTACGAGTAAATGTAATATATTTTGTTATTATTGTTTTAACGATATTGATTATGAAATTAAAGAGAGAAACACAAGAAAAAATTATTGATTAGATTATTGGATAAAAATTATTGATGATTTATATGACCAATGAACCAGAGTTGTTATTTTAACAGGTTGAGAACCGATGGTAGCTCCATTTTTTTGGGAAATATTGGATTATCTAAAAGATAAATGAATATATGCCCATGTAAATACAAATGGTACTATTTTAGCTGACAAGACTCTAGAGCGTCTGAATGATAACTATAGTGTTAATTTGATGGTTTCTTTGCATGAGTTTAACGATAAAGATTATTATGAAGTAAATAGAAAATGACTGGAAATGTCATTTTGAATTTCTAAAGTTCCAGAACATTTCAAAAAAATATTTACAAATAAACTGACTCAGCTTAGAAAAGTTAAAAACTATCCAAATATTTCATTAGAATTTCTCACTATTTTAGTTTGGAAAAATATTCTCAATTTAGATAAGATCTATGAGTTTTGATATAATTGTTGAGTTGATTTTCACTCTTGGCAGTTTTTCAGATTATATTCTACAAAAAATAATACATGAGCTACGAAATCTATGATGGATTTAGCAATAAATAGAATGTATTTACTTAATAAAAAATATTGAGTTGATAATAAAATTGTAGATCCTGTTCCGTTTTGTGTAACAAAAAATGTTGAGAGAGCCAGGGAAGTAATTGACGGAGTTTTATCTGATTCTCATGATGTAAAAACAATCATCACAACTCGTTGAGATGTACAAATGATGAGTGCCTATGATAATAATTTTTGGAATATTTCTGATACGTCTATGACAGAAATATTTAAAGATGATTTTGTCAAAAAACAATTAAATAATGGATTTCTACCAAAAGAATGTTGAGACTGTAAATATAAAGAAGAATGCAGGTGAGGAAGTAGAATGGATGCAAATATTGTATATTGAGATTATGGTGAATTTGACCCGATTTGAGATATTAATAATAAAGTTGTTGAATAATGGATGTAAGAATTGTAAATACTTGTAATAATAATTGCTTATATTGTTTAGAACAATCTCTCAGAGAAGAAAAAAAATATATTGATTTTAAAGTTATAGAATCTATTTTAGAAAAATCTGAAGAAAAAAATCTTACATTTTATTGATGAAATCCACTTTTACATCCAGATTTACTTGAAATAATTCATTGCGCTAAAAAAAATAATTTTGAAAATATTTGAATTTTATCAAATACCTGAAGTATTTCAGAAGAATATTTGAATATATTAATCCAGTCAGGTGTAAATAATTTTTGAATATATTTTTATTCGTTTCAAAAAAATATTCATGATATTTATTCTGGAAATAATCTTGAATTAACACAATTATTAAAAAATATTACATTAATTTCTCAAAAAAATATATTTTGTAAAATTATTATTCATGTAAATAATTCTAATATTGATACGCTTTGAAGAGATATAGAAATTTTACATTCAAAATTTTGAATCTCTCATTTTGAATTTATTAATTATTTGATAGAAGATAGAGCGAAAAAATATGAAAAATTATTACAGTATAAAATTTCTCAAAAAGCAGACAAAATAGAAATGTTATTTCATAGTATTAAAAAGTTGAATTTAAACGTGAAATTCATAAGATTTAATAAAGAATTTTTCTCTAATAATACACAATTTATTTCACAAAAATAAAATAATGAATAATAATTTAGATTATTTTGAAGCATTTGTCTGACCTTTTTGTGCAAAAGATTGTCTATTTTGTAATGAGTGATGAAAATGAAAGAGAGAATTTCATAGTTTTGATGATTTCATAAAAATAATTAATAATAATGATTTTCAAAAAGTTGTCCTCACTGGTTGAGAACCGATGATAAATCCTCGCTTAGATGAGTATATTACACATTGTACGAACAAAAATATATCGACTTGAATTGTTACTGCGATTGACTCTAAAAATTATCTCGGAAAAATAGAGAAATATTTAGAAGCTTGACTCAATGAATTAATGATTTCATTAGAATGACCTGAAAAAATTCATGACTATTTAGTGCAAGAAGACTGAGCAATGAAGAGAATTCTAGAAGTTTTACAGTTGGTAAAAAAACATAAGTCTGATTGTAAAATCATTATTCATACAAATATTAATAAATTAAATTATAAATATCTTCCACACTTTTTAGATATTATTTTGAAAAATTTTCCAAATATTTTCACGTATCACTTACAAATGTTAGAACCATTTGGTAGTGCGGTGAAGCATCATGATATTCTATTTGAAAAATATAGTGATTTACTCAAACCATTATTACAAAAAATTGAATATATTACTGACAATAATAAAATTAAATTTTGAAGATTGCCATTATGTCTCGTCGATACAAAATTTCATAAATATATTTCTCAAACTCCAAATATTTATGAAAATCATCAAGAAAAAACAATTTTAGCTTGATATCAAGAACATCAATATCAAAGTAAAAAGTGTGACTCTTGTTCAAAAAATATCGACTGTGATAAATTTTTGGAAGAATATATTCAAAAATTTTGAGAATCAGAATTACAAGCCTTTGACTAAAAAATATGTATATTAATGAGATTATTCGTGTAAATTACCTGTGTAATTGGAAATGTAGCTTTTGTAATGTATCAAAAGTGAATAATTTTGGTGAAAAAGATATTGATCCAAAACAAGTAATTTTTCAGATTTTATCATTAGCAAAAAAATATTCACTAGAAGAAAGAAAGCAACTTACTCTTTCATTTTCGGGTTGAGAACCTACTTTAAATAAAAATTTAGAAAAATTTATTTCTCTTGCTAAAAAACTAGAAATTTGAAAAATTCAAATTCAAACAAATGGAAGTCTATTATTTAAAAATCCAGATTTATATAATAGATTATTACAAGCAGGATTAAATGAAATATTTCTCGCGCAACACACACATATTGATTCTACTAATAAAGAGTTAGGATGTTTTTATAAATTTCAAGATTTTTTAGATTGGGTAGAATTTTTAAAAACTCAGGAAAAAATCCCTGATATATTTTTAAATATTGTAGTCACTCAAAAAAATATTTCTGAAATTTATGATTTTATTCAAATTTTAGTGAATCATTGATTTGTAGATTTACTGAGAAATAAATTATCACTTTGATTTTGCCAACCAATGTGATATGCAATGAAAAATAAAGATGAAATGCTGTTAGATTTTGATAAAAATCAAAAAAATATTATTTCTAAAATAATTTCTCTATGTGAAAAAAATAAAATTTTATTAGATTTTCACTATACTTCACCTCCACTTTGTGTTTTAGATTATCCTGAATACAATTTAGAATATAATCAGTTAAAACGTTTAGAATTAGATGATTTAGAGAATAAAATTTCTCAATGAAATCTAGAAAGTTTTCAATTCTTGTGGAAAGAAAAAACAAAATATGAAAACTGTAAAAAATGTAAATATAATAATTATTGTTTATGATTTTATAAAAATTATGAGCAATATTTAGGAAAACAAAAAGTACAAAATTTTATTTCAGATTTTATAAAAAATGAAGCATAAAAGATTGGAAATGTATCTTGGCTGGACCTGTAACCATAAGTGTCAATTTTGTATTGAGATGCCAACTATGGATGTAATGTGGGATAGAGTTATTAGCAATAAAGAAGTTTTAAAAAAACTCGTTAAACATAAAAAACTCTGATATGACCATGTGACGTATTTAGGTTGAGAACCATTTATTCAGAAAAATTTTGAGTTTGCTATTAAAGTGGCAAAAAAACTCTGATTTACTGTTTTAGTTACTACGAATGCAGCGACACTACAGTTTGATAAAATTGCTAAAAATTATCTTCCATATATTGATCAATTAATTATTTCACTACCAATTGTAGATAAAAAACTGCAACCTATTATCAATAATACAAAATCAATAATAGATTTTGATAATGTATTTACGAATATTAGAAAATATTGGAAAGGGAATTTATTGAAAATAAATACGGTTATAACTCCTCGTAATTTAGATTCTTTAGAAAATATAGTAGAATTTATTCATAAATACCAAGTAAAAGAGATTTCTTTTACATATCCTGATATATATTATGATTATTATAAAAAAGATAATATTCTACAAAATATTGCTCCAAGTTACACTCAAGCAAAAGAAAAAATAAAAAAACCATATGAACTTTGTAAAAAATATGGAATAAATGTAAAAGTTGTTGATCTCCCATTTTGTCAGCTACCTGATGAATCAATGATTGCTGACACAGATGATTATTCTTACCAATCAAGAACCAAGATTCATTATAGTGAAATCAGTTATACTCGTGTAAATTCTTGACCTGAATTTAATGAAAAAAACAATAAAATTGATGAATACGAATCTCTTCCAAGAATGAGAAAAATCATAAAAAAATGTGATAGTTGTAAATATAATAATTTATGCTGGGGACCTTCTCATCATTATGAAAAACTATTTTGACTGAAAGAAATTGAACCTATAAAATAATTATTCTTATGAAAAACAGTATAGAAAATATAGAAAATAAATTTTGAGAAAACTTTTTTTTATTACAAACTCGCTGATTTAATCAAGTTTTTTCTTCGGAAAATTATATAGTAAATATTTTTCCAAAACAATATAATCTGAAAAAATATAAAAATAATTATGAAAAATATTTGAATGTTCATAAAAATATTCCAAAAATATTAGAATTTAATTTTGATGATAATTATTTTGTACAAGAAAAAATACAAAATATTCAAGATAATTGGGGAAATGAAAAAAATATAGAAATTTTCTTCTGAAAATATTTAGAAAATATTTTTAAATATTCTCATAAAACTCAAAATACTCTTAATAATTTAAATAAAAATAATAATTTAAATAATATTCTAGAAAAAAATAATATTTCAGAAATATTTATAAAAAAAATTTATACCATTTATTTGAAAGAAAATAATATAGAGAATAAAAGATATTTAGCAAAATTAATAAAAAACATAAAAAATAATTCAGAAATTTTTCAAGATGATTATGAAAATATTATACATTGAGATTTGAGTGATAGCAATATTTTATATAATGGTGAGAATTTTTATCTAATAGATTTTGAAAATATTTCTGATTTTGATATTTATTATGATTTAGTAAGTTTTGATTATTTTGTAGGGAAAAATAATTCAGATATTTATAAAAATATTTTTTGAAAACATAATAGAATATTCTCTCAAAATAGATATAATATCAACAAAGATTTCTTTACTTTTATTCACAAAAATAATTTATGAAATTTAATATAATTACCCATATAACTACTGCCTGCAACTATGATTGTAGTTATTGTGATGTGATAAAAGATAATAGAAATATTTCAACACAAACCTATGAAAATTTATTACATTTCATTTGAGAAAATCAAAATTATATATCACGTTTTAAATTTTTTGGATGAGAACCTTTATTAGCAAAAAATACTATTCATAAAATTTTAGAACAGTTTCCTGAAAATAAAAATTTTGAAATAGTTACAAATACAACTTTATTAGATGATAAAGTCTGAGAAAAATTACAAAATCAATTCACATTAATCTTTTTTAGTATTGACTCAGAAAATGATTTCAATTTTGAAAAAAATATAAATTTTATTAAAAAATATAATTTAGAAGAAAAACTATATTTTAATATTATTATAGATCCTCAAAATATTTCTGCAGCAAAAAAACAATTTCAAGATTTATATCAAGCAGGGATGAGGTGATATAATTTTTTACCTATTTATTTCACAAAACCGTGGAATAATTCTCAACTAAAAGATTTTTCAGTTTTTATGAAATGAGTTTTAGATCTATCGATAAGAGATGATTCTCTACGTTTATACTGATTTCGTGAGAATAAATGATATGATACAAGTTTGATAAATCCAAGCATATTTATCGATGTAGACGGGAAAATATATTTTTCAGATTTTGTATCTACATTTTTCTGAAAAAAAATACAAGATGACTTATTTTTATGAAATTTAGAAAATTTTTCTTTAAAAAAATTAGAAAATTTTGATTTTGATACGCAAAAAAAAGCATTACACTGTTTGGAGACTAAAATAAATAATTCTGTTGAATGACAAAAACAATTGCATAAAATAATGGATTATTTTTCTGAATACTTAAACAAAAAAAATGGAAAATAAACAAAATTTATTAGCCAAAGAACATACAATAAAGCAAAATAGAATATGGGTCAGAATCGCAGCAGCTTGTAATAACAAGTGTCTTTTTTGTTTGGATTCACAAGCTCAAGACGGGACATATCCAGATGAAGATGTAATCAAAAAAGAAATCAAAGATGGTTTTAAACCAGGTATGGAAAATAGAATCATCATATCAGGTTGAGAAGCAAGTATTAATCCAAAATTTCCTGAATATATAAAATATGCAAAAGAATTTTGATACGACAGAGTTCAAACAGTTACAAATGGAAATATGTTTGCATCTGAAAATTTCTGTAAAAAAGTATTTGATGCCGGTTTACAAGAAGTTACTTTTTCGTTTCATTGACATACAGCAGCGCTGCATGATTTTTTAGTTGATACAAAATGAGCATTTAAAAAGTCTCTCAAAGGTCTTATTTATATCAAAAAATATTATCCAAATATTATTATAAATATTGATATTGTTGTAAATAAAGTAAATGTAAAATTTTTACCAGATATTGTAAAATTTTATATGAGATTATGAGTATATGAATTTGATATCTTACAAATAATTCCTTTTGGAAGATGATTTATGAGGTATAAAGATATGCTATTTTACAATGTTGCAGATTATCAAAAACAATTACAAGAAACCTGGGAACTATCAAAAACTCCATGAATGTATATGTGGACAAATAGGTTTTATGCAGAAGCTTTTGAATGATATGAAGATCTCATTCAAGACCCGAGAAAAATAAAATCAGAAACAATGGGGGAATGATATCATATGTTTGATGCATTTATTCGTTCAAAATGAGAAAAAAAACCTGAATGTTTCGGTCCGGCATGTGATGTTTGTTTTCAAAATCAATATTGTCATGATTTTTTAAAAGAAAAAGATGATGAAAAACAAGATTTTAATGGAAAAAAAATTATTTCATGACAAGAATTTCCTAGTCAAGTATATGATATTTATGGTGAAAATTTTGCTGAATTTAAAAAATATTTAGCATCACAGAAAAAAGAATTAATAAATATTCCAAAATGTTTATGATGAAGTGGAAAATATCAAAAATACGTTGATATAGCTGAAGAAAAAACTTTAGAAGATTATACACAAAAATATATCACTCAATTATACAGAAAAAAATCTTTGAGATGTGAATCTTGTATACATGAAAAATCTTGTAAATGAATACATATAAATTTTATTAGAAGTTACGGATTTAAAATTTTAGAACCTATTGAAAAATAATTATGGCAAATATTTGATACATCCAAGTAAACAGACATTGTAATAATGCTTGTCATTTTTGTAGTAATCCTTCAAATGGAAACAATATTTCCTATGAAAGATGAATAGAATTACTCGATGATTTTAAAAAAAGAAATTATCATGGAGTTATTTTTACATGATGAGAACCAACACTTTCTCCTGATTTACCAAAATGGTTAGAATATTCAAGAAAAATTTGAATGAATAATAGAATGATTTCTAATGGTATGATGTGTTCAAATCCGAAATTTGTTCAAAAATTAGCCGATAGCTGATTAGAATTAGTACATTTTTCAGTATATTCTTGTCATGCTCAGATTCATGATTTTTTAACTGATACACCAGGAAGTTGGAAAAAACTCATGTTATCGATTACCAATGCTCTGAATTCGTGAATTCGTGTACAAATAAATACTGTAATCAATCATTATAATGAAACTCATTTAGATAAAACTGTAGAATTTCTCACAAAATTATTTCCACCGATTCAACATTTTGTTTGGAATAATCTTGATCCAGAAATGATGAGAAAAACTGATACGGCTTGGTCAACACTTCCAAATTTTGACAGATTTAAACCTTCATTAAATAAAGCATTTGAACATCTAGAATCAACATGAAGGACATTTCGTGTTGAGAAAATGCCACTGTGCTATATTCGTTGATTTGAATGGGCTTCGACTGAAACTCGTAAATTAGTAAAAGATGAAGAGAGGATTGTACACTTTTTAGATTTTAGAGAAATGATTCATGAAACGCAATGGGAACATGAAAAATTAGAAAAATGTAAAAAATGTGATCTCAATAATATTTGTTCAGGGATTTATGAACATGATAAATATTATGATTTTGTTGATGTTTATCCTCAAAAACTTACTAAAGAAGAAAAAATTAATATTATTCAAAAAATAAAAAGATAATGAAAATTTCTGCTTGTTTAATAGTTAAAAACGAAGAAAAAAATTTAGAAAGATGTTTAAATTCTATTTATAAGTATGTCGATGAAATCATAATCACCGATACAGGATCCACAGATAAAACACTCGAAATAGCAAAAAAATATACAGATAAAATTTATTTTTATCAATGGATTAATAATTTTTCAGCAGCAAGGAATTTCTGTCAATCTCACGCAAATGGAGATTATATTTTTTGGATTGATGCGGATGAATATTTTTCGAGAGATACGTGTAAAAATCTAATATCTTTTATAAATAATAATTCAACTATTGATACATTTGATATACATAGAATCAATATTTGAGAAAATCTTATAACTCCTAGTGAATATACACAACGAGTTATACGAAATAATTGAAAATTTAAATGGGTATTTCATATTCATGAAATATTAGAATGTAGACACAAATATACCGATAAAAAAATCGATTGAATAAGTATGTATCATCATTTTGATCGAAAAGATAAGTTATGGCATTATTTTGATTATTATAAAAAAATATTAAAAACTGATATTTTTAATTCAAAAATTAGATTACGGCTCATTAAAAATTATTTATTTCAGTGAGATTTTGACAATATTATTTATGTATTAGAGCAAACCAAATACATACATTATTATAATATTCAAGATTTTAAATTAATTTTATCTAAAATAAAAAATATCAAACAAGCTGAAAAAACATATTTTATGTTAAATAATCTTTTAATAAAATCAGCTATCATTGATAAAAAGTTAAAAAAATATTAATTCAAAAAATAAAAAGATAATGAAAATTTCTGCTTGTTTAATAGTTAAAAATGAAGAAAAGTATTTAGATAGATGTCTAAAATCTATTTATAAATATGTTGATGAAATAATCATTACAGATACTGGTTCTGCAGATAAAACACTCGAAATAGCAAAAAAATATACTGATAAAATATATTTTTTTGAATGGATAGATGATTTTGCTTCTGCAAGGAATTTTTGTCAATCTCATGCAAATTGAGATTATATACTCAGAATTGATGCGGATGAATATTTTCATGAAAAAGATATTTCTCGTTTGGTGAAAGAATTAAATTCTTCAAATAATATTGATACTTTTGATATTATAATGAATTATATTGATAAAAATACAAAAAATCATAAAAATTATCCTTGCTGTGTTTTGTTTAAAAAATCATTGAGTTGGAAATGGAAAGTTCATGAAGTAATAGATATAAAAAATAAACATACATCGAGATTTTTACCTCAAGTTATAATTCAACATACTTCTATAAAATGAGATAAACCATGGAGAGATGAAGAAAAATTACTTGAAAATTTTATACAACAACCAGAAAATATTACAGTATTTAGCTTATTAATAAATCATTATTTATTTTATAAAAATTTTGAAAAAATAAATTATTTATTAGATTTATTGTGAAGTATAGATTATTTTTATATAAAAAATATTATACAAATCAGACAAAAATTATTACATATTTCTGAAATTCATATAAAAATTTTAGATCAAAAAATTAAAGAATCAATTGTAATGAATAAAAATAATAATTCATAAAAATCCTTATTATGATACAATATTATGTGCTTTGAAAAAAAAATAATCCAATGTTGATTCATTATTTATGAAAATATCATAATTTAATTATTCAGCGTTTAGAGTGAGTGATTTCAGAAGAAATTTTTCAAAAAATTATGTCTCATAAAGAGTACAAAACATTTTTATTTAATTGAGATATTTCTGCTATTATAAATACACTTTATAATCTGAAAAAAAATTCAGAGTATGAGAATGAAGAATATAAAAAATATGAACAAATTTTTTTAGAAGAATTACATATATTTTTATCTGGGCAAAGTGAAAAAAATATTTTTTCACTTTGAACAAAAATTTGAGATACAAATATTGCTCTGACTACATATGATAAAAACCCATATAATAAATTTGATGCTCATCCAGATCATCAAACAACAGGAGGAATATTATGATGGTGAGAAAAATCTCAGCAAGAATGGTTAAAAAATTATCAAAAAACATTTGAATTACTTCAAGTTGTTGATGAATGATTTTATGATGAACTCAATATGATAATTAATAAAATTGTCCCTTTATGAACTAGTTACGGTTTACATAATTCTGCATCTTATACCGAGTGTATTGGACATTTATATATGTGATATACTGTTGATGTCGATCAACCAGAATTATCAAATTTAGAAGCAATTATTCATGAATCTTCACATAATAAGTTAAATGTTTTATTTCATTTCGATAAAATAATTCTCAATGATTTATCAGAAAATTATTATTCTCCATTTAGACCTGATGCAAGACATTTAAAATGAGTATTTCTTGCTATCCATGCATTTGTCCCAACTATTTATGTATTAATGAAAGCATATCAACATTGATATATTAAAAGTGAAAATTGGCTTCACAAAATGGTTTTATATTATATTAAAAATAAAATTACTTGGAAAGTACTAAAAAAATATGCACATTTTACTCAAATGTGAAATGAAATTATGGATGAAATAGAATATGTTATGAAACAAACAGATATAATCTTTCGTAGTTTAGATATACATAAAGATGTAATTACAGATGTGATTAATCAACAAAAAATACATTTTCAAAATGTAAATCAAGCATATCCAAATTTTAAATATTAAAAAAACCTTTATATACTATAAAGGTTTTTTATTATTGTTTTGATAATATTCATTACAAATACAAATATTGAATCTGAATAAAAATATGTAACCATAAATCACAAAAATATAAAAGCAGCAAATGGAAATGTTTTTAATATTTTTATGTCTAATAAATCATTAACAAAATTATTATTTCACTTGTGATGTCTATTTAATATTCAATAAGCTTTTTGTATATTTTTTCTATCTACTTGAGAAATAGGATTATCCATAGAAATAAAATATTTTTTTGGAGAAGGGTAAAATATTCATTTTTTATTATTATGCGCACCAAGACAATTTTCATTTCATAAATTTTTTATGAGAAATTTTTTGTCTACAATATCTCATGATTTTAAATCAGATACTTTAATCATTTTTTCTTCAGCTACCTGAAAAGCAATTTTATACATATATATTGCAATTTTTACACAAATGAGTATTCAAAAATAATATGTAGCTATAAGTATAAGATTAGAGGTAAGTCCCTGAGGATTAATTGTATATTCATAATAAATATATCAACTTAATAAAAGAGAAAATAAAAATAATATTATTTCATTACTATATTTACTGTCTACTTTAAATATTTTACATAATTGAATAAGTCATGTTTGAAGCCAATCTGATAAATGTCTATAACAAAAAACTAAAATAAAATAAAATATAAAAATAATTAAAAATAATAGCAAAAATGCGTATACTGCATTTTGAGATAAAAAAGATAAAATATTATTATCTTGAATAACTCTATAATAATTATTTTGAACATACGGATCAAAAATATATATTTTTGATATACGAATAAGTAAAAATATAAATAAAAATTTTAAAACTCCTACTATTGTGAGTCTAATAAGTGACTCTTGAAATGCATCTTTTCTGATTCATATAGAGTAATAATATCTTTGTTTAAAATCGATAAGAATCGATTGAATAAAACTTTTATCTCATCGCACTATATTATATAAATTCTTTCCATAAAAAAACACAAAATACAATCATAAATATATCAATGTGACTAATGAAATATTTGCAATAAATGGTACAATTCAAATATGAGGTATAAAAAGACTTAATACTAGTAAATATTTTGCATCTCATGCTCACCAAATACCATAATAATACAATAGAAAAGTAATAATAAATGAAATAAAAAATTGAATAAAAAAAGCAAGTTCAATTTGTGTATTTGATAAATATGCTATTGAAAATAAATATGTAGGAAGTAAGTACAATAAATAAATTAAATATTTATTAGGTATTTTTTTACTTTTTATGTCTCTATAAACAATAAAAATATTGATAATTACAAATCAAATTAATATTAAAATAAACAGATAAAACATATTTTTTTATTTTAAAAAATATAAAATAATTTTATTTAGTATAGAACTAAAAAAATGAATGTAAAATTATTTTACATTTACTTGCTCAAATATTTGAATTTTTTATGAATTTATGATTTACTATATATAGTAGCTAAATTTATATATAAAAAAATCCCTATGAGAATCTTGAAACTCATTACATTCATGTTTGTACTGTTTATGTCGTATGCAAATGCATCGGCATATGTTCATAGTACTGTATCTTGGTCAAGTAATTCAAATACTTGGAATTCTTGTCCATCATGAACAACTATTTCTTTTAGTTCTACTAGCTGAGCATCTAGTTCAGGATCAGCAAATTGTATTGCATATTGTGGGACAGATTTACATTATTCATCTTCTGCATGTAGAGCAGTAGGAAATGGATATTATTCACCAAGTTGAAATGATACAAGATATTCATGTACGAATGGATCATCAGATAATAATTCAAGAAATTATTATTACACATCAGACGGGAATGGTTCAAATAATTGTTCACAATCCTATAGTGCAAAATGTTGAGTAGATTATTATGAAACATCAAATGGTACATGTAGTCCAGTAGGGAATGGTTATTATTCATCAGCAAACGTAAATGCGAGATGATCATGTACAAATTTACCATCAAGTAATAATTCAAGAAATTATTATTATACATCATCATGAGGATGAGATACATCATGTTCTTATACGTATTCAGATAAATGTTGAGTAGATTATTATGAAACATCAAATGGTACATGTAGTCCAGTAGGGAATGGTTATTATTCATCAGCAAACGTAAATGCGAGATGATCATGTACAAATTTACCATCAAGTAATAATTCAAGAAATTATTATTATACATCATCATGAGGATGAGATACATCATGTTCTTATACATATTCAGACAAATGTGGAACTGATTATTATGAAAATTCAAATGGAACTTGTAGCCCAGTAGGGAATGGGAGATACTCACCTAGTAGTAATAATTCTAGATATTCTTGTACAAATGGTACAACTGTAAACTGATATTATACATCTGATGGGAGTGGTTCAAATTCTTGTTCTTGGACTTGTAATTCATGATATTTAAAATCTTGATCTAATTGTGTAGATCCTTACACACCTACTTGAACTGTAACATATTCTACAAATTCTTGGACGAGTTGAAATGTAACCGTAAATATTTCTTGTAGTGATTCATGAAGTGGTTGTAATATGTCATGAGTTTCATGATGGAATGTATCTTGAAATAATTATAGTAGAACATTTACAAGTAATCACTCAAGTAATCAATCATTTGTTATTAGAGATAATTCTTGAAATGCTAGACAACTAACTTATAGAGTAAATAATATAGATAAGACAGATCCAAATTTAGATGTGATTTACTATGTAACATGATGGACTAATGGTATTGTAGATATTGAAATAACTTGTGATGATGCATGAAGTGGATGTGATTTACAAGATATTGCTTGATTTACTAGAACATGAAATGAATATTATTCTAGAGATTTTACGAGCAACACAAATGGTACTCAATATATTACCGTAAGAGATAAAGTATGAAACACTAGAAATATTTGATATCAAATAACAAATATTGATACAGTTGTTCCAAATGCTACGGTTTCATATTCACCAAGTTGAGAAACTTCAGGAAATGTAACAGTTACTATTACTTGTAGTGATGTATTAAGTGGATGTAATATGTCATGAGTTTCATGATGGACTGTATCATGAAATAACTATAGTAAAACTTTTTCATCTAATCATAGTTCAAATCAAATTTTTACTGTAAAAGATAATGCAGGGAATACTAAGTCAATAAACTATAGAGTTACAAATATTGATAAATGAAGCCCTATATGAACTGTATCATACTCTCCAAGTGGTTGGACAAATGGGAATGTAACTGTAAATGTTGCATGTAGTGATGCATGATCTTGATGTGAATCAGCAAATTATTCAAAAATTGTTTCATCGAATTGAAATGGTACAATAGAAATAACAGATAATACAGGCAACAGTACTTTTGTGACATATAATGTTACAAATATAGATAAAACTATTCCTACTTGAAATATTTCACATAATTCTGGTTGGTATAACAATTCTCAAACAATTACTTTTTCAGCTGAAGATAGTGGATGAAGTAAATTAAAAAGAATTTATTTACAAGAAAGTATTAATGGAGGAGGATATACATATGTTTCAGGTACAAGTTATGATAATTTAAATTCAACTACTACTGTTACAAAAACATTTACAAGAACAGCAGTTAATGAAAATAATTATAGATATAGACTTGTAGCTTGGGATAATACAGGACAAACTGCTATTATTTACGGACCTTCATCTCGTATTTATTTTGATACAGTTGTACCTGCAAATCCTACAATTAATTCTTCAACACACTCAAATCAAGTATGGTCTAATCAAGATGATGTAGTATTTTCAATTACTAAAAATTCTGCAGGACCTAGTACTTCAACGAATTATTATTGTATAGATACAACAAACAGTTGTAATCCTACAACATCTTGAGATTCAAAATCTTATACAAATGTGACAACTCAAAAACAATATTTTAGAGCAAAAACTTGTGATATTGCATGATGTAGTTGAGTTTCTACATTTACTCTTGTTATAGATACAACATGACCAAATGGGACAGTTTCATATTCACCAAGCACATGGACGAGTTGAGATGTTACTATTAATGTAGCCTGTAGTGATAGTGGTGCAGGTTGTAACAGTGCATCTACAAGTAAATTAGTTAGTTCAAATGGAACATGAATTATTACTATTACAGATAATGTATGAAATTCTAGAAACATTTCATATAACGTGACTAATATAGATAAAATAAAACCTACAGGTAATATTTCACATAACACAGGTTGGTATAACAATTCACAAACAATTACTTTTTCAGCACAAGATACTGGATGAAGTAAATTAAAAAGAATGTGGCTACAAGAAAGTGTAAATGGTTGATCATATACATATGTACAATCTGCAGATTATAATAATTTAAATTCAACAACAACAGTTACAAAAACCTATACTAGAACTGCAGTTGATGGAAATAATTATAGATATAGATTAATAGCATGGGATTACACAGGAGATTATGATATTATTTATTGACCTTCTGCTGTATACTTTGATACTCAAGCTCCTTGAATACCTAGTATAAGTTCTTCTACTCATACTTCAAATGTATGGTCTAATGATACTACGGCAAATTTTACTATTACTAAAAATAGTGCAGGACCTAGTACTTCGACAAGTTATTATTGTATAGATACAACAAACAGTTGTAATCCTACAACATCTTGAGATTCAAAATCTTATACATGATTAAATACTCAAGTACGTTATTTTAGAGCAAAAACATGTGATATTTGAGGTTGTAGTTGAGTAAGAAATTTTATTTTAAAAACAGATACAATTCTTCCGACAGCTAGCGTTTCTTATACACCAAACTCATGGACAAATGGAAATGTAGTAACAAAAATCACATGTAGTGATTCAAATAGTGGTTGTAATATGGCTAATATATCTGGTTGGTCAAAATCATCTAATACATATTCAAAAACGTTTACTTCTAATGCAAACTGAAATATTACAATTAGAGATATTGCAGGAAATACTAGATCAATAGCTTATGGAGTTACAAACATTGATAAAATTATTCCTACGACATCAGCTAATAATTCATCTACATCAGTGTGGAGAAATAGTAAAGTAGATATAACATTATCGATGTGAGATAATGGATGAAGTTGAATATCATATGCAAGATACAAATGGGATTCAAATACATGTACAACATGAACAAACTTCACAAATGGTAGTAAGATTCAAGTTCCAAGTGAATGAACACATACATTATATTTATGTACAAGTGATGTAGCTTGAAATACTCAAACATGGTCAGGAGTATATAAATACGATGCTACGAAACCAACGGTAGTTGATAATTATGCATTTGATAATGTTTGGACGAATACAGGAAGAACTATTACTCTTACTCCAAACGATCCAAAATGACCAGATCATTCTGGATTAACATCAACAAAATGGTGTTGGGGAGCAAGTTGTTTACCAGTTACTGGAACAACAGCAACAAGTATTTCGGTAAGTGGTCAAATAAATAATGTAATTCGTTACCAATCATTTGATGAAGCCTGAAATTCAAGTACTATTTGAGTAATTAATGTAAAAGTAGATACTACTAGACCTACGACATCAGCTAATAATTCATCTACATCAGTGTGGAGAAATAGTAAAGTAGATATAACATTATCGATGTGAGATAATGGATGAAGTTGAATATCATATGCAAGATACAAATGGGATTCAAATACATGTACAACATGAACAAACTTCACAAATGGTAGTAAGATTCAAGTTCCAAGTGAATGAACACATACATTATATTTATGTACAAGTGATGTAGCTTGAAATACTCAAACATGGTCAGGAGTATATAAATACGATGCTACGAAACCAACGGTAGTTGATAATTATGCATTTGATAATGTTTGGACGAATACAGGAAGAACTATTACTCTTACTCCGAACGACCCAAAATGACCAGATCACTCTGGATTAACATCAACAAAATGGTGTTGGGGAGCAAGTTGTTTACCAGTAATTGGTACAACAGCTACAAGTATTTCGGTAAATCCATATGTTGATAACACCATTAGATATCAAACATATGATGCTGCTTGAAATTCAAGTGATATATGAACTATAATAGTAAAAATTGAAAACTCTGCTCCAGTTACAACTCTGAGTTTTGAAAAATCTGATTGAGGAACATATAATGAAACATGATGGACAAATCAGGATTTAACAGCAACTATCCAATGTAGCGATAATGATGATACAACAAATAGTGGATGTGATTCATCTACATACGAGTATAGAATTCAAGCTTGAAATTTTACTTGTAATGCGAGTGGTACATGGACATCAAATACAACTTTTGATATTTTAGCTAATGAAGAAAACAAAACTAGATATGTTTGTTCTAGAGTAAAAGATATTGCTGGAAATGGATTTAGTTATTCACCCGTATATCAAATAAATATTGATAAAGTGGTACCTAGATTTCAAGATATTATATCTAATTCTCCTGAAGATCGTTCTAAATTAATGGCTGTAAATAGTCGTAATTTCGAAATAGAAGTTGATGAGAATGGAGGTTCTCCAATTTCACTCATAGAATGATATTTTGAAAATTATAATACTACTGATTCATTAGAAACTACTAAAAATAGCTCTGATTCTGACTTAAATTCGACGGATACAAATATTTTATCAGTGAATAAAAATATTTCTGATGTTGATAGTAACAGAGATTCTGATGGTTCGAGACAATATGTTTTTAGAATTACAAAAGTAGTTGATGAAGCATGAAATGTATTTGAAGATTCTACAAATTGAGTGAAAGAATTTTTATATGATGTGTATGCAAATAGTACTGACATAATTGCCACAGTTCCTGTAAATCAACTTGATATTAATTTGACTGCAGATGCAACAGATGCTCAATTGACTTTAGAACTTAAAGATATCTATGGGAACCAAATAGTTCCAGCATCAGGAATTAATAGAACTGTTTCATTGGATTTTGATGTAACAAATAACTTGAGACTCAATCAATATACACAAACTGTAAATGATGATGCTATAACATTAGATAGACCAAGAGCTAGAGGATCTTATACAAATAGATTTTCTACATCTCAAATTTGATTTGATAATGAACCTTCAGTAGATGGAAAATATACCTATAACTTTCAAGTATATGCTCCTACATATGATCCAAATGCTTCAAATGGAAGACAATGGGTTAATGGAGAAGCTTTTATAAATACTGTTGATTATATTATTGAACAAAGTGCATCAACATATATTCAACCAACTCAAAGTGGTTCTATTGCAGATGCAACTGATATTGAATTTGCATTTAAACCTCTATTTAAAGCGGAATTTATTTGAGATGTTTCTAAACAAATTAGTGGGAACGGTGCTATTCAAAATTCTCAATTAAATGTTGTAAAACAATCTACTATTCCAGATCCTAGTGGTAAAATTTATTTAGGATTCGGTCAAACCAATGGTACGGATAATGTAGAACATCCTAATTATTCATTTACTTATAGACCAAATTCTACAAATATTAAAATTTATGAAGGGCATCAATCAAATATAAATTCTTTACAAGATTTATGAACGAGTATTACTTCGAAAAATTTTGATGTTAAAATAGAGTTAGAAGAAGGTCCAGTAGATCAATCTCTTGCAACTTATGTTTCATCTCATATAGCCTATACGCTTAATGGAAAAACTATAGTATATGATGGACATACAGTTAATAAACCTCGTTATGTAGATGGTACATCTCTGGCTAATACGAGACTTGTAGGATTAAAAGTACTTGGTAAAATCCAATCTAAAAATCAACAAGATATTACTACTGACCAAAGTGGGACTGATTTATATGCTATCGGGAATAATCCAAAAGCAGATTTAAAAGAACAAATCAGAAAAAATGTAGCTGACATTACAAGAAATGCGAATAAAACTCCTTCTTGAACAGTTACAAATCTATCATGAAATACTTGGAATAATTCACAAGTTGGTACAAAACTTATGAATGATAGAGTATTATATTTCTGAGATATAAATGGTTGAAATATTAATATTTGAAATTCAATAGATGATTTAATAGCTTCTGGTATCAAAACTATTATTATAGAATGATGAAATGCTTATATTAGAAGTAATATATCTGTGAATTCTACAGCAAATGATATGTTAGGTATCATAATATTAGAAGATGAAAATGGCAAAGGATGAAATTTATATATTGATCCTAGTGTAACAGAAATATCTGCTACTATATATGCTGATAAATCTCTAATAAGTTACAATGGTAGTGAAGAAATCTGATCAGGTGCTGCTACTTCTCAATTAAAAAATCAATTATATATTCATGGTACATTGTTTACAGAAAATACTATTTGAGGTTCTGTAAATCCATATAGATGTCCGTATTATATAGACGAAAGTGATTGTGATTTTAATACAGCAAAGAAATTTGATCTCAATTTTACAAGAAGATATTTTATACAAGAAAATGGAAATCCGTATGATTGAGGTCAATCATACTATCCAGATTCAAGTACATATTATGAATATCCTATGATAATTGAATATAATCCAAATATTCAAAACACTCCACCTCCTTTATTTAATATAAGTGAAGAAAATTAATATTTTCTTCCTTATGTTTTTAAAATTTAGGAACATAAAAAAGTTCCCGGGAAATTTCCCGGGAACTTTTTTTGTGTATTTTTTTGAAAAATATATTTTTATTAGAAAAATTTAATTTTATCCGCATTTGGATGTTCTTTTAATTTTTCTAGAGTTTTTGCTTCGATTTGTCTAATTCTTTCTCTTGTTACTCAAAATTCTTTCCCAACTTCTTCGAGTGTATGAACGTCTCATCCATTTAATCCAAATCTCATAATAATAATTTTTCTTTCTCTTGGAGTAAGAAAATCTAACATTTCATATAAATTATCTTTCAGAAGATTCATATTCGTTTGATTATCTGGAGTTGGGTTTTTATCGTCTTCGATAAAATCTCATAGGGAAGTATCTTCTTCTGAGCCAACTGGTGCATCAAGTGAAAGAATATCTTGAGAAATTCTCATGATTTGTCTTACTTTTCTAATATCCATATCAAGTTCTGTAGCGAGTTCTTCCATTAAAGGTTCTCTCGTTAATTCTTGAGTGAGTCTTCTGTAAGTATGAGTAAATTTATTGATAGTTTCAATCATATGAACAGGAACTCTAATCGTTCTTGCTTGGTCAGCAATAGCTCTAGTTACTCATTGTCTTATCCACCAAGTTGCATAGGTAGAAAATTTAAACCCTTTATCTGGATCAAATTTATCAACGGCTCTAAATAATCCAACATTTCATTCTTGAATTAAATCAAGTAAACCAAGACCTCTTCACATATATTTTTTAGCAATTGATACTACTAATCTTAAGTTTGCTGCTGCTAATTTTTTTCTTGCTTCTTGATCTCAAGCTCTAATTTTTTTCCCGAGAGTAATTTCTTCTTCACTTGAAAGTAATTCAACTCTCCCAATTTCATTTAAGTACATTCTAATTGAATCATCTGAAATTTCAGAAAGAGAAACAGAAACTTTTTTGTCTTTTTTTCCTTTCCTTTCACTATCAAATAATTGTTCTTTTTCAAGAGTATCTACAATATCAATTTCAAGTTGTAAAAATCTTGTATAAACCTCATCAAGTAATTCTAAATCTTCTTCTGCATTAGGAATTGCAGACATTACTTCATCTTGAGTTACAGCTCCATCTTTTTTCCCTTTTTTCATGAGTTCTTGAATAGTTTCTGGCATTCCATCAAGAAATTTTTCATCAACTTTTACATCTAAAAATTGTTTTAAACCTTTCCCAGCTCTTCTTTTATCATCCTCTCTATCTTTTCAAAGTCCAATTGATCCTGCTGTATCTTTTTTTAAGGCAGAAATTACACTTTCATCTATGATTTCTTCAGCTTCAGCAATTACTTCTTTTGTAAATTGTTGTTCTTCAACTAATTCTTCCATAGTAGGTTCTTCAAAATCAACTTTAGAAATTTCATCTTTTGATAATACTTCTAAACCAAGTTCATCTAAGTTGATTTCTTCTACACCTTTATTATCTTTTTTTGGAGCTTGTTTTGGAGTCATGTTTTTTGTCTAATGTTAAAAAAATACGCAAAAAATCCTCGATTTTGCATCGAAGAAAACCAAGAAATATCTATTTTTCCCTGAATTATAAAGGCTTTATCCTTTATCTTGGGTGTGTAACAGGTAATATTTTTTTCTTGTTATTACTAATATTATATTCAGAAATAGTATTTTGCAACTCTAAAATAAACTTTTTAAATAAAAAATATCAAATTATTATATTTGATATTTTTTTATTTTATTCCATGTAATTTTGCTTTTTTCATGAGAGTAGAATATTCCTGTAAAGCTTGAGTATCTCAAGATCAAATTTTATTTTTAAGAATTTCAACTTGTTTTTTATAAATTTCTCTATTGAGTCATTTGATTAATTTTGTGAGTTCTTCTTCAAAATGTTCGGGAGTTTTTTGTTTATTTTCCATTTCAATTTTTAAAGCAATTCATTTAAATGCTTCTTTTTGTGATAATTCTAATGTGTCTAAATAACCAACTCAATTATCTAACATATTTTGTAAATGTTTTGAAACATTTTCTGGAAATAATAAATTTTCTTTGATTTTTTCTCTATAATCAGGCTTATTAATAAGATATCAAATCGCTAAATTTTCACTCGTTAAAATTTGTTTTTTTTCTCCATTTTCATCTGTATTAGTTGAAATATGAGCGCGAGACCTGTTAAATAAATCATATACAATTTTTGTATGAATATCCAGTAGATTTGCGATTTCTTTTAAATAAAAATCTTTTTCTACGTTATCTGAATAACTTTTTACGATATCAATAAGTTCTTTGAGTAATTTTTTCTTTTCATCTAAATTACTTGGATCAAATTTAGCATTTTGAATATAAAAGCCAATCGGAGTGAGAGCATTATCAATATATGGTTGAAAATCTGCACCACTTTTTAAAATTTCATCTGGATCTTTTCATCCTGATAGAGAAATGATTTTCACTTCAAATCATTTATTTTTCATATTTTCCAGAGAAAGTTTTGTCGCATTTATTCAGGCTTTATCATTATCAAAACATAAATAAATACGATGTGTGAGTCTTTTTACAATCGTTAAATGTTTGTCTGTGAGAGCTGTTCATGAAACGGCTACAGTATTAGTGAAACCATATTGTTGCATTGCAATAACATCAGGATTTCATTCTGTTACAATCGCAAAATCTAGTTTTGTAATTGCGTGACGAGCAGAATATAATCAGTATAAGATACTTGATTTATCATAATACGAACTCGCAGGAGAATTTAAATATTTTGGTTCTCATTGTCCCACAACTCTCCCGGTAAACGCAACAAAATCACCACGAGCATTTTGAATAGGGAAGACAATTCTATTAATAAACTTATCTTTTTTTCTCGAAATATCTATAAAAATCTTAGAATCTTCGATTAATTTATCTTCGTATCATTTTTCTTTGAGATAATTATATAAATCAACTCAACTGTCGGCATATCCTAAATGAAAATTTTCTAATGATTCTCCTGAAAAACCTCTATCCATGAGATATTTTTTCATTTCTGGATATTTTTGTAAAGCTTGTTTATAATAAGAAGTTGCGTCTTTATACAGAGAATAAATATTTTTTTGTTCTTTATATTTTTCAGCATCAAAATTATTATTGATACTTTTTCATGTAATATTTGCTAAAATATCAAGTGCTTCTTTAAATTCACAATTTTCAATATCCATGATAAATTTCACAGCTCAACCTCATCTGTGACACCCAAAACAGTATCAGATTTGTTTTGCTGGACTCACCACAAAAGAAGGAGTTTTTTCATTGTGTCCTGGAAATGGACATAACCCCTTGTAATTCGCTCCAGCTTTTTTGATTTTTGAATATTTTCAAACCAAATCAACTATGTCTATACTTCCTTCTAAATCTTCAACTACTCCCACGAATTTTTTAGGTTTAAATATATATTTATTCTTATTATAAATGTTTAAAAATTTTGTAAAGAAAAAACTGAATTTAATCAGTTTTTATTTATCAAAAATGAGTTGTAAAAGAATTTGTTCTCATTTAAAAGGTATATTTATTTCTCTTAGTTTAGTATATGATTCAATTCTTATTTTATTATATCATTTTTTTTCCATATCTTGAACAGATATTTCTTTTGATGTAACTGTTATTCTCTGAACTGTGTTATACCTTTCATCATGTATTTTCACAATATTTCTTCAATTGTATTCAAGTGTAAGAGCATAACTTAATCATCTGTCATCCATAGTAATTTTCCATTTATTTTCTCATACATATTTAATTTTATCATCTCATAATTCTTTCCAGATATTTTTTGTATCATAGTATCATGGTTTGAATCTATCTCATATACTGCTTGAACTTCATTTATAATATGTACTTTTTGTATAGATTTGTCCTCATGCAACTTGAAATGGTGCTTGATTTTGAGCTTCTACTTCATCTTTCAAATCTCATAATTGTTTTTGAGCTGCTTCTTTTATTTCTGCAATTTGCATAAAATCATCAAAACTATCTTTATAATCATAATTATTTAAATAATTGATTAAACTTTGTTCTTTTCAAGAAAATCATTTTACCAGTGAATCAATTTTTGATTTTGTTTCTTCTATGGTTGTAGATTCTAAAAATTTTCAAATAATTTTTTGCTCATTTTCTGTAATTGAATTTTTTTGAGATATTTGTTCTGTTTTATTTTTTTCTTGAGGTTTTAAATCATAGAAATTATTATCCATTGCTTCTGCCATAATATATTTTTTTATATTTAAATTTAACTTTATTTTACCATTTTTTAGAGATATTTGCAAATATTATTTTTTATAAAATAAATTTACTAATGAAATATTTGACAATCATTAAATATGTGTGTTAAGATATAAGTGTACTTAAAATTATTTCTTAAAAGTTCAATGGTTATGAATCAACATCAAACAAATATATATCCAACTGGAGCTGAAACAGATGCTCAAAGACCACCTGAATATCTAGCATCTCATGCTAGAGATCTTATTGCACTAATGGGAGGAGTTAAAAGAAATGTGGATAAGAATATGCCGAAGCAAAATTAATTTTTTTGTTTATATTTTGACAAGTAAATATTTTATATGTTAAAATATTTATGTACTTATAATTATTTTTTTAAAGTTCAATAGTTATGTTAACACAAAATACAATGATATGAGTAGATTCTGCTCAAAATTATCAAGAAAAATGAGAATCAATAGTTCAAAAAATAATTTGATGTATTGGAAGTGTTAAAAATCATGTAGACTTAACATTACAAACACCAGCTAAAAATGATTCAATTCAAAATAATTCATCTAAATTATTACAATTAAAGAATGTACTTGGTAGAATTTCTCAACTTGATAGAAAATTTAGTAATGATCATAATCCCTACTTACGTTGTTCATCAGTAGGTGAATTATTTGAAGCGTACGAATCAATTAAAAGATCAAATTCAAATTCAACAAGAGTAAAACATCTTGCATTACTTAAATTTGCTTGTAAGGAATTTTCTTAAAAGATAAAACCATGTGTTTTGTCTTTTTTTGTGTTTCAAAAATTTATATGATACAATATTTTATAGAAACAAAACATTATATATTATTCCTCCAATATGAATGCAATTGAAGCACGTCCAATGCTTAGAGAATTAAATACGCTTGGACTTAAAAATAAATCATTAAAACTAGATTTTTTACAATCATTAGAAAAAGCAACTCAAACTAGAGTGGCTTCTATTTTGGAACTTGATTGAATAAATAAAATAATTATTGATAATCACGGAAAAGATTCATTAAATTTTGATGAAATTGAAATAAATGGATGTTTGGAAGTTTGAGATATTGCAAAAAAATATGCAGACTTAATAGAAAAAAATTTTCCAGCATTAAAAGTAACACAATTATTTCACGAAACTCAATATTCTAAAATGGATCTTTTAGAAAATCAAAGGACAAAAAAAATAGGAGAATTTCCCGCAAATAAAATACATATTGATACACAATTTTTCTTTGAAGATGAAGCTATAAATGGTGAAATAGTTGCAAAAATTGATTTATGGATTCCAGATGTTTCACCAAGTCAATGTATTAGTTTTGAAATTTCGATTGATTCTATTAATTCCATAGAAACAAATATGGATATTTTAGCATTAAAAAATAATATTGAAAATAGAAATGCTGGTAAACTCATGCAAGCTCAACTCGAAACAAATGTTTTAAAATATACCGATAGAATGACCGGTTTATATAATGGATTATTTGTGGAACAATCGTTAACACAAGCTGAAAATGAATATAGTTATATATTTATTGATGTATCAGGTTTTAAAGAAATAAATGATAAAAATGGCCATGATATTTGAGATAAAGCTTTGATTGAAGTGGCAAATTATTTACAAAAATCATGTAGAATCGAAGATAAAGTATGTAGAATGTGAGGAGATGAATTTGCAATTTTATTTAAATGAGATAATGAAAATCATATTAAAAATCTTATTTCTCGTCTAAAAAATAATCAAATTTCAGTACAAAATAATCAGAATGAATCAGTTGATATTGATTTAAAATATTGATATGGTGTCAAAAATTATCAATCGGAAGATTATATGGATCTCGTGAAAATTGCCAACGCAATGTTGAATGACAAAAAAGATAAAAAATGAGCAGCTTATAGATTCAAATCTCTGTTATTATCTGGAGACGAAGAAACAAGAATTTATTCTTTTTGGCATATTATTCAAGATCCAAAATGTCTCGATTATATGCTTCAATCGATTTTACAAGAACCTTCAACACAAATATTTTTAGATGGATTTTTGTGATTATTACAAAAATTTACTTCGTGAGACTTATGAGAAATTTCTCAAAGTTCTTCAGATTCTATAAAAAACTTTATACACGAATCTTCTAAATTAGAAAAAATAGCAGCATAAAAAAACAAAAAGATTTTTCTTTTTGTTTTTTATTTTCAAAAAAATTTATATACTAAAAAAAATATTTTTTAAATAATTTTCATGTTTGTAGTAATCGATGGAATTGATGGAAGTGGAAAATGAACGCAAATTTCTCTCGTAGCTGAGCAATTAGAAAAAAAATGAAAAAAAGTAAAAATTTTAGATTTCCCAAGATATTGAGAAACTTCTGCTTTTATGGTAGAAAAATATCTTAATTGAGAATATTGAAATGAAATTTCAGCAAAACAAGCCAGTATTTTTTATGCTGTAGATAGATTTCAAAGTTATCATGACAATAAAAAAGATATTCAAAATTATGATTATATTTTATCAAACCGTTATGTTTCTGCAAATATGATTCATCAAGCTGGGAAAATTTCAGACGAAGCAGAAAAAAATGATTTTTTAGATTGGTTACAAGATCTAGAATATAATATTTTTGGAATTCCAAAACCAGATAAAACTATTTTTCTCAATGTTTCTCCACAAATGAGTCAAAAATTAGTGCTCAAAAAAGCGGAAAGAGAATATCTCAAATGATGAAAAAAAATGGATTTGCACGAAGAAGATACAAATCATTTAAAAAATGCTCATGCTTCTGCAATGAAAATTGTTCAAAATAATCCAGATTGGGTAAAAATTGACTGTGAAAATAATGGAGAAATGAGAAAAATTTCCCACATCACACAAAATATTTTAGACGAAATTTTATAAAAAAAAGAAAAAGCGACCGAAAGGTCGCTTTTTAAATCACTTACTATTTTTTAACCACTAAGTCACATCACTGTGCACTTGGGTATGCTCTACTGCAAAGAGCATTGAAGATTCTTTGGAGAAAACTTCTTATATAGAATATATAAATTTTGAATTATTTCAAATTTATTTTATACATTTTGTAAATTTTATCTATAATATTCTTAATAATTATTAAAAATAAATATGCAAACTACGAAACAAAAGGGGGATTTGTGAGAAGTGTTAGCGATTAAATATTTACAAAAACATTGATATAAAATTATAGAAACCAATTATAAATTTTGAAGATTTTGAGAAATTGACATAATTGCACAAAAAGATGGAAAATATTTCTTTATTGAGGTAAAATATCGTAGTAATGAATATTTTTCTACGGCAGAAGAGTCCATTACAAAATCAAAATTATTTAAATTAGAAAAATCTATTTATTCATATTGCATGAAAAATAAAATTGATTTAGAAAATATTTGTTTTCAAGTAATTGCTATTTTAAAACAAAAAACATCACATAGAATAACACATTATAAAAATATTTCTATGCAATAATTATTTAAATAATTTTATGATAATCAAAAATAATTTAAATAATTATTATTTTAGAAACACTTAAGGTTTACAAGTATTGTGCTATAAGTTATATAGTAATTAAAAATAAAAATGATAGAAACAAATATAAATGATGCATTTTTAAATGCTCAAAAACAAATGAGACAAGCCTGTGATTTATACGATGGATGTCGTTTAGATACAAATAAGTATGAACTTATTTCTCAACCAAAAAGAATTTTAGAAGTCAATATTCCAGTGAAAATGGATAACGGAAGTATAAAAGTTTTTACTGGATTTCGTTCTCAACACAATGATGCAAGAGGTCCATTTAAAGGTGGAATCCGTTTTCATGAAGACGTAAATAGATCTGAAGTAAAAGCACTTTCAATGTGGATGAGTATTAAGTGTGCGGTTGTAGACATCCCACTTGGATGAGGAAAATGAGGAATAATCGTAAATCCAAAAGAACTCTCAGACGGAGAATTAGAAAGATTATCAAGAGGATATGTAAGAGAATTATATAAATATTTAGGACCACAAACAGATGTTCCAGCTCCTGATGTAAATACAAATCCACAAATCATGTCTTGGATGATGGACGAATATTCTCTCTTAGCTGGGAAATATTCTCCGGGTTCATTTACAGGAAAACCACTTTCAAATGGAGGTTCACTTGGAAGATCAAAAGCTACAGCGCAAGGTTGAGTATATGTTTTAAAAGAAATTTTACGTTTAAATGATGATGAAATTTCAGGGAAATCTATTGTGATTCAAGGTGCTGGAAATGCTGGATTAACAGCTGCTAAATTATTAGCTCCACTTGGTGCAAAAATAATTGGTATTTCTGATTCAAAGGGATGAATTTATAATGAAAATGGCTTAGATATTGAAAAAATTGAAGAACTCAAAGCAAATAGAAAATCTGTAGTTGAATATAGTGACGCAAAAGTTTTATGAGCAAAAGAAATTTTAGAACAAAAATGTGATATTTTAATTCCAGCTGCTTTAGAAAATCAAATTACCAGTGATAATGCTGATAAAATTCAAGCTCAAATTATTTTAGAATTAGCAAATGGACCACTTACACCTCAGGCTGATAAAATTTTAGAAGATAAAAATATTATGATTATCCCAGATATTTTAGCAAATGCTGGGGGGGTTATGGTGAGTTATTTTGAACAAGTACAAAATAATATGAACTTTTATTGGGAAGAAAATGAAATCGAAGATAAACTCAACAAAAAAATTACGCAATCTGCAAGTGATGTATATACTAAAGCAGATGAATATAAAACTTCACTGAGAAGTGGGGCATATATAATTGCAATGCAAAGAATTTTTGATGCGATGCACGATAGAGGGGAACTTGTATAAAAAATATAAAATATGAAATTTTTAAAAAATTTAACTACAACAAAAAGAACATCGACATTATTTGCACTCATGAATTTATTTTTTATGATATTGCTGGTAATTGCGATTAATCTGAGTTATTTTTATCTTTGGTATGAAGATCAAAAAGCTGAGAGTCTTTTTGATATGAATAAAAATTATGCTGAAATAACCAATACTCCTTCAGCTTCAAATATTGATGCATTTAAAAATTATATTCTTACAAAAGATACAATTATTTTAGATTCGCAAAGCGAAGAAACGCTAGTTTGTTCGCAGTGAGTAGCATCAAAAATTCATAAATCTGAAATTTCTTTAGAAAATCTAAAAGATTCATACTTTTATAAAGATGAATCAAATGGAAAAATATATCTTGTTTTTTCACATAATTATCCAGAAATAGGAACTGTAAAAGTTTTATTTGATACAACACATTACATAAATTCTCAATTATTAATACTTAAAATTAGTTTAGTAATTATTTTATTTTCACTTATTGCATCATATTTTTTAGGGAAATTATTTACAAAATATACTCTTAGAGACTTAAGAAAAATTTCAAATGAAGCCAAAACAATGACATTAGAAAATTATAATCAAATCCAATGTGAATGATGTAATGATGACGAAGTAAAAATCCTAGCAACAACTATAAATCAATCAATTTTAAGAATAAAAAAACAATCTAAAGATCTCAAACAGTTTATCACAGATGTTTCTCATGAATTTAAAACTCCACTTATGGTGATAAATTCAAAAATTGATCTCTACCGTAAACAGGTTGAAAAATGAAAATCTAAACCTGAAGATCTTGATACGCTTCTTGATACTATCAAAAATAGAACAAAAAAATTGAACAACACTTTAGAAACACTCTTTATTCTGAGTAGAAAAACAGAATGAATCGAAGAAGTTGAAAAACAAAATGTAAATTTAAAAGATTATTTAGAACAATATATTCGTGAATATATAGCCAATAGTGAGAAAAATATTCTAGTGAAATTTTATTTCCAAGAAGATATATTTCAAGATATTGATAAAAATATTTTTAACATTATAATAGACAATCTAATATCTAATGCGATTAAATTTTCAAAAGAAGATGGCATCATTGAGGTATGAGGAAACAAAAAGGAAATTTGGATAAAAGATTATGGAATTTGAATGGATGAAAAAACAACCAAAAATATTTGGTGAAAATTCTATAGACAAGATACAAATTTAGAAGGTTTTTGAGTGTGATTATACATTGTTTCGAGAATCGTACAATTATTTCAATGGAAAATTGACGTAAAATCAAAACAAAATGAATGATCTACATTTATAATTAAATTTTAATTTTTATCTAAATATATTATGAAAAAAATACTCCTTATAGAGGATAATAAAGATATTTCTGAAAGTATTAAAGAATATTTAGAGTTAGAAGATTTTGAAATTGAAAGTTGTAATAGCTGAGATGAATGACTTGAAAACGCATTAAATAAAAAATATGATCTCCTCTTATTAGATGTAATGTTACCCAAAGTAGATGGGTTTACAATTGCTGCGAAATTAAAAGAAAAATCAGATATGCCTGTAATTATGATTACAGCAAAAGATGCCATTGATGATAAATTATTATGATTTGAACATGGAGTTCAAGATTATATTGTAAAACCTTTTGATTTAAGAGAATTAGAGGCACGTATAAATTCAATATTCAAAAGAAGAGAAAGAGTCGCTGAATATACTTTTGGTGATATTTCGATTGATTTAGAAAAAAGATCATTTAAGAAAAATAATGAAAATGTCCCTTTAACTCAAAAAGAATTTCTGATTTTAGAAGTTTTATTAAAAAATAAATCAAAACCAGTTTCTAGAACTGATATCATAGAATATGCATGGGGAGGATGAGATGCTTTATTTGATTCTGATGCAAAACTTGATGTATATATTTCAAACTTGAGAAATAAATTAACAAGAGATTTTATTCATACAATTAAATGATTTTGATATAAAATTGAAGAATAAAAAAAACAGAATTTTTAAAAATTCTGTTTTTTTTATTCTTTTGCTGCAAAATATAAATAAGGACTGTTAAATTCTTTTTTATATGGTTTGAAAAATATTGTATTTTCATCAAAGTATCATTTTAATTTCAAGTATGCATATGATAATAAAAGTGGATATCATCATTCATATTGAGATTCTTTCATTATTACATCTTCTTGAACATGTATCACTCAAGATAATTTTTTATCAAACAATTCTTTATCATTTGGTGTATTTATCTTTCCATTTTTCTTTTCACATAAGGCTGATATTTTTGTTCATAATTTATAAGAACTTCCATAATCTGTCCAATAATGATATTTATTATACAATGATAAATTATTTAATGAATGTCCAGGATTTACAAAAACAAATTCTCTATTCATAAATTCTCTTGTTTGAGATTCTGCTTTAATTTTTTCTAGATCAACCTTTCTCACATAATATTCATCAAATTTATCCCAAACCCACAAAGGTGTAGCAATGAGATTACTTCATAAAACTCATCTTGGATCATTATGTTGAAAAAATTTTGCTTTATTATTATTTAAATAATATCAAATAAGTTGTCTTTCGTATGGATTGTCACGAATTGTATCATGTTCGAGCTTATATCAAACTGGACAGATACTCGATAATTCATCTCCATTACTACACATTTTTGAATTATTTGGACAAACTCTAGTAGAATAGATTTGATTCCCATAATATTTCTTTTTTGTTATTGCGTAGGTTTCATTGAAATAAATAAAATCATTCGTTTCTTTTATTTTAGATTTCATTTCTGCTTCTGCTGTTTTGAAAAAATTATGAAGATCTTTCTTTGAAGTTTTTTCTAAAAGGTCCATATAATTTTCTCATCTATTTTTATTTCCATCAAATAAATTCCTAATAGGGTAACTTGGAGCTAAATCTTTTTGCTGAGAATCATCTTTGTATTTGAATTTATATTGAGCAAGAACTTTATTATTATCTTCATCAAAAATTTCGAGAGTATAATACTCATTATTTGTAAATCATATACCTAAAACCTTGTGAGAAACATCGGAATATTGAAATTCTTTTTGAGAATATTTTCATTGATTAAAATCTTTTAAATATTTTTCTTGATATTCATACATTGAATAATTTCTCACCAAAATATTTCTGTCTCAAATTTCATCAGAAAATTCAAAATTTAAAATAATTTTATTTAAATAATTTTGTAAAGTTGAACTTTCTAATTTAAATATATTTACTGAAATTGTATCACTAATTGTTCCATTATCATGTGATTCGACGAGATCATCTAAAGTATCTTTTCTATCCTCTGGTTTAATGTAGTATTCACAAGCAATTTTAATTTCTTGATTATTTTCATACCAAGAAACTGTATTTATAGTTTCAAAATATTCTTCAGCTTCTTGCCAACCTCTTCCATAAGTGTCTTTACAAAGTGAATTTTGGTCTATTTGTTTTTGTGAAATATTTTCAAATTCTCTTTGGATGTCTTCTAATAATGCGACACTTTTTTTATTATTTTTATATTTATTTTTTAGTTTTGCTAAAATATCTCAAAAATTTTCTGACCAATCTACGACTTTATCAGATTCTAATCATTCTAATTTTGATTCTAAAATTTTAGAAAGCTCTTCGATTTGTTTCGAATTTTGAACTCAACCTTCTGTAATATAATCCCTTGGAACTGGACAATAATTTCATTGACAAATATTGTAAAAATATTTTTCACTTACTTCAAAACAATTGCTTCTTGAGTAACCTGGATAAAGTGAATCATTTGTTTTTTTATCATCTAAACAACTAGATTCGTCGCTATGAGATTGAGATAAAAAATTATTTGCAAAAACATTTTCTCCAAACAATAAGAGAGAAATTATTCATATAATGCAGAAAAAATAAAGTATTTTTTTCATATTTTTTATTTTATTATTTATATTAATATAATTTTATCATATTTTTTATAAAATTTACAATATTTAATAATCTAAAATAAATTTAGAATTCTTTAAGTTTCAACTATAGTATTTATAGTAATTATTCTATATAAAAATAAAAATATGAAAACATCTGATCTATTTGTAAAAATATTAGAAAATAAAGGAGTAGAAGTTATTTATGGAGTTCCGGGAGAAGAAAATTTAGATTTACTCGATTCAATTGGAAAATCAAATATTAAGCTCATTTTAACGAGAAATGAACAAACTGCTGTATTTATGGCTGCAACGTATGGGAGATTCACGGGTCAACCTGGTGTAGCTTTAGCGACACTTTGACCTGGTGCTACGAATATGATGACCGGAGTTGCTTACGCTCAACTTGGATGAATGCCGTTAATCGTCATCACCGGACAAAAACCACAAAATAAATCAAAACAATGAGCGTTTCAGATAATTGATGCAGTTTCTATGATGAAACCAGTTACAAAATACGCTACGAGTATCGTCAACGGAGCAAGAGTTCCATATATTTTAGAAAATGCTTTTAAAATAGCTACGAGTGAAAAACCAGGAGCCGTTCATTTAGAACTTCCAGAAGATATTGCTGAAGAAATGGTTGATGAGCAATATGCATTAGTAGACTTAAAAACTCAAAAACAAAGAAGACCGGTTATAGATAAAAAATGAGTGGAATTACTTATTAGTGAAATGCAAAATGCAAAATCTCCAGTAATTTTAATCGGTTCAGGAGCAAATAGAAAAAGAGTTTCAAAATATTTAACTCAGTTTATTAAAAAATATAATATTCCTTTTTTCTCATCTCAAATGGGGAAATGAGTGGTGGATGAAAATTTATCACAATATTTAGGAACAGCAGCACTTACAAGTGGAGATTACATTCATGATGCTATTGCTCAGTCTGATTTAATTATTTCAGTTTGATATGATAATGTTGAGAAACCAACCGATATTTTAGGAATAAATGGTATTCCGGTAATAAATGTAAATTTCGTAGAATCAAATTATGATTATGTTTATAGTCCATATTTAGATTTAATCGGAGATATTTGAAATTTATTTTGGCATTTATGTGAAGAAAATATTTCTCAAAAATGGGATTATTCTAAAATTTATGAAATAAATGAAAAAAATATTTCTCAAATCCAAGAAAATAATAAATTAGAAGAAGAATTTCCATTTATGATGCCAAGAAAATTAGTTTCAGATCTACAAGAAACGCTTGCAAATGATGATATTCTGACGCTTGATAATGGTCTGTACAAAGTTTGGGTAGCTCGTAATTTCAAATCTTCGCATCCAAATACACTTTTACTCGACAACGCACTCGCAACTATGTGAGCTGGATACGCTTCAGCCATGGAAGCAAAACGTCTCAATCCAGATAAAAATGTCGTTTGTGTAACATGAGATGGTGGACTGGTAATGAATCTCTGAGATTTAGAAACAGCAGTGAGAATGAAACTCGATCTGACAATTGTAGTCTTAAATAACGCAAGTTATGGAATGATTAAATGGAAACAAGCCGGAGCGCATCTCGAAGATTTTTGACTCGATTTCTGAAATCCAGATTTCGTAAAACTCGCAGAAAGTTTCGGAGCAAAAGGATACAAAGTAGAAAAAAAAGAAGATTTCCAAGCAGTTTTACAAAAAACTCTCAGCGAAAAGTGAATAAAAATAATTGACCTAGATTTTGATTATCCAGTTGATGGAAAAATAAAATAGTAAAAAACCCCACAAGAAATTTTTCTTGTGGGTTTTTTGTATGAAAAGAAAATAAATGCTATAATACAGAAAATATTATTAAAAATATATGATGCATAGACAAAAGATTCTCTGGGAAATTGAGAAAGATATTTTACAATTTCAAGAAACATTACAAACTGAAAATAATAATTGAATATTAGAAGAGAAAATTTTAGATATTTTATTAGAAATAGAAGCAAAAGTTTCCCAAATTATTTCTGATAAAAAATGAAGAAATATTTTACAAATAGAAGAAGTATTTCAAAGGTATCTAAGTTTACATCAGATTGAGAGCAATTATACAAGTATTGATGATTTTCTTGATATATTAATTTCTAAGCTTTCGAAAGAACTCAGAGAAAGGATAATCAAACTTGATTTTGATTTATTTGAAAAGTGAAATTCAAAAATTGAATGAATGTGAGATTGAAAAGAAAAAATAGAAATGAAAACATCACAAAAAAATAAAATATTTCTCAGGGTTCTTCATAAAATATGAATAGAATTTGAAAATATAAAACCATTTGTAGAAACTTTGAATCAAAAAAGAATGAGAAAAGTTCCATATCAAATCTACCATATTGACTCTTGAGAATATAAAAAAACGGTTTTAATTTGTGATCAAATAGGACAAGCAACTTTTATATATGATAGTATTATTGCACCAGAAATATTTCAAATAATCGAAAAATGAGAAGAAATTGAATGATTAAAACCATTAAAAATAGTTTATTCTCAAAAAAGCTATGAAAGTAATCTGAAAATAGCATTAGATAAAAAACTTAGTTTTGAAGATAAAGTTAGGCAAATAATAAATGAAGATGAAGAAAAATCTGAACAAGAAAAAACAAATCTTACACAGCAACAACTTTTTGAGGAACTTTGGAATTATGAATGAAGAAATGAACAAGAAAGTTATAATCACTTTATGAGTTTCGGAGTCAAAGAAATAAAAGCCTTAGACATCTGATGAAAGAAAGTAACATCTTTAAAAAAACTTTCATGAATTGAGATAGAGTGAAAAATTTATAACTTAAGTGTATTTCACAAATGGATAGACAAAGTATTTGAATGAAAAGATATAGAAAAACTTCTTCAAACTATTGTTCAGCTAAATGAAAAATACCAAGTCGAAAGAGATGGAGTGGTGTATACCGCTGTTACAAATACTATGAAACAGTGTGATTATCCTGATCTCCCAGATAATTGATTAAATATTTGTAAAAAAATCAAAAAACTGACACCAGAAGAAAGAGCGGAGCTTGGAGGAGTGTGATTAGAGGGAAAAATATGACCTCATCCTGTCGAACTCTATGAACTGAAAAAAATTCAGGAAAATTTTTCAAAAAAATAATTTGAAATTATTTATATATCAAAAAGAAAAACTAATAGTTTTTCTTTTTTCCTTTAGAAAAATTTAAGTTTTAGATATACTATGAATAATGTTTAGAAATTAACCTGAAAACTATGAAAACAATTCAATCAATAAATCCGTACAACGGAGAAAAAAATGGGGAAGTAGAACTTTTTTCAGCAGAAAAATTAACTGAAATTATCGATACAGCTCATAGTGCTTTTGAATCATGGAAAAATACTTCGTTTGAACAAAGAAAAAAATTATTTTATGCTCTTGCAGAAAACATTGAAAAAGATATAGATGAATGTGCGAGATTACAAACCGTAGAAATGGGGATGTTATTATCAGACTCAAAAGCTGGTTTACAATCAACAGCAAATCTAATTAGATGGTTTGCTGATAATGCTGAAAATATTTTAGGAGAAAAAGAATTCGAAACGTCTGAAGGTTTCAAAGGAATCCAAATGCACGA
>CAXHZN010000006.1:0-88223 GCA_964022365.1 uncultured Candidatus Altimarinota bacterium
TAATCTTTGGTATTGCTCCATGGAATTTCCCATTTAATCAACTCCTAAGAGCTGCTGTACCAAATATGTTAGCTGGGAATACTCAAATATATAAACATGCTTCAAATGTGCCTCTGTGTGCACAAAAAATAGAAGATTTATTTATCGCTTCTGGATTTCCAAAAGGTGTGTATACAAATCTATTTATGAGCTCATCACTCAGCGAACATATTATTTCAAATCCAAAAATTGCTGGTGTAAATTTAACTGGTGGTGAAAGAGCCGGAAGCGCTGTTGGAGCTCTTGCTGGGAAATATATCAAACCTGCCGTTTTAGAACTCGGAGGAAATGATGCATTTATCGTGGCAGATACTGAAAATTTAGATGCCATTATAGATCAAGCTGTTTTAGGAAGACTCAGAAACGGAGGACAAGCTTGTAATGGTTCAAAAAGATTTGTAGTATTAGATAAATATTATGATGAGTTTTGTGAAAAATATGCAGAAAAAATGTCAGAAGTAAAACTCTGAGACCCAAGTGATGCATCAACTCAACTTCAACCTCTTGCAAATGAGTCAAGTGTAAAAGAAGTTCACGATCAAGTTCAAAGGTCGATCGCAGCAGGAGCAAAACTCTTAACGGGAGGGAAACCAGCAGATATGCAAGGAACTTTTTATGAAGCTACTGTACTGGCAGATGTGACTCCTGATATTCCAAGTTTTAACGAAGAAATATTTGGACCAGTAGCATCAATTATAAAATCATCAAATTTAGAAGAATCTATTCAAATAGCAAATAATTCTGACTTTGGTCTTTCTGCTGTTATATTTTGAGATGATGAAGATCAAATCAGAGAAATAGCAAAATGAGTTACTGGATGAATTATTTATATTAACTCTAGAGCATCTTCAAAAGCTTCTATTCCATTTGGAGGAGTGAAAAAATCATGAATTTGAAAAGAAAATGGACCAGAAGGATTAAAAGCATTCACAAATAAAAAAGTAATTTTATACTAAAAAATAAACAAAAACACTCATATTTGACATATGATTGTTTTTGTTTTATAATTATATTTAAAATAAAATATTACTTGTTAAAATAATTTTCAAATGAATACATTAAAAAATAAATTAGTATATTTATTAGTAATTATAATATTTTCTTTATGAATATACACACCTACTTCTGCAGCTACATGTGTCGAGTATAATGACGATGCAACTTGTGCTGAATATCATACTAGAGAAGTACTAAGATGTACTATGAAATGAAGACCATGAAGTTCTTCTAGATGTAGTGGTTCATTTGATACTATGGTATGAGAAAGCTGTTATGATATTTATGGTATGACGCCAGCATGATGTAGTTGGTGAGCTTCAATAGTAGAAGTTACAACAAACTCATGTAAAAGGTATAATAATGATGCTACTTGTAAATCATACGCAGTAAATGGATGATGGAGTGCATGGAGTTATAGTTCTCGGGGAAGCTGTAACTCTTCAACTTGAAAACAATCAAGAGCATGAATAAGAACATGTACAAATCCATCTCCTGCATGAGGATGATCTGATTGTAGTTGAAATTCTTATGCAACTCAAACAAGAAATTGTACAGTAAATGGATGATGGACATCATGGAATACATGAAGCTGGTGAAGTTGTAATAGTTCAACTTGAACTCAAAACAGAACAGATACAAGAAGCTGTTCAAATCCTACTCCAAAAAATGGATGATCAAGTTGTAGTGGATCATCAACAAGAGTTGTAAGTCAAAATTGTAGAGTAAACTGAGGATGGACATGATATTCATATAGTTCATGGTGAAGTTGTAATACTTCAACAGGTATAAAATATAGAACAGGTACAAGAAGTTGTACAAACCCAAGTCCAAAAAATGGAGGATCATATTGTAGTGGTTCAAGTAGCTATACAGATTCAACTACTTGTCCTGTAACAGCAAGTTGTGGATCAAGTAATAATAGTTGTAGTTTATGAAACTATAGTAATACTTCTGATTCTGGTTGATATTCTAGATGGAGATGTATTTGATTAAATTGAGGTGGAAATGACACATGTTCATACAGGACCGATTATACTGCACCATCATGAAGCGTATCATATAACCCAAGTGGATGGACAAATGGAAATGTAACAGTCACTGTGAGTTGTAGCGATTCTGGTTGAGCTTGATGTGCACAAAATTCCTATTCTAAAACAGTTTCATATAATCAAAGCTGATACATAACTATTAGTGACAATTTATGAAATTCAAGAAATATTAGTTATAATGTCACAAATATAGATAAAATAAATCCTACTGGGAATATTTCTCATGATACTGGTTGGTATAATAACTCAAAAACCATTACTTTTTGAGCATCTGATTCTTGATGAAGTAGAGTTAGAAGAATATATTTACAAAGAAGTCTGAATGGATGAACTTATCAATATATTTCTTGAACTGATTATAATTATCTCAATATATCAAGTATTTCTAGAAGTTATACTCAATGAGCTTCAAATAATACAAAATATAAATATAGATTAGTTGTTTGGGATAATGCAGGAAATTATTCATATAATTATGGACCAAATAGTGAATTAAAATTTGATACTTGAGCTCCAAATAATCCAACTATTTCTTCTGTTTCACATCAAGATAATGTTTGGACAAATAACAATGATCCATATTTTAATATTTCTGCAAATGGAGAGTGACCAAGTCCAGCAACAAATTACTATTGTTTTGATACAAGTAATAGTTGTGATCCAAACATTTCATGAAATAATAAAAATTATTCAAATATTTCAGATGGAAAACATTATTTTAGAGCAAAAACATGTGATACTGGATGATGTAGCTGAATTTCAAGTTTTCAAATCAATATTGATACGGTAAAACCCAATGCAAATGATATTTCTGCTGCTACAAATTACCCAGATGATTGAGATAATTTACATGCAAATAATAGAGAATTTTCATATAATATAGATGATAATTGATATGCACCAATAGTAAGAATTGAATGATATTTTGAAGATGCAAATAATCCAGATAATTATTCTATAATGCAATCAAGTGATACAAATAATCTCACTTTTATTGGAGATATAACTCAAGTTGATAATGATTTACTTGTTACTGATGGGAAGAGAATGTATACATTTGTTATTACAAAACTCAGTGACGCTGCATGAAATACTTTTACAGCTTCGACTATATCAGCAATAAAAACATTTAAATATTATGTATATGCAAATCCTGATTCTACACTCAACACAAATGTAAGTGTAAATCAATTAAACCAAGGAAATGTAGCAAATGGGCAAGTCCAAAATTTTACATTAAATATATTTGATCAATTTTGAAATAGGTTAATTCCTAAATCAGATATTTGAAGAAAAATAAATTTTGTATTTAATGTTCAAAATAGTTTAAAACTCAATCAATATAATCCAAATAGTTCTCAATCATCAATATTTGTAAAAGTACCAAAAACTTGATCAGATTTTGATAATACTATTTTTGATACATGAAATAATAGATATTCTGCTTTAGAATCGATAACTTGAGAATATAATTTTGAATACAAAATTTATACTCCAACGATTGACATGAGTGAAACAAATGGACAAGAATTAGTCAATGGAAATGCAAATATAAATAATATAGTAGTAGAAATTACACAAGATCCAGGAATAAATCTCAATAGTAAAGATACTTTTGAATCAGATATAGATATTTGAGGTTGAATAAATTTCGATTATAGGCCTATGATTATGACTCAATTTCAATGAGATTTTTCAAAAAATTATTCTATAAATCAAGATTTACAAAATCAAATAACGGTTGATACAAATTGATTTAGAACCATATCTGATGGAAAAATGTACCTAGGTTTTGGTTTTCCAGACTCAAATCTGAATAAAATTCATGATAATTTAGATATGTTTGTAAATCAAAATCAAATAAATGAATGACATAATAATACTTTAGAGTTATGAAACTTAACTCAAAAAAACTTTGAATCTGAAATAAAACAAACAAAATCAGGTTTATCTGATACTGAAAAATCACATTATATTTCTACTCATATTTGATATACACTTGATTGAAAGGATATTTTATATGATTGAGATATTATTGGAAAAACGAATTATTCAGCTTGAACAAATATTGATTCAAGTAGTAACTTATGAGTAAAAGTATTATGAAATGTACAATCTAAAAATCAAGATGAAATTTCTCAATGACAATCTGGTGAAGATTTTTCATTAATTTGAAATAATACAAAAGCTGATTTAAAAGAACAAATTCATAAAAATGTTGCTGAAATTTCTAGAAATATTACTCCAAAAAATATTCCTGAAATACAAAATCTTTGATGAAATATTTGGTCTAATTTATTAGATGCTCCTAAACTTACAAATGATAAAATTTTACTGACACAATGAACAGTAAATATTTCACCTATTTGAAATTATAGTGGAAATAAAACATTATTAGTAAAATGATGAGACGTCTATATTACAAAAAATCTGATTGCTCAAAATAGAGTAAATGATATTTTATGAATTATAGTTTTAGAAGATGAGAATTGAAATGGATGAAATATATATATAGACCCAAGTGTAACAGCTATTGAAGCTATCTTTTATGCTGACAAATCAGTACTAAATTATAATGGAACTGATGTAGTTACAAATTCTAATCAATTACAAAATCAAATTTATTTCTACGGAACTTTGTTTAGTGAAAATACTCTTTGATGATATGTATCGAAAAAATGTCCATATTTTGAAGAAAATTGTAGCTATGAAATAGCACAAAAATATGATTTAAATTTTTTAAGATGATATTATACTTTTGATGGAGATGATGATGGGGAAATGGATGAATCAAATGGGAATTCTTATTTTAATTATCCTGATAATAATTTTAAATATCCAGTGATAATAGAATATAATCCAAATATTCAAAATAACCTTCCAGAATTATTCGAAATTAATTATTAAAAAAACCTCGCGAAAGCGAGGTTTTTTTATGAAAAAATATTTTATTATAAATTTTTATATTTTTTAATATTTTCTTCTAATAATTCTAATTTTTTATATTGGCTTGTATATAATTGAGTTGAATTTTTCATCATAAATATTCCAAAATAATTTTTTCTTGTTAATTTCGGTTCAATAATAAATTTATTAATACTATCACCTTTATTTTCTATACTAAGATATGTATAATATCTATGAATATCATTCATTTCAGTCACATTAAAAATTAATGGAAGATTAGGCATAAATTCAGAATGCTTTTGAGAGACAATCATTTCATAATTGAGAGCATTTTTAAAAACTTCTTGAGATGAAATAGTATCAATATTACTCATAATATTGTTTATATTTTCATCACTCAGCAGAGAATTATCATTTTCAATAACGTTAAAAACGATTTTTTGTGTAGTCATGTAAATCAACATATTTATAAGACTCGGAGATTTTTTAAATAATTTTTGATTGTTTTCTACTGTATTTTTTAATATTTCAACAGCTTTTTGATTATTTCAAAGTGACAATTTATAACTTGCATATAGCGATTGTAGCCTAACAAGTGAAATATAATTTGAGTAAATATATGAATTATAATTTCATAGATTTTCAAAATTAGTATTTGTATTATTTTTTAAAATATTTTCTAATTCTATAATTAATTCAGGATTATTTTTAAGTACTTCAAGATTTCATTGATTATTTTCTATATTAGACAAATAATCTCGACTCAAATTACTTAATTGATTACTGACTTCTAAATTTTTTATGAGTTCAGTCTGTTGAGCAAAAATATCTACTTCGTATTCTTTAAAATAATTTTCTGGAATATCATAAATATCTAAATCACGAGAATAAACTCATAAAATAGCAGTAAATAAAACTAGAGATATAGCTCATACAACACAAGTAGTTTTGAAAGTAATTTTTTGTAAATATTCTGGATTTTGTAATTTTTTAAAAATATATCTATTTTTAAAAAATAAGAGAAAAAATAATCATAAAAAGAACAAATCTCAAATAAAATCTAGAGGAACATGTCATGAAAATATTTTTCATACTATGATAATTCCATAAAATATCATAAATAATCCTGTTATAATCATTCAAATTCTAGTGAGGTTAATTGAAGCATTTTGATGAGATTCTCATTTTTTTAAACAAAAAAAACTTGTTAATAATCCAGTAGCACTATCAAGAAATATAATAAGTAAACTCGCTGTTATAATATATATATTTGAATAAGGAAAAATATTATTTACTTCTGATAAATTTTCAAAAATAAATATATTATTATTTCATAAAAAGAAAAAATAAATAATTACTCAAAGAGAAAATAAAATATTGAGATAAAAACTATGTAAAAATTTCATATTAATTATTTATATAATAAGTTAAATTATGTTTTATATTTTATTTATTTGCCATATAATATTAATATAACTTTAAGTATAAAGCAAAAAATAAAAACCACTTAAAGAGGTTTTTATTTTTTTAGGTCAATAATTCTTTGCTTTAATATTTCTAAATTAAAATATTCAGATTTATTTGGATATGTATTCAATTGAGTTAGTAAAGTTCAAAAATAATTTGAACGATATATTTTTGCTGAGACTCTATCAATCGGATTGAGAGGTTCTTCTAATTTTTGAATATAATAATAATATTCTAAATTTTTCATTTGATCTTTGTTGATTAATAAAGGAATATTATATAAATAATCGTATTGTTTCATTTTATATGCAAATTCATTTTTAATTAAATGTTCCCATAAAACATCAATATTTATTTCTTGTAAATATGAATTTATTTCAGTAATTTCGTCAGCTGAAAAAATATTTTTATATTTTTCATAAGAATCCAAAGTATAATTTTGAATATTCATAAATGCTTTTATATCTATATAGCTTTTTGAATGTTGTATTAAAGCATTATTGAGTTTGAGAATTTCAGTAATTGTATTTTTTGCTTGAATATTTTCTTTATGTAAAGCATGATATTGATATTTTAATAGATTTATTTTTTGAATTAATATCAAGTTATTATAGTCATATTGAATATTAGAATTTTGAAAGTTTATATTTTTCGTTTGCTCTAAAATATATTCTAAAATTTGAAAATAATTTTTTTGAAGATTATAAACTATCACATCATAATCAGCATGAGGATCTTCTTTCAAAGCAAGAGATTCCAAATACTGATCTATTACAGGTTTTTTGACTATTTCTACCGCAGTTTCACCAGAATGATTTAATGAGCTTTGATATACATCTGTATTTTGAGAATAAATATTTGGAATAACATTTCTACTAAATACAAATAATACAGAAAAAATAATGAATAAAACTATAGTATATGAATAAAAAAAGTCTTTTGGTTCAAAATTTCAAATATATGTTTTTGTTTGTAGTCTATAATAAATATAGTAATTTCTTAAAGCTAAAGCAACAAAAACACTAAAAATAGGGAAGAGTTCATTTAATCAAAATAATAGTAAAAATAATAATATTAATGAAAAAAATCCATAAAATATCGCTATAAATAAATGAAGTGATCTGAGGTTTTTTTTCGAACGTTTTTTGTTATAAATACATCTAATTTGTAACATTAGAAATAATCCCAAAAGTAAAAAATATACTCCAGGAAAGAGCCATCCTACAAAGTTAGGGATTCATAATTGCGTTAAAATAGACTCTTGTGCAAAAATCATTTCTAAATTTCAAAACAATAAAAATCAGAAAAATAGTATTCACAAAGTCGTATAAATAACATTTCTAAAAAAAGTATTTCAAAGCATCTCTTGTACAATAAAAAGTTAATTAAACATATAATATCATATTGTCAAGATTATAACAAATTACTGATAAAAAAAAAGGACATCATGAGTCCTTTTAGAAAATTTAAAAAAATATTATTCAATTATTCTCAGCTGCGCTATTTACCCAAAAATAATAGAAATAATTTCTTAAACAAAATTATTTTATTGAAAAATGAAATTTTGCAAGTGAATATTTTTTTAATCAAAATACGAAATAAGAGTTGAAATTTTAGTATCACGAGATACACGTATTCTAGGAAGCTCAAAAGGGGTATTTTTTATATCATCAACCATTGAAATACCTCATTGAGTAGTAAATCAAAATGTATAATCACAAGATTTTGCGAGATTAATAGTATCCTGATTATATTTTCCAGCTGGATAAATAAGAGTATTTACTTTTTTTTCATTGAATTTTTCTAAATCTTTCTTACTTTGACAAATTTCTTGAGTAGCTGTTTTTTTGTCTAAAAATCTTAAATCTAGGTGATTTTGAGTGTGTCAGATAATTTCAAAATTTTCATCATCACTAACTTTTTTTACTTCAGATTTTGTCATAAAATTTGCTTTTCTTGCATCTTTTGTAAATCCAGAAATAATTGATAAATGAAATTTTATATTATGTTTTTTAGCAATTGGATACAAGTTTATGAAATTATCATCCCATCAGTCATCTGCAGTAAAAATAACTAAATTTTTATGAGGAAAACAATCATTTTTTAAATAATTTTCTAAATCTGATAAAAAAATTATTTTTATTTTTTCTTGTGTTTCTAATTCTTGAAATTTTTTCATTTGTGCTACAAAATTTTCGGTAATTACAGCATTATTTATAAATCAAACATGAGGATTATCCCAGTTTAGATTTCGTATAAAATGATACATATACGTATAAATTTTTACCTGATTTTCTTCTACACAAGAGCTTTTTGATCAATTTAGATTATTTCATTTATCAGTGTTTATATTATTTTGTGTTTTTATGAGGTTGTTGTCTAAATTATTAAGATTTATTTCATGTAATAAGTATTTAGAATCTTTCTTTTCTGCAAACTGAAGGAATCAATTTTCAGTAATTTGAAATAAAGATGGATTCATACAACAAGATTTATTATTTATATTTTCGACATTAATATTTAATAATTTATTATCAAAATATATTTTATTTTCATCTGCTATAAATCACATTTTATTTTTATAAAAAAATATATTTTTTAGTGAAGTAAAATTATATTTTTCATTTAAATTTTCTCAATTTTCAAAAGTTATTACTTGTATTTTTTCTCGAGAATATTCATTATAAGTGATTTCTAAATAACTATTTTTTCATTTTTGATAAAAACGTATATCTCAATATTTATTATTTTGATATATTAATTCTTCATTGTAAAAATAATATATTTCATCTCATTTAATCGCTGTAATCCAAGTATTTCAGTTTGTATCTCACGCAACTTCATTATAATATAAGTCATCTTTATATGGACAAGATCATTTGTATTTAAAACCATTACACGTCGGTCTATTTGACTCGAGATATCTCAAATTTGAAATAATTTTTGACGAATCAAAATCAGTGTCTTTTAATACCTCTGAAAAACTTACTTCAAAAAAATCACTTTCGTATATTTTATGATTTGATTGTTGATCTATTATTTGTGTTATTTTATTCTCTAAAATTGTATTTTCTGAAATATTACTCTCTGCTCAAGGAATTTCAGCTTCTTTTGAGCAACTTAATACTATAAAACAGAGTAATATTATTATTTTTTTCATAATTTTGACGAGCAATTAATAAAATATTTTGTGTAAATATATATAAAATAAAAAATATCCAAAATATTTTTTACATTTCATAAAATAATATTATAGTACATATAATTATATTATATAAATATGTAAAATGAAGAAATTATTAGTTTTATTTATTTTTATTTTTGTAGTTTCTTGTGGAAATGCAAAAATAGAAAATCAACAAATAGAAGAAAATTCTGGTATTGAAAATGCTCAAGAAAACAATTCTAATGAAGAAATTGAAGAACAAAAAACTCAAAATGAAAATCAGGAAGAAATAGTAGACACATTAGATGATGTTATTGATTTAGTCACTGATGAAGCGAATAAATGAGAAAAAAAAGAATCAGAAATAATAGAAAATAGCGAGGAAAATACAGAAAATATAGAAGAAAATTCAAAAGAAGTAATAATCCAAGAACCAAATGAAATTGAAAATGAAAAAACAGAAAAACAAGAACAAAAAATAGACACAGATCTTGAAAAAAATAATGAAAATCAATCAGAAAATAAAAATAATCAAGAAATCATAGAAGAAAAAACACAAAATACTATGTTTGAAATTTTAGAAGAAATTTCTCAAGATTATTTAAAAAACTCTGATTTTAAGGTAAGACCAGAAGAATACTCTAAAAATAGTTTATACGAAATTTGAAAATATAAATTTTTAGATGATGATTATACACATAAAATCAAAAAATCAGTCTGTGTAGCAGATATGTGTTTTTTAGTTTGAACTCCAGTAAAAATTAAAAATAATGGGATTACCATAACTCCGATTTATTACGATGAAGCAGTTTGGTTTAATCCAAATAATGAAAATTATTATAAAAAAAGTCAATCAGATGGACCAGACGTAAAAATAGAAAATAGAAATTTCACATATGATAACACACAAATAAATTCTACTATTTCATCATCTTGTTGAGGTACAAATTATAAACAAACGGCAAATGGATCATTAAAAAATGCTCCGGAAGTTATTTCTTATGGAAATGTAGATTTTTATTTACAAGATCTTAGTTTCACAGGGAAGCATTATATTATGAATAATGATGGAATTTGAAGTCTTTGATATCCTCAGGATTTAGTTTCACAAGACAAATATAATAATACTGTGTCTATAAAAAATATAGAAGACAAACTAGCACAACAAGTGGAACAAAAAAATAAATTACAAACTACCTATTATATAAATTTTTCGGATTATCCAGGAGTTGTTTTACCATATAAAACTCAAAAAGAACTTTCTTTTGGTCTTTACCAAAGTGATGAAAATATTGCAAATGTAAATGTAAAAGATATACAAATAGCTAAAAAAATACATGAAAAGTTAGCAAGTTATTACGTTTTATCTCATGAAACTAATGGAACAATTCCTGAGCCAAGTGATGAAATATTAACACAAGTTTTTCGTGTAGAAAAGGTAAAAGATGATAAATATTTGGTCTATTTAAATGATAGATATTCTCTTCAATCTATGGCTGAAATGTGTAAACCTCTGGTGTATATTTATGGGAAAGATTCAGAAAATATGAGTTTAAAACTTGATACAATTAAAGACTGAGAGTTTACAAAACTTATTCCAGAATTTCAAGAAAAAAATACATGGAATTTTTCAACAAAAGATAATAAAGTTCATTTTGAAGATCAAAGTTATGATTATCTTTATTATGCTATAAAAGTTCCAAATTATATACATAATCAAAACGGTTGGATAATAGAATGATCTCAAGCGGAAGAATTTTTCGAAGATAAGTTAGATTACATTTGATTTAACAATCAAGAAAAAAAAGATTTTATAGAATATTGGAAATCAAAATATGAAAAAAATAAATATTATTTTGTTTCATTTAAATTTAATGATCAATTAGATCCTTTTGTGAAACTAGAGTTTTCACAAAATCCAGATTCTATCTTTAGAGTTTTACTTGATAGTTATGAAATAATTGATAAAAATGCCATTGCGAGTGAATTTTGGTATGAAAATACCTGAGAAAATTTTGATACACAATTATTAGAAAAATATACTAGAACCTGAAATTTTGATGTATTTGAATGGGGAGGTGTTTTACAAACTTTTGATAAAAAATATATAAAATAATATGAAAATAAAATCAATTATTAGCATTTTAGTCATTCTTGTGATTGGAATAATTATATTAAGTTGCAAACAGTATTTTTTCTGAGGAAAAAATACTGATTTTGTCGTTTTACCACATCATAATTTAACCTATCAAGCTCTTGATTCATATTATGAAAAATTATGAGAAAAAAAATATAAAAATATAGTAATTATTTCACCAAATCATTTTGCAACAGGGAATAATAAAATGCAAAGTTTTCAATATAATGCAAAATATTGTTTTCAAAAATTTTGTGTAAATGGAAAAAAATTTCCAGACTATAAACAAGCAGAATTTCAGTTTGATTTTTCAACTAAAGTAGACAAAAACACCTATAAAATTTATGAACATTGAGTAGGGACACATTTTGAATATATTTCAAAATATATGCCAAAAACCGATGTGTATGCACTGGTTGTACAAAGAGAATATTCTGATTTTTCGAATGCTGAAAATGTTATTAATTTTTTAGAACAACAGGAATTTAACTCAAATACACTGTTTATTGCTTCAGTTGATTTTTCACATCATGTCGAAGAAAATTTTGCAAAAATTCATGATTATAAAACGGTATTTGAAATGACAAATGGAAATTTTGAAAACCTTGAAGTGGATTGCGCGAGTTGTTTATATATTCAAAAAAAACTCGCTGACAACTATTGAAAAAAATATTTTTCCTTTACTAATCGTACAAGTGTTAATACTTTACTTTCAAAAAATACAAATAATGAAAATACTTCTCATATTTTTTGAGAATATGTTTCACAAAAACCACAAAATAATTTTGCTGTATTAGATGATTATATTTCTGTAGGATTAGATAAAAATTTTGCTTCATGAGGATTAGTTACAGGTATGTTTTTTTGAGATTTTAACTTCGCTGATAGATGATACGCAGAAATCGTCCGCAGGGAAAAAGCAACTCCTCAAGAGCTGTTAGATATATTTGCCAAGGAGGAAAAATCGGAATTATTTTGAAATAAATATATTCACACAAAATTATCAAGTTTTGATTTTGTTTCAGCAAACCTAGAAACTTCTGTCTATAATAATGTCAATGATTGTCAATATTCACAAAAAAATATTGTATTAAAAACACAAGATAAATATCTTAAATATTTTAAACAAATTTGAATTTCTCATGTTTCTCTCGCAAATAATCATAGTTATGATTGTGGAGAAATATGATTTGAGGCTACAAAAAAATATCTCAGTGAAAATAATATTTCTTATTTTTGAGATGGGAGAAAAAAAGAATCAAATATTTTGCTGCAAGAAATAAACGGTCAAAAAATAGCGTTTGTTTGATTTAATGATACATCATATCAAGTGGATTGGGATAATAAATATAAAAAAATACGTGAATTACACGATGAAGATTATTTTATTATTGTAAATATTCACTGGGGAAATGAGTATGAAACACAAAATAATTCTAGACAAAAGTTTCTTGCTGAAAAATTTGTAGAAAATTGAGCAGATCTCATTATCTGACACCATCCTCATGTGGTTCAAAATTATGAAATAATTGATTGAGTTCCGGTATTTTATTCATTAGGAAATTTCTTTTTTGATCAACCAATGCAAGAAACACTTAAATGAATGTGAGTATTTTTTGTATTAGAATGAAATATGCTTAAAATAAAGCCAATCTATTTGTATAGAGATTCTAAATTTATGAAGATTCAATATTTTTCTAACCAATAATTATGATAAGATTTATAGTTATTTTACTTATAAATATTTGTGTAAGTTTTTTGATGATATATTATTTTGTATTATCAAAAAGTGTTATTTTAGAGGAGTGAGTAAATATTTCTCAAGATATTTTTCGTAGTGAATCAAAAATATTATTGTCAGAAAATTCACATCTGACATGAGATATTTCTTTAGAAAAATGAGAAATTATTTTAAAACAAAATGCAAAAATCTCAGGAAATATAATTTTAGAATCTGGGAAAATTATTCTTGAAAATTGAGCCGAAATTCACGGAAATATTCAAACAAAATGAGAAATAATTCTAGAAGAAAATGCAAAAATAAATTGAAATATTTCAAAATATTCTCAACTAAAAAAACATTCAAATTCTGAAATTTCTTGAGAAAAACCAAATCTTTTTATTACCACAAATTATCCAGAGTTTCTGAAATATTTTGATGTACTTCCTCAAAAACACAAAGAAGCATTTGGCTATATATTTATCACTTCTCATAATATGGATATTCGTTGAGAAGAGAAAAAACCAGAAGAATATTTTCAAAATATTTTTGTCTATAAAGATAATTCACTCCAAGAATTACAAATTACTAATGAAGATGAAAAAATAAAAAAATTATTCGCGCAAGCAAATAAATATATAAATATTATTCCAGAAAGAAATATTTGAAGATTTTGAGTCTGATTTGTAACTAAAAACTATGCAAATGACAAAAATTTTGCTGATATGTATTTGAGTTCATATGCTTTATCTTCAACTCTTTTTATGCATGAAACAGGTCATATTTTAGATTATAAATATGCCTACATCGACTATCATAATCCAGATTATCCTTATCCTAATAGAGAATCTGCTATCACTGAATATGGAGAATTTCACAAATGAGAAGACTTTGCCGAAGCCTACAGATATTATGTTTTACACAGAGATTCATTTATAAAAAAAATAGAAGAAAATCCAATCAGACAAGAAAAATACGATTATCTCAAACAATATGTTTTTGATGGAAAAGAATATAATTAATAATAAAAAACGATGAAAAAAATAATCTCTTGAATAATAATTTTAGTGTTTTTAGTAATATTTTCATTTTTTTGGAATAAATATAATTGAGCAAAAAATATTTCAGAATTTATTCCAAAAAATAATACGGTTGAAGTAACGCAATACGTAGATGAATTTGAGAAAAAACTCAGAGAGGATTATCCTGAAACTTGGATTGAAATACAAGATTTTAAGTTTAATAATATCTCTCTTCGATTTGCTCATGTTTTTTATGGAAAAACTTTTGTATGTACAAGTTGAAAACTATTTGCTGAGTATAAATGAGAAATTCAAAAAATTTATTCCCATGATATTGCCGATAGTCCTATTACTCCTTGCACATTTAATGTAGAAAAAACTGATGATGAAGAAATTTTTCTGATAGATTTTTGTTTAGCTCCAGGTTGATGAAGTGGAGAATGTCTTGGACAAGAAATGTATTATAATTTTATTGAGAAAACTTGGAAAAAATGAAAATTATTTTATCCACAATATTCTAATGGTCTATTTGAGAAAACTGAAGTTACTTCTGATAATTTAAATTTTGAATCATTTCATGCTTATGCAAGAGTATTTTTAGAAGATTTATGAATATTTGAATAATTAATAATAATATGAAAAAAATAATTTTAATTCCTAGTTTATTTATTATTACTATTGTTGCTTGAATATTTATACATATTCAAAATAATAAATTTTTAATTCCACAAAATGGAATAGTAGAACTATCAGGTAGAATATATGATATAAATAAAATTTGAAAAATCAGTGCATGAGAATTTGATTCTGCAAAATTAATTTCAAGAAGTTATGTTTGAATTGGTTGATTATCATGAGATTTCATTTTACGTGAAAACTATGGGTGGTGAGAAAAACCTGAAACACTTATGAGAGGTCTTCGTATAGAATTTAATCCTGATAATGTTTGATCATTAGTAGATAATTCTCATTGAAATCTTTCTCATGATGCTTTTAATTCTTGGTTTAAAAGATTTTCCACAAAGTATTATTTTATTGAAAATTCTTTGGCTAAAATAGAAAAATGTCAAAAAAAATCATGTTATGTTTGGGAAATACATTTAGTGAGTCCTCAAAATAAAAACGAACTCATGAAAATTGCATGAAAAATATCTCAAGAAAATATAGTCAAAGATGTAAAATTCATCTGAAATGCCAGTCTCTATACAAATAGCGTTGAAAAAATTTGAGAGGTACTAAGAAAATGAATAATTAAAATATGAGAGACTGAATATAATTTAGATAAAATTGACGAAATAAAACCCATTAGTACTCAATGAAGATGATTTGATTATGATTACTCTGGATATTGATTAGGAGTATATAATTATAAAACACGTAAAGTTGAGACTACTGCCGAAGAAAAAGAAAAATTTTTAGAGATGTGATATCCAAAATCATTCAACATTGCTGTATGGGTTAATATTGATGATGAAAATTATTCAGCTTTTAATACAATTTATATAACTTTTGATAAACATAAAATTTTTAATGATGGATGAGATGGATGGTCAAAAATCAAATTTCATAATTGGTTTAAGAAATTTAATTTAGATTATGTAGTGTTATCTAAATGAACAACCAACTGTGAAGGGAAATATTGTGACCAGTGGGAAATTTATCTTCCAGATGCAACTAAATACGAAACAACAAAATTCCTGATGGAAATAAATCAAGAAGATATTATAAAAAAAGCTTCTTCAGATATAATAAATCATGATTATATAAATAATTAAAAATAAAAATCCAAAATAATTTTTGGATTTTTATTTTGCTAAAATTTTATTTTAGTATATATTTTGTATATAAAAATTAAATAAAACTTATGAGGAAAAATTTTTTAAAAACTATTTATTTTAATGAAATAAATTCTGATACTTCTCAAGACGAAAATTATATAAAAAATATTGATATTTTTAAGAATATTACAGAATTTCATTTTGAAGAATCAATTACGTATTTTGTATGAGAAAATGGCTCAGGTAAATCAACTCTGCTTGAAAATATAGCAACAACTTTTGGATTTAATAAAGAGTGATGAACAAAAAATTCTCTTTTTCAAACCAACGATATTGATAATAAATCAAACAATTGGTTACAATTGTCTTGGCAACCACAAAAATTTTTATCTGGATTTTTCTTCCGTTGAGAATCAGTGTATAATTTTATAAATTATCAAGAATCAATTTGATGATTCAACGCGTATGGATGAGAACACTTGCATACAATGTCACATGGACAACAATTTATAAGAATTTTAGAAAGTTTAATGGATAAAGTATGATTTTATATATTTGATGAAATAGAATCGGCACTTTCACCAGAAAATCAACTTAAAGCTATTGAAATAATCAAATATATGGCAAAAAATGGATCTCAATTTATTATTGCGACCCATTCTCCGATTATTTTGAGTATAAAGAAAAATTCTCAAATAGTATCTTTTGATTATGGATATATTCATGAAGTTGATTATGATTTGGTTCCTTGCGTAGATATGTATCGTAGAGTTTTAAAAAAGTAATTTTTAAAGTTTACATTTACTATTATTCAATACAATTAATCTAAGAAATTAATCATAAATAAAAAATATGAACAAAGAAACGATGGAAAAAAATATACAAATATTTTTAAATTACTATAAAGCAAAGCAATCTGAGCTCAATGGTTTAGAAAATGGAATAAAAAATGAAGGAATATCAAGAGATATCCTGGACTCATTTCTATGATTTTTAGAAATCCCAGCAGATGAAGAATCTCGCTATGCAGCATATATGCGTTTATGAATGCTGAAAGAAGATTCGCTGAAACTTGTACTCGAAAAACAAGGTTTAGACGAAGATCAAATAGCAGAAGTTTTATATGAAGCATTTATTTTTGTAAAAAATTATCACTCAGATATTTTTGAAGAAATTATTGAATTTGCTCAAGACGAACAATTATTTCCACAATTTTATATTCAAATTTTAAAATGAGTTCAAAATGTTTGAGAAGCATTTAGTGATTATTTTATCGCTTGGCATTCACATATTATTAATGGTGTAAATAAATTTTTAGAAGACAAATTTGATAATAATTCTGAAGAAATTTTTGCATATTTACAAGAAAATAATTTAGGTGCTGATAAAATTGATTGAGTTTGTGTGGATAGAAGTTATTCAGCTCTGGTTCAAAAAGATGATGAATCACTAGAAATAGCGACGTATGCAAAAGCATTTCCTCAAGAAGTTGATGAAATAGCATTTGAACTAGATAAATTTATCACAAAATTATCAGTTTTAGAAGATGAAGTTTACAATAAAAAAGAAGCATATATTTCGTATTTAACTGCGATCAAAAATGCATTTTTAGAAGAAAATATCGATGAAGTTGTAGGAAAATGGAGAATAGCAGAAAAACTTTGGATGGAAATTGATACTCCATTTCAAATTGGTCATCCGATGGAATTTTATGAAGATAATTATAGAAAAGCTGTTGCTCCAGAATGGGATTTAAGAATCGTTGATACTTCACTTTTGGAATCAAAAGTTGAAGCAGATATGAGAAATATGTACGAACATTTTTATGACGATATAGGAAGATGTAAATATGAAAATTCATACAAATATTCTCTAGACAATATGAATAGAGTTCAACAATATATTTCTGCTCCAGTTTTATATTTTGGAGCTGAATTCACTGGATTATTTTCAGCACAAGTGGTTCCAAATGATGAAATAGTTTCCCAAGCACATGGAAAAAAGATTTTCGCTTTTCCTGGTTTTGTCCTCGAAAGTCAAAAATCTATTCCTGAAATGCAACTCACAAAAGATATTTTTCCAAAAGAATTTTTAGCAAGAAAAAATGAAATTGTACAAAATCTCCCTCAAAGATATTTTGAAATTTATGATATAGAAACTATCGGTCACGAATTCTGACATACACTTTGGTTAGATTTAGATACAGAAAATCTGATGAATTCATGAGGAAATTTCAAAAATATAGAAGAATTTAAAGCAACTGCAGGAGGATTAGTTGCGTATTTTGTGAAGTATTTAGGACTAACCCCACCTAACCTCCCCTTAACAGGAGAGGAACATACAGAACTACAAAATGATATGCTCATTAAACATATTCTCAGAGCTGTAGGATTAATGAAATATAGAAAAATCATTGATATTGTGCCATATTATTGTGAATCATTAATTCATTTAGAAATATTATTTGCTTCAAAAATTTTATCGTTTGATGGAGAAAAATTATCATATGATTTTAATCAAGAAAATTTTGAAACCTTAGCAAAAAATTATATCTGAGCGTATAAAGATTTGATTTATACGTATCTAGAAAAACAAGATGCAGAAACATTTTTATTTCAATATACACTCAAAGAGGGAAAATATTTCTTACCAAAAAATGATGATGTAAGAAAATTCGTAGAATATTATTATGCGAAATATGAAAAAATGGGAAATCAAATAGCCGAATAAAAAAATGAAAATCTTTAAAAGATTTTCATTTTTTTATTTTTCATATGTAAAATCGCTACATTCTCAATCAAACTGAGCACTTTGTTTTATAGTATCGATTCTCGATTGATTGCTCGGATGAGAGGATAAAAACTGTGTCATTGTACTATCTGGAGCTAAACTTCTTTCAAAAAATCATACAGCACAATTGAGATTTAATTCCAGTAATTTAATAAATCAATTCCTCAAATATCAGCTTTTTTTTCTGTGACTTGAGAAGAGTAATTTCCTGAAATATTTCATAATGATATACCACTAAAACCAGTATCTAAGCCAAGAGAGACAAGTACAAAACGAAATGGTAATTCTTTTGATACACGTACTAACACATCTCTATTTTCAATATGTGCGACCTCATGTCATATAATAAATATTAATTCTTCTTCATACTTTATTTCGTCGAGTAATCACTGTGTCACGTAAATAATCGCTCCAGGAAGGGCATATGCATTTGCTTCTGTATCATCAGTTATATAAATTTCATATGGTATTTCAAATTTGTGAGATAATTTTGATATATCTAATTTTTCTGATGTTTCAAAAAATCATGTGAATAATTTTTTTTCTTCTTCTATCGATAGAGATTTCACTAAAAATCAACTCAGTATTAATAAAAGAATATAACTTCAAACAATAAATCAGATGACTAAAAGTATCATTCTTCCAAGCCGTTTAAAATCTGGCTTGAGGGGAGAAGCTTCATTCACTTCTATTGGTAATTCTATTTCTTTCAAATTTTTATTTTTTAAAAATATATTTATTTGTGATATTTTATTATTTTTAGTATACTCATAATACATTAATAATAAATATAATTTATTCATGAAAATACAAACACATTGCACACACTGCCAAAAAGAATATAATCTAGATTTTGAACTGATCGGAAGAAAAGCAAAATGTAGTCAATGTTGAGAACAATTTATTATCCAAGAAGATACAAATTCTCAGCCAGAAAATACAGAAAAAAAAGTTGTTGAAAAATCTCCTGATGTTGAAATAAAACCAAATAAAATGAGTTTTATGGTATTACACACCTGAGGAATAATTTTATTTTTTGTGACTCTATGTGCAGTTTTTGCAAATATTTTTATTGGAGGAATATTTTTACTGCTGACTTTGGTGAGTTATTATTTTAGATTTGTTACCTATAAAAAATCATTTTTCACCATTACAGACAGAAAAATAATTTATAAAACTGGGACTATTCTCACTGATAATACGGTTGAAGTCAATCTCGACAAAATTACATTGGTAAAATCAAGACTCGGTTTTATCCAAAATAAATTGTTTAAAACAGGGAGTTTATTAGTAAAAACTGCTGGGTCGAGTAATTCAAAAGTTCATTTTTTTCATATCAACGAAACTATGGAAATTTATGAAGAGTTACAAAATAGAATGAAAAAAAATGGATTTCATCTGCAAAAAGATCAACTCGTTCAAACAGCTAAACCTCACGCTCTTGGTGTATTTTGAGAATTAGGATCAAAAATATTATCTGCAGGTTTAGTTATAATATACTTTATTTGGTCAGCCATTGGTTCACTATCGATATTACCAGGTTTAGACTCACTGGTAACAGCTGCAGCTGTATTAATTTGAGTGTATATAGCTATTGTAATATTTTTTCTCACTGTGAGTTATCTAGATTTAAAGAGAAGAAAATATGAAGTATTTAGTGATAGTATTTTTTACTCAGAATGATTTTTGACAAAAAATTATGCATTTATCCCAATGGAAAATATTTCTGATACACAAAACACTCAAAGTTTTTTATCAAAAGTATTATGAATCCACGATGTAGAAATCAGTTCTGGATGAGCAAGTAATAAAGTAGTATTTAAAAATATGCTTTGAGGTGAAAAAATGATGGAATCAATCAAATATCTCAAAGATAAAACTATCATGTGAACAAAAGATGAAATTGCATGAGAAGTAAAAAAACAATCATTAATAAATTTTAAAGATAAAATAGAAGAACCTCTTGATTTCGACAGAAATTTTACTGGAGAATACAAAATGGATATTGCCAGATCAATGGCAGGAATTATGCTTATGGTTCTTATTTTATCACCACTTTTATTTTTTTCTGGAGAAACACTTTTTGTAATTTTTATCATTATTATTCCAGCTATTATAAAAGTAGCTATTGCAGTTATTGCTACAAAATTTCAAGTTACTGGATCAAGTGTAGAATATAAATATGATTTTTTAACCCATAAACAAAATTCGTTTTCAGTAGAAAAAATCACAAAAGTTACGATTATAGAAACACTTATCGATAAATTATTTAAAACCTGTACGATTAAATTTTATTCTATTGGTTCTGGTAGCGCAATTGTATTTAAAAATATTAAAAAATCTGATGATTTATATGAAAAATTATTAGCAAAAGTTTGAATTTACACATCTCAAGATTATAAATCAATTCCAACAAAATTTAATATAATTGAATATATAAAAGCTCATATTTTTTCTTCAATATTTATAGCTGTACTGGTAATTTTCGGGTGAATATTAACTATGTATCATATTGCTTTTGCTGGTTTATCATTGTTGATTTTAATATTATTTTTCTGATGCATTGCGTATAAAAAATTATTTTATAGTGCAAAATTTTATCAAAATAAATTATTTAAAGAATTTATTCAACTCAATACTTGAATATTTATACAATCAAGAGAATTTGCATTATACAGACATATTAAATCTACACATTCTACGAAAAATGTTGCCACACAAGTAGGGAATATTTCATTAAATGTAGCAGGGGAACAAATGCAAGATACAAAATCGAGAAAAAAAATCGAACTATCTCAAATATTTACTTCAAACTCAATTGTGTTACATTATGTTGTAAATGTCCAAAGTATAGTAGATTCATTTGATACTATTTTTCTAGCAGAAAAAGTTGATTCAACTGAGTTACTCTCATCAAAACAAGATATAAAAAATACCTTTGTTGTCACGCTTCCACTTATAATTATCTGATTTTTATTTCTTGGATTTTCAACAAATGGAATCATTGTATTAAGTCTATTTATTATTTTTGCACTTATTTTTGCTTGTATTATTTGGTATATAAAAACTATCAAATATAGCTTTCAAAATCATAGAGTACTATTTTCATCATGAATTTTCTACAAAAAAATGCTTTCAATTCCATATATTCGTTTTAATTTTATTGAAAATGATACTGGTTTTGTAAATAAAATTTGTAAAAATGGGAATGTAGGAATTTTTACTATTTGAAGTGGGAAAAAAGAATTAAATATGAAAAATATTTCAAATTATTCTCAAGTATATGATTTGATTAACAAAGATTAATTCTCACTAAAAAAGCACCTAATAGGTGCTTTTTTTATTTGCAAAACGTTCATACAAGTGTCTTTGTAAAACATTTTGCCAATCACTACAATCAAATTTATGTAATTCAATTCTGATTGCTTCATCATCATTTTCAATAATAATACGATCTGCCTTTAAATATGAAATAAACCCATATTTTTTACCAGATAATATAAACTCAAAATAGATTTCATCGTAATGGTTTTCTTGAAAGATAATTTGATTTTCAATATCGTTTCTTTTAAAAAAAACGCATAAAGTCATAAAATATTCTTCCCAGATATTCATATTTTTTTCTTCTGCTGCCCTTTGATTGTATATTTCTAATACAATAGATTCAGGTAAAAAATAATAGATAAATAGTAACATAAAAATCCCTCATTTGTTATTTCTATAATTTCATAATAAATAAAAAATAAGTTTAGTCAATTTATTAAAAATAAACAAAATAAAAAATCCCAGCAATGCTGAGATTTCTTTTTTTAAAATAAAACACGCTTGGTTTTAATTTTTATTTTTTAGGCCTGTGTTTGATAGCAAGAATAGTAAAAAAGACTACTATTGCAATAAAGGCTAATCCACCAAAAATACTTTCCATATTAATCCTCCATATATAATAGGAATATTTTTAAGAATAAAATATTACATTATTTTACTTAGAAGTCAAGAAAAATAATTATTATCCCCATAAATATTCTTGTGTATATGGTGATCATGTTTCGCAAAAAGCTTTCCCTGTAATAAAACGAAAATTAATGTCTAGTGCTGAAATAACATTAATATCATCATTTGATATTTTTAAATCCGCAGCATTCAAATTCGCTTCTAATCTTTCAAAATTTGTTGATTTTGGTATTACACATGTACCTCTATTTAGAGCCCAAGCAATTAATATACTTCCCGCGGTAGTAGAATATTTATCTGCAATTTCTAATATTTTTGGATGTTTGATTAAAATTGGTTCATTATCACCTTTGAAGTGTGCTGGTCTATCCATTGATCATAAAGGAGAGTATGCGGTAGTAACGATTCATTTTTCTGTACAGTATTTTACTAAATCATCTTGAGGTAAAAATGGATGCATTTCTATTTGATTCATAGCAGGAACTATTGTACATTCTCATAAAAGTTTTTCTAAATGTTTCATAGACATGTTTGAAACTCATACAGATTTGCACAAACCTTCTTGAGATAAATTTTCCATAGCTTTCCAAGTATCAATATATGGAAGTTCTTCAATAGCTACAAAATCTCAAGGAGTTTGAGGAAACATTTCACCTCTTTTATTTGCAACTGGCCAATGAATAAGATATAAATCTAAGTAATCTAATTGTAATTTTTCTAATGACTCTTTACATGCAGCTTTCACATCATCTTGATGGTGAGCACTATTCCATAATTTTGATGTGATGAATAATTCTTCTCTTGTAACGATTCCTTCTGAAATAGCATCAGAAATTGCTTCTCCAATAGGTTCTTCGTTTCTATAAATCCATGCGCAATCTATATGTCTATATCATAATTTAATTGCATGTTTTACAGCATCATACAGTTCTTTTGGTTCTGATTTCCATGTTCATAAACCTAATGCAGGAATACAATGACCAGAATTTAGAGTAATCATAATTTTTTATATTTATAATGTATAATAATTTATACAAAAATAATATTTTTTAATATCTAAATGTCAAAGAGATAATTAATAAAAATAAAAAACCTAGCTTTCGCTAGGTTTTTTATCCATAGAAGTAATTGCATCATCAATTAGAACAATTGCTTTCATATTTGAAATTAATTTACCAAAATCTGGTATTTTTTTCAGATTTCCAATAAATCTTTCATGTTTCGTTGAATTCTCAACTAAAAATATTTCACCTAAATATGTAAATCGTAAAGTAAAGTGTTCACTTAACTTATAATCTTTTTGACAAACATCACGAAGATTTAAATTCACTAAATTAGTTTTTAAGACAAATTCAAATCGAGGAATTACTTTTTTTTCCATCAATTTGTGAAATTTATCTAGATCCTCAATATCAAAAGGAAAACCTTTATAAGATTGTTTATTATTTTTTATTAAAAATAACATAATCATTACCAATAAAGTGATAAACAAAACCGTATTTATGATTTCATCTAAATTTTGCGTTATAAGTTCCAATTTATTTCTCCTTTTTTCCATAACTTTGAAACGAATTTTAATATACAACTATTTTTTACCATGTCAATAATTTTATTTTGAAAGTGAAAATGATTTTTATTTTGTATAAATATAAGTATATTGTATGTATACATAGAAAATTATACATTAACAATAAAACTATTATGGAATGAAAAAAAGGTACATTTCATTTTTATTCATTAAAATGGCATAAAACACAAAAAAGAAAAGATAAATTTTTATGAATATATAATTATTCAAAAGATGAAATTAAAAAATTAGTTAAAGTTTTAAAAAATGCAAAATTTATTCCAAATTCTGAAGATGAGCATAGATACACAATACATAATCCTAGATATTTAGATAATAAATGAGGTATAATTTATGGTTATTTTGTACACTATTATAATGAACATATAAAAACAATTGAAAATCCAGAAGGTGAAAACCATACTAGTTCAGAATGGTACCTATTTTTTTATTATATTAATGATAACAGAATAATATTTCAACATAAAAAATGAATTTGAGATAAACCTTGAATTGATGATGTGAAAAAAAAGTTTATTTCATATTATACAGATTTACTAAATGAAAATAGTCTAGCTGCTCCAATTGCTTGGGATAAAGATCAATTATGATATGATAGAAGTGAATTTATGGAAGTGTTTTTTAATAAACAGAATAAAATTACTTACCTTGAAGTAGAAAATTTTTCTAAGCTAAATTTAGAGTCTCAAAAACAACAAAATGATAATTCTAGATTTTCATATTTCAATCCTATATTTGATGAAACAGATACAGCTATTCAAACAGAAAAACATCAAGTAGAAAATGTTAAATCAATGAAAGTAGAGGCTATAGAATGAAAAACTTTATGAAAAGTACCAGCCTGTAGAATTGCAGTTGCTTCATGAGAAAAAATAAAAAAAATGAAATTTTTAGATAATTGAGTCGGAGATGAAATTATTTATGTAGAAAAATGAACAAATAGTATTACTGAAGATATAGATTCTGATACTGAAATATCAGATCAATTAATCGATATTATTCTTAATCAAATTAATGCATTCACAAGAGGTAAAAAAGCTAAATCTACAGGAGAGTATTTTGATAACGTATCAAAAAGTTTATTTTAATAAATAAATATTTTATGAATATAAAAAAATTTTTAAATAAAAATGAAAATAAAGCTGAAGTTTTTTCATTCACAGAATTCCAAAATTTTTATAAAACCTGAAAATATAATCCTAATGATATTACAATATTAAAATATTCTAGCAATAATTATATTATTCAATTTCATAAATTCTCTAAATCGCAGATAATTATTAAATTAATTAATAAATTACCTAAAAAACAATCAAAATTTTTAAAATCTATTATAGATAATAAAAATTTTATTGATCCAAGAAAGCAAGACGTAAGTTTTTGAAAATTTCTTTTTAAAGAAATTATTTTAAGGTATAAATCGTTATTAATAATATTATTTATAGCTTTTATCATGCCATATTTAAGCCAAAGTTGATTATTACTTATTTCAAAAAATATCTTAGAAATTTGTATTTCATTACTTGGAGTTTATTTTGCTCTTATGATAGTTTTTTTAACAATTTGAGGTTTTAAATATTCTGAAGAACTATTCATTAATTGAAAACTTTCTTATTATTTAAATATGGATAAAAATTTAGCTAAGTTATGCTTATATAGTATTTTATATTTAATTATAATATTATTAATAATTTCTTTATTTTGAAATAAATGATATTTTCATGAATTTCATATCAACAATATTGCTTTTATCTTTATATGATTTGGTATCTATTTACTATATATAAATTTTATAAACTTAATAGATTTTTATATAGAAAAAATCTCATATTTACAGTTATCTAATTTTAAAAATCAATACTTTATAGATAATTATAAATGAAAATAAAAAATCATTAATATTTACATCCAAAAAAAATTAAATAAACTCGTAATAATTCACGGGTTTATTTTTTTATAAAAATATTTTAAATATATGAAAATATTATTTTTACTGCCACCATCAGAGGGGAAAAATTCGCAAGGGGAAATTGGAGAAGAAAAATTGAGTTTTAACTTCGAAAAACCAAAAGAAATTGCTACAAATGTAACACAAAAAGATTTAAAATGTACGGGAAGTCGTTTTGAAGAATGAGTAAATTTAAATAAACAACTTTGTGAAACTAAAGACTTTATTGTTACTCCTGCAATAAATCGTTATTCTGGTGTGATGTACAATGCGATAGATTATGCTGGGATGGATAAGGATTGAAAAAAATATTTTGAAGAAAACTTTTTGATTTTTTCTTGAATGTACTGAATCGTAAAAGCAAGTGATTTGATAGGGAATTATAAACTTCCAATCGAAACAAAAACACTTGCAAAATATTGGCAGGAAACAATTACAAATACGCTTAATGAATCTAGTGCAGATTATGTCATAAATTTACTCCCACTTTCGTATCAAAAAATGATAGATTTTAAGTGTTTATCTCCAAAATTGGTAAATATAAATTTCCAAGTAGAAAAAAATGGAAAAATAGTAAAAATGGCTCACTGAGTGAAAAAAATCAAAGGTGAATGGATTAAAAATATCTGTGAAACGCTATGAAGTCTTTATTTATCAGGAGAAGTATCCGAAGGAGAAGAAATTTTTAGATATTTCGGAGGAGAAAAAATTCAGACAGAAAAATCGATTGAAATAAATATTTTACACAAGTAAAAAAGCGAGATGAAACCTCGCTTTTTTTAATCTTTTTACAACACATTATTTTCTCGCCTTTGCATATGCTAACCAAATACAAATACGGAAACAATGGATTATTTTAGTGCAGTAATGCATTTTCTTGTTCCTTTTTTTCTGCAATTAGTTGACTAGTTTTTTCAACTAATTCTGGATTATTAATTTCTCCAGTCAAGTGATTAACTTGCGAATAATAAGCATTATATCTTCGCAGCATAGCTACACTCATATCTTCAAATGAAGTTCTTGGCATAAGCAATCTCCTTTTAGTTGTTGCTTCAAAATACTATAAATATTTTTCATTAAAAGTCAAAAAAAGACGATAAATTATCGTCTTTTTTACTATTATTTAATCATAGATCTTAACATCCATGCATTTTTTTCATGATCTTGCATAGTAGCAATGAGGAAATCTTCTGTACCTTTATCACCAGTTTCACCAATAACTTCGATTGCTTTTCTCATTTGCGAAATTGTTTTTTCAGTATCTACTACTAATTCATCAACCATTTTTTCAGCTTCTAAATTATAGTTTGATTGTTCTTCTAAAAATGAATTTTTTAAGAAAAAAGTCATAGTAGCTGGAGATTTTTCTCCTAACATTCTGATTCTTTCAGCGATATCATCAATTAATTCTGCTGAAGATTCATACATTTCTTCGAAAAATTTATGGTAATCAGAGAAGTGAGGACCTTGTACATTCCAATGAAAATTTCTGATTTTTAAATTTAAAATGCTTTGAGAAGCTAAAAATTTTTCTAAATGATCTACTGAAGTTTTTATTTCGTTTGATTCTAATCCAATATTTAATGTCATAGTATTTATTTTAAAAATTAATATATTTCTATCTTAAACCTTTCGTGTAAGAAAAGTGTAAAATTATAATATTTTCTAAATGAGAACTATTCTCATAAAGTTATAGTATTTATTAATTATAATAAGTCAAATTAAAATGAGAATAATTCTCGTTTTAAGTTTTGTAAAATAATTTAAATCATTATAATATAAATAATATATTTTAATATTATACAAATGAACCTAAATATAAACCAAAAATATGACGCAGTTACATCTACTGGAGAAGTAGCAAATATGGATTTAAAAACATTATTATCTTTTAGTGAAAAAACTATTTTATACTTTTACCCAAAAGATAATACTCCTGGTTGTACAATAGAAAATAAAGATTTTTCTTGCAAGATTCAAGAGTTTAAAGATGCTGGAATAACAGTGATTTGAGTTTCAAAAGATTCAGTAGAATCTCACCAAAAATTTATTGAAAAACAAGAACTTAAAGTAGATCTTATTTCAGATCCAGAATTAATTCTTCATAAAGAATTAGGAGCCTACGGAGAAAAAAATAACTACGGAAAAATCGTTCAAGGAGTTATTAGATCAACATTTCTCGTAAATAAACAAGGCGAAATCCTAGAAGAATGGAGAAATATCAGAGCAAAAGGACACGCTGAGAGAATTTTAAAAGCAGTTTCTTAAAATTTTAAAATAATAATTTATATTTATGCTTGATACTATTACTAATTTATCACTTGACGATTGGTCTAAATTATCTTCTATTTGAAGTTTTTGTGCTGCAGTTATTTGATTATTTTTAATCAGACCAGTATATAAACATTTTAAATCTTGATTCAATAAGTCATTTTCGATAGCAGGTACACAATTCACTTGATTATTAGATGAATGAATTGTTTGAAAAAAAACAACTTTAGTTGATGTTCATCTTAATTTATTAGTTGCTCCAACGGGAAGTGATTTTATAATCTGAATCAGTAAATCAGTTGATTTTTGAGAGACTTATATATCCACAGAAAAAGTTATTTTAAAAAAATGAACTAAATACATTAAATCAAATTTAAATTTACAATTTAATCCTAGTGATTACATGAGAATTGAAATTTTGCAAACATGATCTCAAGTTGCATGACAATCTTTGAATTTAATTATTAATTGAAAATAACTAATTCTTTACTTCTAGCTATTTATTCATACAATACATGCGTTAAAAAATTGTACAAAGTTGCTTTGTACAATTTTTGTTTATTTTATTTTTCCTATTTAGTCTTCCTCTTGTAAAGGGGAAGTACCCGAAGGGGGATGGGGTTATTCTATCTTTTATGTTATTACTTTCGTATTTAAAAAATAAATGATATTTTTCTGAATTTTCAGATAAAAGACAATTAAAAACTGATGTACTTTCTGGATTAACAGTTGCTCTGGCTCTTATTCCTGAAGCAATTGCATTTTCATTTGTTGCAAAAGTGGACCCTATGGTTGGTTTACATGCAGCATTTATCGTAGGTTTAATCACGGCAGTATTTGGTGGAAGACCTGGGATGATTTCTGGTGCAACTGGTGCGATGGCTGTTGTGATGACTGCAATGGTGTTAAATAGTTGAATAGAATATTTATTTGTCACGCTTATTCTCGCATGAATTTTACAAATGTTATTTGGGATTGCAAAGTTTGGTAAATTTGTTCGTTTGATTCCTCATCCGGTTATGCTTGGGTTTGTAAATGGTTTAGCAATAATTATTTTTATGTCACAAATCGATCAATTTAAAGTTGATTGAGAATGGATTAGTGGTATTGCAGCAGGAGTTATGGCTGCATTAATTGCCTTAACAATGGCTATTATGTATTTCTTACCAAAATTCACAAAAGCAATTCCTTCTGGTCTTGCTGCTATTGGTACAGTAACTTTATTAGCACTTTATGTTCCTGGAATAAATGAACATGCCAAAACTATTGCATGATATTTAGCTGAAAATAATAGTTCGTTAAATGGTGGACTTCCTCAATTTTTTAATCCATTTACAGCTATTAATACTGGTATTGTAGAAACACTTAAAATCATTGTTCCTACAGCATTTGCACTCGCAATTATTGGTTTAACAGAATCTTTAATGACACTTTCTCTTATCGATGAAAAAACAAATACAAGAGGGAAATGAAATAAAGAATCAATTGCTCAAGGATTAGCAAATTTCGTTTGCGGTTTCTTTAGTTCTATGTGAGGTTGTGCAATGATTGGACAATCTATGATAAATATTTCAAGTGGTTGAAGAGGAAGAGCTTCTGGTATTTCTGCTTCGATATTCTTACTCTTATTTATAGTCTTTGGTATTTCAATCATTTCTCTTATTCCTATTGCTGCACTGGTTGGTTTAATGTTTATGGTAGTAATTGGTACATTTGCTTGGCCAACACTTAAAATGCTCAATAAAATACCTAAATCTGATGCTTTTGTACTTGTCGCTGTAACCGTGATTACAGTTGCTACTTGAGATTTAGCTATTGCAGTAATTTCAGGGATAATTATTTCAGCACTCGTATTTGCTTGGCAAAAATCAACAATTATCAATGTAAAAAGATATATTGATGAAAAAAATATTACACATTATGAATTAGAAGGTTCACTATTTTTCGGTTCAATTGAAAAATTTAAAACTTTATTTGATATCAAAAATGATACAAATGAAATAATTATCGATTTTGCAGATTCAAGAATCATGGATCACTCAGCTATTGAAGCTATTGATAATCTCACAGAAAAATATTCTCAAGAATGAAAAACTCTACACATCAAACATATCTCAGAAGATTGTAGAAATCTTATAAAAAATGCAGATAAAATCGTTGATATAAATATCATCGAAGATCCAAAATATAGAATTGCTGATGATAAATTAGCATAAAAAAATAGCTTTCAAAAAGCTATTTTTTTATTTTTTCAAAATCTTGTGCAAAAAATATATACAAAATTATTGGCTATTTTATAGTGAAAACATATGAATTTAATTAATTTGTATATATTTTTCTTGCAATTTATGTATATATCTATATATTTTTTATATACGAAATATATACTAATTGCTTCCACATGATACAAGTACATAAAATAACAAATGTCGATTATATATTTGAAACTCCAAAACATATAAATAAAGTTGTTTTTGTTAAAAATAAACTTTGGATGAGTGAAAACGAAATCGCAAACCTTTTTGATACTCCTCAAGAGGAAATACATGCAACGATTTCAAAAACATTTTTAGAAGGGGAATATGATATTTTTGATCATATTATTTCTAGATTTAATGTTAGTATGAATAAACATGTAAAATATTATAGCTTAGAAATTATTCTTTCGCTTGGTTATAGGTTAAAAACATTTAATGAAACAAAATCAATAATCGCAGGGAATAGAATTATCAAAGAACATAAAAATAATACAAAATGAAAATTATCATTATTTCAAAATTCAATGAAAAACATTACAAAAATTTTTAAATCACTGCAAATTTGATAAAAATATCAAAATAATTGACCTTGATAGACTTTCTACATATAGTAAGAGAAATTTATTATTCAGTTATTTGTAAATGAACCTTTTATTTGAAGCGACAATATTATTTTTTGGAATATTTTTTCTGAGTGTTTTGCAAAAATACCATTTTAAAATGCTCTATAAAATGATGAGAAATTTTCATAGTTTTTTAAAATTATTTATACAATTTTTTATTAGATTTTGAGTTATTGTTCACGAAATTTGTCATTTAATATTTTGAATATTATCTGGAGCAAAAATAAACAAAATACAGTTATTTAGTAAAACCTGAGGTTCAGTAAGTTTTCAAACAAAAAACTATATTTGAGCTTTATCTCAACATTATGACAAACCTGGATTTTTATTTTGATTATTTTTTAATCAGATTTGAATATTTCTCACTTCACTTTGACCACTTTTATTTGGAATAATTTTTACTTATTTTGTACAAAGTTATTTACAAATTCCTCTTGAAATAAACAAAATTCCTGAATTTTTTCTGCAATTACACATATATGAAATAGGTATTTTAATACTATATTTTTTACTCATTCCCAGTTTTATCCTGAGTTTTCAAGATTTAAAACATTTTATTATTTCTCGTCAGTCTAATTTTGCAGCTACTTTTGCTGGAAGTTTTATAAATACAATTATATTTATATTATTTTTATTTTTTCTCACTCTATTTTACGAGTTTTTTATACTATTTTTCATTTTTTACTGTGGAGTGTTTATATTATTATTTTTCTTTTATTTACTTCACAAATTATTTTTAATTTTTAGATAATTTTTTTATACATTGAAGATGTATAGAATCAAATACTTAGAAAATTAAAAAAACTTTCAAAATTTAATGTCCACTTAATATCACGCGAGTATACTCTATGCATCCTCCAATATTTTATCATTTATTTTAGGCGCGTGTTTTTAGAACGTATAGAAGTTTCATCGTATGAAATAGCCTCAATTGGTTATGATGATGCCCAACAAAAACTTCAAATAGAATTTCATAATCTCACTATTTTTGATTATTTCGAAGTTCCAAGAGATGTTTTTGAACATTTTGTGTGTGCTGATAATATAGAAAATTATTTTCAGGCTCATATAGAAAATTATTTTGAAGTTGATAGAGTTTTATAAAAAAAGAGAAAAATTATATATTTTTCTCTTTTTTTGTATACTAATAGACGATATTCTTTAACATATTTTTATGTTACAAAAATTTTTTACTCTAGAAAATAAATTTATTTTCTACTTACTTTCTCAAAGGAGAAATTTTATTCCGATTTTGTCTATTTATTATTTAACTCTTCCAGATACTACGGCAAATCAAATCGGTATTTTTACGGCTCTAGGGTATTTGTTTTCATTTATTTTAGAAATACCTTCTGGATATATTTCTGATCGCGTAGGACACAGAAAAACTTTATTATTTTCTAAAGTTTTACAGACACTTTCTGTATTATTATTTATAGTTTGATATTTTGTTTGACCCGTTTGGAATTATTATTGTTTTATTCTCGCTTTTATTTTTCAATCGGTAGGTTTTTCATTTTTTTCTGGGACGACTTGAGCCTATTATCATGAATTATTAGAAGAAAAATGAGAATGAAATTTATACGGAAAAAAAATGTGATTATTAAAAGCAAAAACTTCTTTGTATAGTGCGTTTATTATAATTCTTTTACCACTTACAACATATTTTCATATTCTTTGGCCACTGATTATTTGAGCTATTTTTGACATATTATGAACTCTTGCTATTTATTTTATGCCAAAAGTAAAACAAGTGATTACATCAAAACAGCCGAAATCACTTGTATGTTTAATACAAGAATCTAAAGCAAATAGGGGATTATATTTTTCTATTTTTATGGGATTACCAATCTGATTTTTTATGTGAGAACATGCTTATAGGTGAATTTATTTAGAATATTTATGATATCCACTCATTTTAATGTGAGTTGTCATGTCAGCTTCAAGAATAGTTTGGTATTTTGTATGAAAATATGGTCATAATATTGAGAAATATTTTACGATTCGTCAGCATTTATATGCAGAAATGTTAATATTCCCTATAGCACTTTTTGCAATATTTTTCTTTTCAAATCCATATATAGTTTGAATTATCTATATTTTTATCATTTGATACCAACATGGGAGAAAACCTATTTTAGAAAATTATTTACTGCAAAATTATATTTCTGATAATAGATACAAAGCGACTTTTTTATCTTTAGAGTCTCAATTTAGTTCGATTTTTTCTATGGGAGTAACTTTAGCAATGTGATATTTGGTTGCCATTAGTTTTAATATTTGATACTTGAGTTTAGCAGGGAGTTTATTTATCTGTTTATCTCTTACATATTTTTTCATTTTCAGACAAAGAAAAACCCAAGCATAAGCTTGGGTTTTTAGTTTTTGTATCTATTGAGTTATAAATGGACAAATAAATTGTTTTTTCAATTTAGGATCACCAATAAGACACATAGTAATATCAACTTCAACTCTACTTAAATCTTCATTATATACAGTCAAAGTAACTTCAGAATTAAATATCATTTCAAGACGATTAACTTTAATTTTACCATCTTTAGATTCAAATAATTCCATCTTTTGTGGAGAGCATATAAACTCAGGGCATTCATCTGAATCCATTTCTATATAATACTCTCCATCCTCAGGAACCTCTATTTCAATAGTTGAAAAAATGAATGCAGGAGTTTCTGTCCAAGAATCTTTAGTATAATATGGAGAAGTTAAGACTAACTGTCGAAATTCTCTTTTAAAAGTAGATTGATTAGGTATTTTTATACTCATTTCTCTATACCCATCATAGTATTGAATACTCTCAAAACTTACCCCTTGATCAATTACATTCCATGTTATTTCCCCTGTAATAGATAAAAAACGTACATAATAATTACGTACTTCATCAGGGAGGAAGTAAAAATTTTCATTAAAAAATATCTCTACGATACCAGTACCAAACCTTCCAACTTCAGTAGAACCAACTAGATAATTATCTTGTGTAAACACTTCTGCACGATATATATTCTGGATATTTTGATCACCACTTAATTTAAATGTAACAGAATTTACATACTGTGATACACCAGCTACTATTGGTTTAATAGAAAAATCTAACTCAGGTTTTTGATATATGAACTTCACATTCCAAGTATTTTTATCAGCATAATAAATAGTATTATTTGATATGAAGTTATCTAACCATACATATAATTCTTCACTATCAGATTGCTGAATTGAGAGTATTACATTATCATTTGATGAAAGACTTATATCAATTTCTCCCCAATCATTAAATGTATGTTCTACTGAATTAACGATTAAAGATACTTGCTCAGGTATACGAGAAAAACCAAATGACAAATGTTCTATTCCTTGTTCTGGTACGGTTATTTCAATGATATAGCAACTACTTTCTACTATACATTCAGACTCTATTTGAACGAACTCTATCACTGGTTTTTCAACTTCCACAATTACTTCTTTTTCAACTTCCTTGATGACTTCCACTTCTTTTGTATCCGTACCACCACAGGCAGTTAAGAATAATAAAGTAGAAATAATCACAGTTTTTAAAAATAATTTCATGTGCACCTCCAGTGCTTTTATTTGTGTTTTGGTCATAAAAACTATATTTTATGACACTTAAAAAATTTAAGTAAATTAAATATAAAATATTTTAATAAAATGTCAAACTAATGTTTTCTCTTTTTCAGACAAAGAAAAAACCAAGCGTAAGCTTGGTTTTTTAATTTTTAGGAGAAAAACTATAATTGTTATGGTCTCACTCAATACAACACTTGAGTGAGTAAGACCTAGATTATGTTCCACTTCATATTTTTCGTTTCCTTATTTTTTTGATTTTGAGGAATCCTCATTCCTGTTTTATCGCCACCGGCAGAAAAATCGCTAAATAATATATAGGTTGTTTAAGTTTTGCCGTCGCATAACATTATCCTTATTTAAAATTTTCAGGGTGAAATTAATATCAGAATAATGAAAAGATTTTTAATTCGCTGATATCAATTAAATAATTTATAATTATTTTTAAAATAAAGTCAAACTTTTTCTTGAAGTTTGAGATTTTTTTTATATTATAGTTTTACTTGTGAAAAATTTGAGGGTAAAATTATGGAGACTAATCTCGAAAAATATTTCTTTGAATTAATTATAAAATCAATTTCTTCAATTGATGGTATTACAAAAGCCTGGGTTAAACCAACAGCTGGAAGTGAATCTGAAATTCATTTTACAAAACTTACAGAGCTTGAAGCAAATCAAGTTACTAAGTTTGTGCAAAATTGTTTATTAATTTGCGGTACAGATACAAAGTTACTCAACTTTCAAGTAAAAAAACAAGGATCTAGATCTGGAGTTCGAGGTATTGATATTCCTCTAAATTTTGATAATCAAGAGCAAAAAGATAAATACCTTGAGTACAGGAATCAACTTTTAGCATGAAATGTTATTTCTGTACAATTATCTAAAAACGTAGCATTTGCTGCGTTTTTTTATTGAAAATATTAGACAAATAAAAAAGATATAAAAAATAATTTTTACATCTTTTTTTGCTTTATGAAATTGGTATCGCCACGGAGAATCGAACTCCGGTTGCCTGGATGAAAACCAGGAGTCCTAACCACTAGACGATGGCGACTCACTCGTTTTTCTTAAAGCAAATGTATTTTATTTATTTTGAGAAAAAGTCAAAACTTTTTTTGGAAAAAAGTCAAAATTCTTTCTTGTAATTTTATAATTTTGCGATAAAGTAGGGAAAATATAAATATTATAATTTCATTGAATGTATAAAATATTATTCGTAAGCGCACTAAATACTGAGTTAAAAATAGTAAAACAAGAAATAAAAAAAATTTCTATCAAAGATTTTGAAATTGATTTTTTTGCACATTGAGTAGGGAATTATTCTACGATTTTACAGCTGACTAAAACATTATCTCAAAAAAAATATGATTTTGTCATAAATATTTGAGTGTGTGGACATAATCTTAGTGAAAAACCTGAGCTTATACAAGTTGCTCATAGTTATAACTTGGCAAACAAAAAAGAAATTATTTACCCTATAGTTTTAGAATTTGCTCCTCTCAAATCAATAATTTGTAGTGAAGTGCCAGTGTTTGATCCTAAAATATTATGAGAAAATAATTTTGTTGATATGGAATCTTACGGATTTGAAAAAGTGTGTGAGAGTTTTAAAGTAGCAAGAATATCTCTGAAAGTTCCTGTTGATAAAGTCTGAGATGAAACGAAAAATTTTGATATTTCTTATGCTCAATGATTATTAGAAAAAAATATCGATTATGAAAAATTATGTGAGAAAATAAAAAAATATTTAGAGAAACTTCCAAAAAAATATAATCCTGAAAAATATAGTGAATTATTTTCATTTACATTTAGTGAAAAAATTATTTTTGAAAAATGGTATTATAAATTTGTATCTCTCTTTGTCTGAGAAGATTTTGAAGATTTTTTTCAAGAAAATAAACATTTACAAAAAAAGAAATTTTTAGAAGCTTTAAAAAATAAATTATCAGAATATAAAATATAAAAAATCATGATTATCTACGTAGAAAAACAAGCAAAAGATTATCCTCAAACACAAAAAATATTACAGAAATATAAAAATGCTTCTGTGATTTTTATTGAGCATTATAAAAATATTTTTGATAAAAATTTTGAAAATTTAAGTGTTCAAAAATCTATCATTATTGCAAAACTTGATTCTCCAGCCGTGACTGAAGCTCCAGCTTGATATGGTCATACCAAACAAGCATATTTTTTCAAAACCAGTTTAAATTGTGTATTTGACTGTAGTTACTGTTTTTTAAAATGAGCATTTAAAAATGATAACATGGTATTTTTTGTAAATTACGATGATATTAAACAACAAATTTCTGATAAAATTGTTGAACTCAAAAATTCTGGAATCCAAGAAGAAATTTGGTTTTATTCATCTGATTACAGTGATATTCAAGGAATGGATATAATCTCTTGATTTAACCAAGAATTTATACCATTTTTTGATGAATTTGAATGAGTAAAAATGGAAGTGAGAACCAAAGCTTGAAATGTGCAATCACTTTTAGATCTATGATTTGCTCCAAAAAATACTGAAATAGCTTTTTCTCTTAATCCACAATCTTTAATAGAAAAATATGAGTCTGGTACTGCCACTCTTCAAAATAGAATGAAAGCAACAAATCTTTTATTAGAACATAATTTTACAGTTTGATTACGTTTTTTACCATTATTGCCGGTAAAAAATTATAAAGAAATCTATCAAGAATTTATAAATGAAATGAAGCAAGAAATAAATTTTTGCGATATTGCTTCTACTTTTGCTTCAGGATTATTATTTACGAAACGTGATTATAATACTATTCTAAAAAAATATCCAGATTTAGATATTTTACATTTATTAGAATTAGAAAACGATGACTTTTATAGAGAAGCGAGGGAAGTAAGAGATACTTTTTACACTATGTTCAAAAATTTAGATAATAAATGTTTGTTATGTCTGGAAAATTAAAAAATATACTTATCACATGAAGTTCATCAGGTATTTGAAAATCTCTAAAAAATAATTTTCAAGAAGATTATAATATTATTTGAGTATCTAGAACATGAGAAAATGATATAAATTTAGATCTATGAGATACCTCAAATCTAGAGAAAATTTCTGATTATTTAGAAAAAAATAATATTTTATTGGATACTCTGATTTTAAACGCTTGAATTTGATTTTTTGATGAATTTTGAAAAATTTCAGATGAAGATTATATAAAAATGTTAGATGTAAATTTAAAATCTCCTATAATTCTGACTCAAAAATTACTTCCATATGTATCACAAAAAGCAAAAATTATATTTATTTGAAGTATTTGTTCAAAAAAATTTATGAAATACTGAGCTGTATATCAAGCAACTAAATTTGGTATAAGATGATTTGCTGGAAGCTTAAAAAATGAACTCAAATGAAAAAAAATCCATTTAATAAATCCTAAAATAGTTGAAACGAATTTTCATAATAATTCTCATATTGCTATGGATATTCATCAAAAAACCGAAATTTGAGATATTTTAACAACGGTAGAAAATATTCTATCTTGAAATGAAACTCGTTTTGAAATAGATCTATAAGTTTCAACTCAATTTTATATAAAAATATAATATCTGAAAAAATACTTCTATATTTATTTTTTCATTTGCAGATATTTTTTTTTAGATACAATGCACCTAATATTTTTTATTCATATATAAATGAAATTCCCAAACAAAAAACAAAAATTATTTTTTCAGAAACATAAAAAGAAATTTTATACTCTTTTTGGAGTTATTATTATCTTAATAGTTTTGTATATTATTTTATTAACTCAAGCGAAAAGACTAGAAACTCTTGCTACTTTTCCTGGTGTGAGAATCAATGTTCAAGATGTTGTTGGACATGTGAAAGCTGACTTTGAATTTGAAGAAATAAATATTTCTGATTCACAATGAAATAATATAAATGGTTTATATTTAGACAATAATGCAGAAAAAACGGTCTACTATTTTCATGGAAATGGAGGACCTTTAAATTATTTTTATTCTGAAGTTCAATATATTTGAGATTTAGGCTATAACGTAATGGCATACGATTATCCTGCTTATGGAAAATCTACATGATTTCCGTATAAAGAAAATGTAGAAGAATTTTCAAATACTTTTTTTAATTATATAAAAGAAGAAAAAAATATTGATTCTGACGAATTAATTATTTGGGGATATTCTGTCTGAACAGCTGTAGCAACAGATTTTGCTTCTAAAAATGATTTTGAAAAATTAGTTTTAGTTTCTCCATTTGCTTCTCGTTATGACATGAGTAAAAGTTTCCTTTGAATGCCAATTCAAAAGTTATTATTTCAAGAAAATTCATTTAATACTCTAGAATTAGTACAAAATTTTGATAAACCAGTTTTAATGGTTCATGGAAATCAGGATAATATTGTTAGTTTTGATCAAGGAAAAAATGTCTATGAAAATTATGGAAATTCTTCTGAATTTAATCAAAAATATTTTGTAGAAATTGATGGATACGGACATAATATTATTTTGGATGTATATGGAAATGCTCTACAAACAAAATTTTTAGAATTTTTAGAAACATCAAAAATTTCTGGAGAACAAAAATATTTTATGCTCGATGCTAAAAATAAAAAATTATGGGAGGATCAAGCCAGCAGTTATAAAAATATATTTTTGGCAGACTTAAAATCAGACTCGTCTATTACGAAGTTCGTAAATAGTAAAGTTTCTTTTAACAACAAAGCCTATGTGCCGAGTAATTTAGTGAAATTTTCATCTCAATATGTAGCAGATTGAAAATGATATGGAACGCTTAGAGCTGATATTATTCCTCAACTTGAATCTTTGGCAAAGGCATTTTATGAAGAATTTAACACAAAATTACTTATCAATTCTTCGTATAGATCATACGCATATCAAAAAGGAATAAAAAATAGAGGTTGTCCAGATAATTTATGTGCAAAAGCATGATTTTCAGAACACCAATCTGGTTTAGGTTTTGATATTTTTTCAATTTCAAATCAATATACTTGGAAAAACAATGCTAAATTATGGAGTTATTACACGTGGCTTGATACTCAAGCTCATAAATATGGTTTTCATAATACCTATCAAAAAGGGCTACAAATAGACTGATATGAAATAGAACCTTGGCATTGGAGATATTTATGAGTTGATCTATCTACCTATTTACATGAAAATAATATTACTATTGCAGAATTTTATTATCAACAAAATAATAAAATAAATGCTCAATCTCAATGAGACATAATTGCTGAAAAATTATTAAAATAAAAAAACGAATTGGAAACAATTCGTTTTTTTTATTTTTCTCATAACATATTAAATATTTCTTCTATATCATCAACTTGTTCAAACATTTCTTTTTTTGATTTTAATTCTATTTTTAAATATTTTACTAATCAAATAGCTTGTTTAGAAGATAGTTTTTCTTCTAAAGCATCTAATTTTATGATAATAGTTTCTAATTTTTCTAATTTTTTTTCTGTTGCTATTTTTTGTTTTTCTAAACTTCAAACAAGAGAATTTACTGCACTATCTGCTCTTTTTTTCATTACTCTATCGAGCATATATTCTTCTGAAATTTCTTCTTTTTCAAGTTTTTCATCATCGTCATCATCAGATGAATTATTTTTTCTATCATTATATGCTTCTTGTTTTGAAATAACTTCTTTTGCATCACAAGAATTTACTTTTTTCCAACCTGTTTTTACGCTACAAGGAGTAGAAAATTCTCTACATTCTCAAGTCACTGGATGGTATGCTGGTTGAATCATTTGAATACAATTTTCTACAGGTTTTTTTTCATATTCTTTTTCTTGTTGATAGGCTGCAAGTTTTTCAACATTACTACATACGATTGATTCATCAGTTTTCACTACACATACTCTAAAATACCCAACTTTAGTAGACCAATCTTTAAATGTATTCTCATCATCTTGAGCACTCATTCCAACAAATACCGTAGTATCATTTGGATAAACTGGATTATCATGTGTATAAGATTTTACTAATTTATAATATTTAAAATCAGATTTTTCATATTCATTCCAGTTTGCTTCAACTTCATAATCATCTCTTGAGATTTCAAAATCTAATTCATTTGAATAAGTAATTTTTTTCTCAGTTTCTTTATATTCTTTTGTTGTATCTTTATATTCAGCAGATACTCAAACAAATAAAAAACCACAAATAGTTAAGATTCCTAATAATTTTTTCATATTAATAATATTAATAATATATTACTCTAAAATTATAATATTTTTTAGTAAGTTTTCAAATATATTTACTTGTCATATAGTTTTTTTTCAATATGATACAGAAAAATTTATTAAAAAATATTATGGCAAAAGTAAATAGAATACAAAATAGACAAAAAACAGGTCCTAAAGTCTGATTTCATAGAAAGAAAAAAACTCAAAGAGGGCAATACATAATACGTGATGATTATGCAATTAAAGCAAAAAAAGCATGATTTAGAGCGAGAAGTATTTACAAACTTTTAGAAATGCAAGAACGTTTTGAGCTGATTCAACCTGATTATTCTGTAATCGATATTTGATGTGCTCCGGGAAGTTTTTTACAAGCGATTAGAAATATTGTAAGAGAAAAAACAATTATTTGAGTAGATTTAAAACCTGTAACACCATTTTCATATCCAAATGTTTCAACAATTGTTTGCGATATTTTTGACTATGATAAACTTTCAAAAGAAGTAATAGATATAGTCGGTGACGACCAATTTGATTTAATCACGTCTGATATTGCTCCTAATACAACTGGAAGATTTGACATTGATCAATATGCTTCAGTAGAACTTAATATTGAAATTTGTAAATTTAGTGATTGGTTTCTCAAAGAATGAGGAAATATGATTTTAAAAGTTTTTAAATGAGAAGACTTTAATGATTTAGCACAACAAGTAAAAAAGAGATTTGATAATATGACAACGTATAAACCTCTTGCTTGTCGTGATTCTTCACACGAAGAATACATCATCTGTTGGTGAAAAAAACATGTTGCAAAATAAAAAAAAATCCCGTACGGGATTTTTTTTTTAATGGGCATCAATTTCTTGCATAATTTGATCTTCAATATCTTTTTGAATAGCAATTTGACGGATAAAATCTTTTCTTTTTTTTGCTTTTCTTGCTCTAATAAATTCTGTATATAAAATATTTATTGTAGGAATAATATAAAGTAAATGACTTATTATTATCAATAAAAGTACACAAAAGATCCCTAAAGAAATAGGGGAGATCTCTTGAAGTAATAATATATTTAGGAATATATCATTCGGAGTATTGTATTTGTATTCAAATCCGTTCATCCGATTTTTTTAATAATTAAATTTTATAATTCTTCTACTAATTCACCAGTAACAATTAATCTATTGAGAGTTGTTCCAATTGGCCAACAAGTCATAAGAGTGATTTCAGCCTTATTATCATTTCTTTTTAAAACACTTGTATCACCTGGAGTGATTACATTTTTTTCTCTAATAACATATTTATATTTTTTTTGATTGTAATAAATAATTACTTCATCATCAAATGATACATTATCCAACAGTGCAAAAACATCATTATAATCTCATTTAATCCAAGGAAAGTTTGATGAATGTCCAAAGATAAATGAATTTCCTTTTTCACCAGGTTTTGCGCTCCCAGGGTAACGGATAACTCCATTTTCTAATTCTTTCATGAAGATATTATTTAAATCGTTATCATCTTCTAAAACTCTATTTTTAATTTCTACTAGAGGAATATTTTTCCCAATTTTTGGTATTATAATTCTATTTTGATATGGAGCAATATCAATTTCCATTCCAACTCCGTTTTCTTCAGAGATTTCAAGTAAATGTTTAACAGAATTTTTTGTTTTAACAGAATCTTTATCATCTTCAATAAACGTTTTTTGTTGAATGAACTCATCTTGAATTTTTTCTTTAATATTTGCAGCTTCAACAGATGAGATTAAACCTCTACTTTGATTTTCTAATTCTTCTGCATTAATATAACTCATTGCAATATTATAATATGCAGAATAATTTGTAGAAACTAATAGTACACCAAAAATTAAAGAGGTAGTAAGAGCATAACGAAGTGTAAAAAACAGTACTGATAAACCTTTTGATAGAAGAGTTTTTGGTGCTTTATTTTTTGCTTCATAAGCAAGAATTTCTTTTTTTACTTCTGGAGTAACAGCAGCAACTAAAATAGTTTCTTCTTTTTTATCTTCAACAATATTATCATTATCAATCAAGTTTTCTAATTCTAAAATTAAAGAATCATTATTTGTATTTTGTTTTTTGTTTTCCATAAGAACCCGGTTAAATTTTTATTTTTGTTTTTGTAATTTCTTTACTAAGTTAATAGTATCATATCAAAAAATTTAATGCAAAAATTCTAAGGGCATTTTTATTGAAAAACACTTGCTAAATATACATTTTATCGTATCGTATTAAATTTTAAAATTTAAGGATTCTAAGAACATTTTCCCGAAAAATACTTGCTAAATTCACATTTTTTGGTATATTGAAAATAGATTTTATCAGATGTGATTATTTATAACCTTATGGCAAAAATATATGAAAAAAGTTCTGGTGGTATTGTGTATAGGAAGAAAGCTGGAAAGTTAGAAATTCTTTTATTAAAATGGTTAAATTCAAGAAATAAAGAAATTTTCGTTATTCCAAAAGGACACATTGAACAATGAGAAGTTGCCAAAGATACAGCAATTAGAGAAATCAGTGAAGAAGCCTGACTCAATACCAAAGAGCTAGAGGTAATTAAATTTATTACCAAATTAAATTACACTTTTACTGCTGGGTATCTCGAAGATAATCCAGTGATAGATAAAGATGTGTATTTATTCTTAGTAAAATATCATGGAAATGAAGTTCCTGTAGTACAAAAAGAGGAAAGATTTGTTGGATATCAATGGTTTCCAATAGAAAAAATTAAAGATGTAGATGTGATGTTTGATCTTTGATCAATTATCGGAAAAAATAAAACCTATTTTATATAATTTATAAAAAAGTATGATAGAAATTAAATATCAAGGAAATAATGTTCATCTAAAGAGTGTTGAAAATGTTGAAATTATCTTAGATACTTTAACAAATACAGTAGAAATTGAAGGTTTTGACGTAACATATCCGGGTGAATATGAAAAATCTGGAATATTACTCGAAGTAAAACAATATGAAGAAAAATTATTCTATCATTTTGTTATTGATACAAAACACGTAGTGATTGTAAATGCTGAAAGTTTAGAATTAAAAGAAGAAATTGTAACATTTTTTGGAGATGTAGATATTTTACTTATTCATGGTTCAAAAGCTTCGGCAAAATTATTTGAAAATATTGAAGCAAAAGTAGTTGTACCGTTTGGAGAAGGAAAAGATATTTTCTTAAACACACTTGGTCAACATATAGAAGAAATTCCTGTAGCAAAAATAAAATCTGAAATGCCTTTAGATAATACAGAATTTTATAATTTAGAAATAAAATAAAAAAAACTTGAGAAATTAATTTCTCAAGTTTTTTTTATTTTAAAAATTATTTTTAATAATTATCTTCTTTTACTCATTCACTAGGAATAACTGCATCAATAGCAGCAAAAGTAGCATTTTTTCCTTCAGGAATAATCACAGAAATATGATCTCAAATTTCTGCTTTAAAATGTGTAACTGCAGCAGTTAAAACATCATAACTTACACTATTTGCAATTACTTGATATTTATCTTTATCTTTTGTGAGTAAACCTGTGAGAATTGTTCTAGCAATTGGAGCAATTTGTTTATACAACATTTTTCCATTTGGCATAATAGTAAGTTTTAATTTATCACCTTGAACCATTTTTGATTTTGAAGCATAATTTACTGGAACTGGATATTTATTTCAATCTGCTCCTAGCATTTGTTCTCCAGTAAAAACTCATTCAACGATTTTTGAATCTTGACTTGAATAACTATTTAAACCTGATGTGTCTAAATCAACAGGAGAATCAAGAGAAATTCCTTCTTCTTCCATTACATCACGTAATAATTTTTTAGCATTTTTGATTGATTTTTCAGCAGTAGTAATAAAATCACGAATGGCTTCAATAGTTTTTTTATTTTGCATAATTTTTGTATTTATTTTTTATCTTTATATACAGTGTAAGAAAAAAGAGGGCATTTGTAAATAATTTCACCTTTACAAATCTTAAATATATAGACTGATAAAATTTTGAATTTCATTTTGAAAAAACATAGCACTAAAAAATCATAACGCAAGAAATGGACCAAAAGGAATTTGAGTTTCAACCGCAGCACCTTTATTTTTTATTCTTTGAAATATCAGATAAAAAATCGAAATAAAACTTCATAAAATATATGTGAGCATCATCCCAGCAAATCATAAACTCATTCATAAACCAAAACCAATCATCAGCGCAATCCTTAAATCACCTCAACCAAGCCAGGCTCATTTTGAAATAAATATTTGTAAAAAGAAAAATAAAAATATTCCTACAGCTGCTATTAATCAGCTCGTTAGTGCATAATTTCACATTTCAATTCCTGTAAAATATGCTCCAAAATATATGAGCAATCCACTTAAAAATATAATTCAAATATCATATTTTTCATCAAGCTGAGCATTCATAATAATATATGCTCAAATTAGAATTATTGAAATTATTAGCATCCAAATTGCTAATAGACCATAACTCATAGCTTCACTCGGTAGATTATCAAAAAATACTAATCCTGGAATTTGCATTTGAGCAATGACTCATACAATCATAAATCCTATTCCCGTTGCCATCATACCTTCATGAATCTCTAAAAATAGGAGATCATAAAAAATATACAAAATACTAATAAAAGCTATTATAAGCCAAAAAAGTAACACAAAATATTCTTGAATTCCTCCATTAAACAATGCCTGAATATCTATGAGAAAATATCAAACTCACATAAATAATAATCCAGTACAAATTTCTAAAAATGGGTAAACCGGAGAAATTTTATTTTTACAATATCAACATTTTCATAAGTTTTTTAGCCATGAAAATATAGGAACTAAATCCTTTGCCTGCAAGGTAGTATTACATTTTGGACAATGACTTCTGCCGTTTAAAATTCATTTTTCTCAAGATTTTAATCTATAAATTAAAACCGATCAAAAACTTCCAAATAAAGTTCCAAAAATAAATAAGCAACTATAAAAAAATATTTCGTTCATAAATTTAAAATCAATAATTATCTCTAAAAATTATAACTTTTTTTAAAAAAAACCTAATTTAAATTAGGTTTTTTTATTATGGTAATTCTTCAAATTTTATATTATCAAATCACATTTTATAATCTGTTCATGAATTTCATATATGATTAGTTAATATTGAAATTCTTACATATTTTGTATTTGCTCTAAATGTAGGATCGGCTTTATCTAAGGAACCAAATGCTTCTTGATTAATTCAAGATAAGCTATGAGTAGTACTTCCACTAAGAGTTGAATCATTATTTGCATAAATAAATGTTGGACCTGAATAATGATTAATTATTTTTGTAACTCCTGGAATAATATTTTCAGCAATATTATCAGGAATTTTTCTATTTAAGTATATTTGATTTCCAGAAAAATGTGAATATGCAGCAGTACGCTCTTCATTTGAATAATGGTAGTTTTGCCATCTTAAAACTTCATCAGGCAGATGAGTCATATCTCAATCATAATATACTCAAATAGATTGATTATGAAATGAATCTGTATTATTTACCCAACCAACTATATTATTTTGAGTAATAATTTTTTCATTATCAAAACTTGATATAGTAGCAGCTTCTCATCTTCTGAGATTTCTCCGAGCATTTATTTCAACTTTGTTTTCATCATAACTTGTAATACCAAAATACATTACATTTGTTGGTGTTCATAAATTTTCAAAATCTCAGCTAATATTATATGTTTTATTGGTATCAATAGGTATGTATGCGCTCAAATAATATCATTTTTGTCATTCGCTATAAAAATAATTTTTTCAATTGATATTTTTTACACTTAAAAGTGGTTCTTGAGATTTATTAAAGCTATCAGCTGTAAGTTCTAAACTTCCACTCCAAACACAATCAGTTTCTCAAACAGGATTAAAACCAGCATAACAAGAAACTCTGTAACATTCTCACCAAGTTGATCATTGTAAATCTTGACGAACATCTCATCCTCATACATCACATTGACGAGAAATTTTTGATATATCTATGCTATCGTCTTGTATATAATCTCTTAAAATAATTTGTCACATTTTATTATACGCAATACTATCAGGTCATTGCGCAATATCTTTAAATCTTGTTGATAGAGAAACTGAACTTTCTTCATACGCACGAAGAATATTATCCATCATTGCATTTCTATCTTGAATTGAATCAGGTAAATCTACTCATCTCCAAATACTAGCAGGAGTATAATCTATAGTTTGATTTGAATCATTTTCATATAAAAAATTTTTTGTATCTCCATAGATCATATCAGATCCTGAGGAAGTCATTAAACTTGGAAGAGCAACAAGATATTGAACTCCTCCCGTAAAAGTATAGGCTACTAAACCATTATAATTTCCATCTATTACTTTTGTGTTTTCACCCTCAGCAAAACTATTTGGTATAATCCCAGTATTTGCTTCATTGAGTGTTCACATTATTTGATAATTATTTCCATATTGTGTTTTAGAATATGAATAATAATCTCCACTAATAGGCAGAACTGGAGTTTGAGGAACTTTTTTTATTTCTGATGTTACATTTTTTCAAATATATCATTGAGTAAATAAATTTCCACCTGCTTGAGTAATATTATGAGTTGGCCCATCAGGGTCCGGTAAACTTTTTCATTCTATTAAATGAAGTTCAAATGCTTTTTTTAATGTTTTTAAATCCGTTAAAACAACTCAATTTCTCGCAGATTGAGTGTATCACGACATAGAAATAAATCCAATAGTCGCAAGCACAGCTAAAATAGTGATAACCACTATTAACTCTACTAAGGTAAAGGCTTTTTTCATAAGATGTTTTGTAATGTAAATATGTTTATGTGTTTGTAAAAGTATTATGAAAGAATAAAAAAATATTACAAAATTAATCCTATATTTTGTCTTTACTTTTATGAAAAATATATTCTAAAAAATAAAAATCCCTTGACAAATGTTGATTTTTTCAAGTCAGTAGCTTCCTGCTAAAAACATAAATAATTCGGTATATCAAACTGAAAGAAATTTAACTAAAATTTAGCAGCTATTTTTGACTTTTATCTCATTTTGATATTATAAATAGTATTAATATTTAACTTTGTTATTTATGAGTAAACATGTTTGGAGTTCGAAATGGACTTTTATTCTCGCTGCGATTTGATGAGCAGCAGGGCTAGGGAATTTATGGAGATTTCCATATCAAGTATATGATAATGGAGGATTTTCATTTATCATAGCGTATGTGATTATTACTCTTATAGTTGGTATTTCACTGGCTGTTTGAGAAATTGCTTTATGACAAAGATCAAGAGAAGGTGTAACAACAAGTTTATCTAAAATCCATCCATTGCTCTCAATAATGGGTTGGGTAGCTGTATTAACTGCACTAGCAATTGTATTTTATTATATAGTTATTGTAGGTTGGTCAGTTGATTATATATATTATGCATTAAGATGATTTGTAGATGGAGGTTTTGCTTGGACAGGAAATCCAGAAACTTTCTTCAATAACAATATTCTTCAACTTACTGGAGGATTACAAGAAAGATGAAAACTTTCTGTTCCAGTATTATGGTGAACAATTATCACATTTATAGCACTCTATTTTTTCACATTTAAAGGTGCAAAATCAATAGGGAAAGTTGTATGGTTTACGGTTATATTCCCATATATCGCATTATTACTCATCGCAGTAAAAGGTTTTACACTTCCTGGTGCAGCCGATGGGTTATCATATTTAGTTACATTTGATAAAGAAGCATTCTTTAGTATTTCTACTTGGACTGCAGCACTCGCTCAAGTTTTCTTCTCAATCTGAGTTGGTATGGCATTTATGGTTATCTATGGTGCTCAAAAACCAAATGGGGAAGAAGTAGCAAAATCTACTATTATGGTGATTTTATGAAATGCACTTATTTCAGTACTATCATCACTCGCAGTATTTACATCTCTTGGGTATTTAGCTAATCAACAATGAGTTGGTGTAAGTGAAGTTGCCGCAGGTGGACCTGGATTAATATTTGTAACGATCCCAACTATCTTTAGTACTTTTGGTGCTTTTGTTGGACCATTGTTTGCAGTGATATTTTTCTTAACTGTTTTCTTCTTAGCAATTGATTCTGCAATGGCTTTAATCGAGGCTCCAGCAGCAGCTATTAGAAAACGTCTTCCAAAAGTAAAAACAGAAATGGTTTTCTTTGGAGTTGCTGTACTTGCATTTTTAGCAAGTATTCCATTTATGTATTGAAATGGTTTATATTTATTAGATATTGTGGATTATTATCTTACTCAATATGCAGTTACATTTGTAGCACTTTTCGAATTAGTAATATTCTTATTTATCTGAAAAAAATTAGCAAAATTTATCCAAGAACATTCATCACTTCCAAAATGGATTACACATACTAAAACACTTTTAACTGCTTGGGGAATCTCAGCACTTGCTGTTTTAACACTCATAATATTAAATTTCAAAGATGGATTTTTTAATTATGCAGGATATCCAAAAGAAGACATGATGGTCTGAGCAATATTCTTATGATCAATTTATGTATTATCAATAATTTTTGGTATCGTAGCAATGCTAAAAACTCCAAAAAAATAAAACTAAAAAAAGAAACATTTTAAAAATGTTTCTTTTTTTTATTCATACAATATATCATCCCATGGAGTTCTATAGAGTGGTTCTTTGAGTCTTTTTTGGTCGATGATATGACCGATGAAACCTGTTGTTCTTGCGAGAATAAAAAATGCGTTAAATATCCCAGCTTCGATATATTCTCTGATTTCTTGATGAGAGAGTCCTACATCTTCAAATAAATCAATTAACATTACAGCAATCATCCCATCCACGTTGAGGATAAGATTACATCTTTTTTCTACTGTTATTTCTTCAACAGCTAGAGCAAACTCAAGATGTTTTTTATTTGGAAATTTTTCTGCTAATTCTAAGAGAATTTCACATCTTTTATCCGGATTAAATTTTGATTTTACTTTATGTCAGATTCCTGGAATATTCAAACCAGCTTTTTTCATAGAAGTTACAAATTCATTTGGAGTAATTTCATCTGCAACTGCTTGTAAAAAATATGTTGCTGCTCAATCGATAGCTCATCAGAATCTTGATCAAATAGTTGTTAAACCAGCAATTAACGATGATTTTAAATCATTTCCAGCTCTGGCAGTTATCATAGCATTTGTGGCTCATGAAACAGCAGGACCATGATCAGCTAATAAAATTAAAATAGCATTAATAAATTCTAATCCATATTCGGGTAAATCTCTTTTTAACCATAGGTTTCAAATCACATTTGCAAAACTTCCACCAGAAGTGTAATCAGAAATATTTTTATGATTATATTGAAGTTCTTCTCATCTTTCGTCTGAAATAGTAGAAGTAAATAGAGTTTTTCTTCTCGTATTAATTTGTGATAATTTATGAGGAATATTTATTTCTTCTGACCTCACCCCCAGCCCCTCTCCTTTGTTAGGAGAGGGGAGTTTATCGTATATATTTTTTATTTTTTCACCAAAATCCATATAACTTTCTGGGACGATTGCTCCAGATTTTGCTAAAAATTTATTTTTATAACTGGCAGTTTCTTCGTCTTTATTTGATTTGGCTCATGCATGTCAAAATTGTACTTCTCATGATATTTGTTCACCAATGGTTCCAATACACCAAGCAACTACTGGTTTTGTGATTTCTTTGCTTTTTATCATTCTAGCTACTTCCAACTCATCACGTCCTCAAACTTCACCAAGCATAACAATCATTTTCACATCATCACGTTTTTCCATGATTTTCATAGCGTCACTAAATTGCATAACATTATATGCATCTCAGCCAAGAGCAATAGAAAGGGAAGTTCCATCAGTTCTGTCAGCGATAACTCTTCTGAGTTCATTACTCATTCCACCTGATTTTGAGACAAATCAAACGCAACCAGATTTATATAATTTTGAATCAATAATATTTTCTAAAGCTCCTCATGTATTTCCGGCACGAAAAACTCCAGCCTCCATAGCTCCAACTGTAGCAGGACCTATAATATTTAAATTATATTTTTTATTTAAAGCTATTATTTCTCTAGTTTCTCTTTCTGGAATACCTTCTGCAATGATGATAATATTTTTGAAAATCCCTGATGAAATAGCTAATTTTGTAGCCATTCCAGCACTACGAAAACTTGCAAAGTTGACAAGTGTGTCTACTTTGTCTAACAAGTTTTTTGAAATTGCTTCATAATTAGGGAAACTCGGAATTAAAATTTCATTATTCCCATAAAATAATTTATTTAACGCCTGTTTTTTTCCTTCATTAATAAACGCAACCACACTCGGTTCACGTCCACACAAAAAGTCAAAATCCAACATCTTTTGTGCTGAACCCAACTGCATCCCATAAATTATTGCTCCTGATTTTTTTGTAAACATGATTTTTTATTATTTGATTATAATTTTTTCCTTTAGCAAAATACAAAGTGAATTGCAAAGCAAGAGAGAATCACTAGGGTAAAGTATACCCAAAGAGTGATAGATTTAAAAAATGATAATTCATTCCTTAGTAAAAAATCCACCCCTAACCCCTCCTTTGTCAAAGGAGGGGAATATGATAATATATTATTATACTAAATTTACGTGGCTTCCTTTTTTAAAGGAAGCTGCCTGAAAGGCTGATGGATTATTATTGTTTTTCTACAGAAAAGTCTTTTGCTAATCTTATAACTTAATATCTCTTAAAATATCTGTCATATATTCTTTTGAATCTGCGACTTTACAAGGAATATTTAAATTTTCACACGCTGATTTTATAAGTTGAAGTCCTTTTGTTTCGTTGATTCCTCATCTTCTGATACGTATTTGGATTTTTTGTTCGAGAATTTCTTCTTGTTTTTCTTCGAGAATATCGATAATTCCTGCAAAAGTTGTGGCAACATCAGTGAAATTTGCGATGGCTCAAGCAATGATAAGATATTTTCAGACAATTTTATTTTCGAGCATTTGATCTAAAAGTGTACGAGTGTAAGCTTTAGTAAAATCTCTGTTTGGATTTCCTGAAAGTTCTCAGTAATTTCAAATTTCATCTGCAAAACCTAAATGTCCGAGTGAATCTGTCATCACGAGTGAACCTCATCAACCAGCTAAAAGTGTCCATATTTTCGCATTTGAATTTAATACTTTAAATTTTAGACTTGCTCACGTTTCTTGATCGAGTTTTGAAATAAATTTTTCTCTTGGATTTTCTTGAAATCAAAAAGTATTTGGTATTTCTAAATTATGCCAATTTTCTTTTTGTTTGAAAAATTCTTGGTCATCGATTTTAGCAACCATATCAAGTAAAACTAATTCTCATGTTTCTTCATGAAAACAAAATGGATTTACTTCTAGATATACAAATCAATATGTTTTATAATATTTCCATAAAGATAATATTGTTTGTGTAATTTTTTTATCTGTGATATTTATTTTTTCTAAATCTGAAATTTCTAAATCTTTGTCGACTCAAATTTGTAGGGAAATGACTTTATCCCAATTTTCTTCGACTTCAACTCATCATTCAAATGAGAAATTTATAACATCAAAATCTCTTTCTGCAGAAAATGAAATGTAATATTCTTGCGTATGCGGAACAAAATCTTCTACGATAAAAATATCTAAATTTCCAGTAATTTTTCAGATTTGTGTTTCTTTTTGGAAGTTTTTATGTACCCAAGAAGTAACTTCATCTTTATTTAAATCTACTCACACTAATCCATATTTTCATCTTTTTCCAAATAACATATCTGGTTTGACTACATATTTTCTGTTTGTATCGATATTTTCTAATTGAGATAGTTCTGAAATTTTATATCCAGTATAATTTTGAGATACAAAATCAAAGTACATTTTTTTCGCGTCAAATTCACGAATTCAAACTTGAGCCATGAAATAATTTTTCTAAAAAATAATTATAAAAAGTATACAAATTTTTCTAAAAATAAAAAATAAAAATATTTTTTTATGTGAAAAAATAAACACAAAAAAAACAAGTCTTTTCAGACTTGTTTAAGAAAAAATTATTTTAAGTTTTCCATTTTTGCAACTACTTCAGAATCAAGAAGATGTTCGATTTTACAAGCATTTTTCATAGCTTGATCATCATCTAATTTTAAAGTATTTTTGAAAAATGCAATTAAAGAGTTTCTGTTTGCTTCAACTACTTTAACAATATCTTTTCATTTTTTTGATAATTTAATGAATTTGTTTTCATCTTCTACGATAAAACCTTTTTTTAATAAAGATTTTAAACCTGTAGAACAAGAACCTGGAGTTATGTTTAATGCTCTAGAAATATCTACAGCTCTTGCATAACCAAATTTTTCTAAACATTCTTCTACTGCGAAAAGATAATGAATAGCAGAGTGTGTAATTTTTTGTTCTTCGAATTCTTTCCAAACCGAATTTATATCCTTTTTAGACATATTTTGTTATGTTATGTTATAATAATGTTTTATGTTTGTATCGTGATTATAACTATTTTTTGTATTTTGCAACCTTGATTTTTCAAAATAATCATACTTCACAACTCCTTATTATAATTATTTTTGGTATATGTAAAGATTATTTTTTAATTTATATTATTATTTCTTATAATATTTTTAATTCTGTATAAAAATAGGCTATTAATTATGAAATTTAATTTAATTCTTTGACTTTATTTCTCATAGTATTATAGTAATAAATATATTATCCTCCACAATATAATTATGTCAATAAATATTCCTTCAAATGTAGTCGAATTTAAACCTACTACAAAACAAAATATTCAAGTTGAAAATACTAAAAATCAAGTGAATGAAATAATGTCAGAAAAAAATCAGAAATATTCAAAATGAGATATTATTTGAGCATTATTAAATATTAATAATGATTCACTAGATAATTTGGATGAAGATTATCTACTAAATATGGATTATAAAAAATTATTAAAATATTTGTATACGTGAATATGTGCTGAAATTTGATTATTTTATAATCAAGATGAATTAGATTTGATATATGATGAGAATAATCTTTCAATTTATGTTAGTGATATCTATACCAAAAAAAGATATGCAAAACTTGATGTTACACTCATTCCAAATGAAGATTTTAGTGAAGTACATATTGTTATTTCACATAAATGAAACGAAATGTTTTTCTTTAAAAATATTAAAGATTGTTGAAAAACAAATTATCTCCCAATTGAAGCACAAATAAAAGTTATACAAGAAGAATTTATCGAAACGAATGTTGCAAATGATGAGTCACAATATAATCAGCATAAAAAATATCATAGAATAATGTCAAAAGTGCTTTTGACTCATTTCCCAGATTTTATCGATTTGCATTTAGATGAATTTGAATCTATAAATAATATGACAAATGATGATTTATCTATTAAAATAATAGAAATGACTTTTCTTAGATTAAAAGATACATTTGATTTAAAAGTCCATAAGGAAAATCAATATTATCTAGAAAGAAAAATTATCAAAGATGATCAAGTATTTTTTGAAAATATCGAAGTAGGTTTTGACACAAGCGGAAACACGCAAAATATTTATTTACTCAATAGTAATTGAGAAATTTTTGCAGAAATAGTGAAATAAAATTAATTATTCAATATATGGGAAATACATCACTGTTAATGCTTTGAGTTTTATATAGTTCACTTTGAATGTGATATTTTATTTACGGGAAAAAAGCTTCTCGCGTGATTCCACTGATTTGTGGAGCAATTTTGATGATATTTCCATATTTTACCAAAAATGTTGTAAGTATGAATGTCTTAGGAATTATTTTTTTAACCATTCCTATTTTTATACGATTGGATGTTTAAAACAAAAAGAAGAAATAATATTTATTTCTTCTTTTTATTTTGATAGAGACTTATTCAAAGCCATAAAAATAATATTCCGTACAGAATAAATGAATTTTCACTTACACTGAGAATTTCATTTTTTAATAAATACGTTATTCAAATTATTAATAAATAGTATGGAAAATTAAATAATCCTGTGAGAAAAATAATTTTTTTTGGTGCTCTTTTTTGTCATTGATCAAATATATATAAAGCAATTGTGTTTATATGAATCATTGAAAATAATAAATTTTTGTAATCAATTTTTTCTTGTTTTTGAACAGATTTTTTTGAAATAAAATATCACAAACTATAATTTATAATCGCTCACAGAGTCACTGCAAAGATAGAAATAATACTTAAAATAAATATCTCATAAAGATTTTTTGCATAACTAAATACAGCTAAAACAGCAATAAATTGTCCCGGGAGATAAAAACCAAGATACACAATACTTTCTAATAATATTATCAAAAATAATATAAAAAATATCACAGAAGAATCGAAGTTTTTTATATATTCAGATATGATAGTCGGATCGGGAAGTACCCCAAAATATATTCACAATAACACAAGTGTATAAACAAATATCGCACTTACAGGAACAAATGGATTCATAATATTTTATTTAGAATATTTATATTTAGTATAGAGTAAAAATTTGAAAATAACAGATTTGATTTAAATTTATCCTATTCTTATTCAGACAGTTACTTGATTCATCTCAAAATCCTCAATTGTTCAATTACTTAAATCAAATATATTTTTATTATTCAATATATATTTATCTTGAATTTGAATATAATAATTTTTATCATTAGTATTAAATATGATTCATTTAATATTTTTTTTATCAGTAAAATAATTTAAAAAAGATATATCATTAAATGGATGAATATATTTTATAAAATTTCATTCTTCAAGATAAGCACTAACAAGAGTATCAAATTCAATGAAAAATATAATTTCAACACTTTTAGCATTTCCATATTTTTCTGTAATATTTTTATTGTAATCATGTATTTTTTTATAATGTTCATCAAAATTTGAATATATATTATTCTTTAAGTTTTCATATGTTAAAGTTGATTTAAATTTATAACTCTTAGATGATATATTTTGTGTTTTTAAATCTTTTTCTATATTTGGTATAATATTATTTTTAATTTCACGTGAATTTTCAACTTTTAGAGCGTTTCATTTTTTGTTTTTCTTTGATGCATCCACATAAAAATGTTCAATACCAAAAATTCTCTTGTCTGATATTCAAATTAAATCAGGTCAAAGATGATTATATTTTAAATATTCAAAGTTAGTCAAATAATTAATCCATTCTCAATCTCAGATATTTATTTGAATTCAATTTTTTAAAGAGTTATAAATTAATTCTCCATCTTTATTTATCATAAACCTTATATTAATAAGTAATTATATATTTATATTATTTATTAATTTCATATATCAAAAAAAGAGAATAAATATAAATATTTATTCTCTTTTTTAATTCTTTAATTTGGTCGGAAACGCAGGACTTGAACCTACAACCCCGTGTTCCCAAAACACGTGCGCTACCAATTGCGCCAGTTTCCGATGGTGGGTATACCTGGAGTTGAACCAGGGACCTCACGATTATCAGTCGTGCGCTCTAACCAACTGAGCTATACACCCGAATTTTGTATAAAAAAAAGTTAAAGGATGATTTATAATCTTTTAACTTTTCCTTTAAAGTTTGAAATGGAGCGGGCAATGAGACTCGAACTCACAACCCTCTGCTTGGAAGGCAGATGCTCTAGCCAATTGAGCTATGCCCGCGTTTATTTCTTCCTAAACTTGCGAAACAGATAATATTAATTTTTGATAGAAAGTCAAAACTTTTTTACACTTTTTCATGATTTATAAATTTCTTGTTTTCTCCCCTTTATTAAGGGGGAGATGTCTGAAAGACAGAGGGGGTATTTTAAGCTAAAAAACATATACTAAAATTATAATCAAAAAAGAGAATTAAAATACTATATTTTAATTCTCTTTTTTTGTTTTTCAAAATGGTGGGTATACCTGGAGTTGAACCAGGGACCTCACGATTATCAGTCGTGCGCTCTAACCAACTGAGCTATACACCCGAATTTTGTATAAAAAAAAGTTAAAGGATGATTTATAATCTTTTAACTTTTCCTTTAAAGTTTGAAATGGAGCGGGCAATGAGACTCGAACTCACAACCCTCTGCTTGGAAGGCAGATGCTCTAGCCAATTGAGCTATGCCCGCATTTTTCTGTCTCTTCAAACTTGCGAGACAGATAATATTAATTTTTAAATCAAAGTCAAAACTTTTTTTATATTTTTTTTAAATAATTTATATTTTTCGCTTAATTATGCCAAAAAAATTATTTATTTTTTTGCTGCTTGAAATGTATTTTTCATTAGCATTGCTACCGTTAATGGTCCGACTCATCCAGGTACAGGGGTAATAGTATTTCAAACTTTTTCTAAAATTTCTGTATCACAATCTCCATAAATTTTTCCATCGATGACACTAAATCATACATCAATTATAGTTGTCCCGATTTTTACCATTCAAACATTGAGTAAATGAGGTTTTCCAGTTGCCATGATTACAACATCACTTTGAGAGGTATAATCTCTTATATCAGGAGTTTTACTATTACAAACGCATACTGTCGCTCCATAATTTACCAATAATGCAGCTAAAGGTTTTCAAACTATATTACTTCTTCATACAATCGTTACTTTTTTCCCAATAAGTGGAGTTTCCATTTTTTCGAGCATATGCATAACTCCAGCTGGAGTACAAGGAACTAAACCAGAAGTATCTCCAATCAATATTTTCCCCATATTTTGTGGATGAAATCCATCAACATCTTTTTTTGGATCAATTTTTTCTATAATTTTTTTCTCATTTATGTGATCTGGAAGAGGAAGTTGGACAATATATCCATCAATAGAATTATTTTCGTTAAGTTCTACGATTTTTTTCTCTAGTTCTATTTGAGTCGCATTTTGTTTTAACTCTATAAGCTTAAAATCAATTCAAACATAGTCAGCAAATTTTTTCTTTTGAGCAATATAACGTAAACTCGCGCTATTTGATCCAACTAAAACTGCTGCAAGAGTTGGTCTGATTCCTGATTTTTCGATATCATTTTTTAGCTCATCGTATAATTCTTGAGCCATTTTTTTTCCGTCTATAAACATAATTTTTTAGTAAAAAAATATTTTCTTGCGACAAAAACTATACAAAAAAGTTTAAATTGCAAATTGGTATAAAGATATTATACTTCAAAATATTAATATTTGAAATCAAAAATATGAGTAACAGGATGATAGGATTTTTTATTATATTTATTTCTATAATATTCGCAGGGATATTTTACTGGTACGCATTTGTTTTTAATGTTGCGATTGTGACATTACAATCAAATCAGTCAGGTTTTGAAATTTCCCTAGAAGCCAATAAGCAAATTATTCAAAAATCCTGTGAAGAAAAAAATTGTAATATTTGAAAAATTCCACCATTTGATTTTAAAATTATTGCAGAAAAACAATGATTTGAAACAATAGAAAAAAATATAAAATTTTCTCGAAATATTTCAACAATTGCATTAGAGTTTAAACAAGATTTTACTCCTATTAAATTAGAAGAAATTCTGGATGAAAAAGACGAAAAAGTATTAGAATCATTAGAAAATAATGCTTCTTTAGTCGAACAAAAAAGGGAAGAGTTAAAAAAACAAAAAGATTTATATTTTTCTGTGCAAAAAGAGGAAAATATGTATTATTTTTATGATTCCAATCCGCAAGATAATTTTCTTACTCTTTGGAAAAATGAGAAAAATTTGTGAAATATTCCTCTGATAGAAAAAAATAATATTCAAATTATAGAAATTATTTGAAGCGAAAATGAATTTATTTTTCAGACAAATACTGGTTATAAATTATTTGAAATTTGAAAAAATAATTTTCAAGATTTTAATTTTAAAATAGCTATTTCTTATATAAAAAAATCAAATACTCAGGAATATATTATTGTCACTCAAAAATGACCATTTATTTGGAATAAATCAAAAAATACTTTTGATTATAATCATTTATTTGATGATTTTATACTCTTTAATCAAAGTTATATTTGAATTATTTCTTCAAATAACTCAGTTCTGAAAAATAAAATTTTCCCAAATAAAAATATTTCCTGAAATATTTTTTATCAATATTTCCCTCAAAATAAGCAAAAAGAAATATTATTTGAAAATAATATTTCCATAGAAAAAATATTTTATGAAAATGAAAAAATTATTTTACAAGACAATTCTCAACAAAAATATTTTATTCCTCATCTCAAAAAATAGATATTTAAAATAGATAAAATAAAAAAAGAACTTTAAAAGTTCTTTTTTTATTTTGTTCAGATTCTATATTCTATTTCTTTTGAAACAAAATTTCTATCACGACCATATTTCAAACGAGATAATTCTGTATATGCTTTTGCTAATTTCATATCTCCATTTTCTAGATATGGATTAACTGGAATAATTGAAAAAGGAGTCGTTGGCTGATTATCAACAGCTAATTTCATCACAGCTTTAAATTTATCCATGTTTACTAAATCTTGATTTGAAAATACTGGAGCATAATATTTTTCTAAAAATTCTCCATCTTCTGGTCAAATTTTATAACTCATAACTGATCAAACATTCCCAAAAATAGCTTGTTTTAGATTTAAGTTTGATTTTGTAAGTGCGTCAGATTTTTCTAATTGTCCTAAATATTGATGCGCTAAAACTAATCCAAGACGATATTTTCTGGCTTCTGAAAGAATAGATTCAATCGCAGGAGTGATATAATTTTGAAATTCATCAATATACATATAAAAATCACTACGATCATCTTTGGCAATATTTTGTCTTCTCATGGCAGCCATTTGAATTTTTGATACAAGAATTAACCCTAAAAGTTCAGAATTAATATCTCAAAGTACTCATTTCGAAAGATTTACCATCAGGATTTTTTTATTTTGCATAATGTCAAAAACATCAAATGAAGATTTTGTTTGTCCAATAATATTTCTAATCATACTATTGGTAATAAAACCACCAAATTTTGCAGCAAAATAAGGAATAATTTCAGCTTTTTCTCTATCTCACATAGATTCATAAGTATGATCCCACCAAGCTTTTACAATAGGATTTTTTACAAATCATCTATAACTTTTTTGAAATGTTGTATCAGTAAAAAGTCTTACAATATCAGTAATAGCTCAACCATCTGGATGATCCATGAGAGTCAAAACGGCATTTCTAAAGTAATCTTGGATACGAGGACCAAAAATTTCACTTCAAAATAATTTGATCATGATATTTAATGAATCCATAGCAACGAGATCTTTTTCTTCTTGTGTATGAGCTTCGAGTAAATTTAATCACATTGGACGTTGTAAATCCGACGGATCAAAAATAACTACATCATCAGCTCTTTCACGAGGAATAAAAGGAAGCAAATCTTTTACTAAATCTCCATGTGGATCAATAACTGCCATACCTTGCCCATTGGCTAAATCTTGACGTGCCATAACCTGCATAATCGAAGATTTCCCAGTACCAGTTTGTCAAATAACATAGAAATGACGAAATCTATCTTCCGTTTTTAAACGAATTTCTTTTTTCACTCATCTATAAATATTGTGTCCTAAAAGCATTCACTCTTTTGGAATATCACTTGGAGCTTTTACAATTTTAAAATTTTGCCACTTTATTTCTGGTGTTTTATTGTATTTAATTTGAGGAAAATGATAAATTGATGCAATTTCTTGCGTATTAAGAATCATTTTTTTCAAATAAAATGGTTTTCTAAAATATCTATAAATATAATTTTGAACTAATTTTGAATCAGAATGATATAAAGTTGAAGAAAATTTATTAAAATCTGGAGACGAAAATTGTGAAAAAGCAGAAATAATATTGGTTAATTCTGTTTCAACCATTTGTTTGTTATTCCCAGCTGCAATAACTCTAATAACTACTTCAAATCATGTTTTATCTCATTTTTCATCTACCGTTTTTGCCCTTTCTTGAGTTAATGCCGAAGTTTCATTTTCATTATTTTGACTGTTTTCTTCTTCCGGAGAAGTTATAAACATGTTAATCAGCCCTACAATTATTTTAAAAGGATTGAGAGAAAAACCTGCTTTTTTTCATTTCATAAGAGAGCTCGAAGCTTTTGAACAATCTTTTTGCCAATCGTCATCTACCGGTCTAAGTAATATTTGAATTGCTGCTGATTCATCATCTTCAAGTTTTGAAAATGCATTTGTGATATTATTTATCCCATCTGATTCTAAATGTTGATAGGTTTTTATTGGAAAGAAAAATTCTTTTGAAGTATTTATATAGGTTCCTGTATGAAATTTTTTATCTTTGAAAATATTTATTTCAGTAGTTTCTTCGATTATAGCATCTGGATAAAATCAATTGATTTGTTTTTCTATTAAATGTTTATAATTTTTTGGAACAACCAAGAAAAAATAAATATTTCATTTGTCCGCAATATATTCAAAACTTAAAAAATCTTGTCCAAGAATTTTTTTAATAATTTTACGAGAATGAATACTTTTTAGAGAAGAGTAGAGTTGTTCCATAACTGAAACCATTTCTTTAAAATCTTTTGCCGTGTCATTTTTTTCATCATTTTGAGAATCTTTTTTTGGCATGGTAATTTGCAAAAAAGTGAGATTAAGTGTACGTTTATAATCTTCTTTTTTACGAAAAATTTTTATGACAATTATTCACAAAATGTATATCAGAAATCAGATTGAAAACCAAAAGATGTAATCCATTTTTGAAACTTTATATATTAATTTTTTTTATTATATAAATATTCTGACAAACTTCAACTTAATTGACTCGAAAATATTTGTATTATCACCATAAAAGTTTATAGTTTACTTGCTTACTATTTATTCAAAAAAATATGAAATATAAGACAAAAGCATTTACACTTGTCGAACTTATTGTAGTTATTACTATTTTAGCCGTTTTAGCAACGGTAGCTTTTATTTCTTTTCAAGGATATACACAATCCGCAAAAGACGGTAAAATAGCGACTGATACAAAAATGATTGACAGAGCATTAAATTATACGTTTTTACAAAAAAACAAATATCCAAAACCTGATAATGCCATTGATATACAAATTGGTTGACAAACGGCTGTATTTCAATGATTTTTAGGAAAAACTGCTGCAGGGAATATTTGAGTTCATGGAGATGTTTCTGACCCAGAAGGGAATAGATATTATTATTCTACTTCAGCAAATTTTTTAGAATATAGAATCGGATACTATATTACAAATGAAAATATTGTTTATTTTCCACAAACCCAAGCTGTAGATAACAATGAGAAAAAATTTAAAACACTTTGAGATAAACTCATGATTGTTTTTGATGATCAAAATAATATTTTACAAGATAATTTTGTCTGAGATACTCTAGATATTTCAAATACAACTGGTGAAACATACGAGGTATATATTAATGAGTGAATTTCTACTAAATTATCATCAGATGAATTAAAAACAATCGCTTATACTTCGTGTAAAGATATTATTGATTCTGACCCAAGTTTTGCAGGACAAGATGGAAAATATCTCATTTCACCTGATAAAAAAATTGCTTTTGAAGTATATTGTGATATGACTTTTGATTGAGGAGGATGGACATATTGGAAATGAGGAAAAATAGAATCTGAAACAACTGATAGTGAATTTAAAGATTATTATGACCAAGTTGATAAAAATATGAGTGATGATTTTGATGACTTATATATTTTACCAGACGAATATATAAATACCGTTAAATTCAGCGAATCTAGAACTTTGATGCAAGGGGAAACTGGGCAATATTCAAACCACTTAAAATATTGAGATGAAATTTCTCTGCTCAGAGATATTAAACATTTAGAAAAAGATTTCTCTCAACAAAGAAATAAGATGTTATGAGATTTATGAAGTTTTACATGAACGTTTAATTTTTCTACTACTTTTTCATGATCTCAATATGATTCAGGATGAGATTTTGATTACCAATGTAGATTTTGAAAACTTTCATCAAATTCTACACATTTAACTTGTTGAGAAAACTTTGATCTTTTAGATACTCAACATCCATTTTATAATGAAAATAGAGTATGGTACTTTAAAGAATGAGGCACATGGGGTGATAGCTGAATACTTACTCTTGCTTGATATGGACCTCATACATGTGTGAGACTTATGTCAGCAGAAAATACACAATTTGCAGAACCATGTAGTGAAAAATATTTTTCATCATGACTATTTACAAATGAATTAAAAAATTGAGATTCAGATACCTGTAAAGCAGATGATTTATATTGGCAAATTTCTATTACAAATCCGAGTTGTCAATACAGAGAAAGACCTGGAGTTTGGTATGAATGGAGAGATTGGTTAAGATAATTATATAAATAAAAAAGTTTATCCAATTTGGATGGACTTTTTTTATTTTTTGATATACTTATGATAATATGTAATTGATGAGAAAAAAAATGGAAAAAATAATAGTTTTAGATTCGATTCGTTCGATGCAAAATGTATGAGCGATATTTAGAAATGCCGATGGAGCTGGTTTTAACAAAGTTATAATGACTGGACATACTCCTCAACCTCCGAGAAAAGATATTAGCAAAACAGCTATTTGAGCAGAAAATTTTATAAATTGGGAATATCATAAAAATATCTGAAAATATCTTCAAGATTTAAAAAATGATTGATTTAAAATATATTCTGTTGAACTCGATGAAAAATCTGTTGAATATACTGAATTATTCAAACAACAAGAAGAAAAAGTTGCCTTGGTTATGGGAAATGAAATAACATGAGTGAGCAGAGAAGTTTTAGAACTTTCTGATAAAATTGTGATTATTCCAATGAGAGGAAAAAAAGAATCTTTAAATGTTTCTGTCGCAGCAGGAATAGTAATGTATGCTGTTTAAATACAAATAATCTAAAAATATGAATAAATTTTTACAAATCTTTTTATACATTTTCTTAATATTCTGAAGTGTTACTTCTACTTTTGCGCAACAAAAGGTAGAGGATATTTTTATGGATATAAATAAAAATTTTGAATATAAAAAAGAATTACAATATTTATTTGATCAAGGATTTATTCAAACAAATAATTTTAATACTTTTTCACCTAATAACTCTATTACTCGTGAGGAATTTTTAGGATTATTACTCGAAACAAATTGTCAAAAGTGTATCAAACCAAACACAAACTTAGATTTATTATCGACATATTCATGAAAAGATGTCTACTATGATGTCAACAATAAAAGTGATTATTTTTATTGTATTGCGTATTGAGATGATAAAAATTATATTCAATGATATGAAAAAAACACAACTTGTGAAAATTGAACATCTTCTTCTCAAGCACCTTTTTGTCCCTACAATCCAATCACAAACCAAGAAGCCTTAGCTATAATAATGAGAACAAGTTGATTACTCACTCAACAATCAGCTGATAATATTATTCAAGAAATATATCAGTGAAAAGATTTTCCAGATTTGAGTAATGACATGTCTCCAAAATTTCCTAATGGAGAAATAAATAATTTTTATCCGTATTATTTGACAGCTGAAAATATTTCTCATACAGATATTGATATTTATTGAAATATTCAAGAATATTTTTTATTAGAGAAAAAATGAGGAAATTATTTTCCTCAAGCAGCTTTATCAAAAAAACAAATGCTTAGTTTTGCGTATTTTTCACACAAAAATAGCCAATGTACTCAGCAAGAATATAATATTTCAGGTTCTATTGATATAAAAAATGGAAATTGTAGTGCAGGCGAAACATGTAATTTACCTGCAAATTTCCAAGTAAATAATCAAATAGACTTTGAATGAATTTTTGACACAACTCAAATTATTGAAATGCAGGATGCAGATTATACATGGGTCATTCATAATCTCGATGATAATAGTGAAACAATTTATACTGGAAAATATTTAGATAATATAGATTTTCCAAAATCATGAGATTATAGAGTTGATTTATTTGTCAAAGATGCACTTGGAAATACAGGGAAATTTTCACAAGACTTTACCATAACTCAGGAAAATAATAATTTTCTTGAATGATATATTTCATATGATCAAAATATAGATTCCTCTGAAATTGATTTTAATTCTGATGTTTCTGGGAATAATGGACCCTTTGAATATCTATGGGATTTTGGTGATGGAAATACCTCAAATGAAAAAAATCCAAATCATAACTATTCAGAAAACTGAAATTATAATGTAAAACTTACAGTAAAAGATAGTGTATGAAATCAAGAAAATTTTTATACACAAGTTCAAATAAATAATCAACAAAGTGACAATGGATTTCCAAATGTTGACCTGATAATCATTTGAGAAAATAATATTGCAAATTTTGATGCTGACAATATTCAAGCAGATAATTATTATTGGGATTTTGGTGATGGAAATACTTCAAATCAAAAGAATCCAAATCATACGTATTCTCAAGCAGGGGATTATGAAGTTATTTTGGTAATTGAAAATTCTCAATGAAGTTCAAGTTTCGATTTACAAGTACATATACCAGAAAATGATGATGATTTAGCTGGATATATGGATATTTCAATAGATTCAAAACAAGATAATTCATATGATTTTTCTACGGAAATAATTTCTTGAGAATGACCATTTGAATATATATGGGACTTTGGTGATGGAAATACTTCTACTCAACAAAACCCAAATCATCAATTTACTACAACAGGAAAACAAAATATATCAGTTATAATAACAGATAAAAATGGGAATACATCAGAATCTACAAATACAATTTGGATTGTAAATATGTGAGATTCTTTACAAGCATTAGTAGAAAACACAAATGATCCATTAACTTTTGATTTTAATAGTATTAATACTTCTAATAATCCAGAAAATCAATATTTGTGGGATTTTTGAGATGGAAATACTTCCTCTGAAAAAAATCCAACTCATACATACAATCAACCTGGAGAATATGAAGTTACTGTAACCGTAAGTAATTGAGATTGAGTAAAAAAAATTGATTTGATTGTAATAGTTCCCGAAAATAATTTTCAACTTGAAGCAGATGCTAAAATTATTTCACAAAATCTCATTACAAATAATTATAAATTTGGTGCAGAAATAATTTCTTGAGAATGACCATTTGAATATCTGTGGGATTTTGGTGATGGAACAACTTCAACACAAAAAAATCCTAATCATACATTTCAGGGGGATGGACCACATCAAATAACGGTATTGATCACAGATAAATTTGGAAATAAAATTATTAAAAATTTAGTTTTATATCCTGATTATAGCGATTTATCTATAGGTTTAGACATTCAAAATCAAGAAAATAATAGTTATGACTTTTCTGCAGAAATAATTTCTTGAGAATGACCATTTGAATATCTATGGGATTTTGGTGATGGAAATACTTCAACACAAAAAAATCCTAATCATACATTCGAATTTAATTGAGAATATTGAGTAGAATTACATGTGATTGATAAATTTTGAAATATTAAAAAACAATTTACAACTATCATCATTTCATCTCAACAAGATAATGATTTTAATATAAATATTTCTGCAAATCCAAGTAGTTGAAACGCTCCTTTGGTGACTGATTTTTCATCAATTATTATTTGAAATCAAAATGAACAATATCAATACAGTTGGGATTTTGGAGATGGAAATACTCAAAATGGGAAAAATGTTACTCATACATTTTATAACAACTGAAGTTATATTGTCACTCTTTTAGTAACAAATTCTGCGAATAAAACCGTAGAAAAAACAATGATAATTACTGTATTAAATCAAAAAGAAATTGATGAAATAGGAAATGATAATATTCCGGTGAGTGATAGTGATAACGATGGAGTAAATGATGATGAAGATCGTTGTATTGATCTACCATGAGATCCAAAAAATAAATGATGTCCAATATTTGATATAAGCTGTGAGTCTGATTCTGATTGCCCAAATTCATCAAAATGTGCATCAAATTTACAATGAGAAAAAACATGTATTGCCATTGAGAAACAAGTAGTGTGTAATGATTCAAATCAAGGAACTATACAAGGAAATGTTGTTTGTACAACCTGTCCGTGTCAAAATACTTTAAATTTCAAAGCTCAGCTTCGTGCATGTGATGTGATTTTCCCAGCTATTGTATCACCAGATGGAAAAGATATTTATAGTAAATGAAAATATTTTCAAGTACAATAAAAAAAAGATGATTTTATAAAATCATCTTTTTTTTATTTTTTTAAACTTTCTAATATCTCTTGAGCGACTTCTTTTCCTCATAAACCGAATGCTATTCAACCAGCTATTGATACCATTGATACTACTCAGATTAGAATAACTTCAATTGTATTAGTAGCAATTCAAACTTTATCTAACACAGCCATTAGAGTAAAAAATAAAACAATTCATTTTGCACCGGCAGCTATAATTTTTGCTGTTTTTTGTTTTGATAATTTTAATGTTTGAAAAATAATATCATAGACAAAATTTGCAAACCTGACTCAAAAAAATCAAATAACAACTGCAATAAATAAACTTGGAATATATGTCAAAAGATCTGCCATAAATTTTTCTACTTCATCAATGCCAATTGCAATAATTGCATAACGAAAAAATACAAGAAATATATAGTATCCTAATGCTTTCCCAACTATTTCATCAACTTTTACTTTTTGGGTAAATTTTATTTTTTTAGATTTTTTTTCTCATTCACCATGATTGGTAATAGCAATGTCGTCAAAATCTGGAGTTAATCTATCAATTAAATCTATAACTTTAAATTTTCTAAAAGCAAATTTTACTAATTTATAAACTATAACTCATGCAAGCACTCATAAAGCGAGTAAAATTAATGCTCATATTATTTTAGGAGCATAAATTTCAACAGTTGAAATAATTCATTGAGTTATATTTTCTCAAATAAAATTAAAATTATAATCAAACATATTTTTCAAATATTACAAATAATTTACTATCTCTATTGTACCATAAATTAAAAAAAATCAAAAATATATTTGACTTTAGATGCCATTTTCTTATACTGCGCTTGCTTATATAAATTTCTGCGGGGGTAACATAAAAGAGTGAGTGTACTAAGGCTTCAACCCTTGGGTGTGCGAGTTCAAACCTCGTCCCCCGCTCCAAAAAATATAAGTTTGAAAAAGACTATACAGCTTCTATGTATAGTCTTTTTTGATTTATAAAATTTATATAATTCATAAAAAAGTTTTTTTATTCTCTTGATTTTTGTTTATATTTTCATACAATACAGCCAAATTAAGTGAATTTTTCACAAAAAATTTATTTTTCATTAAAAGATTAATATTATGGCAAATAGTCACGGACTTACTTCGAGAATAGTAAAAAAACAAGCTGCTGCAAGAAAATTAGCAAAAAATAAAAAAGCTGCATTTCAAGTATATATTGGGAATGAAAACCCTCAAGCAAGAAAAAATCAAAGTTATAAAGCAAGAACGCATTATCTTCAAAATAAACAAAATTTTCCTAAAAAAAGATTAAAAACTAAAAATGTTGAATCTCTTATGGAACAAGGTATTATTGATGATAGAGGATTTTTCTTAAAAGGAAAAAAGAAAAATTTTGTTACAAAATCTATGGTTGATCAAAAAGGATTTGATTATTATGGAATGCCTAGATAATTAAAAAAAATCAAAATAAAAAAACACTAAAATATATTTTAGTGTTTTTTATTTACAACATATTTTTTAAATTTGACAAGTAATATTTTTTTTCTATATTATACTTAATTATAAATACCAAAATAGTATTTATATTCTAATATCAAAACAAAAGGTGGCAAACCCACCAAGGAGAAACAGGATGAAAATTCTACATATTGTAAGTACATTACTATTAACTTTTACATTAGCTGCTTGTGGAGGTGGTGGTTCAGATTCGTCTGGAAATACAAATACTTCTACTGGAAATAGTGGAGGTGGTGGTACAACTACCAGTGAACCAACGATTGATGTAACCACTACAGATTGTAGTGATTGTATTATCTCAAACAAAACTGAAATTATGAAAATTACTTCTGATGAAGCGATTTCCGCAATTGATGCAAGCTATGAAGCTGGTTATGTCCAGTTTGGTGATGTAATGGTCAACAAGACAGGTGAAACTTCATTTGATTCTACAAAAGAAGTTACATTAACGTTTAATACTGACTCTGCGGGTGATTATCAAATTACTTTAAATAAAGTAAAGATTGGTGATACCTGGTATGATCAAAACAAAACAGTTAATATAACTATTGTTGAACCTGTAGTTAATGGTAATCTAGAGTTTATTCTCTACACTTCAAATGGCACATTAATCAACACGATTGCTCCGAAGCAAGTTGAAAAAGGTACTAAACCAACAGGCTTATATGTAGAAACATTTGAGGTTGAGAATTATCTCTATGATGAAATGAATAACTCGCTGAGTGCCGTATCTACTCTTGCTTTGCAGGCTGATGAAAGTGGGAAAACCAATTTCTCACTTGCTCCAGGGAAATATTTATCGCACTTTAAAGCAATCAGGCAGTTTAATGATCAATCAATATCTTTTGAGTTGATTATTAAACATACGGTTGATAATAATGGATCTCATTTTTATTCACAATTTGTTCATCCTAGAAATGTTTCTAGCCAACTTATGGAAAGTCAAAAAACTATTTATGAGTCTGTTGCTGATAAAACATTAATGGATATGAATCTATATAACCTACGTCCAGGTCAATATTGTATGTCATGGTTTGATGATTCATATAAAGTTGTAAATATTAACGAAAAAATTTCCGCGAATTATCACAGTTTCTGTTATGATTCAATTGCTCAAACAAGTGATGATATCAGTCTTGAATTCACTACATCAAACATAGCAATGAAAGTTGCTTTGATGACTCAAGGTGATGTTCAAGTTGGCTTACTTGATTTTAGTAATAATACAATAAACTACAATCATCAATATATACTTGGGAGCAATAAGCTTAATTTTGAATTTAGCGATTTTGCAGAAACTGGTGATGTTGAATTTAGCTTTATTGACGGAAAAGGAGTAAGTAATAATTTTGAATTCAGTATCAAAGTTACTGATTAATTATTAACTCAAAAAGTTAAAACCGCGCAATGCGCGGTTTTTTATTTGTGAAAATTTTTCTTTGAAATATAATAAACAAAATATTTATTTATAGAGAAAAAATGCAAAGAATTTTTTTAGAAAATCTTGATGAAAATACTCAAAATTTAATCATAAAAGACCATGAAATAGTTCACCAACTCACAAAAGTTTTACGTGTGAAAAATGGAGAAAAAATTATTTTATTTAATGGAAAAAATAATATAGATTTTATTTTTGAAATTAAAAATATTGCAAAAAGGGAAATAGAAGTATCTAAACTTTCTCAAGAAAAAAATCATTCAGAAATAAATTTTGAATTAACTTTGTACAATGCTTTGCCAAATAAACTCGAAAAAATAGAATTTATTATCCAAAAAGCTACCGAAATTTGATTTACAAAATTTGTATTTTTTTCTTCAAAAAGAAGCCAAAAACTCAATATTTCAGAAAATAAATTTACAAGACTTCAAAAAATTATTATTGAAGCAGCAGAACAATCGGGGAGATCTCATATACCAGAAATAGTTATTCAAGAAGAATCAATACTTGAAAATATACCAGAAGGAGAAAATATTTTTTTCCATACAAAAAATAATAATTCACAATCAATAAAAGATATTAATATCACAAACAAAAAAAATATTAATTTATTTGTCTGACCAGAATGAGGTTGGGATGAAACAGAAGTTTCACTTTTAGAAAAAAGTATGTCGAGAGTGCATTTAGGAAATAGAATTCTCAGAACTGAAACAACAGGAATCACAACGGGGTTTTACATAATTCAATCAAAATAAAAAAACAGTTTTTACACTGTTTTTTTTATTTCATTTTCATATTCTTCTAATTTTTCTAAAAATAATTCTGCTGTATTTTTACTTGGATAATTTCTTCAAGAAATATATTTTTTTATAGACAAAATTTCTTTTTTTCTTTCAGAAAAAGTATTTTTTTTGTCTAATTGTTCATATAATTTTAGTAAATTATTTATTTTATCTATAATTATTTTTTTTACTTCTAAACTCATTTTTTCTCATCTATATTTAGATGTTTCATCTATAATTTCTAATATTTTTTGTGAAATATTAGTAAAAATATCATTTTCACTAATTGATGATTTTAAAATATTTTTTTCAATATAATTTAAAAATAAATTTTGATATTCTTCTGTATAACAAGAGATATATTTACCAAAAGTAGAAAAATATTTTTCTACAAATTCATCATATTCCATTGTGTTATATTGTTGTTTTATATTATCAAAAGTAGACTGTGAAATTTCCTGTTTTACAGCTGATTTTAAAAATTTTATAAATCATTCTACTGGAATATGGTTTTCTACTATTTCTATATTATTTGTTTCTAAACTCCCCATTTTTATTTTTTTACCGATAAATGCACTTCTTCTTGCTTGTTATATTTTGTATTAAAATCTTTAGTTTTTCCAAATAATTTTTCAAAAAAATGAAAAAACATATAGACATATGGCATTTTATAGACTGGATTATATTTCAAATATCCATATGCATAACAAAATGCAAAAACTAAAAGTAATAATAAAATCGTTTCTAGTTGCGTAAATACTGTGATAATAAATAACAAAATAAATAAAATACTTAAAATAACTCCATTTCTAATATGAAATTTTTGTTTTCTATTTTTTTGAAATAAACAAACAAAATTAATAATTGGAATATAAATAAGTCATTTTGGACCTGAAATATCTGGCAGTGTTTGGATGTTTTGATAATTTATTTTTGTATTTTCTAAAGAAACTTCTCTTTGTTTTTCATAATAATAATTAAATTTTTCTAGTTTTGTTCCAGAAAAATAATTTCTCATATATTCAAATCAAGCGCGTGTGAGAAAATATTTTTTTTCTGGGCTTGGAATAAAATCAAGATCAAGAGTAAAGATGTTATTTGTTGTAAAAATATTTATTCAAATAAAAACTAAATAAATACTATAAATTAATAATAAAAAATTTGAAATATTAATCAAATCAAAACTCAGAAATAAAACAAAAAATACACTGACAAATAAATTTAATTTTGTCGCATTTTGAATATATTTTTTTTCACTATTTTTTGCATAATTTACAAATCAAATAAATGGAATATGAGCTATTATAAAATTCATTTTTTCTCTTTCTTGCAGATCAATATTTTGAGATGATGTTTGGATTTTTTGCATTTTGAAAATATGTAAAAAATCTGTGAGAATAAATTCTTCAGATTTTTGAGCTTTATACATTCAAAAAATAAGTATTCACAATAATAATAAACAGCTTATTGATGCTGAAATTATATGTAAACTTTTTCCAAAAATCATAATTCCAGCAAAGACTCATAGATGTATAAATACAAAATAACTCAGAAAAAATCCAAGATGAATCAAAAGCGCAGATTTTGTATGTTTTTTCACAAATTGATTATTTAAATATTTATTTTCTTTGTTTAATAAGAAAAAAACAGAAACAAATATCATAAAATATGCACTAATGGCATTGTTGATTATTTTTTTATTTTGTTGTGTGTCTGACATTTTTTGATTTTTTACTTTATATTTTTAAATTCTTAGGTATTATAACAGAAATTTAATATATAAACAAAAAATTAATGAAATTTTCAGATGTTGTTTTTAATAAATCCATTGCTTTACAAAGTCAAGATATTATGTTTGAAAACAAAAAAGAAATTATTTTCGTAGGGAGATCAAATGTAGGAAAATCGAGTATTATGAACTCTATTTTTGAGAAAAAAGATTTAGTAAAAACGTCTTCTCGTCCAGGGAAAACTAAAACAGCTAATATTTTTACTGTAGCAAATAAATATTGGCTCACAGATTTACCAGGGTATGGGTTTGCCAAAATGGGGAAAACATTTCAAGAACAACTTGATGGTCTTATCTCTTGGTATATCGAAGAAAGAGCAAGTCATATTCAAGCTGTGGTTATTTTAATTGATTCTAGAATTTGAGCAGGTCAAGGTGATATTGATATGTATAAATATTTATTAGAATTAGAGTTACCAATTAAAATTGTTTTATCTAAAACAGATAAAATATCAAAAAGTGAATTAGCAAAAGTAACACAAAAAGTCAAAAATGACTTTTTTGGACAAGAAATTCTTCCTGTTTCTTCTTTGAAAAAAACAGGTGTTCATGAACTAACAAAATCGTTAAAACAGGCATTATTATCATAAAACAAATTTATGTTTAGAAAAGACGAAAGCAAACTTTTAAATTTTACACTTCTCTCAATTTTAGCATTTATATTTTTCTATTTGCTTCATATTTGAGCGACTTTAATCATTCCATTTATTATTGGTTTGTTATTTTCATTTGCGATAATTGGTTTATCAGGAGTCTATCAAAGATTTAGATTTACCAGTGCATTTTCAACATTTTTGTCTCTTATTACCATGATTTTAATTTTTTGGTGATTAGGTGAGTTAATATCTGCAAATCTAGATTTGAACGAAGTAACTCAAAAACTTCCAGAATATCAAACAAAAATGTACCAAATGTTCATTTCTTTTGCTGAATGGGCAAATTTTTCAGAAGAAGAACTCAATAAATATGTCAATTTTAGAGATATTTTCTTTAGAATCGATCTTCAATGAGTCGTTTTATCAACGGCAACTGGGATTACAGATTTATTTAAATCTGCATGAATGATATTTTTCTTTATATTATTTATCTTATTAGAGCATAGATATATTGGTCAAAAAATATCGTTAATGTTTAAAGATGATAAAAAAAGAACGGAAATTTTATCAGTGATTGAAAAAATTAAATCTGATGTAAAAGCGTATTTTGTTATCAAATTATTCATCAGCTTTATTACAGCTGCATTAAGTTATATTTTTATGACTGCTGTTGGATTAGATTTTGCTTTCTTTTGGACTATCGTAATATTTCCAATTACAATTTCATTAGTTCAATTTGGATTTTCACTTCCATTTTTTACAATTACTATTTGAATTGTTGGGATTCAAGTGCTTATGTGAAATATTGTAGAACCAAGATTTATGGGGAATAAACTTAATCTTTCTCCGTTATTAATCATTATTGCACTGACATTTTGGTGAAATATTTGGTGAATCTCAGGAATGTTACTTTCTGTACCTATCATGGTTATCATCAATATAATATTTGCAAAAATCGAAGCAACAAAACCAATTGCAATTTTGTTTTCTGAAAAATGAGAATTGCAAGTAGATGGTGGAATAGAAGCATTAGAAAATAGACAAAAATTATTTAATTCTGTGAAAAGTAAATTTCATGCAGAAAAAAATAAAAAGAAAAAAAATAAAAAATAATAAAAAAATATGAAGAGAATTCTCACATGAATTAAACCTACTGGAAATGGTATGCATTTAGGGAATTATCTCGGTGCATTCAAACCATTTTTAGAACAATCTGAATGAAAAAATCCCTATATTTTTATAGCAGATTATCATTCTCTCACATCAGTACACGATGGAGAAACACTTAGAAATAATAAACAAAGATTATTAGCAGAATATTTTTCACTGCTTCCTGAAGATTCAAATGCGGTAGTATTTGAACAATCAAAAGTCAGAAGGATTAATGATATTTCATGGATTTTATCAAGTGTAACTCCATATTCTTTGATGCTGAGAGCTCATAGTTTTAAAGATGCACAAAATAAAAATAGTGAAATAAATATGGCTACATTTAATTATCCAATTTTAATGGCAGCTGATATCATTTCCTATGATACCGATCTTGTACCAGTTGGGAAAGATCAAAAACAACATTTAGAATTTGCTCGTGATATCGCTGGGAATTTTAATAGAACCTATAAAACTGATTTTTTCAAACTTCCAGAACCAATTATTTCTGAAGAACTTATGACGATTCCAGGAACTGACGGAAGAAAAATGTCGAAAAGTTATGATAATTTCATCGGAATATTTGATAGTGAAAAAATTCTCAAGAAAAAAATAATGTGAATTGTCACAGGAAGTGAAGGTTTAGAAGATCCCAAAGATCCTGAAAATTGTAACGTATTTGCGTTGATTAAATTTTTTGCTTCGCAAGACAAACAAAATGAGATTGCAGCGAAATATAAAGCAGGGAACTATGGTTACGGACACGCAAAACTCGAACTTCTTGATATTCTTTTAGAATATTTTGGTCCTGCTAGAAAAAAATTTATACAATTCATGGAAAATCCAAAACTTCTCGAAGAAAAAATCTCTTCTGGAAATATTGCAGCAAATATATTAGCTGATGAAAAATATGAACAATTAGTGAAATTAGTCGGATTAAAAAATTAAAAATAATTATTAATAAAAAATATTATGTCAAAAATAACAGTAGAAATTGATGGAAAATACCAAGAACATTTAGACCTTATTAAACAAATGTTTCCAAACGAAGAAACAGATACTGCTCCTACAAATAGTCAAGTAGTAGAAGAACTTATCGAAAGTTTTATGGATTTTTTAAGACAACAAGCTGAAGCTGGTCAAGCACACGAACATTCTGAAGACGGAAGTTGTTGTGGTGGTCACTAATCAAATAAAAAAAACGTATCAAAATATTTTGATACGTTTTTTTTATTTTCTTTTTTTGTAATATAAACCTGCTGTAAAAATAAGCATAAGTAGAATCCAAGCATACAAGTAATAATATGTATAATATTTTCTATGATCGATTTCAAACAGATCAAGAACTTGTTCATCATATCAATATTTTTTTCATAAATATTGATTTTTATTATATTCAACCATATTTTCATAGGTCATTTCTATTGTTGGAATATATATTTTTACACTTTTAAACATTTCCACTTGCTTCATATTATTCACAAAATTTGGCAGAACAAACAGTAAAAATAAAACAATAATAATATAAATAAATTTATGGAGATATAAATTTATTTTTTTATACAATTCTATAACCACTAAAGAGATTAATACAATCAGGATTTGAACTAAAAGTATAAAAGTAAGTAAATCTAAACTAAAAAATTCTAAATAACTTGTTGCCAGTGATACAATTAAAAAATTTGTAAGCATATGATATTGAAATATTTTTTTATGTTTTGTATCAAACTTTTTCATATTGATAAACAATAACATCAGATCTATTATTGAGGTAATTGCAAAAACGTAATACGCATTATATTCTAGAAATACAACTTGTACAATTGCAATACAAAACAATAATAAACTTAATACAATGGGATATCTATTGGTGCTATTGACGGTTTCTTGTCTCACACTTTGAATAGAATAAATCAAAAAACCAAGTGTAGAGAACACTCACATCAATACAGAATATATCCAATTTTTCAGCCCAAAATGGATTATATAAGCAAATGAGTTTTCGAGAAAATAAAATGCTTCTAAACATATTCCTCAAATAATTGCTCATCAAACAGTGATGAGAAAACTTAGAGTAATATTTCTTCCGAGACATCAAATCATTCATCATAATGCCGATCAAACAGCTGCAAATAATAAAATATGTACTAATAATAATAAAATATCTCCTGATGATACTCCTCCAATAAATGTTATCATTGCACCAAAAGGGAGCAACATAACACTCAGCAATCAAAAATACAGAAAATTTGCCATAAATTTTCATAGAATATATTTTGATGCAGATATTTTAGAAATTTTTATAAGTTCATAGGTCATTTGAGATTTTTCACTACAAATTGATATGATTCATTTTATAATAGCTAAAATGAAAATGATACCTCATCCAAATAAATATCCAACCATCAAAAATTCATTATTTGAAAAATGACTTGCCAATTGACTTCCATGTGTAGGGTCAAAACTATGTGTAAGTACGGTAAAAGCTGCTACCAAAAACAAAACAGCAATGATGGTCACTTTACCAATGACATTATTCACTCCGATTAATAAATCTTTGAGAATTATTGGGTTTTTCATTTTTTATTTGTTAGTGAAATATAAGCCGTTTCTATATCTTCTATATTATTTTTAAATTCATATACTTCTAATTTTGATTCCAAAATAATTGGAAATATTTGATGAGAAGAAGTAATATTTTTTACTAAAAATCATTTTTCTAATCGAATGGTTTCAAAGCTATATAAATGAGAAATCATTGCATCATCATCTTGTGTATGAATAAAAACTTCGTTTCTATTTCCTGATTTTTGAAAATCTCAGATAGTTCCAGTATAGAGAATTTCACCGTTGTCTATAATGACTAAGTTGTCTACCATCGATTCTAACTCTGATAAAATATGGCTAGAAATAAAGATAGTAACTCAGGTATCTTTAAGATTTTGTAAAATATTTTTTAAAACTAAACGAAGTTTTGGATCAAGTCCCGATGCTGGTTCATCCAAAATAAGGAATTTTGGTTGAGTGATAAGTGCTTTTGCCAACAATACTCTTTGAGTCATCCCACGAGAAAGTCATTTCATAGGAGTATATTTTTTGTCTAATAGTTGCACTGAACTCAAAGTCTCATCGATTAATGCTTCATCGACGGGTTTTTCGTACGCTTGCAGAAAAAATTCTAGATATTCTTGCACGCTTAAATCTTGATATAAACCATATTGGTCAGGCATAAATCAAATTGTTTCACGAAGATCATAAATATTTTCTGATAAATTTTTTCAAAAAATATTTATTTCTCCTTGATAATCAACTAAACTGGTTGCTAGAATTTTCATTGTTGTTGATTTTCCAGCTCAATTATCTCAAATAAATCATGTTATTTTCCCAGTTTGTATTTCAAAATTGAGATTATTTAATACTTTTGTTTCTCAAAAATATTTTGTAAGATTTTTAATTTCTATCATAGATTAATACTGTATATTTAGAATATAATGCGTCGATTTTTCATCAGAATTTTCTGCTTTTTGAATAGTATATTCAACATCTTGTGAATATTTTTTTACAAAATGTTTCACAGGTTTTGCTAATGTAAGAAGTTCTTCATTACTTTTTCCAGCCAATTCTAAATTTTCAAAATTTGGTTTTTCTACTAATTGTTTTGTACTAACAAAAATATATCTCAGAGCAGAAATATTAAATGTTTTTTCTCTATTTTCTCATTGATGTTGAGATATTTCAGGTTTTTGACGAGAATAACGTTGAGAATTATCATATAATTGAGAAATATCCGTATCAAACTTTTCAGAAAAATCGTAAGTGAATTCAGATTTTTTTACTCAAAAATATAAAACATAATCTTCTTTGAGCGTAAAATTTTCAAAATTATGATACACAGAAGTTGTATAAATAATATTTTGTGTTCCAATATGGATTCTTAACCAAATCGTATAAATCAGAAAAAATATAATAGCAAAAGCCAGTGAAAAATAAATAATTGTGATTCTTCTTTTAAGTCTTTTGTGATATAAAAAATAAAATCCTAAAATTCAAATCAAATACACAATCATAACAGCAGTTAACCAACCTCATCCAATATATTTATCTAAAATTTCATCCGTCATATACATGCTTTTCCAGTCACGACTATTTTCATATTCCACACGAACATTAATCTCTCAAGCTTTATAGTATGAAGTATTTGCATAGAAAAATAAAAAATTATTATTAACTCATTTTTGGATATAAAAATCTCTATCTTGTTTTAAAACTCAAAAATTCATTTTTCAAAAAAAATATACTTCGTAGGGGATTTCTACAAATTTTTCTATTCTTACTTCATTTTCACCATATTTATGTTTCTTTTCTACTATTTTTAAATCATCTCATATTATAGATTCTGCTTGATAATGAGCGATTTGTTGGATTTTATATTCTGCAAAATTTTCTCAATAAATATATTTTAAAAAATCTGTATTTTTTTGCTCATTGAGTATCACTCTATTACTGATAATAAGCTCAATAATTTCATCATATTCTTCTTGTTCAAGAGCTTTATCAATTATGATTTCTCTATCTTCTAATCCTGTAAAATGAGAAAGATCACGAGAAAGAAAATATGTATTGTTAAGAGTATTTTCTAAACTATCAGAATATATGTATTTATATATAGAAATCATTTTTAACGGCTCAAGTTCAACTTTTTTTCCTTGATATTCTAAAATCAATTTTAATTCATCTACATTATAATGATGTACTAAATCCAAGCTTATTTGCGTTGTATTTTCAAAATCAAATTCATATTGCTTGATATCTCGCACTTCTTGAGAATATTGTTCTCACTCATAATCTTGTCTTTGAATTAATTTCCCAGTAAATGGAGTTTCAAATTCAAAATCAACCTTTCTATTATCTTGAGTAAAATATCCTCACATTCCATACTGGTAGCGAAATTTTACATCTCAAATTTCACCTTGATACCAATAATCTCTCGAATTATTCACTCATAAATCTTCACCATAATAGCCATAGTCATCATAACTTCTCCCAGCACTCACGTGATTTGGAAATATTGCCTGAACAAAAAATACTAAAAACAGAACCAAAAGCGATAAATATTTCATTAGAATTTTGTTACACATATAATAAATTTCATATAGTATAATTAAAAATAAACTTTAGCAATAATTTTTCTATAAAATAAATTTATTATTGTGAAATAATTTGTATAATAATAAAAAATAAATCTCAATAATTAATCTTCAACTTAAAAATTACCCACCTCAATCAGAAAACGAAATCTTAAAATTCTCAAACGGGAAATTTAAGAAAGATTTGATTGATAATTTAAAATTAGAGAAATAAAAAAAATCCAAATTTAAAATTTGGATTTTTTTTAACATTTGATTTCTACTGATTCTCACAAATTTGGTATCAGTACATTTACGTTTCTCTTTGTTTTTAATATATCTTCTAAAATATCAGCTTTCACAAGTTCTCTTTTTTCTCAACCATGATTGAGAACAATTGTTGCATTTCTTGCCAGTTTTCCTTGATCTTTTAGCTCTTGGATATACATCAAAATTTCTTCATGATCTAGATGTCATGAAAATCCTTTATTATCCACAATTTTACATTTTGGCTGAATAATTTCATTATTTTCTCATGACAATATTACTGGAAGATTTTGTTTAATTCTCCCACCTGGTGAATTTGGTGGACAATATCCAGTAAACAAAATAGTTGATTTAGGATTTTCTAAATTTTTCATGAGGTGTTTTTGGATAAATCATCCTGCACACATTCCAGAAGCAGAAATAATAATTTCTTTTCTATTTTGTCTTTTTGGTGTATATAATGCATCAAAATCATCTGTAGTAATGATATGATTAGTAACAACACGACCAAATATTCTTTCTTGTACTTCTGGGTCTAATAATCTATATTTTGCATATAAATTTTGTAAATATATATTTGTAATTTTATCTCAAAGAGGGGAATTGAGATTAATATTCCAAAAAACTGGTGAGGTTGTTTTGAGTCTATGAATTTCATTTTTTAAACCTTTTATATTTTGAGAATACATTTGATATGCTTTAGATTCTTGATCTTTAATATTATCTAATTGCTCTTTTAAAACGACTAAATCTTTCTTATATTCTTCTAGCTTTTCTAAATCGGGTAAATGGTCTTCCATCTTTTCTAAAAGCAAAATAGCAATTTCTTGTGTTCTTTGCATTGAAAAAGCTGGAATAATTACTTTTCATTCTGCTTGTTCTATAGTATCCATAAACTCTCTTTCTTCTTGCATTCTATCTGGATGATTTCTCCCCGCATAGGTTGTTTCTATTTGTAAAAAGTCTAATTTATATGGAGATGTATCCCAAGTCCCTGAAATATTTGGATCTTTTCTTCTTCATAGATCTCAACTAAAGAGTAAATTTTTATGTTCGATTGCTTTTTTTGCAAATATATCCAGAGGACTTGGTTTTTTAGTCCCAGTATCAAGTATTTGATTTACTTTTTCAGATACTACTGTGAATAAAGCTTGAGCACTTCATTCAATATGTCCTGCATCTATAAGTTGAAGTTGAAGAGATTTCATTTTATTTTGATTTTTTTCCGTACCATTGAGAACTTTCAATAGAAATAAACTTTTGAGTTTCTCTAAAATAGTTGATGTATATTTTACATCATATGAATCTTTCTTTTTCGATTGGATAAAATTTTCTAAATCTTCTTGATTTTCTATTCACTCATTTGCAAGTTCTTGAGTATATTGTTGATGTAATTCTGGTGCTTCAGATTCAAGTGTATTTTCTAAAATATCGAGTTTGTGTTCTATATTTGCTCTATATTCTTCATATTCTTCATCGATACCTTCGTTGAATTTTTTAATATCAATATTTTCTTTTTCTGCTAATTTTGTTGTTCTTATTCTTTCATTAATGGCTGACATATATTGTGAAAAAACAGTTGAATCAATATACATAGTTTCATTTGAACCTGAATATACGCGTTTCATCATTTTTTTTAGATTTTCTTCTGAAAATTCGTCTACATAATACAAATTATTAAGATCTGTTGATTGACCATAATCTAATACTTTAATGTATTTCATAGTATCCGCTAAATCTCACATATCATAGAGTATTTCTGGTATATCGTTATACCTTTTTTGAATATCTTCTGAAGAATAAATTTGATATTCATCTTGAAAGGCTCATGCTTTTTTTACAATTTCAGCTAAATTATATCATTCACCAAAAAATTTTACTAAATTTCATTTAATTTCTTCTTTTTCTTCTTTTGACAATCAATTTTTTTTCAGCTTTTTATCAGCTTCTATAGCATATAAAAAACCACTTGCTTGATTTTTAATTTTTTGAAATTTTACTACAGCCATATCATGTTCTTCTGTCATGATTTTTATATAATCTTCGAGCATTACATAAATTTTTTGAGCTGTTATTGATGTCATATAAATAGGTTTATTATACCCATTTTTTACGAGTAAAGGAACCCTTCAAGCATGATCTAAATGTGCATGAGTCAAAACCATACAATCTGTTTGCAATGCTCTTTGATCAACAAATGAGTTTGCTTCTTCATCATTTCTTCCTCCTTGAAACATACCGCAATCAATCAAAACTGAAATATTTTTTAGTTCAGATTTAAAGTTGGCAATAGTTTCACTTCATGTGAGAGTCTTAAAGTTAGGATCCTCATGATTTTTATGTTCTATTCACCCTAAATAGTCAATTTGTGCAAGAGTCATTGGAATTAATTTAGCTTATAAAAAAACAACACTTTTATATGTTTTTATTAAATTCCTCCTCTTTTATAATTTAATAATAGACTAATTCAAAAAATAGTCAAAATTAAAATTAAAAAAAACAACTTAGTAAAAACTAAGCTGTTTTGTCTGCGAAACTTTGTTGTAAATAACAAATTTCTTCCTCCAATTTTTTAAACGTTTCTTCTGGAAATCTTTCCCAAAAATATTCTAAATAAATATTTCCTTGAAAGATATGTCCAAGAAAAATATCTGCTGGATTTATGTCATACCAATTCTCAGATATAGAACTTTCAGGTAAAGATATAATAGCAAAATCATTTTTATAAGTAATGAAATAAAGCTCTCCATATAGCTGCTGTTCTTGTAAGTACATTCCTGCAAACTCTACGAGGCTCGAACATTGAAAGCTATTATCATAGGCAATAAATACTAAAGGGAAATTTGCTACATCTACTTTCGTTATTTCTAATTCTTCCTTGTGTGGACAATTTGGCAATAATAAAAATAAATCTTCTTTATCATATCCTTGTTTTTCTAGGTCAGAAAATAAATTTTCTTGAGAAAAATTCGGATTTAAAACCATAGGATAATCCATTGTATTTCTCTTGTAAAATGATTCGTACTATTATTATGATTTTTTTATATTTTTTGTCAAAAATTATTTTTATTCACTAAAAAATAATTTTATATTTTCGAATAATTTTTCAAAAAAATCTAATATTTTTTCCCACCATTTTTTTTCTTCTTTTTTTGTTTTATTTTCTTCTCAATTTTCAGATTCTGTTGGTATTTCTGAGTTTTGAGAATCTTCTTTTATTTCTGCAATATTTGATGCATCAATATTATCTTCTGAAGTGTTTTCTGGAATTGTTTTTTCTGATTTTATTTCTGATATTTCAAAATTTCTATTTTGAAAGAATAAACGTGATAAATTATTATATTTAGGAGTTTCGAGTGTTTTCCAGTCATCTAAAACGAGTCATTTTGTATCAGTACTATTTGGGTTCCAAGACCAAAAATAGAAACTGTCTATTCTTTTTGAAATCATATAAGAAATCAGAGCATCTTGCCAAATTTTATCTTCGTTTAAATAATTTCCACCAAATTCACCAAAAATTAATGTGTAAGTATCAGCATATTTTCAAAAAGTCTTTTCCCAAATCTCATCCATATTTTCGGGAAAATTTTCATCTTCAAAATAATCTCTAGGATATACACTTGGTCAGTAAATATGAGGAGATAAAATCATTTTTTCAGCTGGGATTTTATCTTCATTTATAGGATAACAATCAATCGGATTAATATTTCCTCACCAAGATTGACTTAAATCTAGTTCACAATCCATTATATCAGATCACCATTTATGATTTTTTTCGATTCCATTTACAAAAACAAGAAGATTTGGATTTATTTCTAAAATATCTGCTCAAATTTCTTCAACTTGTAGTTTCCGGTTTACATAAAAATTATTTGTTTCACCATTCCAAACAGCATCTCCATGAGGTTCATTTTTTGGATCTACTGCGATAACATTTTCAATATTTTTATATCTATTAGCTACAAACTGCCAATCTGCTTTCCACATATCATAATCATACCCATCGATAAATGGAGTATCTGTTATATCTGTACAATCACTCGTGTGCATATCGAGTAAAATATACATTCATTCACTTGCTAAATGTGTGATGAAAATATCCATGAGTTCTAACGAATTTTTTCAAACTAATTCTGGATTACTCCGAGAATATGAATTAGAAATTTGTGATCTGAGAGTCGCAGGACAAAAGGGAAGTCTGATAGAATTAAATCAGGTACCTTTTATTTGTCAGGCAATATCTTTATAATTTCTCTCCCATAAACCTCCAGGAATACGAGATTCCCCAGCAAATCCAAACCAATTGACTCCACGAAGTTGTACTAATGTATTTTCAGCATCATATAATTTCCCATTTCTTGCAAAAAAAGGTGGTGAATATTCTCAAATCGTTTTTATTGCATCAAGAGATTTTCAGATTTCTAAAGGATCTAAAAACGTATTTTTATTTACTTCTTTTTCACCGGAAATAAACGTGATATTTTCAGGAATATTTTCACTATCTGAACAATATCAAATACTAAAATTTTGTTGAGCATCGAGCGGTTCATTCCAATCAATTCATGTTGCAATATATGTATTATTTTTTTCTATATATTCAGCATTCCAAAAGCTTGTAATAGGACTCGATATATCAAAATGTAGCTCCCAGTTATGGATATCTTCATCTGAATTGTTTGTAATTTCTATGTTTCCACAATGTCAGCCATCCCATTTTTTATCAATATTATGAGAAATATTTGCAGCAAAAGTTTCTCAAAAACTCAAACCCAATACAACTATTCATAAAAATATTTTTTTCATATTCATCTTTACTACGTTTAGTAAAATAATTCATTGTGTCTATTTTATCATATTTTATGAAATAAAATAATGATTTTTTATTTTTATATTTTGCAAAAAAAATTATTTTCCATAATATACACATATTATATACTTTATGTGTATTTATGAAATTCAAAACCTCTAAAAAAATATTTATTCACGTAGACTGCGATAGTTTTTTTGCCAGTTGTGAAATCTTGAGAAATCCCAAATTAAAAAATAAATTTGTATGTGTTTGAGGTGATATAATCGTGGCAGCATGTTACAAATCTAAAGCATTATGAATTTGAGTGGGAACTCCTATTTGGGAAGCCAAAAAAGTATTAAAATATAATGCTGTTTTTATCACTCCTGATATCGAATTTTATACAAAAATTTCAAGTCATTTAATGCAATATTTAAAAGATAAAACTCTCAAAATAGAACCTTTTTCTATTGATGAAGCATTTTGTGAAATTTCATGAATTCCTACTCATTTTGGTATTTCTACTGAAGAATATTTAACGCAAATGCAACAAGAAATTTTAGAAGAAATTTGAATTCCTGTAAGTATTTGATGTGGAAATACTCGTATAAAAGCAAAAATATTTTCAAAAATAAAGAAACCTTTTTGAATTTGTGCTCCATATGCAGGAGAAGAAGAAAATAATTTATTTCAAAATTTAGAAATAAAAAATATTCCATTTATTGGAAAATCCTCTCAAAGAAAATTAGAATATAAAGGAAAAAATATTTCTGATTTTTTACATATTTGATTTTGGGAAATAAAAAATATTCTATGAAAAAATGGTGTAAATCTTTGGCTCGAACTTATGTGAATTGATGTCTATATTGTAAAGAAATCTCAAGTTATAAAAAGTATTTCCCGTACGCGTAGTTTTAATAAACATATTACCAATAATAAAGAATATTTACGTGAAAAAATACTCATAAATTTTGAACGAGCTTTTGAGGTTTTATATGAAAAAAATATGGAAATTTGAGAAATCTGATTAATGTTTCGTGATAAAAATTTTGCTCGAGAATTTATTTTTTTAAAAATACCAACCTATTCTAATAATCATAAAGAAATTTTAGAAAAAATTATATTATTATTCGAAAAATTTTATTCTCCAGAAAGATTATGCCGTTCTACTGGAATATTTTTTTATAAACTCAGAAATTATCTCCCAAAACAAGCATCTCTCTTTGATCCAGTTTTGAGAAATAAAGATCAAAATTATGAGCTGGTCAAAAAAATAAATCTGATTAATAAAAATCTCTGAAACCATAAAATTACTTTTGGTACAAGTCTACTATGAAAATGAGAACAAGTCGTTCAAAAATTGAGAGAATAAGCCAATTGAATACATAAAATAAATATAAAAAACAATATATCCTATCTGTCAAAGTAAAATATTTCAAAAAACACTATTTTTTATTAGAATAAAACTATTATTTTTATACAAAAATACAAAACATGAAAAATAATTTTAATAAAGCATTTACACTCGTAGAACTCATCGTGGTAATTACTATTTTAGCCGTTTTGGCAACGGTTGCATTTATCTCGTTTCAAGGGTATACGAGTAGTTCGAGAGATTCTGTTCGTTTAGCAGATTTAAAAAATATTTCAAAATCATTTGAAATTAATAAAACGAAAAATATAGATTTTCCTCTTCCAGACAAAAAAGTAGATATTTCTGCCAGTGGAACTATTTTTCAATACCAATGAGAATTATCTCAAAATATTTTAGAATCTGATCTAAATATTTTTGATGGTGGATTAGATCCAGTTACAAAAAAACCATATGGTTACGCAGTTAATTTGACTAGAAATAAATTTCAAGTTATTTGATTTTTAGAAAATAATGAAAATATTACAAATATTTCTACATCTAAAACATTCGCTGATAATACAGATAAATATGTAAAAACTTCTGGAGACGAATTATGAATTATTTTAGATGAAACAACAAATGAAATAATAGTTCAAAGTGGAAGTTTAAATGAAATTGATATTCAAAATACTCCTGAAAATTATTCAATTATTACTCATAAAGAAATTATTTCTTGAGATAAAAATGTATTATATTCTCAAGTCGAACACAGATTAAAACCAGATGTGAGTTGTAAATCTATTTTATATAACGGGAAATCTACATGAAATGGTATTTATACGATTAATCCAAGTTGAGTTTCCGGAGAAGATTTTGAAGTCTATTGTGATATGAAAACCGATGGATGAGGTTGGACTATTATAGCCATGTCTTATGCAAATGCCCTTTGAGATATAAGTGAACCGTTTAATGTAGATTTAAATACCATTTCAAACCAGTGAGTTGGAGATATTAACAATTTGGACGATAATTATTTTATCCCAATGGAACAATATTCTCGCTTAGCAGATATAGATTCTCAAAAAGAATATATGTGGATGGCTCGTCCAGCTTTTGAAAATGATCCATGGCAAGAAACGCTTAGATACAATCAGCATTCAATTAGCTCTCAAGCAAATTGATATACATGGTATGGAACTAAAGTATCCTGAGCGAGTGTAAATTATACAAATAAACCTCTCTCAACTATTGATAATGATAGAGATGATTCTAGTGCACATTGTGCATCAACATATAAATCTTTTTGATGGTACACATCTTGTCACGCTGCACATTTTTGGTCAAAAACAGAAGAAAGATCAACTTGTGGAAGTAACCAAACAAAAGATTATGGAGGGAGATATTATTGCGAAGTAGAAAACTCTCATGGTCCCGATGCAGCATGAGCATATAACACTTGGCATTCTTTAAAAATAATGATTCGTTAAAATTTAAGGCAAAAAATACAAAACATGAAAAATAATTTACACAAAGCATTCACTCTCGTAGAACTCATTGTAGTAATCACGATTTTAGCTACTTTAGCAACGGTTGCATTTATCTCATTTCAAGGATATTCTACAGAATCTAGAGATACAAAAAGAATCAGTG
>CAXHZN010000007.1:0-63918 GCA_964022365.1 uncultured Candidatus Altimarinota bacterium
CGGTCCTAAGGTAGCGAAATTCCTTGTCGGGTAAGTTCCGACCCGCACGAATGGCACAACGGTCTGAGCACTGTCTCAAGCATAGACTCGGTGAAATTGCAATGTCGGTAAAAATGCCGACTACCTGCAGCAAGACGGAAAGACCCTATGGAGCTTTACTACAGCTTGGTATTGGGTTATGATTTAAGATGTGCAGAATAGGTGGGAGACTATGAAGTATTGACGCTAGTCGGTATGGAGTCACCTTTGAGATACCACCCTTCTTAAATTGTAACTCTAACTCCTCAATTGGAGAACAGTGCTTGGTGGGTAGTTTAACTGGGGCGGTTGCCTCCTAAAGAGTAACGGAGGCGCGCAATGGTCAACTATCTTCGGATGGAAATCGAAGAGATAGTGTATTCGCATAAGTTGGCCTGACTGAGAGACTTACAAGTCGACCAGACACGAAAGTGGGCGAAAGTGATCCGGCACTAACGCGTGGAAGTGGTGTCGCTCAACGGATAAAAGTTACCCTAGGGATAACAGGCTGATCGCGTCCAAGAGTTCACATCGACGACGCGGTTTGGCACCTCGATGTCGGCTCGTCGCATCCTGGGGCTGGAGAAGGTCCCAAGGGTATGGCTGTTCGCCATTTAAAGCGGTACGCGAGCTGGGTTCAGAACGTCGTGAGACAGTTTGGCCCCTATCTGCTGTGGGCGCGTAGAAATTTGAGAAGATCTGCTCCTAGTACGAGAGGACCGGAGTGGACGAACCTCTGGTGTATCGGTTGTCATGTCTAATGGCACTGCCGAGTAGCTAAGTTCGGAATGGATAACCACTGAAAGCATCTAAGTGGGAAGCCAACTTCAAGATTAGATTTCTCTGCCTCGAGCAATAAGTTCCCTTCGAGACTAGGAGGTTGATAGGTTGCAGGTGTAAGAATGGTGACATTCTCAGCCGAGCAATACTAATAGAACGAACGAATCTTAATACATTCTAAACGATGAATTATTTGAGATGATTGACTAACTTTAACTGTTGAGATTATGTAACAACAACAAAAAACAAACATAAAGAAGAGATTGATATTAGGCTCTTGGTAGTTATGACGGTTGAGGTACACCTGTTCCCATTCCGAACACAGAAGTTAAGCCAACTCGTGCTGATGGTAGTGCATCTCGTAGATGTGTGAGAGTAGGTAGCTGCCAAGATCTTGATATTAATTTTTTTTATGTAAAAAAACAAAGAAACTGCGAAAGCAATTAAGCACGAGTAGCTCAGTTGGAAGAGCAGCGCCCTTCTAAGGCGAAGGTCACAGGTTCGAGCCCTGTCTCGTGTACCATTTATATTCAAAGAGACTAAAAGTCTTTAGAATAGTTTTTTGTTTTAAGGAATTATTATATATTATTGGGTGATTAGCTCAGTTGGCGAGAGCATCTGCCTTACAAGCAGAGGGTCGGGGGTTCGAATCCCTCATCACCCACCATTTGAAAAAAATAAAAAAATCTTTTTAGATTATCTACGTAAATGTAGCTAGTTTGGAAAGATTTTTTTTGTTTGACTAATCATAATTACTAAAGTAGTAGAATAAATTTTTACTAAAAAATAAAATAAAAATCAGAAAAAAATAATCTCAGAAATAAAGTGATAAATTTTATAGTATATTCTTGATATTTATAAGAAAGTTTCTGATTATTATTTAGATAATAATTTTCACTTTCTGCAACTCATATATATTCTTTTTTTTGCTTTGTATGTTTTTTTGTGGTAAAATACATATAGATTTATTATTGTAACTTATCGGCCTGTGTTATTATTATCAACTTCATCATTGCATTGATATGGAATCCATAGAATATTTGATTTTGCAAAAAAATCTGGTTTTGATGGTTTAGATATATCACTAAATAGTGTACAACATGATTTATGGGATGAGGATTACTTAAAATACTTATCTGATAGTTTTGATTTGCCAATTTTATCTATTACTGCTCCTAGCAAAGGAATGAATGAAAAAAAAGTAGATAAAATAGTTCAAATTGCAGCAAAAGTTAAAGCACAAGTTTTAAATTTTTCTCCACCTCATTTTTCTGATAAAAATACGAATTGGTATTCTCGTTATTTATTAAAAGTAAAAAGAGATACGCATTTATCAATTTCAATTCAAAATGTAGATCCTAAATTTATATTTTTCATCATTCCTGAATATAAAAATACTGCTTTAGTAGAAATTAAAAAACTAACATGAGAAACAACTCTAGATCTATCTGCTTTAGATAGTTGAAGTGGCTATGATATATTAAAAGCTCAAAAACTTCTAGGAAGCAGTTTGAAAAATATATTCTTGAGTGATAAGCATGGTTCACAACATGGAGTATTACCAGGAGGTGCAGGAGGTTGAATTTCTTATTTACCACTCGAAAGTTTTTTCTATAAATTAAAAACCTCAGGGTATAATGGTTTTATTACACTAAAGATCAAACCTACTGAATTATGAGCTGGTAATGAAGATAGAGTCGTTCAAAATTTAGAATTTGCGAGATGATATTATGAAAAACATTTCTTACATTATAAATAAAAAAAATCGAAGATTAATCATCTTCGATTTTTTTTAATTTATCTTTTCATTCTTTATAAGCAAAATACCAAAGTGATGTTTTAAATACTTCTAAAACAGCTGTTAAATATCATAAAATATAAATAGCTATGATAAAAAGAATTGAAATAATTCACACTGCGATATACAAAAATATTTGTGAACTTATAAAAATAATTGCAGCTGATATTAATATTGGAAAAAATAGAAATATAGCAAAATTAAATATAACTCTGATATTCAACATAAATACTAATAAATAGAGTTTCGTTGTATCTGAAAAATTTAATATTGCCATTTTTGAAGATTTACCAATTGCTGTAAATACTTTTTGATTCTCTAGTACTATAAAATATTTTGTGTATACAAATAATACATTTACTATAATCGACAGAATTAATAATATGAAAAATATTACTGCTAATATGTCCACATATTTTATTCAAACAAAACGTATAACAAATAAAAATGCATTAACAATACTAATGAATTTAAATTGACTGAAAATATTATTATATTCAAAAATTGGAAAAAATTTATACATTCACATTCAAAAAGCTTGGCTTGAACGAATTTCTTCTTGGTTATCTTTATGTTGAATAAAATGAATAAGTCATCATTCAAACATAGGAAGAGTTAAGAAATATATTATTAAAAATATAGCTCAAGCAATAGCGAGTTCTAAAATATATTGTGAATGGAAAAAATTAAGAATTAAGACTAGCGCTTCATCTTTTTTTTCGAATACTTCAACATATGTATAGATACTTTGGTATACTAACAAAAATGTTAGGAAAATTATCGATAGAATTCAAGGAAAAAGATAATACTTTTTTAATGAAGTATTATCTTTTACTATATTCCATCACGGTAAAATAATTTTATCTTTTAGGATATTATTCATAAATTTTTTGTGATAAATATTTTATGTAATTGATAAAATTTTTATTTTCTAGATTCATTACTTTTTTTTCATTTGTATAGAGTCTATCATATAAATAGTTTCTGAGATTTTTATGTACAAGTTGATCAGGGAAAGGAGTATTTTTAATACTTTTATCTACCATGAGATATTCAATAGGAGAATAAAGTGTTTTTACAACTTGTTCTTCTTTTAAAATATTTAAAATTTTATTTTCAATTTCTGTTTGTTCTTCACTTGTATAAATATCTGATTTTAAATCTTCTAAAAATATGTCCAAAGAAGTTTTTTTAATATTTGTAAAATTATATCCACTTTCAACTTGACTAGAGTGAAAATAAGGAAAAATATTTTGTGGAAAATATCAAAGGTTTATACCAGCTAAAATCATATCATAATTATCTTTTTGGGATAATATTTTGATTAATGAATTTAGTGTAATTGGATGTACTTCAACTCCTATACCACTTGTTTCGAGAGTATTTTTTATAAATAGAGATGTTTTTTCTAGATTTTTATCAGTTGCTACATAATAAAGATCAAGAGTAAGTTTTTCTAAATCTGAATTATAATAAAAATTTTCATCAAGTGCTCAAATTTTTTCTAATCTTTCTTTAGTAATATCAGGTTTATTTTCTATTTCTTCTTTTTTAGATTCTTTTTCTTTTTGAATTTTATCTTTATAAAGTTCATTAAGTAAAATTTCTTTTTCTTTTTCTAGTTCACTATTTGAAGTGTTATATAGAAAAGTGATTTCTTCAATTGCCTCTTTTTGACCATTTTTTTGAAAATATATAATATAATCATTTCTTCATGGTACAATTGAGTCAAACGACTCACGAAGTCTATAATAAAATTTATTATCTCCAGACTTAAATCCTTGTAATTTATAATCATTTATAAATACTGCTTCAACTCAAGTTGTTGTTTTTCAAGTAAGTAAAATATCGTCTTGAGTTACAAAATTATATCTTTCTACATATCCTGGAGAAGTAATCGTTTCTGATTTTTTTTGAAACTCATCAAATGTTTTCTCTTCAGGTAGTTCATCAGGTGTGACTTCTCAAGAATATAAATTTTCATCTGTTTCTTCAGGAATAATGTCAGAAATAAGTTTTGATTTTTTATAATATCAATAACGAGAAAGAATATTTTGATAATTTTTATTTTCAGGTTCTTTTTCAATAGACACATCACTAAAATAAGGATTTTGAGCTGGTTTTACTGTATTTTCTCATAAGTGAGTTAATAAATTTTCACGAGAAATACTATGAAGTAAAAATGATCTAAAATCATTGTCGGGAAGTGTTTGTTTATTTAGATATAATGAAACTTGTTGAGGAAGTGTATACTCTTGAATCTCAAATCTAGGAACACTCGTTCAAAGTAAATGGTTATCATCTTGGAATACATTTATTGTTTCTTTATTTTTATTAAATGTATTTGTATCAGGGAACATTTTTATTATCAATTGACTAATCGCAATTGGATTATTTTTATAATGTTCATTTTTTTCTAAAATAAATTTAGTAATACCAAGTGAATTATCTTGTTGAACATTTGTAATTTTAAATTTTCCAGAATAAATTTGTCAAATTGCTGAAAAATTTCCTCCTAGGTTTTCTTTTCAAATATTATCTAGAGTAGATTTTGGAACAATTGGTTGAAAAAATACATTTAAAAAATTTATATCGTCATTTTTATTTTCAAATACAATAGAATTTTCTTTTTTAACAATTGTTGTTCCACTCAGTAAGTTGGAAATAATTGGATTTATTTGAGATTCTTTTAGTAAACTATAAGTTGCATAAATATCGTCTATAGTTACTTCTTCTCAATTTGACCAATAAATTCATTCTTCTATAAAACATTCTATTTTAGAGAGAGAACTTGTATCACAACTTGCAATATCAGAACTTATTTTTCCATTATTTTGATCATAGGAATGTATACTACGATATAAAAGTTCCATAAAATATCCATTATTTCCACTTAGTGGTTCTAATGGATTGAGACTAGGGAAACTCCCAATAAGTCATTCTGATATTGTTCATCATTCTAAAGGATACATTTTAGCATCGCTATAAAGATATTTATAACCTAAATGACTTCAAGTTATAAGAAAAAAGAGAATACTTATTAAAAATAAGTATTTTTTTAGTTTCGGTCCCCTAGATTCATGATTTTTTTGTTCAAGTACCATAATATTAATATATTATTTAGATTATCCAATTAAGAAAAGAGCAACAGCATTGAGAATGAAAATTGTCCCAAGTACTTTTGTAGTTACGTCTAAAACTTTTTCAGGTCCTCTTTTAACGTTTTCTCCCATTCCACCACTCATAGAAGTAAGGTTTAAAGATACGTTTTTATTTTGAATAAGTACTACAAAAATAAGTAATACTGAAATAATAACCATTGTAAATTGTAATGTATCTAACATATTTAACGTTTAAAAAATAATAATGAATAAACCATATTCAAAATCGTAAAAATTGCAACAGCAATTACAAAATCGATGGTCGTTGCAAATTCAAATTTCACTCATGGAATTATTAAAATCACACTCATAATATAAGTGAGAAGTTTTAAAATAACTCCATTTACTAAAAACACCACTAATCCAAAAAATATTAAATAAAATGGAAGTGATAAAATATTTAAAATCGGACGAATAGTAATATTTATAATTCAAAGTAAAAAACCTCAAACTATAAATGTTTTATATTGATCTCAAATAGCTTCAGGAAGAATAATCCCAGAATCAATCAATTCATTGCCAGATAAAAAATATGCCAATGCCCATAAAATAAGAGCATTAATGAGAATAGAAAATATTAATTTCATAATTATAAATTTAACAGACGAATAATTTTATCAGTTTGAGAAAGTTCTGTCTTTCCAGAATTTTCTATATATTGATCAAGTATATTTTGAATATCTCAAAGTATTTGATTATCTAATTTTATATCTAAAACAGCTACTCATTTTCTTTTGAGATAAATTCTTATAAATAATGCATTATCTCACTGATACGCAGTAGAATATTTTGCTATTGATTCAAAATCATAAAAACTTTCACCAACGTAGATTCACATATCTGAAATTTTTGCTTCTATTACATCTTCTGAATTATTTTCAACGAATATCATTAATCAACTTAATAATAATACGATAAAACTCATTCCATATTGTTTTGTTAAAAATCACCAAACTGCAAGTCAAATAACTATAGAAAAGGCGATTATATACCACAATTGAGATCTGTTTTTTTTATCCTCAAATTTCCAAGAGTATAAAATATTGCTCATATTTTTATGATTAAGAAATACTAGAAAAATTATCAATCACTAATTTTATTATAAACCAACTGAGTGAAGCCAAACCAAAACCAATTAAAGCACTGATAATAGTATCTTTTCATTTTGTTGTATTTTGTGTCAAAGAACCAAATAATATTTGATAGGCTCAAATGATAATAAAAATAACAGAAATTGTCCCGGCAACTCAGAGTAAAAAGTTTGTTGCAGATTGAATCAAACATGGAATATTTGAAATATCAACACTTCCAGTACGTAAATCGTTTCTTTCTACTCAACAGCTATTTGATCATAAAATTCATAGATCATTGGCAAAAGTATTTCCAGCAGTAAATGCTAAAATTAAAAATGTGTAAATAAAATGTTTCATATTTTTTATGGTTAAGCTACAAAATCCATAGTATCGACTCCTTGTTTAAAAGGAGTAAAATTATTTAAAGAAGGGTTATAATAATCTGTTAGAAATGCAATAAGTTCATTTTTTTCAATCACATCCGCGCGGATTCAAATATTTTCTAAACCAGTTTTTACTCCATTTGAACGACTTGCTAATCATTTTTTTGCTTTTTGAAAATTTCTGATTTGAGATTTTAATTTAAGTGTTGTCACTCAACTATCAAAGACAGTTTCTTTAAATTGTTTTATAACTCCAAAAAAGCTAGTATCTTTTACACTTTTATTTTCATCATTATCAAAAGGAATAACGATATAAAAATCTTTTTTCATAATCTGAGCTACTTCTATCAATTTTTTTAAATATTCGATATATTCATAGGTTTGATTTTGTAATAATTCATTTTTTTGTTGTAGAGCTTTTTCATTGAGTTTTCACAAATATGAATCAATATCCAGTTTTGTTGAACGAACCAAAATTTGAATAGGGAAATCTAGAGAATTTAAAAATCTTTGAAAACTCATAATAATAGAATCTTGTTCTTGTGTATTTTTCAGTAGGAAATTAATCGTACTACATTTCATAATCACACGAGCACTTCCATCTTTCATAATCACAACATTATCTTTTATTTGTGAAAATGGAAGATAACGAGTTGTCGAACTATCAGCTATAGATTGTTTTTTTTGTTTTACAGACACGGTTGAAAATTTATTGACTAAAGTTTATTAAGTTTATCTTCGAGGTGATTAATTTTATCAAGTTTTGACTTAAAATCGATTTCTTTATCTCTTTTTTGGTTATCTAAAGAAATAAATCAAATATCGATTGGTTGAAAACTATCAACTCATTTTTCCCATCTTCTCTCAGTTCCTGTTCCATTATATCTTAAAAAAGCTAAAATAAATGGAATAAAAGTCATTCAAGAATGTTTAAATAAAGCAACCAAAAGAGTAAAACCAAATACAAATACAGCTAAAAGTATTGCAATTTCTTGACCGAGACTTTGAGAAACTCCGATAAATATTTGATAGGCAATTGCTCCTCAAACCATTAAAATAATTAATTGACGAAGAGAAAGTCACAAAATAATTGGATCTTCATTTTCTATTTGAACGGGAATTTTATATTGCATTTTTTATTTTTAAAAAAAGAATAAATTTGTTTTGTCTAATTTTAATAATTTTCTGCTATTTTCCAAATACTTCTTGCCAAATAAGGCTTTCTTTTGCTTGCATTATTTCATAATCATGGTCTTGCTCGTGATCGTATCATAAAATATGTAAAATTGAGTGAATAAGAAGTTTATAAAATTCTTTTTGATTTCACAGTCAGTATTCTTTTGCTTGAGCTAAAATTTTAGTTTCAGATAGAATAATTTCTCCAGCAATTTCTTCTTGTTTTAATTCTGAAAAATCATCATAATAATGAAAACTTAAAACGTCCGTTGTTTTATCAATATTTCTATATGTTTTGTTCAAGTTTTGTATACTATCATCATCTAAAAACACAATTGTAAGTGTTCCATTTTGAGTTTCAGAAATATGATTAGAAATATTTTTAAATATATCGTCAATGATTTTTTCATCTATATCAAAGCTTGGCTTATTATTCAAAATATATTGAAACATTTTTTTATTTATTTAATAATTATTTTCAAGAAATAGTATAATTACTTTGTAAAAATTTACAAAGTAATTATAATGAATATGTCTATTTTATAGGTGGCAGGTTAATATAATTTTTTCCTTACACAAACTAAGCACAAATGAGGTTCTAGGGAGTTTATTTGATGAGGGTTAAGTATAGACGCAATATATTTCGTAGAAATATTTGTTGACTATACTTACACCAAAGAGACTTGATTTCTATGGTGTAAATTCTTTCTGACGATAAACAGGCTTCATTAAATTCCTATTAAAACAAAGGAATACAAAAATTGTTAACTGACCATAAAATGGATAAATAAACAATGCAACCTTTCGGTTGTATTTTTTTTCTTTTTTTATATAATACTCAAAATAAATTTTCAATGAGAAAAATAAAAAATAAATTATAAAAAAATAATTATGACACATAGTGAACAAAACCCTCAATCTTGAGATGTTTATGTAAATGATGACTGTATCTGATGCGCTGCTTGTGTAGCAATTTGTGGACAAGTATTTGATATGGATGATGAGTGAAAAGCTTATCCAAAACCAAATACTCCTCAGGATGATGATGTGGATGATGCAATTATGGCATGCCCAGTAAATGCAATACATTACAAAGATTAATACATTTTTTATAAAAAGGTGTATTTTTTTTGACTGTAAATTGACATTGTAGTAATATATATATACTAGAACTAATAGATAGAAATAATATTTCTTCTAGAAACATTTATTTTATATAATAAACTATATTTTATGAAACTACAAAGCATAAAAAAAGGTTTTACACTAATTGAATTACTCGTAGTAATTACAATTATCGGTATTCTTGCAACTGGTGCTACAACTGTATTTACTTCTCAAATTCAAAAAGCCAGAGATACAAATAGAATTTCAGATATTAATGCGCTAAAAAATGGTGTTGAACAAGTATATCAAGATAATTCTGAATACCCTAAAGCAGATGAATTTTTAAGATGAGACTCGTCAGTAGGTGTAACATGAGTATTAGCATATGTTGAAAAAATTCCAGCTGATCCAAAACACGGTCAACCATGTAATGATGGATGAGTTACTGCAAATGCACCAGATTGTGGATATGCATATATAACTTGACCTGATAATAATGGTATTGAATACGGTGAATATGAAATGTCTATCGCATTTGAAAATCAAGGTAATACAGCCGTTAAAGGTGGTCAAGATGGAGGTTGAACAGGTGTAGAATTATCTAGATTTGAACTAGGGATTGATATATCTAACAATAGTACAGCTGTTGCTAAAGATGCAATTACTACAGCAGGAAATGGAGCATGTACTATTGCTGGTGCTGTATCAACTGCTTGAACGACTCTAATTGTTTTAAATGGAAATCCAGATTGAGCTACAAATGAATGTAACTAAAAAAAATCCCTTTCGGGATTTTTTTATTCATTAAAAATTTCTATGCACTTGAGTTTTTATTTCAAAGAGAAGATATTCTTCTTTTTGAAATTTTTTTTCGTTTAATTTTTTTTGTAGAACATCTTTGAAATCTTCACCAGTTAAGAGGATCGGATGAATATTTGGTAAAATCAGGGCTATATTTTCATAATCTTTTTTGATTGCGAGGATTCCAGATTTTGATGGATCGAGTTTTTCGAGAGTATTTTGTTTGTCATCTAATACTTCACGAGATTCTATTATATCTAATCTGATTTTTATTTGTTCTATATCTTTGAGTTCAAGCGCTTCAAATCTTTCATCTTTACTCAGCGCATATACAGTGTTGTCGATTAATTCAGAAACAACAGGACGTTTATTTCCGTTTATGCATCAGCTACTTCCAGCTACTTCACCATTTTTATAGAGCGTGATAAAAAGAGATTTTTTTTCTTCCATCAAAGAAGTATCTTCCAATTTGAGATCACTTACATCTGGAGCTTTTTTATATTGCAGATAAAATTTTATAATTTGTTCAATAATATCGAGCATAATTTATTTTTATGAAATATTTTTAAATACTGTTTTTTAATTCTTCTTCACGTTGCGCTTCTTTTTCCTCCATTTCTATTTGGTAAAAAATATCTCAAAGTCCGTCAGTATTTGTGTAAATTGTGTAGTGATAATAAATAAATTCAAATCACGTTTTTAATCCAGTGATGAGCAAATTTATCAGTGGAAGTAAAATAACTAAACTCATCATTTTAGCTGTTCCATCAGGAAATTTTCCAAAAATCCATAACCCGATTAAACTGGCAAAAAATAATCAAATAAAACTTCCGTAAATCCCGATAAGCACATGTCTGTAATTATTGAGAATTTCTAAAATAATATTCACTCAAAATGTTACGGTAAAAGTGTGAATAAGAAAAATATATAAAAGATAATCATAATTTTGCATACCAACGACTAAATAAATAGGAGTCATCAGAAAGTATGTCAAAATACTAAAAAAAGCTATTTGACCAAAAATAATTATATTTCTTGTATATTTTTCAGGATTTATTTTATTGGCTATAAAATAGGTAAAATAAAGCATTACACTCGTTCCAATAAATGTTACCACTGAAAATATCATTGGAAAAAAAGCTCATTTTTTCACTCAAATTTCTCCAGCACTAAATGTGGCTCAAAAATCTACTATATTTGAAAGTATCGCTGTAAATATTACAATAATTATACTTCATACAAGTCAGGCTATGAAACTTCAAAAAGCATTCATCCCGATATCTCAAGCAGAAATTTTTTGTGGTCAAAAGTGAGTCATAAATATTTTTTAAGGATTATTTATTTTGAAAAAAACTATGATATATAAAGAGTATCGCTCAAAGTGTGATACCTACATCTGCGAGATTAAAAATAGCAAAATTTTGTACTCAAACGAAATCTACTACTTTTCCATGAAAAATTCTTTCAAAAGCGTTTCCACAAGCTCAAGCCAAAATCATACCAAAACTGATATCTAAAAGTTTTGTGTTTTTTGCAGTTTTCCTCTCTGATTTATAATAATAATAAAGTGCAATAATCAAAACTATTGTGAGTATTTTTAACAACACATAGGGAACAGGAATAGAAAAAGCTATTCCACTATTTTGCATAAATTCTAAATAAATAAAATTTCAAAGCAAAGGAATTTTTTGTGTTAAAAAACTACTGGCTAAAATTTTTGTAATTCAATCTAATAAAATAGTAACCACAAAGGGGATATAAAAATACATATTTATTTTATTATTATTTTAAAATTCAAGTAACAATATGGTTTCTTTGGATATTTCAAGAAGTTATTTCAAATGTTTTTTCATCTGCTTCTATGTAATTTTGTGTCCAACCTTTCCATTTTGTATTTCACTTATCATCAATTTTAACAACTTCGATGAGAACTTCAAATGTTTTTCAAATATTCCTATCGATAAAATCTTCTCTGATTTGATCTCAAATACTTGATAATTCCCACATTCTTTCTTTTTTTATTTTTTCATCCACTTGAGTTGGAAATTTTCCAGCTGGAACTGATTCTCACATATTGTGAGCTGAAAACGGAAAAGCGTGGATTTTTGTAATTAAACCATCTTTTACAAGATTATATGTATCCATAAAATCTTGTTGAGTTTCTCCGGGGAAACCTACGATTAAATCAGCTCAAATACTTACTTCTACTCCATCTTCTCTTTTTATATTTTTTGTATTTTCTAATAATTTTCTCATATATTCTCCATCGTAATGTCTGTGCATTGATTTAAGAATTTTACTCGAACCAGATTGTACAGAATAGTGAAAATGAGGATAAATTCTTGTGTGTTTAAATACTTCTAGACATTTATCATCAATAAATTCTGGTCCCATAGAACTAATTCTTAAACGAGCAATATCAGTTTTTTCTAAAATATATTCGAGTAATTCTGCAAAACGAGAGTTTCAAATATCATTTGTGTGTTCAAGACCCCAAGCTGATAGATTTACTCCTGTGAGTACCACTTCTTTTCATCCTGCAGCTTCGAATTCTAAAATTTCTTCTACAATATCATCTTTATCTCTGAAATAGTGTTTTCATCTTTTTTGAACGGTAAGACAAAATGTACAAAAACTATCACAACCTCATTGTACGAGTAAGAATTTTTTTGTATAAATTTGTGGAATTTTAGAAAGTTTATTTTTAATGTCCGATAATTTTTTTGTTCTTTCTTCCTGAGAATTATTTATTTCTTTTTTTAATTCTTGAGGTTTTTCATCAAGAATTTCTATTTGTCATTGTAAATATTCTAAATCGGGATAAATCTCAAAAAAGTCGTCTTGTGCATCTCATCTTTTAAATGCTCAACATCCACTGATAAATATTTTTTGATTTTCTCATAGATTTTTTGCTGAATCTTTTACGAATTTTATCCATTTTCTTTTTGCATTATCTGTTACAACACATGACGCAATAAAAAGACCATTTTTATCTGAAAGATAGTCTGAATTTAACCATTCATCTGTATAATATTTATTTACTTTGCACCCAAAAATCTTGTATTCCATATTTTGATTAAAATTTTACTTGTTTAATTTAATGTTGCAGTTATTATAAGGAAAATTTAAATAATGAAAGTCGAATATATATGAAAATTAAAATTTGAATTGATGAAGCAGGTAGAGGGCCTTGGTTAGGTCCAGTTTCAGCTTGTGCTCTGTGTTTCAATCCTGAAAATATGCCAGAAAAAGATTTTTTAGATCAAATGAATGATTCTAAAAAATTATCAGAGAAAAAAAGAGAAGAACTTTATGAGCAATTAGTGGAAATGAGTAGATGAGAAAATCCACAAGTTTTTTTTGGTGTTGGAATCGTGGATAATTTTGTTATCGATAAAATAAATATCAGACAAGCTAATAGAGAAGCTATGCGTAGAGCTATTGTGGAAATTTCTAGAAAAATAGATGTAGAAAATATTTCTACTGTTATGATTGATGGGAATGATAATTATGAATTTGAAGAATTAAAGAAAAAACCAATATTTGTTATTGGTTGAGATGGAAAAATTACTGAAATTTGAGCAGCTTCAATTATCGCAAAAGTCTTCAGAGATAAATTATTAGTGACTTATGCAAGTTTATATCCAGATTTATGAGTAGAAAATCATAAATGATACGGAACAAAAAAACATAAACAATATCTATCAGATAAATCAAAAGTAACAGGAATTCATAGGACGAGCTATAAGCCGGTAAAAGAAGTTATCGAAAAAAAAGAAAAATTATTGCTGCATATTTGTTGCGGTCCAGATGCTACGGTTCCTATTATGGATTTGAAAAAAGAATATGATGTAGTTTGTTTTTGGTATGATCCAAATATTCAACCAAAACCTGAACACGATAAAAGAGTAGATGCGTTCAAAAAAGTCTGTGAAATAGAAGACGTTGAATATATTATCTGAGAATATGATGTTGGGAATTTTTTCAATAAAATAAAATGACTCGAACATACTCCAGAGAAATGAGAAAAATGTACGGCTTGTTATGACATGCGTCTAGAAAGATCAGCTCTGGAAGCACGTAAACTAGATATAAAATATTGGACTTCAACACTCAATACTTCTCCACATAAAGATTTAGATAAAATGTTTAATCTTTGAGAAAAATGGTCAGTTCAAGAAACTATCAACCCAAAAACTCAAGAAACATTAAAAGATAAATTAGAATTTTTCAAAATTGCATTCAGAAAAAACAAAGGTTTTGAACGTTCTGTTGCCTACACGAAAGAACATGATATCTATAGACAAAACTATTGTGGTTGTATTTATTCTGATACTTTCCCAGGAGGGAAACAACAGTTTTTGGATAAATTAGAAGAAAATAGAAAATAAATTATTATTTACATATTGATTATGAATCAAAATATTATTGAAAATACTATCGAATTTGTTCAAAAAACATTAAAAAATGCTTCATGATGTCATGATTGGTTTCATGTGTACAGAGTTTGGAAAAATGCAAAAAATATTGCAAAAAATGAAAAAGTTGACCTATTGATAGTTGAATTATGAGCTTTGTTACATGATATCGCGGATAGTAAATTTCATAACTGAGATGAAACAATTTGACCAAAAATTGCAAAAGAATTTTTAATTTCACAAGATGTAGATGAAAAAATAATAGATCATATTATTTTAATTATAGAAAATATTTCATTTAAATGATGAAATCATGTACAAAAATTTCGTTCTGCTGAATTAGATGTTATACAAGATGCAGATAGATTAGATGCTATTTGAGCTATTTGAATAGCAAGAACTTTTACATATGGATGACATAAATGACGTGGATTATATGACCCAGAAATAGAACCAAATTTAAATATGACAAAAGAAGAATATAAAAATTCTACTGCACCAACCCTAAATCATTTTTATGAAAAACTTCTGTTATTGAAAAATAAAATGAATACAAGTTCTGCAAAAAATATTGCAGAAAAAAGACATGATTTTATGAAATCATATCTAGATCAATTTTATAGTGAATGGGAATGAGATAGTTAAATAATATTTTATAAAAAATAAAAACGATAAATAATTTTTTTATTTATCGTTTTTTTATAGAATAAATGCAATATTTTTTAGAAATAATATTTATGGAACTTTGGGTTATTTATTCACTTATTTCTTGTGTTGCTGTTTGATTATTTGGTTTTTTTCAAAAAGTTGAGTCTGAAAGTAAGTCAGTGAATACGAATGGTTTTATTATTTATGCTCATGTGAGTATGATTTTATTACCACTTTTAATGTTTTTAACATGATTTTCTCAAATTACGGTAAATTTGGAATTGATTTTTTATGCGATTGTGATGAATTTTATGTATATTATTATTCTGAAAACTCGTTTAAAAAGTTTAAAATTTTTGAGTTCTTCAACATATTTTATTAATTATAGAATATTTTCTTCTATTTTATTATTACTATTTGGGCAGATTTTATTTTGAGAAATAATTTCTCCTCGAGAATATTTAGGAATATTTCTCTGATTTGTTATTTTTTATTTTCTTCTCGAGAAAAAAACAAAAAAAGAATCTGATCAAGATTTAAAAAAATGATATTTATTTCTCGCAGCAGGAGTTGGTTTGCTTAGTGTGATTTGGTTAGCGCAAAAGCAATTTACACTCTGAGATTTTGATATAGTGAGTTATATTTTTTATTCATGATTTGCAGGAATTTTTTCTACATTTATGATGAGAAAAAAAGGTGAAACTTTAAAAGAAATTTTAAAAATAAAAAGAAAAAAAGATATTTTGTTTCTCACACTCACTTCAATTATTTTCCCAATTTGAATGTATTGTAACTTACAGGCTTTAATGGCTTGAGGAGATGTAGCAGTGGTTTATAAAATTATTTCTTATTCTCTATTTATTCCGATTATTTTATCTGTAATATTTTATAAAGAAAAAATTACTCTGAATAAAACTTTTGCATTTATACTCACTATTGCGAGTATTTGGCTATTTGTGTAAAAAATATTTTTTGTTTTAAGAAATATCAAATATAATAAAAAAAATATTAATTATAAAAAAATATGAAAAAAGTTTTTCCAGATAAAATTATAAATATTCCAGGGACAGATGTTTTTGATGAAACATTTTTATTTGATTATCTCCAGTGTGATTATTCTTGAAATACAGATGTAGAAGTAATATATTTATCAGATTTGTTAGAAGAAAGAAAAAATGAAGAAATTTTAGAAAAAGCAAAACAAAAGCCAGCAATGTATTCTAATGTGTATTCTCCTGGAGATGAATTAGAAATTTTTACAAAACTTTTTGAAGATGCCATTCAAAATAATAAAAAAATTCATATTGTTTGAGTTACCTTGGACGAAGAAATAAAAATGCTCGAAGAATATTATACAAAACTTGGTTTTATGAGAGAAAATATAAACTGTTTTGATCCAGATTTTTGAGTTCCAAATGTAACTGTTTCGGTAAAAGTTGAAAATCTTATGTGGAAAGGGAGTGATTATAAAAGAATGTGAAAACAAATATTTTTTAATCCACCAATTCGTGAATCTGGTCAAGTAAAAGCAATGTTTAAATGAATCAACAGGTGAGTAACTGCTTGAATTTATGTGGAAAATAAAACGCAAGAAATAGAAGATTTTTTATGAAACTGTATAAAAGAAGAAAAAATATTATCACTCCACATTTCTAAATTATTAAAATATAATTTAGAACAAATCTGATTTAGTTGAGAAAATACTGAATTTATAGTAGATTATTCAAAATAAAAAAATCACATTACTGTGATTTTTTTATTTGTATTTCTTCGTTGACAAAATATTTTTTACACATATAAATAATTAAATTTTTTTAGGAGTACATATTTTGTATAAAATAATTTTATTTTTGATTCTTCTAACTCATTTTTCTGTATTTTCTCAGGAAAATAATTGGGTTGGATTGTTAGATTTTAAGTTAAAATCTGAAAATTATGAGGATATTTCCTCAATGACCATGTATTTATGTGAAGAAGAAGTATTGATATCAAAAGCACAATTTGTACCACAAAATTATGTGTTTGATTATTTTCTCAATCAAACTACATATTACATATTGTATTTTAATAATTCTTATGAAAATCATCATAAAGTTTCTATGAAAAATTTGAAATCAATTACCAGTTCTTTTGATTTACAAGAGGTAAAAGATAAAAAAAATATTATTGCTTATATAAGTAATAAAGATTTTTCTTGTACAAAACCTAAGGGTTTTATATTAGAAAATATAACAAGATATCGTAGCGTTGTGATCAAACATAATGAAAATAAAGCTATCGAATCCAGTTTGTAAAAAAAAGCCTCGCATTGCGAGGCTTTTTTATTTTTTTTACGATTTTATTGAATGACGAACTTGAGCATATAAAACAACTTGGATAACGGCAGAAATTCATACAAGAGTATAAATTAAGTTAATTAATGTAAGCATTTCTCAAAAAATGTAGGTAACAAGATTGAAATCAAATATTCACATTAATCCCCAATTAAGACCACCAATAATTAATAATGCAAAAGTTACTAAGTCTAAAAATTTCATAATAATAAAAAATTATTAAATAAACATAAGTATTATAATATTTTTTTGTATGAAGAATGTATGAATATAAAATTTTATATTACTGTTTATATTTTTTTGACAATCTGTTAAAATATTATATAGTCTTTTCTAGAAATTGGAGGGAAGTGAAATGTTTGATACAATTAGGAAATCAGATGTACCAAAACTAAAATGCAGTTTATTTTTAGTTGGATCAATAATATTTTTACAATTATTAGTGGTGTCACATAATTTAAATGATTTTAATAGAGTAAATATTATAATTTTTTCGCTATTGTTTATTATTTATATTGTTTCATCAATAAGCGATTATGTTTTTTTTAAAAGTTATTTTTTAGAAACAAACTATGCTTGGTTATATATGCAATTACATTATTATTTTGGTAATTTTGTGTTTGTATATTTGATGATTTGTAGTGTTGCTGAAATATTGTATTCAAATGAGCGTTTGTTTATTTATAGTTTTATTGCCCATGCAATATATATGTGGGTATTTATTTCTAATAAAATTAATGCTTATATGTTTATAGTATTAATGGCTGAGAATACGAGAAAAAACAAACCATGTTTAAATAATTAAAAAACTCGCTTTGCGAGTTTTTTTATTTTTGACATTTTTATAAATAAAACTATATTTATTTGTGAAAAGGGGTTTTAAAGGGGAAAGATTATGTTTAATAATATTTCAGAAAACGTGTTATTGTATTGTAAAACAGCAGTAAAAATTCCATTATTTTTTGCTGGATTACAATCTGTAGTTTTATTATTATTTGTATTATTTGCAGATTTTAAATTTTCATTAATGTTTGTATGTATACCATTGATATATTTATTCAAAGGGTATAGTAATTTCAAATTTTTTGAATTATTTGAAAAATCAGTTGAATATTTACTGTATTGTAATGTACAAAAATTTTTATCTAAAGTGTTGTTCTTAGGTCTGTTTTTTCTAGCAATATTAGAAATAATCTATCAGCAAAATTATATTTTTTGTAGTATGTTTGTTGTAGATATTTGTTATTGTATTGTAGTTAGAAAAAAACGAATTTATAAACAGATAGAAGAACTTGCTTATTTTAAAGGGTATCCTGGATAAATTTGCTAAATTATATGAGACGTGAAATTTTAATTTCACGTCTTTTTGTTGAAAAAAATTATTGACGAAAACAAAAAAATAAATATTATTTTTAGCACATAAATATTTTATGTGCTAAAATATAAAAAATAAATTTTAATTATTAAGTATAAAAACTATGTCTCAACACAACTTTGAAGCAGAAACTGGGAAAGTTTTAGAATTACTCACTCACTCAATTTATTCAAACAAAGAAATATTTTTAAGAGAATTAATTTCAAATGCATCTGATGCAATTGATAAAGCGAGAATTAAGTCATTAACGGATACAAACTATTTAGGACAAGATAGCGAATTTCAAATCACGCTTGATGTTGATGAACAAAAAAATATGTTAATTATCCAAGACAATGGTGTCGGGATGAATGAAGAAGAATTACATAAAAACCTTTGAACGATTGCAAAATCAGGGACAAAAGATTTCATTGAAAAACTACAAAAAGCAAAAGAAAACGCTGATAATAATCTCATCGGACAATTTGGTGTAGGATTTTATTCTGCTTTTATGGTTGCTGATAAAGTAGAAGTTGAAACAAAATCAAATGAGAGCGATACTGCCTTTAAATGGACTTCAGATGGTAAATCTGCTTATGAAGTTTCTGTGTGCGATAAAGCAAGCAGAGGTACAACTATTAGATTATATATCGACGAAGCAAATAAAGATTTAACTGCGGAGTGGAAAATAAAAGAATTAATTAAAAAATATTCAAACTATGTTGCCGTTCCAATTAAAATGGAAGTAGAACAAAAAGATGACGCATGAGAATCTACAGGAAAAAAACTCGAACAACTCAATGATATGAAATCTATTTGGACAAAATCTAAATCATCTGTGAAAGATGAAGAATATAAAGAATTTTATAAAACTCTTTCAATGGATTTTAACGAACCATTAGCTCATATTCACAATAATGTAGAATGAATAGTGAGTTATAAATCTCTTTTATATATTCCAAAAGAGAAAAATATGTTTGTAAACATGGATGATCCAAATAGAGAATTTGGACCAAAACTTTATGTGAAAAATGTATTAATATTAGATAATTGTAAAGATTTACTTCCAGTTTGGTTAAGATTTATTTCTGGTGTGGTAGAAACTTCTGATATTCCGTTAAATGTATCCAGAGAATTACTTCAATCAAATGCAACACTAGAAAAAATTAAAAAAGGTTTAGTGAAAAAAGTATTAGCAGAATTGAAAAAAAATCTAAAAAATAATCCTGAAAACTATGATGCATTCTTAAAAAATTATGCAATGCAACTCAAAGAAGGGATTTATTATGAATCAGAAAATAGACAAGATATTGCGAGTTTAGTAAAATTTGAAACACTTCAATGAAAAACTCTTAGCTTAGATGAATATATCGAAAATCTAGAAAATAAAGAAGATAAAAAAATATATTTTATAGCAGGGAAATCGAAACAAGAAGTTTTAGCAAGTCCATATTTAGCTCAATTTAAAGAAAATAATACGGATGTATTATTATTCTGTGATCCAGTTGATCAATTCACGCTTCAAGTACTAAAAGAATTTAAAGAACATAAACTCATTTCAGCTACATCTGATGAAGTAAAATTAAAAGAAAAAACGCAAGAAGAAGAAAAGAAAGACGAAGAATTAAAAAAAGATTTTTGAGATTTCTTAGAATTAACAAAAAATACTATTGGAACTGAAAAAATAGAAAAAGTTGAACTCAATGAAAATCTTTGAAACGCACTTTGAGCATTAAAAACTCCAGAAAATGGAATGGACCCTCAAATGGAAAAAATGATGAAAGCAATGGGACAAGAAGTTCCAGCACAAAAAAGAATCCTAGAACTCAATCCAAATAATTCTTTAGTTTCAGCGATGAAAGAAGAATTTAGTAAAGATTTAAAATCTCAAAAATTATCAGAAATGATGAATTATGCATATAATCAAGCTGTTTTACTCGAATGAGGAGAAGTTGAAAATATGCCAGAATTTATTGCAACACTCAATAAATTTGCCGGAGAATATTTAAAATAACATAAAAAGTACTGAAATTTTTCAGTACTTTTTTTATTTTGCAAAAATAATAATCTAAAAATTTGCAAAGCTCGAAAAAAAATTTATAATATATTTTGTCGCTTTTGACAAAAAGAAAAAAGGGGAATTCTTATGATTACTGCAATACAAAAGCTTGAAATCTTTCTTTCAGTTCTTGTTTTAGCCTTGATGATGTTTATGATCGAATCTGGTTTGACGTTAGCGCTTTATAGTCTTACTCAAAACCTTGTTCTTACAGAGGTATCCATCGGTGTTGAAGTTATTGCAACACTATTTATGTTATATTTGTTTTTTATCAAAACAAATAAATCATTTATGGTGATGAATGCTAAACAATCAACATAATCATTTATTATAAAAAAGCCTGCGTTACCGCAAGGCTTTTTTGTTGTGTGAAAATTAATCTTCAAAAATTTCAATTTCTATTGTTTTTTCTAGTACATTGTTATTTGCAAAATCTAGTCTGAGAGTTACTTCATAGGTTCAAGGTTTTGTATAACGATGAGTTGGATTAGCTTGAGTAGAATTGTTTCCATCTCAAAAATCCCAAAAGTATGCGGTGATTTGTCATTCTGATTCATCAGATAAAAAATCGATTCCTTGTAAAACAGGAGCTTTTTTCATACTTGTTTTTATCTCAATAGTTTGAGGTTTTGGTTTGAGAATTAATTTTTTTGTTTGTGTGAATTTTTTTCAACTTTCCGTTGTAACTGTCAAAGTTACATCATAATCACCAGGCAGTGCATATTTATGTCCAGGGACAATGGCATCTCTATTTTCTTTTACTCCATCTCAATAATCCCATTGAAATGATACAATATTTTCATCTTTTACTTGTGATTTTGATGCATCAAATCAAACTGTTACTGGAACATAGGTAGAATCTTTTTTAATATCAAAATCTATTTGAGCTTCTTTTTTTATCCCATCAATATAAATATTTTCATCAACTTCTAATATTTTTTCTGGATCTTTAATATGTTCAAAAACAAAACGTGCTAAAATATGGTGTCTTCATTCTACATTTACTGGGTATTCAATTGAGCTTTGAATTGAATCTGTATCATTATCAGCTTCAAAATCCCACTCAACACTTCTAAGTTTATAGTTTCTATCACTTGATCTTACTGATTTTGCATTGAGATATAAAATTGTAGGAACTCAAACTTCATCAATTACATATTCATGTAAAGCATTATCATATTTTAAATTTGAAACTGGTTTTTTATCATTGAGAATAAATATACCATTTGAGAAAATCACTTTTTTATCTATGATAATTTCTTTTGAAATAGTTTGAGAATTTCATCTCGAATCAATGATTTCAAGTTCTACTTCATATGTTCCATAGGTTTTGAAACTATATTCGATTTGACTACTTGATTCTAAATCTCTTTGATCAGCATCTTGTCTAATTGTTTGATCTTCAATCTTCCATAAAAATTCTTCTACGAGACCATTTCACATGACTGTTTGAATATCTTTTGCCATAAAAGTATATTTTGTATCGTCATTTAAATCTGCTTTTGCTTCAATCTCAGCTTGTATTTCACTGCTACTAGAGTCATTTGAATAAATAAAAATTTTATCTAATGGGCTATCACTATTTTCACCAGTTTCTAAAATTTTCATTCAAAGAATTAATTCTTCATCAAATAAAATTCTACTATTAAATTCATATCCGGTATTTGTTGCTTTTTCTAATGCTTCTGCAATAGTTTTGCTAGCTTCTTCATCTGATAAATTAGAAATATCGGGGATATTATACCACTCAATTTTTCATAAATCTCTGAGATCATTTGCATCAAATACATATCAAATTCATCCTCATGAATATGAGCTTTCTTCTACATTTATGAGATGTTGAATATTAATTTTTGTATCTGTATTTTCAATAATTTCTTCTTCTCAAGCAAGATTCGTTCATTCAAAACGAATGGTAACTTCATTTAAACCAACTGTATTAAATGTGTGAATATATTGTGTTTCATCAATTGGTTTTTCTATCTCCTCACCATCAATAACCCAAACAATTTTATTTGCGTTAAAATTTGCTTCTGTATTTATACGGTTGAGAATTTCTGAAATATCAAAACGAAGCGTAACAGGTCAGATAAAATTTTTGGTTGTTGGAACTACAGAACCATTTTCATCAAAAATTGGACTGATATATTTTGAATTATCAAATGTAATCATTTTCCCATAGTTTTGACCTCTTAATTCATTAATTTTATTACTTAAAACCATCCAAAGTGATGCCGTAACAAAAGTAATAATGAGGAAAAATATAGCAAAAATACTTCTTTTAATTTTTAAACCTTTTTGAAGTTTTTTTGTTAATATTGCTTTAAATGTAAAGGTAAAGAGAAATAGTGTTTCAATGAGTAAAACTATTGAAAAAACTATATTTACTAAACTTGCTGTAAATTCTTTTACACTCCCAACATCAACTCATAAATCTTGGAAAAATTCGAGCTGATTTACACTCGTTGCATTGAGTAAAATAAATGATAAAAATCATACTCAAATAATCATTGCAGCAAATAATGCAGCTCATAAAAATCACATTATTTGACCAATTCAAACAGATTTTTTAACTGTTTTAACTTTTTTATTTTCGATTTCATCGAGTTTTAAAAACAATTTTTCTCCAAAACTTCCCGGAGCTGTTTTTAAACTAATTTTATATGCTTTTGTGTTATGTGAAAATTCTCATTTTCATTCTTGAGATGCATCAGAAACATCAACCTTTAAATTTGTAAGCGTTTTGGCTTTGATTAAAATTTGAGTATAAACAGGGTATTTAATATTTATAACTTCTTTTTCAATTTTATCTTTTCTAAAAGATAATTTTACATAATCATCAAATGGCTCAATCGTCATAAAATCATATTTTTGCTCGATGAGTTTCACAAAAATATCCTTTATTGAAGTCATATTTATATCAAAAATAATTTTTTCTTTTTCTGCTTGATTATATTTTTCTTCGTCAATGGCAGCTTGATTGATTTTTTCTCTATCGTAAGAAACCTCTCTTCCAGAACCGTAACTTTGAGATTCTTCATCTTGTTTTTCAGAATTATTTTTTTCTGCTATTGTTTCTTCATTTTTTGTTTCAGTTTCAGTTTCACTTTCACTTTTATTTTCATCATCTTCTTCTTTGTCTTCTTGCTGTTTTTCTTGAACTGGATTTTCTATTTTTACTTCTGTATTATTTTGTGTTTCTTCAAGATTTGTTTCATCTTTTTTTTCTTCTGATTGATTTTCTTCGGGTTTATTTAACATTTCATCCAAAATATCACCATCAGAAATAATTTTTTCTTCAGGAGTTTTTGTTTTGTTTTCTTTAATTTTTTCGCTTTCGTTTGGTTTTTTTTCTTGATTTTTTTTCGCATCAAGAGTATCTAAATCGAGATCTAGTTTAGAAGGATCAAACATAAAATTTCTATAATTTAATAAATTCCTATTTATAATACCATATTGACGTAAAAATATCCAAAAAAAAGCTTTGACGAAAACAAAATTAATGGGGAAATAAAGATTTTTTTTATTAAATATTTTTATTAAAAGTAAAGAGTAAAATATTTCAAAAAAATCAAAAAATTCTTATTATGATATTGTTTATTTTTACACAAAAAATACAAAACATGAAAAAACAAAATAACAAAGCATTTACGCTCGTAGAACTTATCGTAGTAATCGCAATTTTAGCCGTTTTAGCAACAGTTGCGTTTATTTCCTTTCAAGGATATACGAGCTCTTCGAGAGATTCTGTGAGATTAGCAGATTTAAAAAATATTTCAAAATCATTTGAGATTAATAGAACCAAAGATATTGATTTCCCACTTCCAGATAAAAAAGTAGATATTTCTGCCAGTGGAACTGTTTTCCAATATCAATGAGAATTATCACAAAATATTCTAGAATCTGATCTAAATATTTTTGACGGAGGACTTGATCCGGTAACTTTGAAACCTTATGGATATGCAGTAAACTTAGCCAGAAATAAATTTCAAATTATTTGATTTTTAGAAAATTCTCAAACAGCTGGAAATAATTTATTTTCTCAATCTTTGGCAGATAATACCGACAAATATGTAAAATCTTCAGGAGATGCTTTATGAATTTTATTAACTGAAGATACAAATGAAGTTATAGTTCAAAGCGGAAGTTTGAATGAAATAGATATTGAAAATAATGATCAAAATTACAGTTTTATTGTAAATACAAGTATAGAAACTTGAAATAATTATTTTTTACAAAATGAATTTACACTCTTAAGAAATCAAAAGGCAAGTTGTAAAGCTATTTTATATAGCTGAAATGAAAAAGGAAATGGAATTTACTCTATTAATCCATCTTGAATAGATTGAGAAGAATTTGAAGTTTATTGTGATATGACTAATAATTGATGATGATGGACATTATTAATGAATGCTTCGTGAAATAAAGATTTTGATAAATCTACTTTTTGATCAAATTTTACAGACTATAATTGAACTGGAGTTTCAAAATCTTATTCACAGTTACCATTATGAAATAATATATTATTAGAATTTTCAAATTTTAAAATAGAAGACTGAAATGATTTAATAAGAAAAGATATTTTCAAAAATGTTGATTTTAAATGATTGACTATATATGAAATGGTGAATGGTAATAATGAAAGTCATGTTTTCTTTAGTGGTTTTACTGAATATATCAATATTTCAAATAACCATTTATTTCCGAATGATTATTGAGAAACATGAATCAATACAAAAAAATTAGCTTTTAATGACAGTGGATATATTTTATGATTAGATTCATATAATAACTCTGCAGGTTGGCCTAATTATAATGATTATTTACCAAATATATATCCAAGTCACTGGTGAGCATATTTAAGATTATGGACAAAATAATATTATATTCACACAAAAAATACAAAACATGAAAAAACAAAATAACAAAGCATTTACGCTCGTAGAACTTATCGTAGTAATCGCAATTTTAGCCGTTTTAGCAACAGTTGCGTTTATTTCCTTTCAAGGATATACGAGCTCTTCGAGAGATTCTGTGAGATTAGCAGATTTAAAAAATATTTCAAAATCATTTGAGATTAATAGAACCAAAGATATTGATTTCCCACTTCCAGATAAAAAAGTAGATATTTCTGCTAGTGGAACTATTTTTCAATATCAAGGTGAATTATCACAAAATATTCTAGAATCTGATCTAAATATTTTTGACGGAGGTTTAGATCCAGTGACGTTGAAACCATATGGTTACGCAGTAAATTTTGCAAGAAATAAATTTCAAATTATCTGATTTTTAGAAAATAGTGGGAATATTGCAAATATTTCTCAAAATACAACATTTGCAGACAATTCAGATAAATATGTAAAAACAAGTTGAGATACTTTATGAATTTTATTAACTGAAGATACAAATGAAGTTATAGTTCAAAATGGAAGTTTAAATGAAATAGATATTGAGACAAATACATGAAGCTATGCAGTTGTATTAGAAAAATTAAAAAAGTGAGATAGTGACTTTATACAATGAGAACTGGCTTTTAGAATTGATTTTTCACATAGTTGTAATGCTATTTTAAAATCGTGAAGTTCAAAATGAGATGGTGTTTATAGTATAAATCCAAGTTGAGAGGTATGAGAAGAATTTGAGGTATATTGTGATATGACTTGATGAGGTTGGACTTTATTGTTAACTTCTGATTCAGAATCAACGGCATTTTGAAATAATTATAAATCTGTGAATCAATGGTATAGTTCAGGGAGTTTAGGAATTTTACCTATAAATTCTATTCAAGTATATGATGAAAAAGATTTTAAATCTTTAGCTTATTCAAATCTTTCAGGAAATTCTGTGAGATTATGTTTATGAGATTCTCAACATTGTTATGAGTTTGAACATAATAAAAATATCTCACTATTTGATTTTTTTGATAAAAATATTTCATATCATGATGCATGATACAATAACCATGAATCATTTCTTAATAAATATAATGTTGATAGAATTTCACAATTTGAAAAACAACTAGGATGATATGAAGTGTATAAATATAGATGTTGATGGTTAGGGATAAATAAAATTAGACCAGGAGTTGACAATAGAAATAATGGTTCAATCGGTCTACTTATAGACAATGACGGAGGTTGTATTTATGATAAAGAAGCTATATTAGGTCATTTTGATAATTGAGCAATGTGAGTAGGTTTAAACTCATGTGGTGATAATTCATATCCAGAGGGTTGATCAACATGCCAATCAGGTTGATATGTTTCAAAAGCTGGTATGCAAAGATGAATTACAGATCCTTGATATAATAGTGTTTTATGACCTTGGGTTGTATGGCAAAAATAAAAAAAAGAAGAAATTTTAAAATTTCTTCTTTTTTGTTTTTTATACTCTCATTCTTTTTTTATCAGTTTTTGGTTCTGATTTTTTAGGAGCATTATGTGGTTGAGCAAATAGGGGATTTCCACTATTTACTGCTTTTTTAACTTGTGCTTTTTTTTCTTCTGAAAGATTTTCAAGCATTTTTTCTAATTGTGCAGAATTATTTTTTAATTCTTCTTCACTCATTTTTACTTCTTCTACTTGAGCAATATTTTTTACTGAAAAAATAGCTTTTACTACTTTATATTCTAGTTCATTCATCAAGTCTCTAAATTTTTGGTATGCTTTTTCTTTATACACTACGAGTGGATTTTTTTGAGCATATCATTCAAAAGCAACATCTTCTCTTAAACGACTCATTCCATCGATATGTCTCATCCAAAGTTCATCGATTGATTGGAGAGTAATTCTTCTTTCTAAATCATGAAATTTTTCAACAGTAGCTTTTTCTTTGAGTTTTTCGAATTCTTCGAGAGCAATTTTAGAAATATATTCCGCTAAATCTTCTTCAGCCATTGCATCAATATCATCATTTTCAATGGCATCATCAATTAATAAAATTCATAAGAAATCATTAACTTTTTTAGATAATTTTTTTCTATTTACTTCATCTTCTTGATATTTTGCTACTTCAGAATTTACAAAGCTTGTAATTTGATCCTGAATCATTACTTGAATATCTCCATCAATATCTTGTGCATCGAGAATTTTATTTCTTTTTGAATAAATAACTTCTCTGTGTTTATTGATAACATCATCATACTCTAAAACATGTTTTCTGGCATCAAAATGATGTCCTTCAACTTGTTTTTGAACTGATTCAACTTTTTTTGTAAGCATTCCACTTTGAGCTAATGGTTCATTATCTGGAAGTGAAGCAAACATAGGTGAGTTAAAGACACTAAATACTTTATCACCACCAAATATTCTCATAATATCATCATTTGGAGAAATCAAAAATTGAGTCATTCATAAATCTCATTGTCTTCCGGCACGACCTCTTAATTGGTTGTCGATTCTTCTAGTTTCGTGTTTTTCAGTTCCTAAAATAATAAGTCCTCCAAGTTCACGAACTCCTTCACCAAGTTTAATATCTGTCCCTCTTCATGCCATATTTGTGGCAATTGTGATAGCTCATTTTTGCCCAGCTTCTGCTACGATTTGAGCTTCTTGTTCGTGATGTTTTGCATTTAAAACTCTATGTTTGATATTTACTTGAGAAAGTCTTTTACTGAGGTATTCAGATTTTTCTACTGAAACAGTCCCAACTAAAATTGGTTGCCCAGTTTTATTGAGTTGTGATATCATTTCAATAACATAATCAAATTTACCTTTTTCATTTTTAAACAGTAAATCTTTTTTATCTTCTCTGGCAATTGGTTTATTTGTTGGAATAACAAGAGTTTCCAGAGAATATACTTTATAAAATTCTTCTTCTTCTGTTTTTGCTGTCCCAGTCATACCAGCGAGTTTCCAATACATTCTAAAATAATTTTGAAATGTAATTGATGCAAGAGTTTTTGATTCTTGTTTGATCTCTACACCTTCTTTTGCTTCAATAGCTTGATGTAATCCATCTGAATATCTTCTACCAGCTAAAACTCTCCCAGTATGTTCGTCAATAATCATTACTTGACCCTCAACGAGTAAATAATCTTTGTCTTTTTCATATACTGCGTTGGCTCTCAGAGCATTTTCAATATGGTGAATATCGTTATAGTGAGCTGAAACATAAATGTTATCAATTCCCATAAGTTTTTCGATTTTTGTGATTCATTCTTCTGTCATATTGGCAGATTTTGATTTTTCTTCGATTTTATAATCAACTCATTTTTGAAGATTTTTAGCCATAGCAGCAAATCTCATATATTTTGTAGTTGGTTCAGAATCTGGCATTGAAATGATTAATGGAGTTCTTGCTTCATCAATTAAAATTGAATCAACTTCATCAATTACTGCAAAAAATAATTTTGATTGAACTTTATCATCTTTTGTAACGACCATGTTATCTCTGAGGTAATCAAAACCAAGTTCGTTATTTGTAGCATAAACTACATCAGCTTGATAGGCTTTTTTCTTTTCGTTTTTTGGTTGATTTGAATAAACTACGTCAACCGTTAAACCAAGATTATTATATAAAATACCCATTTCTTCGGCATCTCTTTTTGCTAAATAATCGTTTACTGTTACTACGTGTACTGTATTTCCAGAAAGTGCATTTAAATAACTTGGAAGTGTGGCAACTAAAGTTTTTCATTCTCAAGTTTTCATTTCTGAAATACTTCCAGAGTGAATAGCTAACCCTCAAATAAGTTGTACGTCATATGGAATCATATTCCACTCTACTTTACTTCCATCAGAAAGCTCATATGAACTACCATTCATAAGTTTACAGGCAGTTTTATGCAGAGCAAAAGCATCCACTTTTATTTCTTCTAAAAGTGCAGATATTTTTTTTGAATCATCTTCATCTTGAAAATCTAAACCTTCAAATTTTGCTTTAAATTCAGCAGTTTTATTTTTTACATCATCTAAATTGAAATCACTAAATTGTGCTTCAGCTTCGTGAATTTTGGAAATAATTTTACTTATTTCTTGAACTCTTTTTTCACTTGGATCTCCAAATAATTTTCTTATTAATTGTTCTATCATAAATTTTTTTTATTATTCCTAAAAAATTATGCACGAATTATATATTTTAATATAAAAAATGCAATAAAGTTTTTCAATTAATAGCTTTACAAATAGCTTATATTTGATAATATAGAAGTATTATTCTTTTGAAAATATTTATGGCTTCTTTCAAAAAAGCGTTCACTCTGGTTGAATTGATTGTAGTGGTAACAATTATTGCTGTATTATGAACTATAGGAACGATTGCTTACACAAATGGAGCTTCTGATATGAGGGATGCTGTGAGGATTACACAAATAACTGAACTTCATAACTGACTTACATCATACAGTTTAAATAAAATACTTCCAGATCCAGCTGAAAAATTAGATATTTTAGCAGATGGAAAAATAATTTGATATCAATGAGATTTATGAAAAAATCTTATAAATACTATAAACTTTAGTGGAGATGCAATTGATACAAAAACCTGAGATTTTTTTACTGTTTTGATGAATAAAACAAAAAATAAATTTCAAATACTTTCATATCTAGAAAATGAATTAGAATCACAATCACAATTGAGTGTATTAAATACAGCTCAGGCAAATACTCAGTTTGATTTTCCGTATTCTTACGGTTCAAAATTAGGTATAATTATGGATGAAAATAATCAGGTAATTCATAAAAATGCTGATTTTGCACAAGAATGAAATTTTGATACAAGTAGCCAAAATATTCCAGTGAAAATTCAATATTCTCAAAATGATTCATTTGAATGAAATATGCAAGAATTAAATTTTTATGCGAGTAATTTAACTATCTGATGAGTAAATGCGAGTTCATGTAAAGAAATAAAGCAAAAATTAAAAAGTGCAGCAAATACAAATGGTGAATATTTAATAGAATTTTGAGAAGGAAATGTGCAAGTTGTAGAATGTAATATGACGGACAATTGAGGAGGTTGGACCAGATATGCTGAAATCATAGATGAGTTTAGTTTTGCTCTCGCTGAGAAATGTTATAATGCTGATTGAGTAGTAGAAACCGATGGATTTTATTGTTTCAATCCACATAAACAAATGGTTGACGCTGATGATTTAATGGTTCAAATAAATCAAGATTATGCATCAGCAACAGGATGAAATCAATATATTAGAGATGTTTCATCGAATTTTGTATGATTAAGTCCAGTAGTAGATAGTTGAAAAACTCGGTCATGTTCTGCGAAAAATAATTATTTCACACCAATGGATAGAGCTTGAAGTTCTTATGATTGAAATGCAGATTATTATCGGCTAGGATATAGTTTTTGTAATAGTTCACGGGAACCGGGTTGAACAAGTAATGCTAATAATATCATGAATTTTTCAAATTCATGATACTGACCAACATGATGAAATTGAATAACAAAAGCCCGGAATAATACTGTTGTTCCATTCACATTTTATTACAGATAAAAGCTTTGATTTTTCAAAGCTTTTTTTGTTTTTTAAATTATTTGTATATACTGGGTATATATTATTATTCAAAATAAATTATGATTGGATATTTACAAGGAAAAATTATAGAAGTTTCATTGCATGAAGTTATTATTTTAACTTCTGGATGAGTAGGATACAGCGTTTTGATAAATGAGGTTATCTGTTCTCAAATTGCATTACACGAAAATGTAGAATTATTTATTTACCATCATAGAACGGAAAATTCTGAAAGTTTATTTGGATTTTTAGAAAAAAATGACAAAGATGTTTTTAGTGAATTAATAAAAATTTCTGGAGTTGGATGAAAAGTTGCTATGCTTATTTTGTCTCTGTGAGTAGAAAAACTTATCTGAGCTGTACAAATAGCTGATAATAAAACAATCGAAGGAATAAAGTGAATCTGAAAAAAAATGGCAGAAAAAATTATTCTCGAACTCAAAGACAAAGATTTTATTAAAAATACAAATATTGTTACTCAAAAGGAGCAAAAACAAAAAATTCATTTATCAACGAGCGTATCTGTGGATATCAAAAATACACTTACAAATATGTGATATACTCCGAGTGATGTTGATCAAGTTTTAGAAAGAGTTCCAGAAGATTTACACGAAATTTGAGAAATTTTACCATTTTGTATTAGAGAGTTGAGTTAGAAAATATTAGAAATTATTTTAATAACCCATCCGACCTTCGGCCACCTTCCCTAAATTAGGGAAGGAAGTATATAATAATTTTATTTTATGTTTAAAGTTCCTGAAATAATTGTCACCACATCTAGAAAGTTAAGGAAAAATATGACAAAAAGTGAAACTAAATTAGGGGATAAAATTAGATGAAATAAATTATGAGTAAAAGTCCTCAGGCAAAAACCGATTTATGTTTATACGCAAAACTCATGATTAAATAGATTTATAATTGCAGATTTTTACTTACATAGTCAAAAAATTATAATTGAAATTGATGGAAAAATACATGAAGAAATAGAAGTATTAGAACTGGATAAACATAAAGAAATATTATTGAAAAACCTGTGATATGAAGTGATAAGATTTACTAACAATCAAATAGAAAATGATATTGATTTTGTTGTTTCAAAAATAAAATTATTCCTTCCCTAATTTAGGGAAGGTCCATGAAAGGGGGATGGGTTATTAGTATAAAAAAATATTAGATTAATTATAAAAAATCATGTCTTTAGAAGTAATATTAATCATTTTAGTTATATTTTTATTTTGAGTGATTTTTATTTTATTAACTCGAAATAATAATTCGTCAGGAAATAATTCGGGAGAATTACGTGGGCTGCAAGAAAATATTTTGCATTTGAATAAATTGGTGGAATATAAACTTTCAGAATCAAACAGAAATATGTCGAAAAATTTTGAAGTCAATGCAAATATTTCAAAAAATGCATCTGAAAAAATCGAAGAAATCACAAAAAAACTCACTTCACTCGAAGAAACAAATAAACAAATTCAAGATATTTGAGGGCAATTACAAGGGCTCGAAAATATTTTAAAAAACCCAAAACAAAGATGAGTTTTAGGGGAATATTTTTTAGAAAATGTTTTAAAAAATATTTTACCACCAGAAAATTATAGACTCCAATATGAGTTTAAAAATGGTGAAAAACCTGATGCGGTTATTTTTGTAAAAGAAAAAATTATTCCGATTGATTCGAAATTTTCACTCGAAAATTATAACAGAATTTTAGAATCTGAAACAAAACCAGAAAAAGAAAAATACGAGCGTGAATTTAGAAATGATCTCAAAAAAAGAATCGATGAAACCAGTAAATATATCAGACCAGAAGAGGGAACAATGGAGTTTGCTTTTATGTTTCTGCCGAGTGAAGGAATTTATTATGATTTACTCGTTTCAAAAGTTTGAAATGTCCACGCAGCAGATTTAATCGAATATGCATTCAAGGAAAAAAGAGTGATAATTGTCAGTCCAACGAGTTTCTATGCGTATCTGCAAACGGTTATGCAAGGCCTGCGAGCTCTCCAAATCGAAGAAGCTGCCAAAGATATCCAAAAGCATGTTGAGAAACTCTGAAAACACTTACATGCCTATGAACTGTATTTAGATAAACTCTGAAAAACTCTTGGAACGACTGTTTCTCATTTCAACGAAGCATCTCATAAATTTAAACTTATCGACAAAGATATTTTAAAAATAACGGACTGAGAAGTTTGAGGAGATTATGAAGTTGAAAGTTTAGAAAAACCGGAAAATAATTAAAAAACCTCTCGAATTTCGAGAGGTTTTTTAGTTTCTTTTTATATTTTTTATTCAAATAACTCAAAAAATAATTGAAAGCAAAATCATTATTATTGGAAATATATAACTTCTTTTCCTTCCGCAATCTGCTGTACAAAAATCAACTCAGCACACACTAGGAATACATTCTTGAGATATTCAATAGCCGAAATAAATACCTAATCCAAGTAAAATAGATACGAAAATAATTAAAATTACTCATTGTAAATTAAATTTTGTCATTTTGTTTTTTGTTACTACTATACATATATAATATTTATTATAAAAAAAATGAAAAAAATAATAATTTTCTTGCTGATTTTTTTATCCTCGTTTTGAATTGTTTCTGCAAATGATAAAATATGTGATTTCCCTGGAAAAGTATATGAGAATAATCTCTGAGAATATTTTGCGGTAGATAATTATAGTTTTTATGATTTTTTGCTGGAAGATATTTTTTTCCCTCTTCCTGATTTACAATATGTATATTTACATAAATCTTGAGCTTCTACTCAAATTTGCCAGAATTATGGTTGATATGAAGGCTTAAAAAAATTAGAATTTTCTGATTTTTCAAAAGAATGAAAAAGATATTTTATTTTAAAATATCTGATATTTTTCGCAATAATACTATTTGCTATTTTTTTATATAAAATTTTAAAACATTTCTCGAAAAAAAATATGTTTATACTTTTTTTCTTTGTGTTTTACCAAGCGATTTTATTTTTGATTTTGTTTACTACTTTATATTTATGATTTCTGTATATTTGAGGAAGTCTTGTATGAAAATATTTTTTATAAAATTAAAGAAGCTACCAAACGGTAGCTTCTTTTTGTGCTAGTAAAAATTTTTTAATAAAAACTCTTTCTGCGTGCCCGAAGAAATAAACATCTCCAAATTTCCCAAAATATTCTCTGAGGATTTGGTGAGTTTTATCTTCAGTTATACCTCCTGGAACTCCATGAATAACATCAAACATTTTTTTGTATTCAGTATTATATTGACCTGGATTTTCTATTTTATGAGCATCTTGTACTTCTAAAATTTTCATAGTTGCACTGCGAAATCCAAGATGAAATAACCACACTAATACTTCATGTTGATTGGTTGTAAATGGTGTACTATAAATATGAGCCACGCTGGTCATATTTGCATCGCAGTAGTCACTTTCAAGCGACTTTTTGCAGTCAATACAATCAAAATATTTTTCAATTTCATTTGCTGACTCATCGCAAATATCTGATAATTTACGAACAATTTGAAAACTATTTTTACTCACATCTACGTAGACAACATTTTCTTGAAACTGTGATAATTGACTTAATTGTTTCAAGATTTTCTGTCCAGAAAAAAAAGCTGAGATATTCATAAAATCACTCCAATATTTTTAACATTAGTATTATTATTACAATAAAAAATGAGTTAATGTCAAAATTAAATTATTTTTATGTATATTTATCTTATTTTTTCGCTTTAAAATCACTAAAGAAAAAAAGATTTGCATATTTTTAATTTTATTTTATAGTACTTCCACTTTTTTAGAATGCTCTATTTTTAGGAGGTCATTATGACTGAAATACAGCAAAATGAAATAAATGAAATAATCTTGACTTTGGTAGCAGCATTTTTCACCGATTATGAAAATAGAACTCTAGATTATGAATACAAAAACAAAGAATCTTTGATTTCATTGTATAATCAAAATTCAAATAATCCTAGCGTATTTAGTTTAACTGAATCGGGTAAATTTGATGATATTGTACTTAAAATCAAGATGAGTGTTTTATTAGAATATTCAGATATTTTTAAACTCAGTGGTTATGAAAATCATACACTTTGTTTTACTTTATCTGATATAGATGAAATTACAATTGTGAATGCAACTCTACGTGCTGAAATAGACGATGATGAGCTTTCAGATGCTACTATCATTCTTGATGAAAAATTATTTTGTTCAAGTAATATAGATATGCGTTATATAATAGTAGATTATTTTAATTTAGTAAATTCGGACTAAATTATGAATAATAAAAAATATTAAAAAAACCACTTTTATTAGGTGGTTTTTTTGTTTGGAAAAAATGGTCTTCAAATTATTTTTGTGTACAAAATTTCATTGTGGTGAATTGTGAATTCTAACACACTATATTGTAGTTTTTAACATAAAGTGCACACAAGTCGAGTCTTTTTTTTAGCAATTTCTCCAAAAATCAATAGAGTAAGGAATTAATAATTTTATTGTTAACTTTTTGAATATGTTGGTAAAGGTTATTAGAACAAGAGATGGTGAATTAGTGCCATTTGATGTAACGAGAATTGAAAGAGCGATGGAAAAAGCTGCAGAATCTATGGGGTTAAAAGACCTTGGTTTTGTTGATGAAATAGCTGAAAATGTAGTAGAAAAACTCAATGAATATATAGAAAATAATACTGAAAACTCAATTGTAACTATTGAACAAATTCAAGATGCAGTTGAAAAAGAATTAATGGATAAAAAATATTTTGAAGTAGCAAAAGCTTTCATTATTTATAGAGACGAAAGAAAGAAAAAAAGAGCAAAACAAAAAGAAAAATTAGAAAAGAAAATCGAAAAAAATTCATTAAAAATTGTAAAAACAGACGGGAAAAAAGAACCATTTGATGTTGAAAAAGTTAAAAATACCTATAAAAGAGTAAGTTTTGGTTTAGCAAGAGTGTGTCCATTTGAAGAAATTTCTGATAGTTTAAAAAAATATATCGTAGACGATATGAAAACTTCAGATATTTTAAAAATGATGATCAAATCTGCTGTAGATCTTATTTCAGTTGAAAACACTTCTTGGCAATTTATCGCAGGGAGATTAGCATTAATCGACTTGTATAAACAAGCTTCAAATAACAGAAATATGGATATAAATAAAATTTATGATCCACAAGAATATTTAAATTTATTTGAAAGCTATATTGATAAAGGTCTGTATTATAAAGATTTTTTCAAATATTATTCAAAAGAAGATATTTTAAAAGCAGGGAAAAAATTAAATAAAGATACTGATTTATCGTACAATTATACAACTATGTTAATGTACAATAAAAGATATCTTTTAAATCCAAATAAAGTAGTAAAAGAATTACCACAAGAAATGTACATGTCAGCAGCATTATTCTTAGCAATTCCTGAACCAGAAGAAAAAAGACTCGAAGTAGCATTTAAAATTTATAAATATTGTGCAACTGGGAAAATTTCTCTTCCAACTCCAACTTTATTAAATTCAAGAACAAACTATCACCAATTATCATCTTGTTTTAAACTAAATCTAGACGATGATTTAAGAGCAATCTACCATAATATCGAAAACATGGCTCAAATTTCAAAATTTGGTGGTGGTATCGGTGTATATCTTGGGAATATTCGTTCAAAAGGTGGTACAATTAGATGAGTAGAATGAGTTTCTGGATGAGTAAATCCATGGATTAAAGTTATAAACGATACAGCAGTAGCTGTAAATCAACTCGGTGCAAGAGCTGGTGCGATTTCTGTAACACTTGATATGTGGCATAGAGATATTTATGATTTCTTGGACCTGCAAACTGAAACGGGTGATATTAGAAGAAAAGCATTTGATGTTTTCCCAGCTGTTTCAATTCCTGATTTATTCATGAAAAGAGTAGAAGAAAACGGAGATTGGACACTTATGGATCCAAAAGAAGTCAGAGAAGTAACTGGAAAAGTTATTCAAGATAGTTTTAATGAAGAATTTGAAGCACACTATTTAGAATGTGAAAAAAATCCAAATCTAAAATTAAACGAAACGGTAAAAGCAAAAGATCTTTTCAAAAAATTTATGAAATCTACTGTTGAAACAGGGATGCCATATGTATTTTATAGAGATACTGTAAATAAACTCAATCCAAATAAACATGCAGGGAATATTTACTCTACACAATTATGTACTGAAATTTGTCAAAATACTTCAGCAGCAAAATATGTAGAAGAATCAATCGAAGATGGAAACATCGTGATTAAATATACTCCTGGTGATTCAGTAGTATGTAATCTAGCTTCAGTGAACGTTGCTAAAGTAAATACTGATGAAGATATTGCAAAAGTAGTTCCAGTTATCATGAGAATACTTGATAATGTAATTGATTTAAACTACTACCCAATTAAAGAAGCAGAAAGAACAGCAAAAAGATATAGATCTGTTTGAGTAGGGTTTCTAGGATTAGCAGAATATCTTGCTGTAAATCATCTTGCATATGATTCAAAAGAAGCAAGAGATGTTGTCGACCTTATGATGGAAAAATTTGCATATCACACATTTAAATCATCAAATGAACTCGCAGCAGAAAAAGCTCCATATGAACTTTATGAAGGGTCTGAGTGGTCAAAATGAATCATCCTAGGGAAAGATGACGCATGGTTTGAAAAAAACTCTACTATGGCAGCTGAGTGGAAAAAACTTATCAAAAACATCAAAAAAGATGGAATGAGATTTGCTTACCATTTAGCTCCAGCTCCAAATACTTCAACTGCATGAGTTGTCGGTACAACAGCAGCACTTCTGCCAATCTATAAAAGATATTTCGTAGAAACTAACTCTGTTGCACCATCAGTTGTAGTTGCTCCAAACCTCAACCAAGAAAATTTCTGGTACTATAAAGAATACGTAAACATGGATATGGAAGACGTAATTGATATGATGTCAGTAATCTACAAATGGATTGACCAATCTGCTTCATTCGAATGGATTATCAACCCTCAAACTATCTCTCCAGCAGACCTCTACAGATATTACGTGAAATCTTGGAAACAAGGTATCAAAACTGTTTACTACGTGAGATCAATGTCTCTGGAAGTAAAAGAATGTACAAGTTGTAGTGGGTAATAAAAACAACACAATAAATAACTAACAATACATAAATAAGAGGATAATATACAAGAAAATAATACATATTTGAAAATATATAATAAAAGCTCCTCAAAGTAATTTTGAGGAGCTTTTAAATTTATGCCCGGAGAAATCGGGCACCATAAAAATTTATTTCTTAACTTTATTAAGGTTATTACATGAAAAATAGAGCAAAAAAATAAACCCAAAATTAATTGCCCTTAATTTTGAGTTTTAGATGAAATATTCATCTACCTGAGTGAACCGGTAGACCAATATTAGTCATTTTTTTGTTATCTGCAAATATTTTTGTTACCTTTTGAGTAGCATATAATCGTAAATAATATTATTATGACAAGAACACCTAAATTAGAAATGAGTAAATCATCAAATAATCAATTTTATTTTGAATTAATTTGAGGAAACTGACAAACAATTCTGACTAGCGAAACATATACAACAGAATCATCTTGTAAAAGAGCAATGAAAGTTTCAAAAGATAGAATGAAAAAAGCTAAATAAAAATAAATTATAAGCTTTGAAACAAGAGATAGAAAATATTATAAATTCTAGAACCAAAAAATAAACACAAATGTTTGTGTTTATTTTTTTATTGATTGCAATTATATACGAAATATATACATTTCTGAATTTAAAATTTTCTATTTCTGAATTATGAGTATAATAGTAGAAATATTTTTAAAGAAAAAAGATGATAATTTATTTAGATGAATCAAAAAGAATAGGGAAATGAGAAATTGTAATTTGAGGTTTTTTGTCAGAGAATCATAATACAGCATATATTCATAAATTTATGAAATTAAAATTAAAAGATTTTCTTATTCCCAATACAATAGAATTAAAAAGTACTAATAAATTTTGAAAAGAATTTATTTCACAATTGATGACAGATGATGGTTTTGATAAACTTGGTATACATACTTTTGGTTTCCATTTTCAAGAATATTATATTGAATCTCCAGAAGGGTATATGAATTTATTAATAAAAATTTTTACAGAAATACTTTCTTATCAATGGAAAATAAATAAAAAAATTATTATTGTTCATGATAATATTAATACGAAAAATAATAGAGTCTTTGAAAATAAAATTTCAAACTATGTTTCAGAAAAATTTGGCTATAAAGTTGAATTCACTTTGAAAGGATCTAAGAACGATTTAAATTTACAATTAGCTGATATAATTGTATGAGAGTATAAAAAACTATATTTTTTTGATGATGTAAATAATTTAGAACATTTTTTAGAGATGAAAAATCTAGACAATAAAAAAACTTAGCAGTCACTTGCTTCAACAGGTATTCTGCTGACATACCCTCCACAAGTTTTACTAAGTTTACAAAATTATTATATTCAATTATTAAGAATAAGTCAAATTATTTTTACTTGTAATATTGTCAAAAAAACAAAAGACCAAGACGAAAATTTCGTCTTGGTCTTTTTCGCCATGTATATGACACCTTGCCCAGGTAAAAATATTTTATAGAATATAGAGATAATAGCAAATAATATTTTTTACCCCAGAATTATTTTAAAACCCCTAAAAGTATTTATATTGTGTTTAAAATACAATAGTAAATACTATATGTAGTATTAAATGAAGAATATTTTATGAAAATGTCAATATATTTTTTCTTGCAAAAATACTCTATATTGTATAATGTGAACGTAGAGATAACTATATCTAGTTTTTAACATCAAAATAAAAATTAGATTGAAAGACTGATAAATAAAGTTATATTTATTTGAAATATGTTATTTCTTAACACATGAAAAAATTATGTATTGTATGCAATGTGGGAGTACGGACACAAAGGTAGTTGATTCGAGAATTGCAGAAGATGGTAAAACAGTGAGAAGAAGAAGAGAATGTGAAAATTGTCAGTATAGATTTACTACATTTGAAAAGTTAGAAGTAATTGATTTAATCGTAAATAAATCATGAAACAGAAAACAAAAATATAACAGGTCAAAATTGGAGGATAGTTTATTAAAAGCTATAAATAAAAGAAATATTAGTATTTCAAAATTAAATGAAACAGTTGCAAAGTTAGAATATAACTGGAATGCAGGCGCAGAAGTTTCTTCAAAACAAATTTGAAAAGATGTTTTAGAAGTGCTGGCTGAGTTGGATGAAGTTGCCTATGTTCGTTATGCTTCGGTACATTTAAATTTCGAAACAGCAAAAGATTTCACAGAATTTATAACAAAAAAACTCGAAAAATAATATAAAATATTCACTAAAAATTTACACATGTCAGAAATGAAAGCAAACCCTATATTTAATGCTAAAGGGAATGATGATGTAGCAAATAGAACTATTATCAAGGGGAATTCAACTGGATTATTTCAACTTAATTCTACAAAATATTCTTGGGCAAAAAATTTATACCAAGTAATGGTTGGGAATTTTTGGCTTCCAGAAAAAGTAAGTGGACTAGGGGAAGATGGAGTTCAATTTAAAAAATCACTTACAGATGATGAACAAAGAGCCTATAAAGGTATTTTATCATTTTTGATATTTTTAGATTCTATCCAAACGGTTAATCTACCAAACTTTTCAGAATATATCACAGCTCCGGAAGTAAACCTTATTTTATCGATTCAAGCATACCAAGAAGCGATTCACTCACAATCGTATGCAACAATTTTAGAATCGGTTGTAGGTTCAGCTGAGAGAGATGAAATTTATTATTTCTGGAAAACAGATAAACATTTATTAGAAAGAAATGAATTTATCGGTGGAATTTATCAAGAATTTATTGATAATCCAAATGATAAAAATTTCTTTAGATGAGTTGTTTGAAACTTTTTATTAGAAAGTATTTATTTCTACAATGGTTTTGCATTTTTTGATACACTTGCTGATCAATCAAAAATGGTTGCAACAGATAGAATGATTAACTACATCAGAAGAGATGAATTAACGCACGTAACTATTTTTGCAAATATTATCAAAGAAATTAAAAAAGAATTTCCAGATATTTACGATGAAAAAATGATCTATGATATGATGGAAACAGCTGTTGATCAAGAAATTAGATGGTCAAAACATATTCTCGGGAAAAATATTATCGGAATGGGACACGAAAATATCGAAAATTACACTAAATGGTTAGCAAACGAAAGATTAAATCTTTTAGGTTTAAAACCTCTCTACGAATGAGTTACTGCAAATCCATATAAACATCTAGATAGAATCCAAGATACTAATGGTGATAAAGGGAACTTTTTTGAAACAACAGTTACAAACTATGCACAATCAAGTACAATGAATGGAACTTGGGATTTTTAATAAAAAAGTACAGAAATACTGTACTTTTTTATTTTTTTATATAATGTTGCTACTTTCATAAAAAAGGATGGATGAATGAAACATTTAGATATTCACGTAAGTGTAGATCAAAGAGATATAAAATACTTTGATATTTTTCGAAATATGTATGAAAATATTGTTTCTTACTTTGAAGAAAATAATATTCCTTTGCCTAAATATATACAACCGTATAAAGCCTTTATGTGTGCATATAAATTTTCTGAACTACAAAAATTATATAGCTCAGGTGTTTATGTAAATGAATTAAAAGATATAGTGAGGAGTTTTTATGCAACCACCAAAAATACAAAAACAAATTTTTATTATGTTGATAAACTTGGTACACAGCCAAATATTGCCAAAGATGTAAATGTATTTAATTGTAATTTTGATCATTTAAGTTCATTAGAAAAAATTGATTGTGTTACAACATAAGTCATAACCTCAGAGCTGAATATTTATTCAGCTCTTTTTATTTGGTATAAAATTAAAAATATTATATAATAATTATACTTTTAATGTTACAGGATTAACAAAATGGAAAGCTTGTATGTAAACAAAGTGAGTCAAGAAGATGTAGTAGAAATTGTATTTGATGATATAACATATCAAATTCAAAAACAATTTCCACAATTAAATAAATTGTTTTTAGACTATAGTTCTATTAGTATAAAGTTATTGAAAGAAACAAATAATTTTAATAAAAAATTACTTTTATTAAAGTTATTATTTAAACATGTTGATTTGAACGATATTGATTGTGATACTCCAGTGAGTATCGAATTTTATATCGATGATACAAAATTAAAAAAACAAATATTGCTTTTATTTCCTGGAGCAATAAAAGTCGATGAATACCAACAATTAGAAAAAATATTACAAAATAACTAATTTGTTGTATTTATGTGTAAAGCCAAGTTTTGTACTTGGTTTTTTTTTGAATTATTTAGAAAAATTAGTATTATTATTTGTAATTAATTCTTATTTTTATCGATATGAATCATTGAGAATATGAAAATTCAGATTATAATGTGAAAGGTTTTATTGGTTTTTTAGTTTCTCCAGAAACTGAAAAAACTCTCGTTGATTTTACTCATAAAATTAAAAAAATCTCAGATGATAATTCTTTAAATTTTAAAGCAAGATGACAATGTTTTCATGCAACAATTGAATATTATCAATGAAATGTAAAAAATATTCAAACGCATGTAGAAAAAATTGAAGATAAAATGAATAATTTCTCAAAAGATAAAATTGAAGATAATGGTATAAATCCTAGTCTAGAATTTGATGAGTCATTTCATAAAATTGGGACAATGGTAAGTTATGTAAATAACAGAGTTTACTTATGTTTATTTCCTCATAATAAAAATCCATTGTTAAACGAAATATGAAATAAATCACAAGCACATATTAGTTTATGATATTTTCCAGAAGGAAGTTTGCAAGATGTAGAAAAATTTTTGTGAACATTTAAATCATTAAGAGATGAAATGTTATGAAATAACAATTTTGCATTAGATTTTTCAAAAATTTATAACCAGGTAAAATAAACCAAGTTTTGTACTTGGTTTTTCTTTTTGTTAAAAAATATATATACTTAGAAAAATATTATTAACTCAGGAAAATGAAACAAAAAATATTACATATAATTTATAGATTTTTAAAAATTTGTGCACAAAAATACATAAAAAAACATAATCCAAAAGTTATTGGGATTACTGGAAGTGTAGGGAAAACTAGCGCGAGAATGATTATTGCTCAAGTGTTACAACAAGTTCAATGAGAAAAAATAGTTTCTACTTCACCGAAAAATTTTAATTCTGAGTTAGGAATTATTTTTTCTATTTTTGAAATTACGCAATATTCTCCAAATATTTCGAGTTTATGAAAAAATATTTGAATTATTTTAAAAAAATTATTTTTTTCAAAAAAACCATACGATATTTTAGTGTTAGAATATGGAATTGATGCTCCAGGAGATATGAAATATTTAACTAGTGTAGTGACTCCAGACTATGGAATTTTTACAAAACTTGACTTTGTTCATGCAGAATTTTTTGATACAAAAGAAGAAATTTGAGAAGAAAAAAGAATTTTACTTGATACTTCAAAAGAAAAAATTTATGTATGAAATTTTGATGAATATTTGAAAAAAATATTTGATGAATATTTACAAAAAAAACAATTTTTACCACATATAGAAAATTCTCAGTTTAGTCAAAAAAATGGAAAAATTTATAGTGAATTTTTATTCGAAAATACACAAATAAAAGCAAACATTTTTGGACAAGAAAATTTAGATTATATTGCTCTGGCTTTACAAATTGCTCAAGATATGGGAATACAATTATCTCAAAAAGAATATATTTTTACATTAGAAAATCAGCCAGGAAGATTTAATATTTTAGAATGAATCAAATGAAATATTCTCATAGATTCTACATATAATGCAGCTCCGGCCAGTATGGTGAAAATGATTGAAAATACTTTTGCACTTCAAAAAAATCTTTTTTCAGATTATAAAGTATTTTTAGTTATAGGAGATATGAGAGAACTTTGAGAAATTTCACCTGGTAAGCATTTAGAGCTTAATGACACTGTAATTCATGCAGATGGGATATATTGTGTAGGAACGGAAATTTCACCATTGTATCAAGCATTAGAAGTGCAAGAATTTGAATGAGAAAAAAATATTTTCAAAAAATCGAATATTGCGTGAGAATCATTAAAAAAATTCTTAGAAAAAACTGATGAAAAATATGTAATTTTATTTAAATGAAGTCAAAATACTATTTTTACAGAAGAAGTTTTAAAAGCAGTTTTACAAAATAAAAGTGATGAAAAAAATCTCGTAAGACAATCACAAGATTGGATAGAAAAAAAAGAAAAATTTTTCAAATCATAAAAAAAAGGCCAAGCATTGCTTGGCCTTTTTGGAACGTTGGTTACTCAAAAAATATAGGTGTACAAAATACACCCAGAGATACACGCGACAAGAAATAATTTTCTTGTTCCCGATAATCTTTGATTATATTCTGTTTTATTTTTGGGTCCTGTTGTTTGAACTGTTAATTTTTCCACATGATTCTCCTTTTTTTGTGAAACTGAATAACAGATATAATGTAGTGTAAATATAAAATATGTCAATAAAAAAACGAGCATTGCTCGTTTTTTTTAATTTCTATTTTTTTAGTGATTTCTTAACGCATCTTCATGAATACTATCAGCTGCTAAACATCATTCTGCTGCAGACATAATAGTTTGTTTAAATTTATTTGAGTTTGTAGAAACGTCACCAGCTGCAAATAATCCTTTTACAGTTGTTTCTTGTCTCGCGTCTACCACTAAACATCCTTCATCATCTCTTTGTAAGTCCATGTGTGAAACGAGTTGAGTATTTGGATCTGAACCAACGGCTACAAATATTCCATCAGCTTTGAGTGATTTTCCAGATTTTAATTTAATTTCTTCTACGAAAAATTTTCCTGAAATTTCATCAACTTCTTCATTTAATACAAATTCAATATTTTCTGATTTTTTTGCTTGTTCTACCCAAATATCTTCTGCTCTAAATGTATCTCTTCTATGAACTACATATACTTTGTTACAAATTTCAGCAAGATATAAAGCTTCAGTAAGTGCTGTATTTCAACCACCTACGATTACTACATCTCTCCCTTTAAAAAACATTCCATCACAAGTAGCACAATATGAAACTCATTTTCCAAGCATTTCTTCTTCACCTTTTGCTCCTAAATGTCTATATTTATTTCCTGTTGCTAGAATAACATATTTTGAAGTAAATTCTTTTCCTGAAGCTGTTTTTACATAAAAGTGATCTTCTTTTTTTTCTAATACATCAACCATTTCTTCTAACATTTCACTTCCTGCATTTTCAGCATGAGCTTTGAAATTATCCATAATTTCTTTTCCAGAAGCGGATAATACACCAGGATAATTTTCAACTTTATGAGAAGTAGCAAGTGCACCACCTGGTTGTCCTCAAATTACTAAGTTTTTTAGTTTATATCTCGAAGCATACATTCCAGCTGGATATCCTGCGCTTCATGCTCAAATAATTATTACGTCGTAATCAAATTTTGTCATATTTTTATTATTAATATTTTAAATATATACCAAGATATTAAATAGAAATCTTAATTTATTCTAAATTATAATAAAAAAATAATCTATTTTTCAAAATATAAATTATTTCAATAATTATTTTATAGAAAAAATTTCTATTTTGTTACTTTTTTATTAGAATAATAGAGACAAATATTTACAAAACATTATAAATATGAAAAAACAAAACTTTTGAGCTTTTACACTTGTAGAATTAATTGTTGTAATAACAGTTTTAGCCATTTTATCTTCGATTGCTTTTGTGTCTTATTCTGGATATGGCTCAACTTCGAGAGATTCAGTGAGGATGACAGATCTTACAAATATTGATAAATGATTTGAATTGTTAAAAATTGCTTGAAAAGATTTTCCACTCCCTGCAAATAAAATCGATATTTCTTCAAGTGGAACAATATTTCAATATCAATGAGAATTATCAGCCGGCATTTTAGAATGATCACTGTGAATTTATGATGGATGATTTGATCCTCAAACCAAACAACCATATACATATTCTGTAAATACAGCAAGAAATAAATTTCAAGTATTATCATTTCTAGAAAATAAAGATACATTTGCTCAACTAAATATTCAAAAAACGTATTCAAATAATACACAAAAATTTCCTGAAACTAGATGAGATTCACTAGGAATAATTTTAGATGAAACAACGTTTGAACCAATTCAAAATACTACTGAGGATGCTCAAATTGATATTTCTCAAACAACACAAAATTTTTGAGTTATCATGAATAAACAAATCGAAACAGGAGATAAAAAAGTTTTAGCAAAAGTAGTCAATTTAAATAAATATGGATTTGCAAAATCGTGTAAAGAATTACTCGATAAAAATTCAGATTTGCAAGATAAAGATGGTATTTATACGCTCAGTTACAATAAAACAGAAATTTATGACGTATATTGTGATATGACCACAGATGGATGAGGATGGACGAGTGTTATATCTATTGCAGATAAATCTCACTTTACTTTCAAAGCAACTTCTCCTTCAAGTGTAGTTTGATGACATGCTACTACTGATGAGCAAAAAAAGCAGTATATGGAAAAAGTTCAAGAACTAAATAATTCAATATTTAATTTTACAACTTTAGGGAATATCTCAACCATTTTTTCAAAAGATACAATTTTAAATTCATACAATTATGTTGGATGAAATGAAATAATGTTTGCGGATGAAAATAACCAATTTTTAACCTATGATTTTACAGCAAAAAGTTTATCTGATTATTATATTTGAGTAAAATATAATGAAGATAATCAAGTACTCCCAGTGAAAAAAACAAATATTTCAACGGATGTAAACAATAGATGAGATCTTTCTCTCCAAATGATTTGAGAAGATTGAGACAGTTCAATGTATTATATTTATCATGGCTCTGCAATTTGACCATACTTTAATGCTTCGAATAACGGAAATGTAGATTTCGATGATGCAGGGTATTCAGTTTTTTATAAAAAATTAGGTGGAAAATTAAATCCAATAGTTTCAGACTATGTAATTTGGTATGTAAGATAAAAAAACAAATAAGTAAAAATATATTTTTACTTATTTGTTTTTTATTATATAATTTATGAACATACAAAAAAAGTTTATTGGAGAAATAGATGAAAATCGACTGGATCGTTTTATATACTCTCGTTTACTGGAATTTATGTATACAGAGCTATGAACATAAAAGTATCATTTCGAAGCTGAACAAGCAAAAAAAGAAAATACACAAAAGGTCTAAACGCTTGCAAAAACAAGCAAATTATGAAAAAAAAGTTTATAAGTGTACAACTTTAGGATTTTGTATTTTAGATTCTAAAAATGATATAGAGCATTTGAATCATCAAATAGTTTTTTATCAGATAAATTATAAAAGTTTAAAAGTACAGAAAAATTCTGTTTTAAAACTTTTACTCAACACAAAAATTTTTATTCCACACGATAGGTTTGCGAATTGGAAACTTTTGGTAACTAAAAAAGCAGCGTAAGCTGCTTTTTTTGTGTTTTTTTGATTCTTTGTTATAATACAATTAAATTTTTATTTTCTGAGTATTTGTCTATGAAAAATGAAAAATTAAATATGGAAGAATTATGAGATTATTCTTTTGAATTACTCGGTGAAATTTCACAGCTTTTTTCTTCACTTTCAAATAACAAATTTCTTTCTTCGAATAATTTTATTGATATTAATAATAAGATTCAAAAGGCAAAAAGTTTAGGAATAAATGTAGAAAAATACGAAAGAGAAATAACAGAATTTAGAAAAAATTTACTCAATAGAAAAATTCAAGACAAAATAAATCAAATTCAACAAAATATGAAATCTCAAAATTTGGAAGAATTAGATTTACAATTTGAAGATATAGAAAATAATTTCCTTGAATTAAAGCAAGATATTTCGGATATTTCTGAAATTGAAAATTCATATTATGAGCTGAAAAATATTATAAAAAAAGCAAAGTTATATAGAAAAATATTACAATCGAGCTTTTCTCAAAACCTTTCAAGTTATGATTTTGATCAAATAATGTGAGAAATATTAAATCTCAAAGAAGCCTGAATAGAAGTATGAGATTTGGAAAGTTTAATAATGTGAGAATAAAACCTGAAATGCAATTTGTATTTCAGGTTTATTTTTCTCAAAATTTAGGTAAAATATAAATAATTTAGAAAAATAAGAAGAAAAAAATGGCTAGACAAAATAAATCAGAAAGAGACTTAGAGCAATTTCAAGACCAAATAGAATATGCTCCAGGTGAGTTAAAGGTATTTATCGCAGATATTTTACCAAAAGAATTACACGTTCGTAAGCAAATGGAAGATAGGATGATAGAGTTAGAAAATCTCGTGAATACTTATGGTTGAGTAGTTATTGTAAAACATATTCAAAATAAATCTATTCCGGATTATAATACATTTATCTGAGAAGGAAGGTTAGATGAAATCATCGAAGAAATGCAAAGAGAATGAGCGAACGTTTTAATTTTATGAAATATTTTAAAATCAAAACAAATTCATACTATTAATGATAAATTAAAATCTATTTGAGCAAAAGCTTGGGATAGAGTAGATTTAATATTAAAAATATTTGAAAAAAATGCTCAATCTGCAGAAGCAAAATTACAAATTGAACTTGCTGCAATTAAACATATGTGACCAAGAATTTATGGTATGGGGATGGAACTTTCAAAACAATGAGGTTGAGTTGGAACTAGAGGGAAATGAGAAACAAATACCGAAATCATGAAACGTCACTTGCGTAAAAAAGAACAACATATTCGTGAACAACTCGATCACTTTTCAAAAGTTCGTGAACAACATAGACAAGGTCGTAAGAAAAAATGAATGAATACGGTTGGAGTTGTAGGTTATACAAATGCAGGAAAATCAACTCTTACAAATTCACTTACAAATAAAGGAGTTTTAGCAGAAGATAAACTTTTTGCAACCCTTGGAACTTCTGTTGGGAAAATGTTTATTCCAGCTGAATACAATGAAAAAACATGAGCATATATTCCACCAAGAGAGTTACTTATAAATGATACAATTTGATTTATTCGTGAACTTCCACCAAAACTTATAGATGCATTTAAATCAACACTAGAAGACTCTATTGAATCAGATATTTTATTACATGTGGTAGATGCAGCAGATGAAAAAATGCATTTAAAAATTGCCGTAGTTGAAGAAATTTTAGAAAATATTTGAGCAAAACAGCCAGTTATTTATGTGTTTAATAAAATTGATGAAATTTGAGAAGGAGAATATATTATTAATGATGACAGTGGGAAAGCAACATATGCTTCAAAAAAAGATTTTATTGAGAAAAATTTTTCTAATAAAAATAAAATATATATTTCTGCATTAGAAAAACAAAATATAGATGAATTAAAAAAATTAATTCAAGAAACTATCTAATATAAAAATTATGAATTATATGTATTTCGCACTTTGATTTTTCGTCATATTATTTATATATGCGATATTCATGGTTTTAAAATTTTCTAAAAAGAAAAAATTAACCAGCCAAGAAATTGCACAATTAAAAATATTATTACAAAGAATACAAAGAGGAGTTTCAACAAAAGAAAAAATCGTAGATATGGATAAACTCTATCATAAAATTTTGAAACAATTATGATATACTGGAACATTTTGAGAAATTTTAAAAGCGCAACCAAACGAAATTTGAGATATTCAAAAAATATGGAAATTACATAAACTCAGAAATACACTGGTTCATGAATTTGATAATCATGGTGAAAAATACCTTCGTCAAGCAGATAAAGACTATAAAAAACAAATTCAAGTATTACTGGCAAATATAAAATAAGTATTTTTCGAAAGAAAAATATTTATTTTTTTTATAAAAAAGTTCAAAAATTTAATGTCCATTTAATATCCACTGAGTATAATATGTATATATATTATTTTTTTGAAAAAATATTATGATAAAAAGGGGGATATCAGGCATAGTTTTATGCTTTTTTTGTTGTGTGCAATGTTTTCCAGTTTTTGCTCAAGAGATTGAACAAGAAATAATTATAAAAGAAGTTTGAGAAAATACTCAAGAAAGTTCTGAAAATTCACTTGAATCTAGTAATTCTTTTGATTGAGAAGATAATTCTCAAAATGTTGATGCTTGAAATCAAGAGGAAGAAGTTCCAGATGAAACAGCAAATGAATGAGTTGAATCTGAAAATCCTGATAATTGAGATGAAAGTTCAGAATACTCAGAAGCTGATTCTGGAGAAAGCTGAAATAATGATGACGAAAATCTAGACGAAAATCCAGACGAAAACAATGAAGAAACTCCTGAAATATCTTTCCCAGAAATATTTATAGATTTTCAAAATCCAAGTTATATTCTCGAAAAAGATATTCAAAAACAAGAATATTCTTGTGATCCAGATCAAGCAGAATGTAAAGTAAATATCAAAATATTAGATGAAAACCAATGAGAAATTTCATCAGATTTTTGATGTGAAATAATTTTTTCAAATTCATCAGAAATATTTGATTGTAATCCAAATTCTATACTATTTGAAGAATCAGAAAATACTATAAATATTAAATTATTCGAGGAAAATAATCGAGAAAATTTTATAGAAAAAGAAGTTATTATTTTAAAAAATACTTCTCCTGAACCAGAAAATCCAAATGAGTGAAATGATGATTCTCAAAATCCTGATAATGGAACTGGGAATTGAGAAAATTGAGAGAATAATTCATGAGAAGATTGAATTCCAGACGAAAATAAAGTAGAAACTCCAGAAATAATTTTCCCAGAAATATTTATAGATTTTCAAAATCCGAGTTATATTCTCGAAAAAGATATTCAAAAACAAGAATATTCTTGTGATCCACAGCAGGAAGAATGTAAAGTAAATATTAAAATATTAGATGAAAACCAATGAGAAATTTCATCAGATTTTTGATGTGAAATAATTTTTTCAAATTGAGAAGAATTTACCGATTGTAATCCGACTTCTGTAGTATTTGAAGAATCAGAAAATACTGTACATATTAAATTATTCGAAGAAAATAATCGAGAAAATTTTATAGAAAAAGAAATTATTATTTTAAAAAATAATTCACCTGAGTTTGAAAGCCCAAGCGAGTGAGAAGATGATTCTTGAGAAAATTCTTGAGAAAGCGTGAATGAAGGTTGAGGAAGTCCGGATGAAAATCCAGACGAAAATAATGTAGAAACTCCAGAAATAGTTTTCCCAGAAATATTTATAGAATTTCAAAATCCGAGCTATATTCTCGAAAAAGATATTCAAAAACAAGAATATTCTTGTGATCCAGATCAAGCAGAATGTAAAGTAAATATCAAAATATTAGATGAAAACCAATGAGAAATTTCATCAGATTTTTGATGTGAAATAATTTTTTCAAATTCATCAGAAATATTTGATTGTAATCCAAATTCTATACTATTTGAAGAATCAGAAAATACTATAAATATTAAATTATTCGAAGAAAATAATCGAGAAAATTTTGTAGAAAAAGAAATTATTATTTTAAAAAATAATATATCAGAAGATGATTCTTGAGAAAATTCTGGAGAGGATAATTCTGAAAATTGAGAAGAAAATTCTTGAGAAAACTGAAATGAAGAATGAGAAAATCCAAACGAAAATCCTGATAATTCTCCTGAGCCAGAAAATCCAAGTGAGTGAGAAGATAATTCTCAAAATCCTGATAATGGCAGTGGGGATTGAGAAGAAAATTCATGAGAAGATTGAAACATAGGTGAAGTTGATTGAGGTGAAGATAATGAAGAAATTCCAGAAGTATTACAAGTTCCTGAAATATTTCTCGAAATACAAAGTTGAGCAGAAATATCTGGTGATAGTCTGGTGTGTGATAAAAATAATTGTAGCTTGAATCTGAATATTGAAAAAAGTTTTGAATGAGATTTTATAGAAAATAATTATATTTGTGAGTGGGATTTTTGATGATGAAATTTTTCAACACAAGCAACGGATAAAAAATGTAACCCAGGTTATGTAAAATATGATGTTTGAGAATATCAATTATTAGTAAATATTATCGATAAAGAGAATTTAAACAACTTTTCTCAAAAAATATTTTATGTAAAAAATTTTAAAAAAAGTACGAATAAATGATGATCAAGCTGAGGAAATAGTGATAATAAAAATTCTGAAACAGAAAATATTATTGTAGATGTCTCAGAAAATAAAGAAATTTTTGTACAATCAGGACTTGAAAATAATAGATGTAATGAAGAAAAATGTAGTGTAAATTTACAGTATAAAAATGCGAGTTACGAAGACTGTTTATGGGATTTTTGAGAGATAGAAACACGTGATAAATATACCAAAACATGTAATCCGAGAAATATTTATTTACCAGCAGGATGACATAAAATCACATTATCTGTGAAGAATAATAAAACAAATACATCGCATAATAAAAGTCTATTTATTCATAATATGTATGAAGAAATAACGGAAGAAAAAAAATATGATTTTGAAATTATTTTACAGGGAAAACAAACAGATTTTAGAAAGAAAATTTGAGATACAATTATATGTTTAGGAGTAGAAAAATGTAATATTAATTTGAGTGTAAAACAGTATAAAAACTTAGAGTATACCTGGGAGTTTCCTAATAATTTTAGTGTCGATAAAAATAATCCAAAATCAGTTTGGTTTGAAATTTGAGAGCATAATATAGTATTAAAAATTTATGATGGACAAAAATTATTGTTTTCAAAAAATATTTGAGTGCAGGTCATTGCACCGGAAAATACGCAAGAAATTATTAATTTAGCGAAGCAAGTAGAGAGTTTTGAAAAATCTCAAAACAATTATTTATGATTTTTTTCGGAGTTAGAAATTCAACCGAAAAATTTGGTAAATTTACAGGACGAAGCCATAAATTATTTTACAGAAATTAAACGCTCAACTCAAAAGAATTTTTCTCATAAAATTGATTCAATAGATTATTTTGAAATAAAAGATGAAACTTCACGTATAAAACTTACTCGTAATATTTCTCAGCAAAAAAAAGCTTTAAAAATTTCTGGAACGACATTTCCTAACTCTACTGTTTACATTGATGATGGAGAAAAAATATTTACAATTAAATCCGATGAAATAGGGAAATATCAGCATAAAAAACAGTCAGATATAAACAGTGGAAATTTTTTAGTAGATTATTATGTGATCGATGAATTTTGAAATTATTTTCAAGCGAATAATTATAAAACTATATCAATAAGCGATGAATATATTTGAGAATTAACTCAAAATATTCAAAAAAAATCAACAAAAAGTTTTAAAAAGAAAAAAATATCTTGAACACAAGAAGATAAAATGAAAAATATTGATGCTGAAAAAGAAATAAATTATGCTAGTATTTGATGAATATCGACGAATAAAATGACTTTTTGACAAAAAATTTTATGGATGTGAATATGTCTTATATGATTTCTATGATTATTTTTTGTTGGGAGAAAATATAAAATTATGTAAATAAAAAACCACGCGTTTCGCGTGGTTTTTCTTTAAAATTTCCAGTGCCAACCAACATAAATAACGCGGCTAGATACTTCACTTCGACTATCCATAAGAGGAAGTGCTGGAAAAATATTTTCATCAAAATTCATCAGTTTATTAGGATTAATCCAACGTGCTGTGACTTTATGATGAATTTTATATTTTCCAAAATGAAACATTCCTTTGTAGCTTGCATTGATTTTTGGTCTATGCACTACAAATTTTTCATCTCCATTTTGGTATGTTTTTGTATCAAAAGTTAAACCAAAACTAAAGCTTTGGTAGTTCATAAGCATACCGAAATCATTTGTTTCAATGTTTTCGTATTTATATGAAAAACTCATTTGAGGTGATCTTTTCGGAAAAAAACCACTATCACATGTACTTTCGATAGTTAGACTCGTTTGCTGAGTAATACCAAATTTATTTATATTTGTATTACAGTCATTTTGAGAATAACTTTTTTCTAAATTTTGTACCCAAATTTTATTATCTTTGAATTCAAAATCAACCAATTCATTTCCCCAAACAATTGGAGAAATGAATAATAAAATACCAATAAAATATTTCATAACCATTCTCCTATAATTGTGGTTATAAAAATAGTATTTTTTTTCACAAAAAAGTCAATTTTTTGTATATGTTTTGTATACAAAAAATAACTTGATTTTTTCTTTTTTTTCATATTATGTAGACACTTATAATCACTTGAGCAATAGAAAAAGGAGCGAAGCAAGTTGAATACAAGTAGTCAAGATACTGGTAAACAAGAAAATGTTTTTACGGATTATGAATTATTGTTGAAAAAAATTCAATCTATTCCAAGATATAGTCATTTTTCTGGGGAATTAAGCGTTGAAGATATCAAAAATTCTGATTTTGATATTTCTCCATTTAAAAATAGAAATTCGCAAAGAAGTTTGGAATTTACTTGGGATGACCTATTCGAAACGGAAGTAAAAGTTCGATTTAAACTTGAGCCGGATGCGGCTGAGTCAATAAAGAATTATTTCGCAGAGGTATATTTTGAGCATAATAAACCAACGAAAATGCATACTGGAGGGTTAGATTTTTATACTGATCCAAAAGCCGTTGCTAGTATTTAAAAAAAATCGCAGATATTATCTGCGATTTTTGCTTTATTATTTTAATATATTCATAAAATATTCATTTCACGACAATATTCTCATATTTTATTGATACAATCTGGGGCTTCAGAAATATGGTCTCAAAAATATACATCCATACAAATACTTTGTTCAAAGGCTTTTTCACCTGTAGGGTAGAGATTCATTTTTATTACCGTTGCCTTAAATACATCAAAAATTCTAAATACATGATTAAAGTCTTCAAATCAATCAGTAAGAGTGAAATGCAGAGAGACTTTATTTTGTTTTTTAGTAAATTCTACATTGTTTCATTTTTGTGCTACGATTAAAAAACGAGTAATATTGTCATCCACATCTTGAATATTTTCAGCAAGAACATTGAGTTTATATTCGATAGCAGAAAGTTTTGGAGCAATAGCTGCACCATTTTCTTTTATTCATAAACTAATTGCCTCAGCAGCCATTGCTGTATCAAGATACTCGTGAGTTGAAAATTTATGTTTTTTAATAAAATTTTTGCATTGAGCTAATACATCAGGAGCAGAATATACATGTTTGACATCTTCGAGAGATTTTTCTTTCGAAACTAAACAATGTTCTGCCTTTACCATAACTTCTCATATGACATCAAGTTTATCCATCATTTCTATATATTGTGCATAATTTTTCCAAATATTTCCAACATAACTATTTTCAAATGGCATAATAGCAATTGACTTATCATCGATATTTGCCCACACATCTTCATAAGTGTTAAATCATTGAACTTTTGTGATTTTTTTACTAAAAAAATTTTTATTTTTTTTGTAAGTAACATGGCTATAAGAGCCAGGAATTCATTGGTATATAATTCTCATATTTCAAAAACTTAATGAGTATTACTCTTTATAATAATATATTTGTAGATTATTACAATTTTATTATTTTTAAAAAAATATTGACATTGTTTCAAAAAATATTACTTTTAGTTTACTTCTCGTCAAAATAGCGAGAACCAAATATAATTAAATTTCAAAATATGAAAGCAGCATTATGGTTTAGATTCTTTTACTTTTTTCCAGTTAATACATAACTAGGGAGTTTTAAGAGATTCTAAAAATAATATTGTTTTTATAATTACTCATCAAACTTTTTGGCTATGTACCAAAAAGTGAGATGAGTTTTTTTGTACTTTAATTTTAAACAAAAACAAAATTTTCCCTTTTTCAGGGATGAGGAAATTATTATGACTACTTTCGTTTCACAATCTGGTTTAACTGCGGGTGATGTAGCTGGTTTTAATGGATCATCTTCTACAAGTAGTAATCCTTTAATTGTTCAAGAACATGCGACACTACAAACTGATGCTATTAATCAAGCAGAAATTTTGAAGAAAAATCGATTAAATGAAACACAAAATATTTATTCAATTACTGCTCTTAAGCGTATTATTGCTGACAACCACTTTAAATTAGAGTTAGATTCTAGGTATGGTTTATGTTTAAAATATGGTCATATTATGCTATATTTAAGTGTAAAACGCGCTCATATTCGATTTAATAATGCTGATTTTAGTGCAAAAGATGGTCTACAGTATGATAATGATGAAGGTGGATTAAATACACAAATTTTATCCGAAGCAGAAAATAAATTTTTACGAAATATTGAAGAAGTATTTTCACAAAACCCAGAATATGTTTATATAAATCACAATGGTGATATTACTAAATATTGTTCGAAAAATAATAATGTTTCTGATACAGCCCCAGTAGATATACAAAATACTGCGTGGCAAACTCCGGAATAATAGAACAAAAAACCACGCGTTCGCGTGGTTTTTTATTTTTGTTTGAGTACTTGGATATAAAATACAACAATTGCATTATAGACTCTTTTGAGACGTTTAATTTTTTGAGGTCAGGTAAAAATTCTATATAACCATTCAAATCAGAGTTTTTTAAAAATATCTGGAGCTCTTTTTTGAAATCCTATGAAATAATCAAAACTCGAACCAATACCAAGTCATAGTTTTATATTTTCACAATAGTTCATGACTTCTATAACTGATTGTTCTTGTTTTTTCATTCAAAGAGTTGAAAAAATTATTTGAGAATCAGATTTTTTTATTTCTTCTAATATTTCAGATTTTTTTTCTGGATTATAGATAAAAAAATCAAATTGTAACTCAGGAAATTTTTCTTGAAACAATTTTGAAAAATTTTTTTGTGAAGCAACTTTGTTTGAATCAGTTGGATTATATAAATCTAAAATTGTGATTTTGATTTGTTTATTTTCGCAAAAATACAGTAAATCACTGGTTAAATCTGATCCACAAATTCTATCTCAATATTTTTTGTATAATTTTTGTTTATGAAAAAATAATTGATAAAAATAATAGGGAGTTTTTAAAAATCTCAGGAATCTATTTTTTTCTTCTAACATTTGAAAACCTAAATACAAACCCATTCCATCAGGAGTTTTATAATCTGCTTGAAGAATTAAATTTTTAAATTCTTCATCATCTTGAGTTTTGAGTAATATTTCAGGATTTGGTGTGAAAATAATATTTTGTTTTTCTAGTTTTGTAATTTTTGAAAAAAAATCTGTGTAGTTGAGAGTGTCGAGCGGAATATCAAAAATTTTCATATTTTCATCATTAAAATTATTTCGCTTATTATAAACGAAAATAAATATTTGCAAAGTCAAGTCGTAATTTTTGCTGTTTTTCCCATTGATGTGCTAAAATATTAAAGATTATATTATTAGTTACATTATGGGTTTAGAAAATAGAGAAAATCAAACAGAGTATATTCAGCAAGAAAGAGCTGATATTACTACACAAAATCATGAAAATAAGAATATTCTTAATCTGGCTATATCAGAAAAATACGAACTGGATAAATCGTCTTGAGTTCTGGATTTAGCACATAAGGTAGAAAACGATAGACAACAATTAGATCAAGATTCTAATATTGCTTCAGAGTTTATAACAAGACAGTGTAAACTCGATTTATCGAGCTTTAAATTTGATATGATAAATGAAAAATTTTGAAATAATAAAGAAGTTAAAAACTTGTATTATGAACTCAAAAATGAGTTAGATATTGATATTTTTCAAACACTCAAAGCATATGATGATTACATTTGTAAATATTTAAAATTTCCAGAATGAAGAGAAATATCAAAGCAAGAATATGATAACTTGATTAAAAATGTTCAAACCATTATCGTGATGGAATTATGAAAACTCAATGAAAAATTGCTCGAACTTCGTGAAGATAATAATGGAAGTTTAGAATGAATGCAATGGATTGTTAATTGAGCTATTCAATCAACTTTAGAACCAGTTAGAGAGAGTGTAATGAGTTCTGCACAATTTTATTTAGAAATGCGAAACCAAGATGTAAAAAATATTTTGAGTGATAAAATTGGAAAATTACATGTAAATATGAGAACCAGAGAAATTAAAGAAGCTTTGATTGATAAACAATTAATGATTCATCATAAAGATTGATTTTTTGATTTTCATAAAGAAAGTGATTATACAAAACAAATTGATGAAATTCCAAAAGATATTATTAGAAATGATAGCTTTTTGACAGCAAATAAAGTAAGAAACTCATATAGAGATTTATATTTAGTAAATAATGATATAAATTTTGATGGTTCAACTATTACTCAAGATATCTCAAGTTTAGAACATGTTTCAGTCCTCAATGAAAAAGATAAACAAACAGAATTAGAATATATGGTTTCAGGATTAGCGTTAGAATTATTTCTTGCTCTTCCATTTATAGGAACAGCAAATTCGATTTTAAATTCGGTTACTTGAGATGATATAAATATTGATTTTCTTAAAATGGTACGTCCAGATCTCGATCAATCATACCAAGTAGAAACAACTTGGTGAGATAGGTTAATTGAAATTTGAGCTGCAGGTTTAGGTCTAATTGGTATGCGTGGTTTAGCAAAAAGCTGAAAAATAGCAGAGTTTTTTGAAGCAATCGCAGCAGCTGGAATGTCAAAATGACAACTATTTAAATCAATGTGAAAAATGTCATGACATTTATGAATAAATATGGAACAATTACAAAAGTTTTTTCAAATGGAACAAGTAGTCGTAAAGGAAAAAAATATTTATGATAGATGAAATTCTCAAATAAAAAAAGATACAGATTTTTATGAAATTAGTACTGCTCTTATTAATTGAGACTCAATAGATCCAAAAAGGGTTATAGAGTTTTGAAAACTAGGTGATATGGAAAGAATGAGTACAATTGAATCTTATTTTCCAGAATTAGATTATTTACAAGTTCAAAAAGTAATTGAAGCACATCATATGCCGGGAAATTTATTTTCTCATAGCAAAAAAGAAGTTATTGCAAAAATGAGATTTCTCATAGAAGATTCTCAAATCCCCGGGACAACCGTGAAAAAAATTATGGATATGTGACTTGCAGGAAAAGTCTCTCATGTTTCAGAAATGTTTCGTTTAGATGTACCTGAATTTATGAAAAATTTAAAAAACTTTCCAGAATTAAAGAAGCAAGATTTTGCTATTATTCAAAATAGACAATTTTTAGCCTGAGAAATGAAATCTCCAACAGCTTTTACCAGAGATATAAAAGTAGAGGGAGAAACATTTATAACCATCAGAGCTACAGATAAACAAACGCTTGATACAATTGCAAATAATATCAAAGTTATGAAAAAAGAACAACTAGATTTTACGCATTTATACGACAAAGAATTAAAATCAGATACAATAGTAGAAAATGTATATAATAAACAAGCATTATATAATGCAATGTACAAACTGCCATCTACATAATTATTTATTGGAAAAATATTTTTTCTCATTACAATGAGGGAAAATATTTTTTTTCGTATAAAAATGTCTGAAAAAATTCAAAATAAAAAAATTGCAATTGTCTGTGATTGGATCAAAGATTGGTGAGGAGCTGAAGTTGTATTAGAACAATTATTAGAAATATTTCCAAATGCAGATATTTTTACTTCTGTTTTTTGGCAACAAGAGAACAAATTATTCACATGAAGGAAAATAACGACGAGTTTTATTCAAAAAATACCTTTTTTAAATAAATCGCATAAATTAGCTTTAGGACTTAGACCTTTAGCTTTTGAAAGTTTTGATTTATCGCAATATGATATTGTGATTTCGTCAACAAGTGCCGAAAGCAAATGAGTTATTACAAAACCTGAAACACTTCAAATTTGTTATTGTCACACTCCAACGAGATATTTTTGGTCACACTATCATGAATATCTAAAAATGATGGAATTTTGAGGGATTTTAAATTGGATTTGAAAAAAAGTTGCCCCTAAAAAAATACATTCTCTGAGACAATGGGATTTTTTTGCAGCGCAGCGTCCCGATTACTTTATAGCAAATTCTCACAATTCAGCTAATAGAATAGCAAAATATTACAAAAGAGAATCAGAAGTGATTCATCCGTGTATAGATACTTGAAATTTTAAAATATCAGAAAAAAAATCAGATTATTATTTCTATATTTGAAGATGTATTCCATATAAAAAATTTGATTTATTGGTTGATGCGTTTAATAAAAATGGAAAAAAACTTATTATCGCAACAAATACAAATAATAAATTATACAAAGAATTAAAAGAAAAATCTAACGAAAATATTCAATGGAAATTTGATGCAAATAGGCAAGAAATACAAAAATATTTTTCTCAAGCAAAGGCATTTTTATTTCCACCAGAAGAAGATTTTGGATTAGTTCCACTCGAAGCTATGGCTTCTGGAACTCCAGTGATTGCATATTGAAAATGAGGAGCTTTAGAAACCGTTTTAGATAGACAAACGTGAATATTTTTTGAAGAACAAACCGTAGAATCTTTAAATGCAACGATAGAAAAATTTGAAACACTTACATTTGATTCTCAAAAAATTAGAAATCATGCAGAAAATTTTGATAAAAAAGTATTCAAAGAAAAATTATTACAATTTATAGACGAAAAATTAGAAAATTAAAAAATATTATTAACAAATAATTATTTATGAAATATCTCGAAAAAACAAAAAAATTTACTCCAGATAATTTAATTCCACTCGATGAGTGTGTTTTAGCTGCGTTAGAATTATTTTCAATACATGAGAGTAACAACCTAGATTTATCAAAATTTAAACGTCCTTTGATTGCTGGAAGTGGGAATGCTATTGTAACGGCAGAAATTATTTTTTGAGATATAGATTGTGTGTTTTGTGATGAAACAAATTTTGATTCACAAATTTTAAAAGATGTTGATTGAGTGATTATTGTTTCTGCTTCTTGAGAAAAACATGCTCCTGTTTTTGCAAAAAAAGCTCAAGAAAAAAACTTAGAAGTAATTTTATTTACCTGTAGTAAAAATTCATCAGCGCAAAATATAATTTGAGAAAAAAATACTATTGTAACACCTAAAAATAGGGAACCATATACGTATAATACTTCTACGTATATGTGATGGATTTTTGCAAAAACAGCAGAGAATCCAAAAAAAATATTTGATTATATCCAAAATGAAATTGATCCAATTTTAGAAAAAATAAATTTTTGAAATTTTTCTTCATATTTATTGGTAACTCCGGATGAATTTTCATGAGTCAATCAATTGTTTCGTGTAAAATTTATAGAATTATTTGGGAGAAAAATAGCCAGAGACGTATTTTCATATGAACATATCAAACATGCAATAACGGTTGTACCAGATGAAAATGAACTTGCCATTTCATTTTGACAATGAGAATTTGATTTTGAAAGTACTCGCGTAAATTTTCCACTTCCTGACGATATTTCAATGGCTGGAATGATGGCAATTTGATACTACGTAATTTGAAAAATACAAAAGTCTCATCCAAATTATTTTCAAGATAATATTTGAGAATATATTCAAAGAATGAACACATCATGATTTTCAAAATGATTATCTGTGATTGTTGAATAAAAAAAGAAGAAATTTTAAATTCCTTCTTTTTTTTATTCAATAACTTTATTAAAAGTAAAGAGTTAAATATTTCAAAAAACACCATTTTTTATTAGAATAAAACTATTATTTTTACACAAAAAATACAAAATATGAAAACACAAAATAATACAGCATTTACACTCGTAGAACTTATCGTTGTAATCACGATTTTAGCCGTTTTGGCAACGGTTGCATTTATCTCATTTCAAGGATATACAAGTTCTTCGAGAGATGCTGTTCGTCTGGCAGATTTAAAAAATATTTCAAAATCATTTGAAATAAATAGAACCAAAGATATAGATTTCCCACTTCCAGATAAAAAAGTAGATATTTCTGCCAGTGGAACAATTTTCCAATATCAATGAGAATTATCACAAAATATTTTAGAATCAGATCTAAATATTTTTGATGGAGGACTAGATCCAGTTACTAAAAAACCATATGGTTATGCAGTAAATGCTGCAAGAAATAAGTTTCAAGTAATATGATTTTTAGAAAATCAAGAATCTGTTGCAAACATTTCTCAAAATGCAGTTTTTGCAGATAATACAGATAAATTTGTCAAAACGTCTTGAAATAAATTATGAATTATTTTAGATGAAACTACAAACGAAATTATTATTCAAAGTGGGAGTTTAACAGAAATTGATATTCAAACAAATACACAAAACTATGCATTAATTATGGATGACTTTATTCAAATTTCAGAAAATAATTTATTAAAAAATCAATTAAGTTATAAAATTAATTTTCAAGAAAGTTGTAAAGCTATAATACTGTCATGAAACTCAAAATGAGATGGGAAATATGTAATTAATCCTACTGGAATCCTATGAGATGAATTTGAAGTATATTGTGATATGACAACTGATTGAGGAGGTTGGACTTTAATTGCACATGCTCAATGAGAAGATACAACAGTATATTGATACAATGAAATTAGAAATTGGGTAGTTTCAAATTCTCAAAATTGTGATACTAATACAGAATGTTTGAGTCAATCTGGTCGAGACATACCACAATGGAATGACTTAATGATATATTCAAGATGATATAAAGTAAAAGGAACGTATTGTAATGATAAAACTTTATCAATCTATGATTATACACAACTTCCTATTGTTGCTAATACTACTACTAACAAAGATGTGTCTTTGTGATCATGTGATAATTTATCAGAAGTTTCACAATGAAAAATAGTTTCTAGTCATTCTTCAGATGCAGCAAATGAATGGATGATTGATATGTGAGTTATGCGTAGTTGAAATGAGTCGGAAGAGTATAGTGTTCTAGGGTTCGGACCATGAGTAGCACCTCTAGGTCTATGAAATAGAAGAAGTACAATTTACCGTAAAATCGCAAATGTATATAGTTGAGACTGAAACGAAGAATATAGATTTCTCCACCACCCTTGGGATGCAGCCGGTGTTGAGAAACAAACTTGGTTTATTAGATAATCAAAAATATAAACAATGGAAAATAATTTACACAAAGCATTTACTCTCGTAGAACTCATTGTAGTAATCACGATTTTAGCTATTTTAGCAACGGTAGCTTTTATCTCATTTCAAGGATATTCTACAGAATCTAGAGATACAAAAAGAATCAGTG
>CAXHZN010000008.1:0-61207 GCA_964022365.1 uncultured Candidatus Altimarinota bacterium
ATGCTTTTTTAGAAATATTTTTCATATTTTTTTATAAAAATATATTTTATTTAATTGTATAAAAAAAAATCATTATTACTAGTTTAATAATGATTTTTTGCTAATAATTTTCATTCTCAGTAAAAATAATTATTTTTTACTTTTGTGAAAACTTCCTTAGTAGCTTTATCTGGATTTGTATGATGTAGAACTTTATAAATTTTTCACAAAGCCCAAGTGTTAGATTCCATTAGGATTAATTTCATAAATTCATCTACAGAATTATTATTTATTTTTTTTCAATTTTCTATAATATCATTAAAAAATAATATTGTCTGTGCTTCTGCAGATAAATCTCTTGGATCGATATTAGTAGGTTTATGTACATTAATATCTCAAAATAGATGACTAAATTCGTTGCTATCTAAATTTCTTTTTGTTCTTTTTACCGCAGTTTGAAAAGATGAACCTAACCGGTTTCATTTTTCATCATTCTTTCAGTTAGCAGTTAAAAATTGATAATATCATTTAGCGCTACTGACTCATGCAACATTTGCTATATTTCTTCCCGAAGATTCAATATGTAAAAATGTTATTATAAATGTATGCATATTTGCTAAAATTTCGCTATCTGAAATCTCATCTTGCGATAACTTTAAAGTATTTCTAGCATATTTTAGACCTAAATCTTTAATTTTTTCTGGAAGAGGATAGTTTTCTAAATATTCTAATAAGTTAAAATTTTTATCTTGTTCTAAATATTTTAACAGTAATCCAGTAGAAATATCATTATTTTCATGGAATATAAAAATATCATCATGAGTTAAAAAATTTTGAGATATGTAGTAGTTAATAAGATTTAATTGAGTCAATCAATTAATATTTATAGATAAGTTTTCAGAAATAATATTTATTTCTTCATTGTTCGCTTTTCAAGAAATAGAAGCAATAATTGACTGTTCTAATTTAGTTTCATCAAATAACAATTCATAATACTTTATTTTTTCTTCAAAATTATATACATATTCTCATTCTGATAAATTAAATAGTGCTTGTTTTGGTAATAATTTATTCTCAAGATTTACTTTTACGAAACGGTTTAATATGTGACTAAATTCTTCTTGAGAAATATCCAATAAATCGTCTTGTGTTAAAGGAATATCTATAGAGTTATTCAATAAAAAAAGAGATAAAGAATCTAAAAATAATTTATTATCTTCGTTTAATGAAATTATTCAATCAAGCATTCATCTTAATCATCACTGAATATCTATGTTACCTGAAATACTATCTTTTGTTTGTTCAAATTTTTTATTCTCTAATATTCAATCTATTTCTTCTAATTTAGTATCTGGGATTTCAGAATTTTCTAATTGTACAAACAGCGATAATAATTTGTTTTTATTTTTACTACTTAACTCATCTATTTTTTCATCATATACATCCGATAAATCTTGTAATTCTCTATGATATTCTAATTGTTTAGAAATTATATTTGATTCATAATCTTCTAATTCTCAATCACTTTTATGTAACGTATCTAGCGTTTGATTTAAATACACAAAAGAAGCATCTGATATTTCAGATGTATCTTTATTTTCCTGAATCTGAGTATTTAATTCTTCGAAAGATTTTTCTCAAAACATATAAATAATATTAAAAATATTTTTATTATTATAACATATAAGTACAATAAAAGTAAAGTTTAAATACAAATCAGATATTTTATGAAAAAACCAGAAGTAATAACAAAGTATCAGAGACTCAAAGATTACACTCTTTGGTATTATTTTAGATATTATCCTTCAATTGGAAAAATGAGATTTAAGTTAATGCAAAAAACTTTAAAAAACGAAGAAATGATTGATGATTTATTTAAAGATATATGACATTTATTTGATGATATTCCAGTTATAGAATCAAAAATTCAAAATTATTTATTTAGAAACAAAAATAAAAACTATATAACTACACAGTTAATTTCAAAGCAATTCAAAAGGGAAAATATATTAAATATACTCAATAAATATACTATTGAATGAGAAAGTGTTTTATCCGAAGATTTTATTTATAAAAAAATTCTGCTACTTAAAAATAAAAATAAATCTCAAAATTATATTAAAAATAAATTAATTGAACAACCAGAGGATAAACAAAAAGTTGAAAATATACTTTTAGAAATATATTGAGAAACATGAGAAGATGAAGAAATTTCTGCAGAAATAGAAAAATTAAAGTATAAAAATTTAGAACAGCAAAAATTAATACAAAAACTACTGCAAAAATGATTTAAATATTGAGATATAATAAAAAATATTAATAATATGAATTAATATTTGTCAAATTAACATTTTTCTTATATAATACATATAAATACTTTCTAAAATGATATATTATGATTGTTCCTAAAATATTAAAATTGGCTTTAGAAGAAAATGCTTCCGATATAATTTTATCTTCATGAACTCAACCTTGCCTTAAAGTTAATGGTGAAGTGAAATATTTAGTTGATTATTTAGCTATTAGTGCACAAGAATTGCATGATGAACTAATGTGATTATTATCTGATACTCAAAAAAATAATTTTAAAACTCATTTGGAACTTGATTTTTCTGTTGAACTTAAAGATCATGCACGTTTCAGAGTAAATATTTTTAAAGAAAAAAAAGGTATTTGAGCTGTATTTAGACCAATAAAATCAGTATTACCGACTTATGAAGAATTAAGATTACCTGAAAAATTAAAAGAATTTACTACGAAAAAGAATGGATTAGTACTTGTTACATGAGCTGTTTGATCAGGAAAATCTACAACAATGTCAAGTCTTATAAATATGATTAATGAAAATTCATCAAAACATATCGTAACAGTTGAAGATCCAATAGAATTTGTTTTTGATAATAAAAATTCACTTGTAGAACAAAGGGAAGTATGAGTTCATACAAATAGTTTTGAAAACGGTTTAAAATACGCATTAAGACAAGCATCTGACGTTATTATGATTGGTGAAATGAGAGATCTAGAAACCTTTAGACTTGCATTAAGAGCAGCAGAAACAGGGAATTTAGTATTTGCAACACTTCATACTTCATGAGCAGCAAGAACAATTGCTCGTATTATTGACATGTTTCCAGGAGAAGAAAGAGATCAAATCAGAAGTCAATTATCAGATTCACTTATCGGAGTTATTTGGCAAGATTTACTTAAAACTAAAGATGGAAAATCAAGAATTTTGGCTTCAGAATTATTAGTAAACAATACAGGAATTGCCAATATGATTAGAAAAGATTTAAATCATTTAATCCAATGAGCAATGGAAACATGATCAAATGATGGAATGATTACAATGGATAAATGTTTAGAAAAATTAAAAGAAGAAGGTTTAATATAGTTCATATATTATTACTTAATAAAAAACACTTAACATAATATCATATTAAGTGTTTTTTATATATTTTAAAATCTACGATTTCAATAATAATGATTAATAATTATTATTATTAATTTAGATGATAATCCATAGTTATAAAAAATAATTCATAGATAGTATTAAATCAATAATATATTTTATAAAAATAATAATTTACATAAATATTATTTTTATAAATTATTAATAATAATATTTATGTATTAAAAACTTTAATAAATATAGAATTTACACAAATAATATCAAAATAGCTAAAAATCGTATGATATAGTAATCATAAAATTATTTATTACACTACTTAACATAAGTTACATTATGTTAAGTAGTATAAATTTGTTATATAATCTCCTATTTTATATATTTTTATAAAAATTTAAACTTTTTATTTTAAATAAAATCTTTATACTTATGGAAATTTAAAAATAAATTAAAATTATGAAAATTGATTACTTGTGACATTCTGAATTCTTAATGGAGTTAGAAAATAAAAATTCTCAAAAAGTTAGAATTTTATGTGATGCTTGGCTTTCTGATTATGCGTGTTGAGATATGATGTGAAGAAATCCTACTTTTAAAATAGATTACAATACAATCTGAAAAATTGATGCTGTTTTCTTAAGTCATTCACATACAGATCATGTAGATCCTTACACATTAATTGATTTATATAAAAAACTTGATCATAAACCTGTTTTACTTATCCCTGAAACAATTGAATTTCTAGTGCCTTTGTTTGAAAAATATCTACAAAATCCTGAAATAATTATTCTAAAAAATAAACAAGAGATTGAATTTTTATGAATTAAAATTTTATGATTTGTATTTGATACAAATTTTATCACAAATGAAGATGATGTAATGTGACTTTTTGTCTACAATGAAATAGAAATCCTCTTTAATGAAGTTGATTTAGTACCACCAGAATTAGAAGAAGTTCACGAATACATGTTCAAAATATTTACAAGACACAACTTTCAGCAACGTGTCTACATTGCAACAAGAAATGAGCTTGAATGAAACCTACAAATACTTGACGTAGAACCAAATAAAAGAAAATCTTATGCTAAAGAGTATAAAAAAAGGAGGTCAGAAGAAATAGAATTTGATTATATGAAGCATATTGAAGAATATGTAGAATATCCAGATATTTTTTCACTTCCAAATATGAATAAAATATTTATTGGTCAATGAATTACATATCCTAAATCTCTCAATCCAGATTTCTTAAAGTTTCAAGTTATGACACTTCCTGAAGAAGTTGGAATAGAAAAAAGATTTTCTGTAATGTATGGAAAAAATCTTCATATAGATTTCTTAGAAGCAAGTAAAAGCTTTGTTATAAATAACAATTCAGTTAAATATAACTGAGATATTCCCTATTTAAATGATGTAGATTTTTGTAAACAGCAAAATGATTTTTCATTAGATATTACAAGAAATACATTAAAGGAACCGATGAATAATGATTCAAGAAATAATAGTGAAATAGAAGATAAAGTTTTTAGTATTATTAATAATCGTTTCCTACCTTATCGGTTTGCTAATAAACAAGATTGTATAAAATCAGTTATACTTCACTCTCAAGATAGAAACTATAATATTTTAGTAAAATTTGGAACTTCTCAAGATTATACAAATGTAGTGTTTCAATATAATTTTTCTCAAACTAAATTTATAAAAACTCCTTATGTGAACCAAAAAATAGATGAAGAATATTGGGGAAATGATTTAGATGATTATCTAGAATGAAAACAAGAGCTATACTCTAATTTTCATCACACACTAGATAGTAAAAAAGCTTATAGATTATGGACATGTTTATGATCAAACTATATAAACAATGATTTATTATATAATAAATATGCCTACCATTTCGAACAAGCTAATAATGGAAAAACAAGTTGAGATTTTGTGCTTCCAGTATATAAAAAACTAGAACAATAAAATTGTTCTAGTTTTTTTGTTTATTTATTTCATCAATAAATTCTTTTCATTTTTGTTCGTATCAACTCCAAAGAGAATAACTTGGTGCAGCGCAAGACATAAGACAAATATTATTTTCTCAAGTATTTTCATAAGAAAATCTTATTGCTTCTGACATAGAATTTGTGAATAAAATATTTAGATTTAAATCATCTAAAGAATAATTAAACACATCTCAATATTTATACGTATCTCTTGGGAAATTAAAAATATCTAACCCCGTATCTGGAAATAAAACTATATTTTTTATTTTATAATTACCAATAGCATTTTTTAATAACGTGTAAGAATCTTGAGTAAATCAATAGTCTCATCCTCATAAAAACAATGTATTTATTGTGTTTCAAAATGTCTTAATACCTTCTATAGTACTTTCTGGTGTTGTTGAAATCCCATCATCTATAAAAGTAATATTGTTGTGTTTTGCAACGATTTCCATTCTGTGTGGAAGTCATGAAAATGTATTGAGAGTATTTTCTAGTGATTGAATTAATTTAGAAAAAATCCACTGTGAATTGAAATTATATTTTTCAACAATAACATCTAAAATTCAAACTACACAAGAAATATTTTTTTTATTATGTTCTCATAGCAAAAGTAAATCTTTGTTCGAGAATAATTGATTATCATTTTTATAAAAAAAATTTTCATCATAAGAATATATTGATTCTGGTCAAAAATAGTAGACATTGTCTATATTTTGTCCATATTGAGAAAATTCTTTTGAAATTATTTTATTTTCAGAATTTTTTAAAATATTCAATTTTGCTTGTTCATAAACTTTGAAACTGTTATTATGCCAATCAAGATGACAGGTGTAAATATTTCACAAAACTGCGATACTACATTTTGGTTTACAAGTTTCAAGCATATAGCTTGATAATTCATAAATAACATAATTATAGTTTTCAGGATCCAATAAGTCAATTTCGTCAAAAACAGGCGAACCTATATTCCCTACTAATTTAACATTATATTCAGCATTTTTTAATGTTTCATATATAAGTGTCGAAACGGTTGATTTCCCTTTAGTTGCAGTGATTCAAATAGTCCTTCATTCATAATTATCGAAAAATACTTGTGTTTGAGAAGTTAGCTTATCATTAAAAGGAATTATTTTTTCATGATAAGGAGATATTCACGGAGATTTAAATATTAAATTATATTCTCCTAGATTATCTAAATATGTTTCTCAAGTAATAGTATTTACATCACTATTCTTAATATTTATTTCATTTTTATCTAAAATAGTGATTTCAGATGGATTTATTCATAAACGTACTAAAAAATCCAGAGTAGACTTCCCTTCTTTTCAAAATCATAAAATTGCAATTTTTTTAATCTTCTTTAATTCGTATAAATACATAATTAGTCTTTAATAAATACATCTTTATAACACTTTAAAGCTCATTGTGTTACAATATCTCAACTTTCGAGTATATAAGCATGTAACGCCTTTCAATATACACAACCTCAGTCTAATCAAATAGTATTTCAATATATATTTAATCAATTCATAGCCCAATGGCCGTAAATTATTTTTTTATCTCAAGAATATTGTTCATACCAGGGTTGGGAATTAATTTCTCTTATTAAGGTTAGTTCATTTTCATTATGATCTTCTAATTTTTTATTTGGATCTAATCAACCATGAATCATTAAAAAATCTTCTTCTTGAATATATAATGGTAAATTCTTAAAATATTCATAAATATTTGGATGTTTTTCTAGTTTATTTTTTAATTTTTCAAAACCTTCATTTCAATAATCATTTGATTGTAACCATTTGAAAAAATAAATTTCATGATTTCATTTAATAGCTTTAAATTGATTCTGATTTTTGTATAAAAACTTTATAACTTTCCATGATTTCGGTCATTTATTTATCATATCTCAGACGATATAAATTGTATCAAATTCTTGAATTTTTAATTTTTCTAATAACAATTCAAACTCATCAAAACATCAATGAATATCTCAAATAAATATGGTTCTTTTTTTCATAAATATATCTTATTTTTTAGATTTAATTACTTTATTTTTTAGAATATACCCTAGAGCTATAAATATAACAAAAATAATTCATCCAATTAATAATTGCTTTGTATATTGAGCTAATAGTTCTTGGTTATTTCATACAAGATATCAAATAATCATCAGAATTAAATTCCAGAGTCATGCTCATAAACCCGTATAAAATAAAAATTTTCAAATATTCATTTTAAATACACCTGCTGGAAGAGAAATTAATTGACGAATAACTGTGATAAAACGAGCTAAAAAAGTAGTAATAACTCCATGTTTTAAAAAATATACTTCTGTTTTTTGATAGTGTTCATCTTTTATAAGAAAATATTTTCAGTATTTATGAATCAGAGATTTGATTATTGGTCCTCAAAGTTTATACCCTAAGAAATAATTTATACTCGCTCAGACTAAAGCTCAAAGTGTTCAAAAAAACATAGCAAGAGCGAAATTCATTTCTCAAGTTGCTGACAAATACCCAGCTGGTAACATAGCTACTTCACTCGGAAACGGGAAGAAACTCGATTCTAAAGTCATCATTATAAATATACCTGTGTATCCTAAGTCTCACACTATAGTGACGATGTAATCTATGATTTCGTGCATAAAAATTGATAAAAAATATTATGTATATACTAATGATAAAACAAAAAAAATCCAGATTTTTATCTGGATTTTTTTTGTTTTTATGAAGCAAAGTAAGCTTTAAATTCTTCTTCAGAAATTTCTTCTTTTTCGAGTAAATCTTTAGTAATTTTTTCGTGTAAAGTTTTATTTTCTTGGATTAATTTAATAGCAACTTTGTACGCGTCTTGTAAAATAATTTTTACTTTTGCATCAATAGCTTCCATTGTTTTATCAGAAAATGTTCCTTGTTCACCATTTGAACCTAAATGATTTCCAGAAACTCTTTCTCAAGCAAAATTTTCAGTTCCAATATCTTCGAACATACCATATCTCATAACCATATTTCTAGCTATTTGAGTTGCTTTTTCAATATCATTTGAAGCTCAAGTTGTAATATAATCTTTTCCGTAGAAAATTTCTTCTGCAGCTCTCCCACCAAATAGTGTAGCTAATTCATCTAAGTATTTTGCTTTTGAAACTAATAAAGCATCTCTTTCTGGTAAGAACCAAGTTACACCAAGCGCTCAACCTCTTGAAACAATAGAGATTTTGTGAACTGGATCAGTGTTTGGTAATAATTTTCCAACAAGTGCGTGACCAACTTCGTGATATGCAGTAAGTTCTCTTTCGTGATCATTCATAACTTGAGATTTTTTTCTTAATCCCATAACTAATCTTTCAAAAGCTTCTGTAATTCTATTGTTAGAAATAATTTTTTCATCATTTCTAGCTGTTATAATTGCAGCTTCATTTAATAGATTTCATAAATCAGCTCATGAAAAACCAACTGTTTTAGAAGCCAGTGATTTATAATTTACATCTTCTTCTACTTTTTTATTTCTTGAATGAATTTTTAAGATTTGTTCTCTATCAGATAAATTTGGTAAATTTACTGTAATTTTTCTATCAAATCTTCCTGGTCTCAATAAGGCTTTATCTAAAACATCAGCTCTATTTGTTGCCCCGATTACAATTATATTTGTATCATTACTAAAACCATCCATTTCAGTTAGGATTTGATTAAGAGTTTGTTCTCTTTCGTCGTGTCCACCACCAGTTCCTGGTCATCTTTTTTTCCCAATTGCATCAATTTCATCTATGAAAATTATAGCTGGAGCCATTTTTTTAGCATTTTCGAAAAGATCTCTCACTCTCGAAGCACCAACTCATACAAACATTTCTACAAATTCAGAACCAGAAATACTTAAAAAAGGTACATCAGATTCTCATGCAACAGCTCTCGCTAACATTGTTTTCCCTGTCCCTGGAGGACCAACCATAAGTACACCTTTTGGTATTTTAGCACCAAGATTTTTAAATTTTTTCGGATTTTTTAAAAATTGAACTACTTCAGCAAGTTCTTCTTTTTCTTCATCAGCACCAGCTACATCTTTAAATAAAACTTTTTCTTTATCTTTATCATAAAGTTTAGCTCTAGATTTTCCAAAGGTCATAGCATTATTACTCATTCCTCCCATTTTCCCTAGAATAAGCATCGCGATTATAAAAAATAATGCAAAACCAATAATAGTTGGAAGTAATCCTGACCAGAAAAGGCTCGAAGTGTTATCTTTTACTTTAATTTGTGTTCAAACTTCAGGATTTCTTAATCCTAAGTCGTTTAAAGAATCATTTGTAGGTAATATGACAATTTCTCTTTTTACTTTTTGAATCCCATTTTCTTCAGTTTTTGATCCAGAAAGTGTAGCAATTGCTTTATTTCCATCAATTATAACTTCAGAGTATTTTTCATCTATAAAATTTTGCTCTAATACATTTAGAGCAACTTCACTATCATCATATTTTTGCGCATCTCTAACAGACGGTAAAACAAGTGCAATAACTATTGAAATAATAATTAATAATGCAAAAGGTTTATAATTTCATTTATTGTTATTTGGTTTCGGTAAATTTGGTTTTTTAGCGTTCATTTCGTCAAACTTTAATTCGTTAAAATAATTACATAGCATTGTATGAAAAAGCTTTGTATATGCAAAAGAAATTGTAAATAAATCTTGATTATTTCTAATTTCTTTGTCTATTACAAATATATATTTCTACCTTAATATAAAATAAAGAAAAAGTTTTTAACATAAAATATTTAACTGGTTTGATAAAAAGCTAAAATAAACTATATTTAAAGTATTAAATTTTTATTATTTTCTATGAAACAATATTTAGAATTATTACAAGATATTAGAGATAATGGTATCGGAAAAGATGATAGAACAGGTACGTGAGTAAGATGAATTTTTTGAATGCAAGCAAAATATGATTTAGAAGATGGCTTCCCTCTTGTAACTACTAAAAAAACTTTTTTAAGAATTATAATAGTTGAACTCATTTGGTTACTCAGATGAGAAACAAATATAAAATATCTCGTAGATAGAAATTGTCATATTTGGGATGAATGGCCGTTTCAAAATTATATTGATTCTAATAATTTATCAGAAAAATTTCCAAAATATTCGAATGAATGGATGGAAGAGAAAAAGAATTTCATAGAAAAAATTAAAAATTTACCAGCTAGCGATGATTTTGTAAAAAAATGGTGAGATTTATGACCAGTTTACTGACATCAATGGAGAAACTTCAATAGTCAATGAGTTGATCAAATCTCTAACGCAATCGAACAAATAAAAACAAATCCAACAAATAGAAGAATAATTGTATCTGCTTGGAATCCAGCACAAATAGATGAAATGCTCTTACCTCCATGTCATGCGTTTTTTCAATTTAATGTGGATACAACCAATAATAAACTCAATCTTCAACTCTACCAAAGAAGCGCAGATATGTTTTTATGAGTACCGTTTAATATTGCTTCATATTCAGCTTTATTAATGATGATTGCAAAAATTACAGGATTAAAACCTGGGACTTTTACTCATACACTTTGAGATGCTCATATTTACAATAATCACATTGATCAAGTAAATCAACAACTTTGAAACAAACCCCATAAACTTCCTACACTCAACATTTTAAAAGGTATAAAAAATCTTGAAGATTTAGAAACTTTAGAATGGGAAGATTTTGAACTATTAAATTACACATCTCACGAAGTAATCAAAGCACCGGTAGCTGTATAATATTTATTAATAAATTATACAATGAAAATATTAGAATGAACTTGGTCTACTTGAGTTAAACGGGAATTATATTTTACGGATATTTTCCCAACATGAAATATAACATCTATAAGTAGTTATTGTTATAACTCAGATGAAATATATCTTACAAAAAATAAAAGATGACGGGAAATACCTTGTGGTCATCTCGAAGAATGAGAAAATAGTATAGATGCACTAAAAAGAGAAACTTTTGAAGAAGTTTGATGAAAAATTATAGATTATAAATATATTTGATACTATAAAGTATATTTTAATTGATGAATAAATTATTGTCCCATTTATTTATCAAAAACAGAAATAATATCAAAACCTACTTGAGAAGAAATACTAGATACAATTACACTTAGTGATGAAAATATATTAGAATATCTATGAAATTCTGATTTATACAATAGCTTAAAAAAATATAATTACTTGTAATAAATATTAATCTTAAAAGACATAAAAATAAAATATTTATATAATTTAATTTTATAAAAATGAAACTTAAAAAAAGATATATACTTATAAGTATTTGAATATTATTAATATGAGCTTTACTATTATATTTTATTGAAAGACAAGATTATACATGTCCTACTTGAGAAGTAGTAATACTTAACAGCTGTAGTTGTAGATACGAATGTAAGCCTGAAAATTACATTGGTTGAACGTGTGATAGAGTCTGTCCTCAAGAAATGAAATTTTATAAGTAAATTAAAAATAATTTTTAAAAATAATATATGAAATTTTCAATAATTCTCGCAATAGATTCAAATAACTGACTCGGTAAAAATAATGATTTAGCTTGGAAATTAAAAAGTGATATGCAATATTTCAAGAAAATCACAACTCAAACCCAACAAGAAAATAAACAAAATGCTGTTATAATGGGCAGAAAAACTTGGGAATCAATCCCAGAAAAATTTCGCCCACTTCCAGATAGAAAAAATTTCATTCTCACTCGTGATGAAAATTATTGTGATGACGGTTGTGAAATCTGAAATGATTTAGAAGAAATTTTAGAAAGAATTTCACAAGACGAGTCTATTGAAAATACATTTATTATATGAGGTTCACAATTATATAATCAAGTTTTAGAAGACGAAAGATTAGATATAATTTATCTCACGAAAATAAAACAAGATTTTGATTGTGATGTATTTCTCGATCCAATCCCTCTAGAATTTAATCTAGAAAAAGAATCTCCTGAATTTTTTGAAAATGAAATAGATTTTAGTTTTCAAATATATAAAAGAAAATAAATTATATTATAACAAATTATTATGACTGAAAAAAGTGTACTTAAATGAGAATATCAAAGTGCTGACACGATTGCTATTAAAGATTATTTATCTGAAAATCAAGAAAGATTAGATAAAGTATCAAGATGATTCGCAAATAGAGTTATAGCTCAATTAAATAGCGAAGTTTGAAATATAAGAATTTCTACAAACAATGAAATAGAACAAAATTATTTATCTTGCATAGAAAATGTAACCAATGACATAAATTTAAGTTTTATTTATACAGATTCTGAAATAAAAAATATTATAGATGGAAAGACAGTTTTACCACAAATGATACCATTTAAAATAAAGGCTTCACTTGATAAGTTTACTAATAAATGTAAAACTTGATTAAATAGAATAAAACTATTGTGAGAAGTTCCAGCAGAACTGGAAAATAATATTACTGAAATGAATAAAGTATTATCTTCATATAGTAGATAATTATTCTAGTAAAAAAAGAAAATAATATATTATTTTCTTTTTTTACTATTTATTTCATAAGTATTTTTTTATCATACTGTTGAATTAACGCATCAATTTTAGCATTTTCTTTTTCAAAATCATGTTGTTTAGCATAAGTATTTCATGTAATTCTATTATCTGTAGAAAAATCAAATCAGTATAAACTTATTTTTTCAATAGCTGTTTTTAGTAAAAAATAGTTAATAAAAACAAAACCTGAACTCGGCTCACTTCATAGTTCTTGATAAAGTGAATCGTAAAAAAGATTATCTACATAATATTTATCAGTATTTTTATATCATTTTTTAGTGTTTAATAATAATGTATTTAGTCATACATTTTTGTATTTTGAATTTTGAAATGCGAAAGGAATAATGAATTTTACTCTATCTAGAATATCTTGTTGTAAATCATAGTATGTTAAAGTATCTAGAGTTCAAGTAGACCAATGCGTTGTTTTTATTCAAGTTTCATTTGCATTTAAATGACTTGAATCGACTCATCTATTAAATCTCAAAACGTAATCATGAGAATCAATTTCTCGACCAAATGACTTATTTATAAGATTTGGTGAATTTCAAACAATTGCCATAGATTTATTGCTGGAAATTTCTAATAATTCATCAATATCTTTATTCGTTGAATTCTTAATTATTTTTTGAATATTATTTCACATCAATGATTGAATTATTTTAATTCATGGTGCTATGATATTTGATCTGATTTTCCAAGATAATTTATTATTCATTATTTATAAGAAAAATATTACTTATACATAATATAAAATATAATAAATAATTGTCAATATTATTAAAATACCTTCATTAATAATCTTGTCATATTTAATATATTCTGCTAAAATATATATAATTACAAATTACATATATTTATGAAAAATAAAATTATTCAAATCGGAAAAGAAGTTATTTATCTTTGCGCAAAGTACAGTAATTATTCTCAAGAAGATAAAACTAAAATTCTAAAGAAGTTTTGAGAATATAAGTTGCAACTAAATGATGAAAATTGTAAATATACGCAAACTGTTTTATGATTTATAAAAGATCTGGAAAATGATATTCTAGAAAACAGAAAACTTCAAATAGATTCTATTCAACACGACGATTATTTAGAAAATTATTTTGTCTCAAAACGTGAAATAACTCACTATAATAATTTATTGAATTGAAAAATTTATAGAGAAATTTTCGATGAATTTTATGGACAAAAAGATGAAAATAAAATATTAATTTTAGCAAAAAAATTATCACAAAATTTTCAAAATGAATATAAAAATATTTCTTGTGAAGATATTGCAAAAAATTTATTAATATTTTCTCATTTTGATAAAAAAATTATTTCTCAAGGACTCAAAAATTTATACAAAATTTTTACTCTTCTTCCAAATAACTCTCAATTATTTATAGAACTTAGAAAAATAAATAGTTTGTATTATTCACTTATTCAAGAAGTGTATCAAAATTGAGTTTCATATTATAATAATGAAAAATATAATGTATTTTTTATGAAATTTTCAAGTCAGATAATTAATGGAGAAAAAACACATAATTTAATGAAATCAAACGCATCTTTAGAGTGATTTAGAACTTGAAATGCGAAGTATGAATATAAGCAATTATTATTAAAATTGAGATATTAAAATTATAAAAAAACCGTTAGAAAATAAATTTATTTTCTAACGGTTTTTAATTTTTTATTAATTTGTAATTAATCGTTTCATCTGATTTTTGCAAGCAATCTTAATACTTCTAAATATAACCAAACAAGTGTTACTAATAAACCAAATGCAGCAAACCATTCATAATACTTTGGAGCTTTATTTGCAACTCCTGATTCAATTGTATCAAAATCAAGAGCTAAGTTAAATGCAGCAATACCAACAATGAATACTGAAACTCCGATTCATAAAGGTCCAGAAGAATGTATGAAAGCCAAGTCATATAAACCAGTAAGTGATCCAATGATCGCTACGATATACATTAGCATAATTGCTCAAGTACAAGCAACTACTCACATTCTAAACTTTTGAGTTACTTTGATAATTCTTGAAGTGTATAAACCAAGCATTATTAAAAATATTGCAAATGTTAACCCAACTGCTTGAACTATGATTCCATCATACATACTTGCGTAAAATAGTGAAATCGCAGCGAGGAATCCACCTTCTAAAATAGCATAAACTGGAGCGAGAGCTGGTGCAGTTTTTGGTTTAAAGATTATAATTAAAGCAAAAATAAACCCTAAAATAGCTAAAATCCAAAAAAATGGAACAACTATATTTGTAAGTGGTTGATACATCCAAACAGCTACTGCTGATAAAATAGTTATAGCAATTAGTAAAAATGATTTTTTTACCGATCATTCTACACTCATAGTATCTCCATCGAGACCTGTAGACATATTTTCAAATGTTTTTTCGTTAAACGCAATATTTGACATAATTATTTTTCTTTAGTAAATATTATTTATAATTTTATATTTTTTCTATCATAATACAAGAATTTAATATAAAATTTTTAAAATTTTCTTGTATAAATTTTTCGCATATTTCATCTGTACTTCATGGTTGAAACCAAAGAATTTTATTTTGAAGGAGAACTAAATTATTCTCTAAAATATTTTTAGTGATATTTGGTTGAGTAACAAAATTTACAATCTCAAATCCTTGATCTATTTCTCAAATAGTTTTATATGACTGTTGAGATAATATTTTTTCTGCTTTTGGGTTAATAGGAAAAACTTTATGATTTTTTTCTAATAAATTTTTTAAAATTTTATATCAAAATTTATCTGGATTATTTGAGGCTCCAACCAATGCTATTGTTTTCATTCGTGTAAATCTGGTAATTGATTATGTAATATTTGAGAAATTTCTGAAAATTCATAGAATAGTATAGTATTATTTGATACTCAATATGATAAATAATATTCGTCTTGCATTTGTGTATTCATTAAAACCATGACTTTTTTATTTAATCAAAATGCAATTCATAATTCTAACAACATTCATTCGGATTTTTTTTCATGATTTACAAAAGCAATCACAATATCTGATTTTTTTATTTCTTCACGAGAAATATTTATAATTTCTTTATGATTTTTATCACTAAAATCTGAATCAAAATAATAAATAAAACTTTCGTGTCAGAGATTTTTCAAAATTTCTCTTAATTTTCAAAGTGACTCAGTAAGTTGAACATCATCAACTCAAGTTTGTTTATATGAGATAAATATTTTCATAATTTTAAAATAAAAAATATTATTGCACTATATGTAAATTTCAAATAATTTTTTTGACATTATGTTTAGTTTTTTCTAATTCTGGCTTTAGTAGTTCCCGTATAGAACTTTCACTCACAAGTCAAAATTCTTCTGTATTATTTGAAAAAGAATCAACAATATTTAATAAACATTGTTTCAATTCTTTAATTTCATTTTCTATGAGAATATCTTTATCCTTATCAGGAGTAATATCTCAAAACAAAGATTCAACTTCTATTTTTAATTTTTCATAACCATTATCAACAATATCACTATAATGCATGAAAGATTCATAAGTTTCTCAATTATCATCATCTTGAGTAAAATCAGTATCAGGTCTATATAAATATTTTCAATGTTTTTCTTCTATTATTTCAGGTCAACTTTTTTCTTCTTCACTCAAATTATCCCCTCCTTTTTTGAATTGGTAATGTAGTACATCTCACATATTCAAAAATATAAATAATTAAATTAGTATTATCATATAATTTTTAGATATAATGTCAAAGTTAGAATAAATAATATTTAAATAAAAATTAATAAAAAATAAATTATAATAAATAAATATTTTAAATATAATCAGATAAATAATTTTTAAGAAAAAAATATGAAAATAATATTAGCCTGCGACGCGCAGTGATACGATTTAACTCAACAAATTATCAAAATATTAGAAAAAGAAGATATTTGATATTATTGCAACGGAGCTTCTAATAACAAAGATAACGTTCAGCTCGATGTATTTTTACATCAAGCTGCTCAAGAAATTATAGATGAAAAAACATTTTGAATATTTGTTTCAGGAAATGGAATTGATATGAATATTTGAGCAAATAAAACAAACTGAGTCAGAGCTACTTTGTGTAGTAATTTTAATCAAGCCAGATGGGCAAGAGAAGAAAATAATGTAAATGTATTATGCATCGCAGCTTGGGAAGAAGAATATTTAGAATTAAATAATATTATAAAAACATTTATAAAATCTGAATTTAAAAATAAAGACAATCAAGAATTATTTTCAAAAATAGAAAATAATTCAAATAAATAAATAAATAAATAAATAAATAAATAAATAAATAAATATTTATTTTATAAAAAAAAGAATCATAGTATTATGATTCTTTTTTTAGTAGTTCTTTCCAGAAATTAATATCTGATATTTGTGACCAAGCATTTGCTAAAGTATTTTTAAAATCTTCAAATTCTTCGTCTGAAATATCTACTTCTACAAATTTATAGTTTCATTTTTTTCATTCTACAAAATCTAAAGCAAGAGATCCTATCTCAAAACTATTCATAAACTCAGCATCGTTTTCACATAGTAGTTTATAAAACATAAGTTGCCTGAAATATTTTCATTCACTTGGATCTTCTTTTTTGTTTCCATATCTATCAACTCATTTTATTTGACCAATTGATTTAGCTGAACCAGTTTTGTAATCAACTAAAGCCACAGTGTCTTTGAAAAAAGCCATTTGTCACTCTCAGTTTGATAAACTATTTTGAGAGATTCAAACCTTTTCAATTTTATCAATTGTACCAGTGAGTGGAACTGATTCCCAAATAATATTTTTTCTTCTGAGTGAATATTCTAACAGTACTGGTTCACGAGACGAAGCCTTATATAAATCATAATATCATTCGAGACCTTCGATTCATTTTTTATATAATTCTACTTCTTCGTCAGGAGTAAGTATTTCAGATTTCAACAACATAGAAAATGTCGCAGTGAGATAATCTTTGTCTGGTAAAATCTGTTCGTGTTTATATTTGAGATAAAATAATTCTAAAGTTCTATGATATACTTTCCCAAAAATAGTAAATTTATTATCTAAAAATGGATATTTATAAATAACTCTTTGTAAAAAAGCAAAAGGATCTTCTAAAAATACATTTAAGTCACTTGGTGAAAGTTTATACTTTTCTAAAAATTCCTCTATATAATCAAATTCTAATTGTGAATATTCAATAAGATTTCCTTGTAAATCATTTTCTATCATTTTAGCACAATCTATATCACTTCATTGAAATGATATTACTTCATATTTTCCTGTTATTTCTTCGATAAAACTGGATTGTAAAAGTGGTTTTGTACCGATTCCTGCTGGATAAGATAAAGTTAAAGATTTTCTTGCACGTGTTGCAGCTACAAAAAATAATCTTCTATCTTCTTCTATTTGAGCAAAATTACTCGCTTGTAATCAATCTCAAGCAATTCAAACGGGTAATTTTAATCTGTCCATAACTCTTTTCCCTTCCCAATTTCATGTATATAATCCAGGTATAAAAACATAATCGTATTCTAAACCTTTTGATCCATGAGCTGTTAAAACTTGTACTCAATTATTATGTTTTTTTAATATTTGTCTGGCAATAGCAAAATTATATTCTTTATATAGTGTGATTTTTGATAATAATTTTTCAATATTAAATTCGTTATCAACAGTATTCCAATCTTTAATTTTATTAAAAAGAGTATAAATATCTTCTATATCGTCAAAATTACCATTTATTTCTACAAATTCTATAATTTTAGTTGTTTCTATGAAATTATTAAAAAATTCTACGAAACTCATCGTTCATAATCATGCAGAAGATCCTATTATAAAATCTCTAAATTTTATAAGTTCTGGCTTATTTCTCAGAGCAGTTGATTCTAGTTTTTCATCATCAAGTAAAAAATCAATCATCGTTGTTTTGATTTTTTTATTATAGTTTTCTATATACAAAGCTCTATTTATAGTAAGAATATCAATTGGATGAATATCAACTATTTTACTTCTCATTATATCTATTAATGCATTTTCATTTGCATAAGGATTGTTTATGAGTTCTAAATATTTTAAAATAAAATCTATATATTGAGATTTTAAAATATCAGTTTTTAGTTTTGATTCGGCTTCTATGTTATTTTGAAGTAATAGTTTTGTCCACTCTTTGACTTCCCTATTTCATCTAACAATTACAGAAATCTCATTTGGAGAAACTTCTTGAGATAATAGTGTTTTTATATTTTCTAATACAAATTGTCTTTCTTCTATATCTGAAGCTGCTTGAAATAACTTTGGAAGATCTTTTTCATCTTTATATGCACCTGATGAAATTAATTTCTTGTCGATAGAATCTATTTTTTTTGATAATCTTTCGTCATTATTATCAATCAGTTGTGATGATAAATCTAATATTGGCTGAGTTGAACGATAATTATTTTCTAAAACAACAAATTGTGTTTCAGGATATTTTGTAGAAAAATCTAACATATTTTCTATATTCGCTCATTGAAAACGATAAATAGATTGGTCATCATCTCAAACGGTCATGATATTTGGAAGTTCATCATTTACAGATAATATTTGATCTATTATCATGTTTTGAGCATTGTTTGTATCCTGATATTCATCAAGCATGATAAATTGAAATGCTTCAGCGTAATGAGATTTTAACTCATTATCATCTGTAATTTTTTCTAATACAAAATTAATCATATCAGAGAAGTCATACTTATTTAAATATCTCAGAGTTGCATTATACTGTGAAAATATTTCATGTAATTCTTCTAGTTTTTGAATATGTTTTTGTTGTTTTTCTTTTGTTGTTTCGTATTTTTTGAGAGTTGGTTTGATTTGCGCTAATTCTTCTTCATAAATTTCAGCTTGTTTTTGCGTCATTATTTTTAATCTTGCAAGAGAAACTCATTCTTGTTTTAGATTATTTATACGCATAGAAATATCACGAAGATAAAAATATCTGTCATAACTTGTAACCAGAGCTTCTAGTTTTTGCTTTTCAAACAATTCATCGATAATATTTTTTAATATTTCGAGTCATTCAACTTCATCAATTGGAGTTCCTGCTTTGTATTCTATAAATTTTTCTGGAAAAGTTTTTATCACTTCTTGAGAAAATGAATGAATAGTAGAAACGTTTACCTTATAGGCTTCATTTCATAAAAAACGTGCTAATCTTTCACGAATAGCTACAACTCAGGCTTCAGTAAATGTTGTAATAAGAATATTTTCTGGATTTATACCTGCTTTTAATATTATATTAGCTGTTCTAAGGCCTATTATTTGCGTTTTACCAGTTCATGGTCAAGCAACAACCATAACAGGACCATAAATAGTTTCTACGGCTTGTTTTTGTGCTTCATTTAATTTCTTGTATTGCGACTGAAAAATTTCGTTATAATCCATAAATGTATATTAAATGTATATATATTTTTATAACTATAATAATTTCAAATAAAAACGCAAAATAAATATTTATTTCTATTTTTTTGAGAAGCAAAAAACGCAGCTTCGCTGCGTTTTTAAAATCAGTTATTTTTTATTAGAATCTTCAGTTTTGGGTTTAGGCCAAATAGGAGTTTTCCTCACATTTTGAGCTAGCATAATTCCAAAATTGTTTTGTTTCACCTGACGTTTTCTTGATTTAGAAAGTGCCATAAAAAAATACCTTTTTATATCCCCTTTAATTTGTAAATTTAGAATAATAATTCTAGAAAATATTTCAAAATTATTTTTCATTTAATGTTAAAAACTCAATTTAAATCTCTTAAAATAAGAAATGTTCTCGTATAAATATTTTTCTTTTAAAATATTTGTATCTTATATCTAATAAATCTATTGAATTTTCTTATTTATGGTTATAATTAGGTAAATATAGATAATTAAAAATTATGGAAAATATAAAATTAAAAAATGATCAACTCAGGGAACAATTTAAGTTTCTTAATGAGACTTATTATAAATCAATGCCTGATGAGCAAGTAAATTTTGCAAAAATGGTTATCATAAATTTCAAAAAAAATTCATCAAACGAAGAATTAATTATTTTAGTTTTACTCTATGGTTTGATTTATTTTAGTAAAGTAGATATTGATAATGAGCATATTTCTTCTCAAAATAGACTGAAAATTTTAAAATTACAAGAATTATTAAAGTTTGAAGTAAAATGACAAAAAGAAGAGTTTTTACATGCGATATATAAACTCGATGACGAACTTTTATACCTAAAAATGATTATAAAATATACGGTTATTTTATATGAAAATAAATGACAAAATATTATATTACCAAATGATAGAAATAATTATTTTAAGTCTATCTGACATACAATTCCCTATTTAACTTTAAAAGAATCAAAGTTATTATCGTTTTTCCAAGATACGTATTTTAAAAAACTCTATCCTCAGCAGTTTATTAAAACGAAAATGATTTATCTAGAAAAAATGAAAAAATCATGAACAACTTGAGGATATATTATTAGTATTGTAAATAATCTCAATGAATGATTATTTGAGGCTGGATTATCAGCAAGAATTCAAATGCGTAAAAAATCATATTTTAGTATTTTCAATAAAATAAAAAGAAAACATAATGCTGAATTTCTCGACTCAATTTGAGTGAGAATGATATTTAAAGACTTGGAAGAGTTACAAAAATTTGAAGAAGTTTTTGAAACAAAATTTATTTATACAAAGAAAAAAGATTATATAAATACCCCAAAAGAAAATGGATATCAAAGTCTTCATTATACTTTTATGACTCCGTATGCAAATAATGAAGTGTTTGTAGAATTACAACTCAGAACCGAACAAATGGATAAAAATATTCGTGAGGCAAAGGAAATTTCACACTATAGTTATACTATCAAAGCGAATAAATGGGATGAAATGTTTGAAGAAGTTCAATTTTGATATAAACATTTACTCAATTATATCGAATCACAAAAAAAATAAGAAATCTAGATTTCTTATTTTTTTATTTTATTTAAACGAAGTGCATTTAAAACAACACTTATACTACTAAAACTCATTGCTAAAGATGCAAATAATGGACTGAGTAATCAAAAAGCAGCGAGAGGAATTCATATAGAATTATATAAAAATGCCCAAAATAAATTTTGCTTAATATTTTTTAAAGTATTTTTTGAAAGATCAATACTTAAAAGTACTTTATGTAAATTTCATGATGTTACAACTATATCAGCACTATCGATAGCAATATCGCTTCCAGTTCACATAGCAATAGATAAATCAGCTTGAACTAAAGCTGGGGCATCATTTATACCATCTCAAACAAACGCAACTTTTTTTCATTGAGATTGTAATTTTTTAATTTCATCTAATTTATCTCACGGTAAAACTTCACTAATATAGGTGTTTATTCAAACTTTTTCCGCAATATTTTTCGCAGTAAGATTATTATCTCAAGTAAGTATTATAGGTAAAATATTTCTATTTTTTAAAATTTCCACTACTTTTTGAGCTTCATCTTTTGGAAGATCTATAATATCAAATATTCATAATATTTTATTTTGATTTCAAAAAATAACAGGAGTCGATCATTGAGACGAAATTTTATTTATTAGAGTATTTATTTCATCAGTAAATAATTTTTGTGCAAATAATTTTTTATTTCATAAAAAATATAAATTTTTTTTATATTCTACACTGATTCATTTTCATTGAATTTCACTAATATCATTTAATGAAATATTTACAAAATCTTGATATTTTTTTATAGATTGAGATAAAGGATGGTGAGAATTACTTGCCATACTTTGGGCAATATAAATATCCTCTTTATTTTTAAATAAATACGTATTTTCAACTTGAGGTTTTCACTGTGTAATAGTTCAGGTTTTATCAAAAACTATTACATCAATATCTTTTGTTTTTTCAAGAGTTTGTGCATTTTTAATCAATATTCCATTTTTAGCTCATGTACCAGTAGCTACCATAATAGCTGCAGGGGTTGCTAATCATAAAGCACATGGACAAGCAATCACTAGCACACTCACAGCAGGAATAATAGCTTGAGAAATCTCCCCTGTTATTAGAAACCAAACTACAAAAGTTACAATAGAAACAGCTATTATTATTGGAACAAATATTTGTGAAATTTTATCTACTAATTTTTGAATCGGAGCTCTGGAAGATTGAGCTGTATTTACCATTTCTATTATTTTATTCAACATTCACGTTTCTGAGGTATGTTCTACTTTTACTTCAATATAATTATCACAATTTATAGTTGCTCACAAAACTTTTTCTCATATTTTCTTTTCAATTGGAAGACTTTCGCCAGTAATCATTGATTCGTCTATACTTGAATTTCATTTTATAATTACTCCATCAAGTGGAATCTTTTCTCATGGAAATATTTTCATTATTTCTCCTACTAAAACGTCTCAAATATCTTTTTGAATAACACTGTCTCAAGATATAATATGTGCTTTTTTTGCTCACAATTCAAGTAGTTTTTCTATAGCATTTCAAGCTTTTGATTTTGATTTTTCTTCGAAATATTTTCATAAATTTATAAGCGTAACAATTGCAACGGCTGCTTCAAAATATACATGCATACCAAGAAACATAACTCAAAATGAGTAAAAAAATGCACTCATAGTCCCCAAAGAAACTAAACTATCCATATTAAAATGAAGTGTTTTTAGTGATTTTAAAAAATTTTTATGAAAATTAAATCCTAAAATAAAAACTACTATAAATGAAAGAACTGCAAAAATATACATAGAAAGATCAACTCAGAAAAATTCTATAGAAGTTTTAGTATCAAAAAACATCATAGAAAATACTGGAAGTGATATAATAACCGATAATATAAATCTAAATTTATATTTATCGGCTTGATTTTCTCGAGATACTTTATTATTATTATTAATAAATTCTACTCAAAAACCATTTGATTTTATTTCTGAAATAATAGTCTCAAGAGAAACGATTTCTGGTTGAAAATCAATAATAGCTTGAGAATTTGATAAATTAATTTGAACAGAATTAACTCATTTAATTCATTCAATAGTAGCTGTATTGAGTGCAACACAGCTCCCGCAAGTCATATTTGTAATAATAATAGTTTTTTTCATTGTCTTTTTATTCAATAATTATAGATCATTGTGTCATTCACATCGATGAACATACAATTTTATGTATATCCGGCTGAGCATTAACGATTTCATATATTATAGGTCTACCTTGTAGAACACTATTTATTTTATTGCTTAATGTTGGTATAGTTAGTGTTCCCATACATCACATTCCGTCTCTTTCTGGCATAATAATAATTTTATAGTTTCATCATGCTTTTAATTTAATATTATATCATTCTATATTCCAACCCGTATGGTTTGCGTAGATTGTCTCAAATTCTATATTCTGAGTATTTTGCGTTTGCGAAACTTGTGAGTTTAAAAATAAACTTGGAAGTAAATTTGTTGCATTAATAAATGTATTGAATCAAAATAATAAGATTACTACTCATAATAACATTTCTATAAATGGGAATTTTTTTCATGAAAAGTAACTACTTCAGACTCACACGAGAAATAAAACTGGAAAAGTTCCTGCTGCAAAAGCGAACATTATTAAAGCTCAAGTAAGAAAATCTCAACTTCAAATAGCTAATAACTGGGCTGTTTGAGTAAAACCACATGGAATAAAAAATGTTAGCGCTCATACGATAGGAGCCATTTTTGTATTTTGTAATTTTTCTATTTTTGATAAAAACGACTTTGGTAGATGAAATCAAAATTTAGAAATATTTGGTACAAATTCTAAAATTTGTAATCAAATATATATTAAAACAAATGAAATAAATAAAGTAAGTATTGTTGAAAATTGTAAACTGATACTAAAAAATTCTCACAATAATCCTAGCAATCCCCCTAAAATAAAAAAACCTAAAAGTCTCCCAATTTGAAAATAACTTTGAATCAATAATGAACCTTTTATTCCAGATATTTTTTTTGAAAATGCTTTTGAAAATCAAATGACTATTCATCCGGTAACAGCAAGACAAGTAGAAACTGATGCTATAAGTCAGATTATAAATGTAGTAATATAACTTCCATTTTGGTTTTGAGGTAAAATAGTATTTAGATCTACAAATATGTGAAGTAAATAAAATATAATTCAAATAAATAGTAAAAATATTATTTTTATAAGAAATGATTCCATCGAAAAGTTTGGTTGAAAATCTTTTTTTTCTTCAACAACTTGAAAGTTGTGTTTTTCTATAAGTTTAATAGCTTCTTGTAATTGTTTTTCATTTTTATAATCAGCTTCTAAATATCATTTTTTGTAACTAATCTGTTCTAAATGAAATCATTGTAACTTTTTTAATTCTTTAGAAAGAATTATTTCACAACTCACGCAATGCATTCATTTAATATATAGTATCTTTTTCATCTAGTTTTATTAACAATTAATATTTTTATATTGATGAGAATTCTTTAATTAATCTTAAATAATCTTAAATAATTAACTTTTTTATTTATTTTGAGCAGTTTTAACAATTTTGAGTACTTCATTTATCATATCTCATATTTTTTCTTCATCATTATTTTTCGCTGCAGATAAAAAACATGTTCATAAATGATTTTCAAGTAATTTTAGATTTGCAGATTTTAATAATCCTATAACTGCGAGATTTTGCTGTATTACATCAATACAATATTTTTCATTTTCAATCATCTCAATAGTATTTTCAAGAGATGTTTTAGCTTTTTTTAAACCAATTAATGCTTGTTTTTGTGTTTCTTTCATATTTTATTATATTAATTTAATACCTGTACCTATGGTATAGATAAATTTAAATTATGCAAATTAAAAAAATTAATTTATTTATAAAATTAATTTTCAGAAAATCAGATATAAATCTTTCTTTATATTTTTATAAAAATATATATAATTTCATAAAAATAGATGATAATAACAAAAAATTAACTCGTGAAACACTTAAATATAAAAATAGATAAATTAGAATTTAAATGAGAACCAGTCTTAAAAAATATAAATTTTACGCTCAATAAAACAGATAGAATATCAATAGTTTGACCAAATTGATCTGGGAAAACTACCCTTCTTAAAGCACTCACTTGAGAAATAAAAGATTTCGAATGAGCGATTGATAATGTTTGAAATCTTACACTGTGATATCTACACCAAGTCTATTGAGAAAATGAAACTCAAAGCGTCAGAGAAGAACTTCGTGACGGTTTTTTAGATATAAAAGAATTTGAAAAAAATATATCTGAAATCGAAAAAAGAATGCATGATTCTCCAGAAGATATGGAAATAATCGAAGAATATACCACAGCACTCGAACAATTACACAATATGTGATGAAGTGAATATGAAAATAAAATTCACGCAGTTGCAAATGGAATGTGAATTTTAGAATTACTTGATAAAAAACTCAATGAAATCAGTTGAGGTCAAAGAACCAAAGTAGCTTTAGCAAAAGTTCTTTTAGAATCTCCAGATATTTTATTTCTCGATGAGCCTACCAATTTTATCGATATGAAATCTGTTGAATGGCTCGAAGGATTTCTACAAAATAAATGGGCAGGATGATATGTAATTATTTCTCATGATAGAGAATTTCTTGATAAAACCTGCAATAAAACCTACGAAGTTCAGCCAGCTCGTGGACTGACTTTTTATCATACAAACTATACTGATTATGTTTACGAAAGACAAAAAACTGAAAAGAAAAAATTAGAAAATTGGAAACGTGAACAAGAATATATTGATAAACAAGAAACACTTATAAATAGATTTCGTGCTGGTTCTCGTGCTGGGTGGGCAAAATCAAGAGAAAAACAAATAGATAAAATGGAAAGATTAGAAAAACCTTTTATCCCTAAAAAACCTAAATTTTTATTTGAATATACTTGAGAATCTCCTGAAAAAGTATTATCATTTAAAGAATTATTTATCGGGAGACAAGAGCCTCTATTTTTTATACAAGAAGCTATTTTACATGCTGGTCAAAGAATTTGAATAGTTTGAGAAAATGGAGCATGAAAATCTACCCTACTGAAATCAATAATCTGACAAATAGAAATGCTCGATGGATTTTATTCAAAATGAAAATGAGTAGAAATCAGTTATTATTCGCAAATGCATGAAGAACTCGATAGAAATCTCACTATTCGTGAAAATTTTATTAAACATGGACTAGCATATCCAGATCAACATTTGATTTCGATATTAAGACATTATTTATTCGAACATACAGATATAGATAAAAAAGTTTGAGAATTATCTGGAGGACAAACTTCTAAACTACTTTTTGCTATTTTATGACAAAAACCTTGTAGTTTATTGATTCTTGATGAACCAACTAATCATCTTGATTATGATACAAGAGAAGCTTTAGAATCATCACTCATGGATTATAAATGATCTCTATTATTTATTTCTCATGATAGATATTTTGTAAATAAATTAGCTACAAATATTTGGTTTATTGAAAATAATGAACTTTCGATTTCATACTGAAATTATGAAGATTATCAATATAAAAAAGACCATAATATAGAAATGGATATGAGTTTATTCGACGAAGAAGCTCAACTAAATCTTGTGCTCGAAGAAAAACTTTGAGAAACTGAATTTAAAAAACTCAAAAATAAATTCAGCAAAAAAAATGACAGAAAATGAAGAAGAAGAAAATAAAAAACCTTTTAGTATAAATTATTTTTCTAACTTGAGAAAATATTTTTTTTCAATAAAATTCTATTAAATTATTATTTATTAATATATTAAAAATGATTGATATTAGTGTTGTTGGACATAAAGTTCCAGATACAGACTGTGTTTTGTCTGCGATTATTGCAGCTGATTACTTATCAAAAAAAGGTTACAATCCAAGCGTGTATATGCAAGGAGAATTAAATAAAGAAACTGAATATTTACTTCAAGAACTCAATATTGAAAAACCTGAAATAAAAACAAGTTTTGAAGCTGGAACAAGAATGTGTTTAGTAGATCACAATGAAGATTTTCAAGCTCCGGATAATATTTGAGAACTAGATATTGCCTGGGTAATTGATCATCATAAAATAAATTTTAAAACTGCAGCTCCTCTAAACGCAAGAGTAGAACCTATTTGTTCAACGGCTTCAATTTTATATAAAATGTATAAAGAAGCTGGATTTGAAGTTACAAAAGAAATTGGAACGATGATGCTTGCATGTATTTTATCAGATTCACTATTATTTAGATCTGCTACAACTACAAAAGAAGATATTATTTTAGCTGAAGAATTAAAAGAAATAACAGCAATAGATGATTTTGATGCATTTGCAATGCCGATGTTTAATGCAAAATCAGATTTAGGTGATATGGAAATTGAAAAAGTAATCAAATATGATTATAAAGAATTTGATTTTAATGGAACAAAAGCAGGAATTTGAACGCTTGAAACAACAAATCCAAATTATGCACTTGGAAGAAAACAAGAAATTTTAGAGGGGCTTGAAAAAATTAAAAATAATGACAATTTAGACTTCATATTATTATCAGTAGTAGACATTATTTGAGAAAAAAATACTTCAATCGTATTAGACTGAAATGATTCTCAAGTAGTAGAAAAAGTTTTTAATACAACGATTCAAGATAATCTAGCAGACCTAAAAAATAGACTTTCTAGAAAAAAACAAGTTGTCCCAGATTTAACAAAATATTTTGAAAATAAATAAAAAAATATGACTAAAAGTCATATTTTTTTATTTATTAATTTACTATATATTTTATAGTCTGTTGAAAAAATGTTTCACAAACCATATTTTTTTTTAAAAAAATTTTGATTTTTATTATAATATAATATACTTTATGATACTAGTGCTATCAGGGTTATTTTAATTATTCGAAAATCGATATAATATGGAAACAAATAAACTCTATGTAGGTGGAATTCCTTGGGCATTAGAATGGCAAGATGTAAAAGATGCATTTAAAGTACACGGTGAAGTGAGTCATGTCAAAATAATCAAAGACCGCGAAACAGGAAGATCAAAAGGGTATGGATTTGTAGAGTTTGCCGAAGTTGAAGGTGCTGTAAAAGCAAGAGACGAGATGAATGGAGGTGACTTACAATGAAGAACTTTAAAAGTTGAATTTGCAGTTGAAAAAACATCTGAGGAATCAAACTTAGTGACGATATAATAGAAAAAAGAAAGATATAATTTATCTTTCTTTTTTTCTATTTATTAATAAAATTAAATTATCTTAAGTTTTCCTTAAGATTAAGAAATATATTTCTTATACTTATACTCTTAAATATTTTTTATGAAAATATTATCTATACTATTTTTAGTAGCTTTATTAGCGTCTTGTGGAACAACTACTACTCCTGAACAAACTCAACCAGTAGTTGAAGATCAAACAAATGAAATGGAAAATAATATGTCAGAATTTGACAATGAAGAAATGGATGAAGACAAAATGGAAACTATAGAATATTCATATACAAATCCAGCTCAAGAAGTAAATATGGTTATTGATTATTCTCTAAACAGTGAAGATAAAATTGAATCTATCAATGTATCTGCTACAAACTGGGATAAATTAGGAGATTTTGATGCTGCTGTTAAATCAAATGTAATTGGTTTAACATTAGAAGAAGCAACTCAAATGCCTACAGTTTCTGGAGCATCTATTACAAGTGAAGCATTTAAAGAAGCTATTAAATCACAATTATAAGATCTATGAAATTCACAAAAAAATTATGTGGATCACAACTGGAAATTCTCATTCATGACGAATGAGAATTTTCTGATTTGATTCAAAAATCTTTTGAATACGGAGAATATTTTGAAAAAAAATATTCTCGTTTTATAGAAAATAATTTTTTAGATACACTAAATAAAAATAAATATACGAAAGATATAGATGTAGATTTTTATAATATTATTTCTCTAGCACAAAATATTTCAAAAATAAGTGAATGATATTTTGATATTACTATACTTCCCTTTTTGGAAAATAAATGATATTGAAAATCTAGTGAAAAAATAATAGAAAATATTTGATACAAAAATATTATTTTAGAAAAAAACTCTTTGGAATTAAAGAATAATATTTTTATTGATATTTGAGCGTTATGAAAATGATTTATTGTAGACAAAATTTATCATATATTAGACAAATGAATAAATAATTTTACTCTCAACTTTTGATGAGATATCAGAGTAAAGTGAGAAAAAAATATTTTACTCGAAGATCCAAGTAATGAAAATAAAATAATCTGAAGTATAAACTTAAAAAATAGTTCCCTTGCTTCAAGTAGCGGATTAAAAAGAAATTTCTGAGAACATCATCATTTAATAAACGCTCATTCGTGAAATTCACAAAATGATATAATTTGAGTTTTTGTACAGCATAATTCATGTGTATTTGCAGATAGTTTCTCGACAGCATTATTTGTTTCACCAATAGATGTGTCTATAAATATTCTCAAAAAAATGAAGTGACTCGAAGCGATGATACTGTTAAAAAATGGAAAAATTCATAAAACAAAATGATTTAATTTTATACCAAACTCACTATGAAAATAAAAAATGTAAAAGTTATTAAATGATGTATTAGTTGTAGAAACTGTGAAAATGTTGCTCCAGATACTTTTAAAGTTTCACCAACTTCAAAAGTTATTTCAAAAGATTTTGATGGCAAAGAAGCTGAAATAATCACAGCAGAATTACTATGTCCGGTAAATGTGATAAAAGTAGAAAAAACGTGAAAAAGTATGATTTCACTCCAATCAGCAAAAGTGATAGAAAAAAAATATCTCACAGATGATGTTATAGAATTACGTCTAAATGTAGAAAATTTCTCAGCAAAACCAGGACAATATGTTTCAATGCAAATGCAAGATTGGAAAGGAACGTTTTATAGAAATTATTCTATCACTGAATTTTCTCAAAATCATTTTGTTCTCACAATAAAAATTTTAGAAGATGGAAGAGGTGGAAAATTTTTGAAAAAATTAAAAATAAATAAAACTTTAAATTATATTTGAGCACTGTGAGGTTTTGTATTACAAGAAAATAAAAAACCAAAAGTCTTTTTCGCAACTGGTACCGGATTATCTCCAGCAATTGCGATGTTTGATGCACTGTGAGATGATGTAGAAAAAAAATTATATTTTTGAGTGAGAGATAAATCAGAAGTATTTTATGAAGAAAAATTTAAAAAATATAAAAATTTTGAATATAAAATATTTCTCTCTCAACAAGATCATCCAGATTATCACTACGGAAGAGTAAACCAAGAAATAGAATCTATTTCTAAAGAATCTGAAGTGTATATGTGCGGGAATCCAAAAATGACAGACCAGGTAACTCATGAACTCAAAATGCAGTGACATGATGAAGATCAAATATTTTCAGAATGATTTGTTGCAGGAAAAGAAGAAAGAAATATTTTTAAACTTATTTTTCTTAAATGAGTAATCCCATATATCAAAACAATAGAAAAAATACTATTATTTATATGAATAGTTGTCATTCCAGCATTATATTTTTATGGAATTTGAAGCAATAGTTTATATAAATCAGGTTTTGTAATTTGATGAAGTATTTCAGCATTTTTGTATACCCTCAGTTGGTGGGCTGTAATATTTGTGATGTATATTCGTCCATTATCACAATTATTTCCAAAAATTTGAATTCTTAAAACTTTAGCAACACAGAGAAAAAGTTTATGAATTATTTCTGCAATGGTAATATTTTTAATATTTTTTCAAAAATATATACTCAATTATCAAAATTTCCTCAGTTATTTTAGAGTAGAAAATTGGCACTGATTTTATTCAATTTTATCAAGAATTTCTGAATTAACAGCAATTATTCTCTTACTTACTTCAAATAATTATTCTCAAAGAAAATTATGAATCTGGTGGAAAAGGATTCAAAGAAGTTCATATTTATATTTTTTATCATGATGAATAGTCGCAGCAGTTTGGTGATCAAATAGTTATTATTGGTCAATGTGAATTTGGTGAGTTTTATTTATCGCAGCATTTATAAAAAATAAATTTTTCAACAAATAAAAAAGCCCTTTCGGGCTTTTTTTAGTATCCTTGTTCTTGACGAGTCACAACATCGATAGTATCGATTTCATCACCATCTTCGTTATACAAGTCTGCATCACTTGTAATATCGCTGAGCACAATATCTTCAATATGATTTTCAGGAACTGCAGAATAAACAACTCCTTGGCAATCTGAATGTAAACAATGTTTAGTTACTTTTTCTTCTTCTAAACAATTATCATCAGAAAAACATATATCGTGTAAAGTGTGGCAAGTATTACATTGGTGAACTGTAGTATTCATAGTGAACCTCTTGTATTTGTAAGGATTTTTATAATAAACAATTTATAAAATAATTCAACAAAAAACCTCGCAAAACGAGGTTTTTTCGTAATAAATATACATATACTATTTATCTAAAGCTAATTCAAAGGTTTTCACCTCTTCATTTACACCATTCTCAAGTCCTAGATGTATTGGTTGTACATCTATAGTATCAATATTTTTGTTTAGGAATTGATTTATAACCAAACCATCGCAACCAAATACTTCACACTTAACAGAAACTTTTTGTTTGATAACATTTGTACCATTTTTCCATTTTATTAAGTGCAACCTATCACATTTATTACAATTGTGCGCAGACATAGCACTCTCCTTTTTTGAATATCTGAAATCATAGTATTACAAAAAATATGTATTTCAAGCTAAATATAAAAGTAATGTTAAAAACTATTATAAATAATGTATACAAAAAATAATAATAAATATTTTAAAAAATATATTTTACATTTGACAATATTGTATATTTAATTAATATTTTTTATGTCAATATAACACAAACAAAGGAGGTTTTATGTTGATTCTTACGCGCCGTGTTGGTGAAACTCTTATGATTGGTGACGAAGTCACTGTTACAGTACTTGGGGTCAAAGGAAATCAAGTTCGAATCGGTGTCAACGCACCAAAAGATATCGCAGTACATCGTGAAGAAATTTATGCGCGAATCCAAGAAGAAAAACATGATTCGTGATAAATTATAGAAAAAAATCCAGCTTTTGCTGGATTTTTCTTTTACATAAAATATTTTTTATCTATTTTCCCATTTACCACTTCCACTCCATCAGCTTTGATGAGATTTACTTTTCCATGAATTCCATCTTTTCCGTTATAAAAACCGATTTTATTTTCGTTTTCTAACACTTTATAACATGGTACATTATCACAATCACGATTATCCTTCACAATCTTCCCTATCTTTCTCGGATGAACTTCAAACACATCCCCAATAGCTTTGTATGTCGTCACTTTTCCCTTCGGGATTTCCTCTTGGATATATTTAAACACCAAAGGTCTTAAATCGTCAGTTTTCATAGTTTATTCGTTTAGTTTTATATAATTGTTTTGAGTATACTTGTGGAATTGAAAAATGGAAGAGGAAAAAAGTTTATTTAAAGAAATTCTTTAAATGATTAAATAATTTTTGTATTAATGTGACTTTATGATATTTTATATTGTTATTAAATGATTCTTTAGAAATATTAATACTATAATTTCAAACAATCTCATCTATTTTATTAAATACCGGTAAAAATCTTTTCCATACTTTTATATTTATAACTTTGTTATAAATTCATTTTCCTATATTTTTTGCAAATTCAGTTTTAGAAATAAATTGAATATCTCATTGTATATTTCATCATTCAGTAGTATTTGTAACATTGTCATACTTACTATCAAAAATTCTAAGAGAACTTTTTTTATCACACACACATATTCAATCAAATTTTATATTGTAAAAATATTTTCATTTTTTGTAAATATTATTAACTCATAATATCGTTTTATTATAATTATCTTTATGAAATTTTTTAGTTAATATCTTTCACACTAAAAAATCTTCATCATAATATAGTTCTATACAAGATTTATTATTATAAATTTTATCAATATGATTCATTCAATTTCAAATTCATAAACTTATGATATGTAAATTATTTATAGAAAAATATCAATTGTCGTTAAATTCTTTCCTATATACTTCTTTTTCATTTTTAAGAAAAGATAAATCATCATTATCAAAAATTCAAATGACACATTTTTTATCAAAAATTTGTGATATTTTTTTTAAATAAATATATGTTTCACAACAAGACCAATTCACACTATTTGTATTTTCTTGAGATTTAAAATAATGAAAATAATCAGTTTTAATCATTCATAATGTTAATAAATTTTTATTAGCATTTTTAAAATGTTGATAGTCTGTTGGTCATTCAGTATGTATTAAAATATTTTCTTGAAAATATAAATTTTTATATTTATTATGTTCTTTTACTATTTCATCTTGTTCACTTATTATTTTATCATAATAATAATTATTGGTTTTATTTTTTTCAATTAAAGTATTAATTCTTTCTAAAAATAACCCTCATTCTAATTCATCAACATGTCTTTTAAAATAAACTATTGCATCTAATTTTTCTGAATCAGAAATAATTTTTGAGATTTCATCGATTAAATATTTTTCATCAGAAATTTTATCTAATCAAGAAAAATAATACTGAATTGCTCTCCAAATATAATAAGAGTAATTTGAGGTAGTTTCAGAATACTTATCAAATCAATCTTTAATTAACTGAATAAATAAATCTAGTATATTTTTATCATTATCTTTAATCTGACAAAAACATTCAATAAATTTATCATCTCTAAAATTAATTTCATCAGAAAAATGCTGTATTCAATTTTTAAATTCCCTATTTTCAATTAATCAATTCTTTATTTGCTCTATTCTCCATTTTAAAGCATCAAAATTTCAATAAATAATTAGTATCTCATTTGCGACTTCTGCTAGTTTAAAGTTTTGATATTCTTCTGTAGAAGTTGACTCCGTAATAAAGTGATTAAAATCTGATTTATATTTTTCAAATATTTGAAGAAAAAATTGTTCTGATTCTCAATTATCTTGTAAAAATCTGAGAATTTTTTCTTTATTATAAAATCAATTATTATATTCAAAGATTCAATCTTTTAAAAATGATAATATATCTTGATTGAGCTTATTATTTTCTAATATAATTGATTTTTTCTCAGAATATAATTGAATTAAATTTCTTGGATTAAATCATGCAATTACTGGATAATTTTTATAAATATTGAAAATATTTTCTATTTCATTTAATCAGCAAAAATGAAATAATTCATTTAATAACTCTTCATTCCATGTAATAAAAGGAATATAATATGAAAGCCTTAAAGAGTATTCTGATAAGTCAAAACCAATTATTTTCGCAGTTTTTAGAACATTTAAAATTAAATCATTATCAAATAATAAAGAAAATCCATTATATCAATTCTCAGTTTTTTTAAATCATTTTAATCAATCTTTATTTCATGGATTTAAATTATCCCATTTACAAAAATATTCTAATTGATTTTTTATTAAATTATTAATTTCATATTTATTAAAATATTCATCATTTAATAAAACAGATTTATTAATAAAATCATCTATAAAATTTGGTACAAATTTTTTATTTTCAGCTGATAATACATTTTCTTCTATTTCTTGTAAATCTTCTTGTTTTATTTTATCTCTATATTTATTATTTTCATCAATAGCAAGTTGTTGACGTTCATTATTTTCTTTAATACTATCTCATATAATATTTTCTATATATTTACATAATTTCTTATTTTTATTAACCTCTAGTAATTGATAGATCCTAAAAGCTAAGATATAGTTATTTTCAATTACTTTATCTACTTTTAAAAATTCATCTATGTTTTGTTTATTTTTTAATATTTTAGAAAAAAACTCTTCAAGTTCTCTAAAATAATAAAATCATTTTTTATTATAGTTAATATCATTAAATAATTTTTGAAAAAATGAAATATCTCAAAAATCTACTTTTGACTTTAATTGTAAAAGAAATTCTTGAATTTGATTATAGTAAACATTTTCACGATAATACCTTCATGATGAACTATTCGAATATTTTATGATTGAAATTAAAAAATCATACATTTTATTGTAATTTCAAAATTCCATTCATTTATCTATAATTTCTTGAGTGAAATCATTTTTGTAATCAGAATTTTTTATATGAGAAACAAAACTTTTTAAATTATCATTTTCAGATAATTTATCTAAAAATTTATAAAAATTAGTTCTATCCAATTCTAACACTCATTTTTGGTTATCAGAATGATATCCTAATTTATAAGCTAAAAATCTAGCTCTAAACCAATCTGATTTATTATAAAAAAATGAGTCTATAAAATATTGTGATTTCTCATTAATGGAGAAATATTTTGAATAATTTTCAATTGTTGAAATTGTAATAATATCTTTAGTTTTTTGTAAATCGTATAATTTTTTAACATTTATTATATTTGAATCATTCGATAACTGTATATACAATTTTGTATAAATTTCTACAGTACCAATTTTAAGATTATTATTTTCAAATAATTGAGAATATAAATATTGAAGTACAGAGTTTAAATCTTTTCATTTTTCTCAAAGTGCTATAATTATAGTATATAAATTCCTTAAATACGGATAATTTTTAGTTTGATATTCTTCTAATTCAGTTATTAAAAAATCTATATCTCTATCCTGAAAATCATTTATATAATAACTTAAGTCATTTTTTTTTGATAAAGTATTATTATCAGTTATTAAATTTTGTATTTTATCTTGAAAACTCATATCTAAATATATATAGAAAATAATTTACTCTAAAACTTCCCTCTCTTAAAATCCTAATCACCAAATATAAAAAATCAAAAAAGAATATTTTTTCTTGTGAAAAAATATTCTTTTTTATGTATAAATAATTAATTATTTAGATATATTTATTTTTATATGGTTTTCTCAATGAATTCTCACATATTCATCGAAATAATTAGTTCCATTTTGCGAAATACAATTTTGTAGATAATTTTGATATTTTTTATATAGAAACATTTGATGATTTTGCTTATCGAATTTCTTAAAATCTTGTCTGTAATAATTTATAAAATTTATAAAGTTTTCATACGGATTTACTGATTGAATAGAATAATCTGAACTATTTAATATTATATTTTTATTATCTTCACAAGTATATATTTCATGGATTTTATAGTGATTGATTTTCTCCCAATTATTGTAAGAAACAAATAAATTTGATAGATATACACTTGAAGTAAATGAAAGATACAATCATAAAATTAATATAATATCTCTGAAAAAATATAATATTTTTTGTAAAAAAGTTCCCGTGAAATTTTTATTTCACAATAAAATAAAATGAAAAATATATAATCAAATTATATAATAGAAATAAAAAATAATATCATAAAAATAATAAATATACCCATCGAATATAAGCCGTTAAAACTTGAATCAAATAGACTTGTTCATATGAAATAAATGAAACTAATATTAATAAAAAAACAAATAGTATAAATAAAATTTTCTTTTCTTGAAGATTTATTAAAAATAAAAAATATAATAAAAAATATTGAAAATAAAAATATTATTATTACTCGAGAAAAAATATTTTCTAACATAAAATCAACTTGTTTTCAAAACAATATTTCAATAACCTTTATTGAAATAATTGAAAATCATATATTTGCAAAAAATAGAAAAAATATAAAATTCATAGTTTTTGTATAGCTGAAAAATTTAAATATTAATTTCCAGAATATTATTAATAAAATAGTTATTATTACAAACATTTTTTATTGTAATTTATGTAATAAATCTTTTGGTTTTTCTCAATGAATTTTAACATATTCATCGAAATAATTAGTTCCATTTTGTGAGATACAGTTTTGTAAATAATTTTGATTAATTTTTTCTGGATGAAGTTGGTTAATTTCATATCAACCGTGTGGACCTTTTGTTCAGTATTGTTTATAAAAAGCTATGAATGAATTATAGGGATTAATAATCGGGTGATGTCTGTATTCTTGCTCTAATATTAACTTCGTTTTATCTTCACAAATATACACTTGATTTGTAAAATAATTAGGATTTTTATACCAATTGTAATAATTTGAATATAGATTTGTCAGATCAGAAGATATAATAGAAAAAGCTATAAAACATCCTATTACAAAAATATCTCTATATAAATAAGCAAATTTATCAAAAATTTTTATAAAAAATTGTTTCGAAAAATTTATTTTTGGTTTATTCTTTTTTAAATAAATAATATAATTAATGAAACTTCCTAAAAGATACAATATTCAGAGATAAATAATAAATATTCAAAATATAAATATTCCAATATCAAAATCAAAACTTGAATAGTTTTTCAAGAAAATAGTAGATGTATCAGTTCTTAAAAATTCATCATAGATTCAAATCCACATAAATAAATAAAAACTAATTGCTAAATACATATTTATAAGAAATTGTTCGAAAAAATATTTTTTAATTTTAAATATATATAAAAAAAGTGAATAAATTAAATATAATCAACTAAATACAATTACTGCCAAAGCTATAGCTTTTAATTTATCTATCCTTAGATTTTCAGAAATAAATCAAGATTTTAGAAAGATAAATTTAAGTAAAAAATATATAAGTATAAAAATTCAGTAAAATAAAAAATTTAATAATAATATTTTATTATATTTAAAATATTTTGAAATAATATAAACAAATATTATTGCTATAAGTAAAGTTACAAACATTTTTATTGTAATTTATGTAATAAATCTTTTGGTTTTTCTCAATGAATTCGTACATATTCATCGAAATAATTAGTTCCATTTTCTGAAATACAGTTTTGTAGATAATTTTGATTTATTTTTTCTGGATGAAGTTGGTTTAATTTAAGATCTAAATATCATAGAGGTTTCCCGTAATTCTCATAAAAATTGAAGAAATTATTGTGAGGATTTTTTACTGGATGATGAGGATTTCTGATGTCTAAAATTAATTTTGTATTATCATTACAATCGTAGACTTGTTCTGTGAAAAAATCAGGATTTTTATACCAATTATGATAATGAGAATACATTTTTCAAATATCATTTATAAATAAAGATACACTTAGGATAAAAATTGATAGAAAAATATCTCTGAGAAAATAAAAGAATTTTTTAGTAGAAGATTTTTTTATGAAATATGAATCATGTAAGAAAAAATATAAAAAAGAATATAAAAATATAACAGGAAATATAACAAACCAAATAACAGAAAAAATGTATTCTCCAGTATGTGAATCTATGAAATTATAGCCATGATTTCAAAAGTGCTTTTGATATTGAAATACCCAATAATAAAGTGAAAATACCATTCAAAAAAGAGCAAAAGGTGAAATATATTTTTTATAATCACGAGAATTATTATAAAATAATCAGAGAAATCAAACGTTAATTAATCAAATCAGCGATAATCAAATCAAAGATAATCATACTAAAAGTTTTTGAACATCTGGAATAAATTTATAAATAAATTCGATAAAAATACCAAAAATATTGCATAATAATATCGAGATTACAAAAAACAATAAAAAGATATTTTTGTTTAAATATCTTTTTATGAGTCAGAAAATTCACAGTAAAAATAAAATCGTAATTATCATATTTATTTATTTATTTATTTATTTATTTATTTATTTATTTATTTATTTATTTATTTCAGAAATAAATATTTCTTGTTTTTCAATAAGCTCTGATATATTTTTTTTATAATCTGTAAAATTTACTTCTGGGATGAAAAAATTATAAATTCCAGATTGTGTGAAAATATTTTTTTTGTATGAAATATGTAGTGAATTGAGTTGAATATAATTTTTATATGAAACAAAACGAGCATAATTTTTAAATTCTTCGAGATTGAAAATCAGAGAATTATTTATTGTAGCATTATTATCTATGAATAAAGAATATTCTGAAATAACAGCATTTTGAAAAATTTTATCTGGATTTTTAATAGTATTTTGAGAGAAAAGTTCAGAAATTTTATTTTTTTGAGAAAGAGTCAGAGAATTATTTTCTCATAAATATTTAAAATTTTCTATAATTTGTTCTCATAAAGTATTTGAAATAATCAAAGAAACTAAGCCCAAATCACTTTCTCTTAATAATTTTGAAAGGGTAAAATATTTTTGATAGATAGAAATAATTTCATCAAAATTATTTTGATTGTATAATTTTTGATCAACTATTTTTTGAAATTTTAATACAGATACCAAACCAGTCAGAGAAAGAAATTCTCAAAATTCTTCAGTATTTTTTATAAATTTATTATTAGAAATTTCTGTTAAAAATGAAATATGATTATCGTATTTTTCCTGATTATTTTCGAGATATTCTAGAGAATCTTGAAGTGTTTTATTTATTTTTTCTTCATTACAGGTAGTATTCTTATATAAACAACGAAGATTAAAATTTTGAATATCTGATTGAATTTGAGATGTGAAATTATCTATGAGAGTATAAGCATTTTGAGAGTCGTTGAATAAATTTTCAGATTGAATTGTTTTGAAATTTTCATCGGTTATTTTTTCTACATCGGCATTATTAAAAATAAGTATGTAATAAAAAAATCACAAAAATAGAAAAATTAAAAAACTATAGAAGTATTTTATAGAAATATTTTTTGAAATAATATTTTTTGTAAAAATTCATAAAATTAAAATCCATAGTAAAAATGGAACATAAAACATAAAAATAATATAATTTTCCAAATAACTTTGCGTAAATATTTCACCTGTAAATAGGTTTATAAATATATTTATCGCGTAAAAATTATAAATACTTAAAATTATTCAAAGAATAAAAAATAGTACATTTATAAAGTTGTTAGTATATTTTTTCATTTTATGAATTTAATAAATATTTGGCATATAATATAAATTATTTTTTCTATTCAAAATGTAAATAATTAATATAATTGACAATATAATATTTTAATTTATATTTATAGGAATATATTCAATAAAAATATATGATGACCAATATTACATCTATACATAAATATCAACAAATAGAGTTGAGTGAAAATCCTACACCTAAAAAAATAATAGAAAAATTTCAAAAATTACTTTCTATTCACATGCAAAATTCATATAAAATGTATTGAAAATCATCTGATTTCTGAGAAGGAAATATATCAAATGATTTTGATGAAAAAATAGTATTACAAATACTTGATACATCAGATTTTTGCTTTGATTCTCATATTCAACAAGTTGATGAAATATATGAATTGACTCAAAGTTGAAAAAATATATTAATCGAAATGCTCATGAAATATGAAATAATTTTTACATTAGAAAAAATGTACGAAGAAAAATTTGATTTCTGAGAATTGAATGATTTATTAAGACAAATAAATCCATTTTTAGAAGAAAAAATTGAAATAAAACAAGAATATTCTCCAGTGGATTTAGATAAACTTGAAAAACAATTTTGAAAAGATGAATATGAAGAATATGAAATATTAGAATACAGGATCTGAAAATATTTAGAAAATTATCTTGAATATTCAAATGAATTTAAAATGAATAAATCAGAAATACAAGTACTTTTAGATGCGTTTAAATTTTGAAATTATAATGAAATTATTAGTATATTAAATAAATCTGGTGATTCTTTAACTTATTTATTTAAAGAAGTACAAAATAAAAGTATTTGAAACCTAAGACATACTGTTAACCTTTTTTCTATAGCGTTGAATCAAGAGGACGAAATAAATAAAAAAACTTTCGATGACTTAAAAAATATAATCCTTGAATGAATTTCAAAAATAATAAAAAAATAAAAAAACTCTTTTAAAAAAGAGTTTTTTTATTTTTTATCCCTTACAACACGCAAGTTTTAATCAAATAGAACAATTTGAACTGAGTTGCAAACCTGAAGTTTTATCGAGATAACTTCAAACATATGCAGAATTATTACTATTATTTATATATCAATTACAAGTTGCTGAAATAGATGAACTTGAGGTTGATCAATTTTTTAATATAAAAGTTCTATTATAGGTTGTATTACTATTAAAAACTCATATTAAACCATCATGAATCCAAACATTTTCTGCCCATGGATAATCTGCTCATAATTGCACTACATCATCATATCCACAAACTCTTGAACCAGTATATTGAGCATTACACTTTTGATTCATTCATTTAATCCCTCACATATCTCCATTATAGGTTGCAGTTGTATATCCAGCAAAATTTACTCAACCTCCATTTGCAGAAACTTGAGAATCTACGTATGATTTTGTAACTAAGTCGTCACTATTTGTGTTCACTGAAGTGAGTTTTCAAACTATTTCATTCCAGCCAGATGCTGTTAATGGGTCTCATGAACTTACTGTTGAAAGTGCCGCGTAAACTCATAAAACACTGAAACCTGCAAGTAAAAAAACTGATAAAGATTTTATATAAGATTTAATAAAATTCATAATATGTTTTGTATTAATAATATTATAAATTTAAGTATATAAATCTTTTAATTTTTTTATAATAAATTATTTATTTTTCATTGAAAGTTTTATAAATTATTTTATAAAATAAAAAAACTCTTTTAAAAAAGAGTTTTTTTATTGCATTGGAACTTCTAAAATTAAAACATCAAAATTATCACTTTTAGATTTGATTTCGATATGATTTTCATCAGTGAAACCAATAGCATCTTTTGCGTGTAGAGTTTCATCATCAATCGTACCATTTCAATAAATACTCATCATATATATTCCGTTACTCTCCAAATGTTTTTTATAAAAAATTGATCTTCATTTTTCTAAATTCACACGAGAAATAAATGCATCTTGATTAATAAAAACATTTTTATCTGATTTATTTGGTGAAACGAGTAATTGAAAATTATTTTTTCTATTTTCAGGTAAAAATTTCTTTTGGTTGTATTGAGGTTGGATATCATTTTTTTTCGTTTGTATCCAAATTTGAAATGAATTTGTTTCTTGAATATGAGATGGATTAAATTCTGAATGTAAAACTCAGCTTCCGGCAGACATTGCCTGAACTTCTCATTCTTGAATAACTCAACTATTCCCCATTGAATCTTTGTGTTCTAAAGCTCATGACAGTACGATTGTGATTATTTCCATGTTGTTATGTGGATGAGTTCAAAATCATTGCCCTGCAGCGATTATATCATCATTTATTACTCTAAGTGTTCAAAATCACATTTTTGATGGATCAAAATATTCTCAAAAACTAAAACTATGAGCAGCTTGAAGCCAACCAAAATCAAATATTCACCTAGAAGAGCCAGTATGTATTATTTTCATAAAATATAAATTATATAATAACTATAAAAAATATAGTTATTAACCTTAAGTAAAAATTAAATATTTATTTTATTCAAAACGTAGTGCGTCAATTGGACGAAGTTTTGCAGCTTTATATGCTGGGAGTAATCAGAAAAATATTCAAATAAATAATGAAAATCACACACTTATAATAATTGAATTTACTGAAATAATTGCAGCAATAGAAAAATAATTTAATCAAAATACAACTGCATATGAAAAAATGACTCAAATAATTCCTCAAATCACACTTAAACTCAAGGCTTCGGTTAAAAATTGTAATAAAATATCTTTTTTCGAAGCTCAAATAGCTTTACGAATACCTATTTCTTTTGTTCTCTCAGTTACTCAAACAAGCATAATATTCATAATTCAAATCCCTCAAACTAATAGAGAAATAGCAGCAATTCAACTCAATAACATAGTTAATGTTCCAGTTATTGATGATATTCTTTCAAGCATTTCTGCTTGATTTCTAATAGAATACGGGAGTGAGTTTTGATTTGAAACTTCTAGGTAATCTTGTAAAAACGTATCTATTTCTGTTTCTTTTGCATCTACTTCGTCAGAATTTTCAACATAAATTGTTAATTGTGAATAATGTTTTTGTCATGCAATACGAACTCAAACAGTAGTAATTGGCATAAATATTGAGCTATCGTATTGGGAATTTTCATCTATAACTCAGATAATTTCCAAAACATGAGATCACATTTTTAATCTTTTTCAAACCGCAACTTCATCTCAAAATAATTCTGTTGCAACAGTATTTCCAATAATTGTTACTTTTTGAAGTTTATCTAAATCGTACTGAGATATATTTCTTCATTCTACTAATTCCAAATTAGTCGCTGATATAAATTCTCTATCAATTCAAACAACACTTGCTGAGATATCAACTCAATTGTAAACTAATTGTCCGTTTGATGTTATTGTGGGTAAAACTGCTTCTAGTCAATCAATTTCTTCTTTTAATCATTGTGTTAATTGTTTGTTGAGAAAATCTGTTGCGGCAGTTCTGTCACGAGTTGAACCTCTTGTGGATCAAGGCGAGAGAGTTAATACATTTGTTCACATTTCCTCTATTTGTTCTATTATTTCTTGTGTACTTCCATTTCATATTGCTGATAAAATAATTACCGAAGCTACTCAAATAATTATTCCCAGCATAGATAAACTGGCACGAAGTTTATTTGACCAAATAGACTCGAGTGAATTTAAGAAATTTTCTAAAAATTTTGTCATAATATTAAGTTAATAATCCATCTTTTATATGAATATGTTTTGATGCAAATGCGTCAATTTCATCTTCATGAGTGATTAAAATAATTGTAGTTCATTGAGAATTAAGCTGTTTGATTAAATTCATAATTTCTTCTCAAGTAGTAGAATCTAGAGCTCCGGTTGGTTCATCAGCTAAAATAAATTTAGGATTAATAGCCAAAGCTCTAGCAATTGAAACTCTTTGTTGCTGACCTCATGAAAGCTCATTTGGAAGATGATTTTTTTTGTCTTCCAATCAAACCTTTTTTAATGCTTCAAGTGCCATTTTTTCTCTGGTAACTTTATCAATTCATTGGTATGAAAGTGGTAACATAACTTGTTTTATCACACTCATACGAGAAATTAAATTATAACTTTGAAATATAAATCAAATATTTTTTCCACGAATCACTCAGAGTTCATCTTCTGATTTTCAAAATAATTCTTCTCAATCAAATACATAACTTCCAGTAGTCGGAATGTCCAACATACCGATAATATTCATCAAAGTAGATTTCCCTGAACCACTTGGTCACATAATAGAGACAAAATCTCACTGAGAAATTTCTACATCAATTCCCTTCAATACTTTTAAAGTATTTTCTCACATGATATAATCTTTTGTGATATTTTTTAATGTAATCATATTTTTATTTAATAATTATCTTTGTCTTCCACCTGCTTGAAAATTTCATTCGGGTCTATTTCATCAACCAGTTGGTCCAAATAAAGTTGTGGATTCATCATTTCAACTTACTTGTCTTTTTCTTGATTGCTCAGAAACAATTACATCTCACACTTCTAAGCCAGAAATAATTTGACTTTTTCCATCAACAGTCGCTCAAACCTCTACGATAGTTTTTTGAATTTTATCGTTATTTTTTACGTTTACTACACTATTTGAGTTTGTATCTTGAGAAATATAACTCGAATCAATAGCAATTATATTATCAAGTTTTTCAGTAAATATTTCTATATCTGCTGTCATTCATGATAATATTTTTTTATCAAAATTTTCATCAGTGAGACGAATATAAACTTCATAAGAGACCACTCAAGAATTTACAACAGGAGTAGTATCTATTCTTGAAACTTCAGCAGCAACTTCTAAATCTGGATATGCATCAAATGTAACAATCGCGCTATCTAACTCTTCAACGTTTACGATATCAACTTGGTCAATAGTCACAGTAAGTTGGAGTTGATCTTGATTTTCTATATAAATAGATTTATTTGTGTCATTGGTAATTTTATCTCATACTTGGTAATCATTATTTGTAATAATTCCATCAAATGGTGCAATAATTTGGTAATCTTCAAGTGAATCATAAGCAGATTGTAATTTAATTTCAGCTTGTTTTATAGAATTAGTCGCACGTAAAATATTTTTTTGTGTTGGTCATTCTAATAATTCTTCTTGTTTAATTATTGCTAAATCGTATGATTTTTTCTTATCGTCGAGATTATTTTGTTTATTTTCAAGTTCTACTTTTTGATTTGCTAACATTTCATTGAAATCATTTTTCGCAATTTCTAGTGATTGTTTTGCTTTTTCTAAAGAAAATTTTTGATTGTTAATAGATTCTTGTTTTGATAATAATTCTGTTTGTTGAGAATCTGATAAAAGATCTAAATCAGTTAAGTTTTCTAAAGTATTGATTTGACTTCTAATTTGAGAAATTTTATTCAAGGTATTATTTCTATTAGAAAGTGTCGATGATTTCATAGAATTAATTTCGCTTTGAGACAAGCTTCCAACACTTACAATACTAGAATCAACAGCTTCATACAATGAATCTAGAGTTTCATAACTATGAGAATAAATATCTAAAATATTTGTAAGTATTTCAGAAATTTTTTCTTTTTCTCATGAATAATCATAGTTATTTATAAGAACTTTTAGCGTTTCTAGCTCTTGTAAATTTTCTCTTAAAGATTGTTTCGCTTCATATTTTAATCCTGTATTTTTTGCAGATAAATATTGATCATAATCATCGTTTAGATCTTTATTTTTATCTGTAATTCATAAAATCTGATCAGCTTGATCAATAATTATTTTAATATCTCAAAGATAACTGAGAAAATCATTTTCTATATTTAAAATAGTCGTAGATTTTGAACTTTGAGAATTATTAAGTGACTGAGAATTTTGTTTAATAAATATTTCAAGATTTTTTTCTGCAATTTCTAAATTTACTTCATCAGAGCTAATGTCAGTTTGTAGATTTTGAATATTTTGCAGAGATTGTTCGATTTTATTATTTTGTGAAATTTTTAAATTTTCTAATTCTTTTTGTGCAATTTTATAAGTATTTTCAGATTGAACAATACTATTTTTTGCAGAAATTAAAGCACTTTCATCTTTATCTTCATACAATTCTTGATAATCCAGATTTGCATTTGTAAGAGAAATTCTAGCAGTTTCAATTGCATCATAAGCATCTTGATCATCAATCTGCGCGATTATATCTCATCTTGAAACATTATCTCAAATATCAAAAAAAACATTAGTGATTGAACCTGCTTTATTAAAACTCAATGATTGTTCATCTTCTAACGAAGCATCTCACACAACAAAAATAGAATTCTCTAAAGAACCAGTTGAAACAGTTAATTCCCTGTTTTGAGCAAAAGTTTCATATCATAAATTGATATCATCTGAATTATTTGCAATAAAATAATATCAACCTGAAATAATTCAAATTAATATAAATATACTAAAAAATTTGTGCTTTATAAAAAAAGCGAAAAAAGGTGGCTTCATATATAATAAGTAAATAATAACTCACAAAATATACGAACCTTACGTAAGACGTAATTAAGAAAAATAATATTTAAAAATAAAAAAGAATAAAAGTCTCAACTTTTATTCTAATAGAGTTTCATGCATAGCAATCAAAAGATGATAAAAATACTCAAAAATAATTTTTTATAAAAATATTTTTCATTGTAAAATATTTTAAACAAGATTACATTAAATAAAAATGTAGAAAGCAAAAAGAGTTTTACTTCGTAGGATTGAAATAATTCATAGAGAAAAAAGCTTCAAATCGATCCAATCGAGAAAAATATTGCATCTAAATAATTATAGCCAGAGAATTTTTTAAAATCAGTTTTTTTGATAAAAAATTTTATAAAATATGACCATAAAACAAATATATAAATGAATAATAATAATTCTAAAAAATATCATCCTAAATTGATATATTTAGCTATTAAATAGATATTAAACAATCTTCCAATAACAATAAATACTAATATGGGAGAATAAAAATTTAATTCTTTAAATTTTGTAAAAAAACTAAGAGAAATGATAATAAATACCAGACCAACAAAATCTCAAAATGTGAAATTTTCTCAAAGCAGTAGCACTCAAATAGGAATATATGCTACTGGAATAAAACTTCATAAAAAATTTTGAAAACTACTATTTGGATGAGATTTTGTATATTTTTGTGTTAAATAACTTCATAAAAAATCAAATCAAGCGATTAAAAACATCAAAATAATCAAAGTTGAATTTAAATTATTTTCACTCGGAAAAAAATAATATAAAACTAAACTTAATCACAAAGATATTAAATAACGAAATCCTACTATTTGATCTCAACTATTATTTTGTGAAATTAATAATTTTTTATTTGTGATTCATTTTAAACTTAAAAAAAAGCTCACAACCAGTGAAATAATTAGACTCATTGAAATTATTTATAAATAAATTTATAAATATAATAAAATAAATATACAAAAATACAAAATAGAATATAAAAAAAATTTTTTATTTTTCTATTGCTCTATATAATAAGAAATATTAACGCATAAATACGAATAATGAATTGTACAAAAACACTAATATTTCTCGATACAGAAACAACAGGAATTATCAAAGATAATTCAAATACTATTCAATCTAATGGAGATTTAATCCAACTTGCTTATAGAAAAATCGAAAATGAAAATCAAACTGATGAAAATATTTTCGTAAATACTGATACAAAAATAGAAATTTGAGCTATGGCAACTCATGGGATTTATCCTAAATTATTAGCAGAAAAATCTGGTTGAAAATATATAGACGAAATCACTCTCGATAGAAACACTTTTGCAAATGATGTTTTAATTGCACACAATTCTGATTTTGATGTTTCAGTTTTAGAAGCTGCAAAATTTACTTGTAGTGGACAAGTTATTGACACATTAAAAGTTGCTAAAATCCTATTATCAGAAGGAATATTTGAAAAGTTTCTAGACAAGAATCCAGAATATGTAAATATGCAATATCTTAGATATTATTTCAAACATTATGAAATTTTAGATGCAAATGGAAATGCTGAAGTTACAACGGCTCATGATGCTTTTGGTGATGTAGTAGTATTACAAAAAGTATTTGAATCAATGTTTAATATTATCAAAACTCAATTAAATATTTCTGATGACGAAACATTAGAAACAATGATTGAAATGTCTCAAAAAGAATTTCTCCTTATTTCAACAATGGCTTTTGGAAAATATAGAGGAAGAACTTTTGAAGATGTCGCAAAAATGGATTCAAATTACTTACAATGGATTATAGATGCAGATTTCACAGAAGATGTAAAATATACTTGTAGTGTTCATCTTGGACAAATTGAAGATAAAAAATTCTTTAGTTAAAAAATAAAAAGTAGAAGTTTTATAAAACTTCTACTTTTTATTTTATTTCAATATCTAAGTGCTGTAATAATCAGAATATATTTTCTCTATTAAAAATTGTTCACTTTAGTGTATTATGATTTGGGTCGATTACGAAACTATGGCTTCCAGAAAAATCTACTTTTTCTAGTTTCGTTTGAAAAAATATGGATTTTTCTAGATTACAATATTCAAATTTTGAGTTTTGAAGATGAGTTTGAGTGAAATCACACTCTTTTAATTCACAATCAGCAAAAATAGTATTTTTCATTTCTAATCAATAAAAACTACACAGTGAAATATCACAATCATAAAAATTTATTTGTAATAATAGACTTTCTAGATCAACAAATTTCAGTCACATTATTTTACAATCTTTAAAGATGATTGTATCAAAAGTGGTATTTTTTAGTTGAATATTTGATAAATTACACTTGTGAAATTCACAATCATGAAATCTTTTCTGAGAAAAATTATAATTAGAGAAATTTATTCAATAAAAAGAAATATCAGATATTTCATCTCATTGTATTATTTCGTCGATTTTTTCTTGAGTAATTTTTTGCATATAAAGTAATTTCAAAATAAAATTTTTAATATTTTAATCTAATAAAATTAATTTCAAAATAAAAAAAGGAAAAAATAATTTTTCCTTTTTTTATTTTAAAGATATCAATTCCAATATTTATATGTTCAATTTATTATAATGATTGAGTATCAACATCTCTATTATTTCCTCTTTGACTACTTTTTTGAGTTCTATTTCATTTCATATTTTCAGCTCATTTACTTCCACCTCTTTTGAATTCTTTTCCTGATTTTTTACCTTTATGTTCAGCTTTGAAAGTATCAAGCATAGTTTGTTCTTCATCAGAAATTGTTTCTCAGGCTTCTACTTTTTCTAAAATCGCTTGAATTTCAGCTTTCTTTTCTTCCATTTCTAATCTTTTAGCTTCCATTTCTGCTTTTTTTTCAATAATTTCTGATCTAATAATTTCTTGTTGATCTGTAAGAGTTTCTCCAGCTAATAATGCATCAATTACTTCATTATACGCTTTTCTTTGTGCTTGTTTTTCTTCTCTTTGTGCTTGCATTTCTGCTTTTTGTTCATCAGTTAATTCGATTCTTTCGAATTTACCTTTTTGAAATTCTTTTACAGTATTTGTAGTAGTTGTAGATAATTCTTCATCAGCATAAGAATAAGAAAGACCAGTAGCAGATACAGCGATTAAAGCAGCTGCAGCAATTAATTTATTTGTTTTCATAATGTTATAATTATTTTTGTAAAATTTCTATATTTAGAAATATATAAAGCTGTGTAATTCGCGAGATTACGAGATACACAATAACGACTCTCATTAAGAAATAGGTAAAAATAATTGTAAAAATAATATTTATTAAAATAAATATTATTTTTTATTGAATTTTAAGGGAAAATAAAAAAATATTTTATTACTATTTTCTCATAAAGAAATATAATTTTATGAGAAAAATACATAAATATCATAAAAAAATATAAATATTATTACTTTTTTGAGAAACATATTTTATCCGTAAAATAGTAATAATTATATAATTTTTACACGAATGGATCCAGAAATTAAATCAACAAATCTCATAGCGCTCAATAAACCAAAATGATACGTAGTAACAAAATCTGACGAACTCGGGAGAAAAACTGTATACCAACTCTTACCTCAATGGGTTTTTGATGATGGCTGGATGCCAATTTGAAGACTCGATTTAGAATCAAAAGGATTATTACTATTTACTAAAAATGGAAAAATCAGCAATGTACTCACAACTCCTGGAAACTGTAAAAAAATCTATGAAATCTGGGTAAGATGATTTGTAACACCCGAACATATACAAATGGCACTTGATTGAGTAGAAAGTCCTCACGGAATTCTCAAAGCAAAATTTGTCGAAAAAATTTGAAATGGTTGAGCAAAAACTAAACTCAGAGTCCAACTCGACGAAGGAAAAAATAGACATATTCGTCGTTTATTTTGAGCCATGAAAGATCCAAAATTCGCAACTCCCCTCAAAGTTTTACACTTAACCAGAGTAAGTATTTGAAGTCTAGAACTATCACTCGAAAGCTGAAAATGGGATTTTATCACCAAACAAGAAGAAAATAATTTACTTTGATGATTGTATTAAAAATATATTTGACATATTACTTTTTTTATATAAAATATATTTACAAAAATTGGAGGTCAACATGAATGAATTAAAGAGAATGAAAAATATGGCAATTAAATATAAAAAATCTGCTTTATGTTTTAATATTTTTATATCTACTTTCGTTGGGTCATGTGCGGGGTTATTGATGCAACAGGTATCGTATGGTATTGCTGTATCTCTAATGCTAAACATTACAATATCTACACTTTTAACAAAAAATAAAGCGTAGCATATAATCATTTTTTTATAAAAAATGAAAAATTGTAAAAAAAAATCAGCCCTAGGCTGATTTTTTTCTTGTAAATTAATATAGTATTAAATTAATAATAAATATAAATTTTAAATTATCTAAAAGATTTACCATTTTTGATTTTGTATCTTTCACTTCACCTATAACTTGAACATCAATAAGTTTAGATTCTCTTTTAAGTCTAATATTGATTTGATGCATGTTATTATCTTCAACATGAAAATCCTTTTTATCATTTCTAAAATTAAATCCTTCTACTTCTAAGTGAAAATCATCTAATTGCAATCCATCAATTCCTTTAATATTATCATAATTATACTATAATCTTATGAACTTATGTAAATTATATAATACAAAAATATTTATCTAACTAATTTATATTGAAAATTTTATTTTTGAAATTGTAAACTAAATCATAATATTCTTATAATTCTAAATTGCTAGATTATATTTTATATATACAATAAAATAAAATATAATAAATTAATATATTGTAAATTTAAAGGAATGAATGAAATATTTTTAGAAGAATTAGAAGATTTTATTATTAATCAAAATAATTGAAATACTACAAAATCAATAAAGGATTTTTGGAAAATAAATTATCAAAGCATTGTTAATAGTGAGGATTTTTTATTATGAAAATTTAAAGAATATGCTCCTTCTAATAAATCTGATTTTACTTGATTTTTTTATAGATATTTATATTTCTTTTTGCTTAAAGATGAAAAGAAATATTACTCAAAGAAAATTATAGATTTTTTAAAACAAGAATTAATTGAACAAAGTAATACTGAAAAACCGGAATTTTATTCTAATATATTATCAGTTATTTATAAAATAGAATGAAAAAAATCAAAAGATGAATTTTATCAAAATCAGTATAAAAACATAGATAATAAGTGATATTTATATTCTGATATATCTACTAACTTTCTAGAAATATTTATTCAACTATGAATAAATAATAAAAATATTTTACCTGAATTTTCAGATCTTTTTCCTAAAGTAATTATTCAAAGTGTTGATGAAATCATAAGCTCTTCAATACAAAGTTGATGGGATTATTTAGTTAGCTTAGAAAAAAATGTTTTTAATAGAGAATTTTTAAATTTAATTAATTATTTTGATGCAAATGAAATAAGATGAAAATTAGTACATCATCATAAATACATTTCTCTTTTTACTTTATGAAAATATGAGAATGTTCATAAAAAATTTTCTGAAGTTAGGTCAAAAATAGAAAGTTCTTTTTGAATTCATGAATATAAAATATACGAAAGTTTTATTATCTCTGAAGTTAATTACGTTTTAGGTATACATGAAAGGGCTATTGAAAAAAATACATTTATTTCTCAATGAATAGATATACTTCAGAATAAAGATTCAAACTTTATAATAAAACTCCTTAAACAGTTAAATTCTGAAAACAATTTTTGGTGACTTGAAATTACTATTGTAAAATATCTTCAAATAAATCAAATAGAAGATTTTATTAATATTTTAAAAGGTACCGATAATTATTTTACTATTTTTAGTGTATATGAAATAATAAAAGAAAATAAAAATGTAACCTTTATTGATGCTTTTGAAAAATCTTCATATAAAAATGAACTTAAAAAAATCCAAAAACAAAGGAATAAGAGTCAAGAAAGTAGTAATAGAGAAAAAGAAAAAAGGATATCTATAGAAAAGGAGGATTTTTTATCTATGATCAAATGATTAAAAGAATGACAATATTATCCAAAATTATTTGAAGACTATGCAGAATATTCTTCAAATAATAACACTTGATTTTCAATATACACAGATGAAGAAAAGAAAAAAATTGATAATGAGTTAATAAGACAAATAAAAGTTTTTTTATCTTATAGAAAGATAGAAGAATATTCACAAAAATGGTTAGATTTTGTAACATTTGAAAAAAAGGAAGAAAACTCTTACTCTCACTGTTGGGATGTAAAATATATGACACGGTTTATAGAAATTGCTCAAAAATTACCAGAACTTAAAGAAATACTTAAAAAAAACTATAAAAGTGTATTATTGTTTTATCCATTAATGTATACATATAAGACTGAAAATTTTTTCTTCAATGAAATTCTTTCTATTAACATAGAAAATAATGATATAGAATATATATTAAAAGTATACAGTTGAGACTTACATGAGAATGCAAAAGATTTAAGATATTATCAACCTAGAAATTTTAGTAATTTTTATAAAAAGTTTAAGAATAATTTCAAATGATATAAAAAAGAAATAGAAAAGATTTCATTTCATATGATAAATAAAAAAGATAAATTAGAGACATATTATAGAGATGAATATTTAGAAATCTATGCAGATTCAGCTTGAGAAACAAAATATAGAAAATATTGGAAATCAGAAAACAAAAAATATCCAAAATTTAATTATTTTAATGATATATTAAAAAATCAATCAGAAAAAAGTTGAAAAGAACTCAAAGAAATGAGATTTTTTCTAATGATCCAAACGGTTCTTATTGAAAAATATGTCAAAAAATCTGATATTGTTTGGAGAATAAAACAATTTAAATGAGTAGAATTAAAATATATTTCTAGATTTAATCGTGAATATCCTCATTATAGTTGAGTGACTACTTTTAATTGATGATCAACTCTAAATGAAATTGAATGGTCTAGTTTTGATAGGGAAAATTTTGCTTATATTTTTTCACTAGATATAGTATGAAAAATAGATGTTTCAAAAAATATGTTAGAAATATTAAAAGAATCACTAATAATTAAAAGTATTAATGATAAAGAACAAGATTTATACACAAACTACCTTCAAAAAATATTTTTTAAATACTTTGAAGTTTTAGATAATAATCTAATTAATAAAAAATTTTATTTTAAAATATTAGAATTACTAGAAAAATATGACTTTAAATATTATTATAACTTTAATTTTGTTTTTTTTAGAAATAAATACTGAGTATTAAAAATAGATGAGCAAGTTGAGAGTATAATAAAAAAACAAGATAGGAAGAAATTAAAATTACTTTTATGAGAATATAACAATATTTATAGACAGAAAGCAGATAATAATTTTAATCAATCACAAGAAAGAAAAACATGTAAATTAAAAATTTTCACAGAAGGAATAACTGAATATATTTATATACAAAAGGCTGCAAAAATCTTATGAGAAGAAGATATTATTGAGAATTTTGATTTTGATGTAGTATGAATAAATAATACTTGAAAATGAAGTTCAAATTGTTGAGAAATAATACTTAAGAGTTTTTGAAATATACTCATAACACGTGATGATCATTTAGATAAAAAAATAGAAAAAGCTATATTCCTACATGACCCTGAATCACAATGAATAAATGAAGTTGAAAATAATAGAATTTTTATAAGACAGATGAAATTTTTAGATTGAAGGAGTAGAAGTAAATGATTATGTAGAAGTTGAATTGAAGCATTACTATCTGATAATATTTTAAATAAATTCAAAAAACATAGTTGAATTAATTGATTTGATTTTAATGAAGTTTGATGAAAATGAAATGAACATTACATATTTCATGATAATAAAAAGGAAATTGCTAATTGGATTTGTAACAATGGTAACAAAAAAGATTTTGAGTGATTTCAACATATTTTCGATATGTTAAAAAAAATACTTGAATATTAAATAATTATTAAAAAAACTCTCGTATTTCTACGAGAGTTTTTTAGTAATTCAATTTTGGTCAACAACCAATAACCACTGAACAGTTAAAATTGAAGTATTAAAGGTGTTATAGATATATATTTAATATGTCAATTACATATGTTCGTCAGAACTATGACTATCTACATCTTCTCATTTATGCATAGTATCCATATGTTCATCATTATCATTTTTATCCATCATATCCATATCATCTTCAATCATATGAGAGTCATCTGACATATCCATATTATTATCCATAGTTTTATGTTCAGTATCTGTCATTTTCATGTGTTCATCAATAGTCATATTCATTCTAGCTGCAGCATCTTTCATTTCTTTATACTCAGTAGTAGTCATATTATATTTTTCAGCTTGTTGTGCTTCTGTTAAAGGAGCTTCTCAACCACATGATGCCAATAAAACTGTAGATAATACTAATAATGATACTAATAATACTTTTTTCATAATAAATAAATTATAAATATAAATTAAAATTACGTGAGTTTTTGTAAGTTTTCTTTCTTAGTTTTTTATAAATTGATTTTTCTTTCTCTTAAATAAGAGAATAAAATAGGTAAAATAATTAAAGTAAGTGCTATTGAAGTAATTAAACCTCATACTACAACTATTGCTAATGGTTTTTGTAATTCAGATCATACTCAAGTACTCCATATCATTGGGAATAATCAAATAACCGATGTAAAAGCTGTCATTAAAACTGGTCTTAATCTAACCATAGCTCAATGAATAACTGACATATGAATTCCCTCTTTTGTAATTATAGCATTATTAAAATCATTGTTATTTAATGTTTTTTCATCCATTAAAGGTAGTCAGAATTTTTCTCTAAATGCATTTTCAAGATATAAAATCATTACTATTCATGTTTCAACTGCATTTCAAAAAAGTGATATAAATCATACTGAAACTGCAACAGAGAAATTAAATCAAGATATATATAATGCAATAATTCAACCCACTAAACTAAAAGGAATACTTAAGGCAACAATTCAAACTAATCATCAATCTTTATATGCTAAAAATAATATAAATAATATTATTAGAATAACTGTTGGTACAATTATTTTTAATGTATTTTTTGCTCTTAATTGATTTTCATATTGTCATGTCCATTCAACATAATATCATTCTGGTAAATCTAAATTTTCATTAATATATTTTTTTCAATTATCAACAAATGTAACTAAATCTATTCATTGAACATTCATTTGAACAGCTGATCTAATTACTCAATTTTCACTATTTATTGTTGAAGGTCAATCAATTAATTCAATATTAGCAACTTGAGATAATAATATATTTCATGTAGGAGAAGGAATAACTAGGCTTTTTATATCATCTAAACTTTCTCTATAATTATTATTCAATCTTAATTCAATTCAATATTTTTCTCTTCATTCAATTGTTGTTGATATAGTTTTTCATCAAATTCAAACTGAAATAGTATTTAAAACATCTCATTTTTTTACACTATATTCATTTAATTTACTTTCATCTAAATCTATTTGAAGGTACTTCAAACCAGTAGTTCTAATAGCAGTTACTCCGAAACCTCAAGGAACATCTCACATTAATTCTTCGGTTTTTATAGCTAATTTTTCTAGTTTCATTGGATTATCTCAGAATATTTTGATTCATACCTGAGCTCTGATACCTGTAGAAAGCATATCTATTCTTCAAATAATTGGTTGTGTAAATCAATTCCAAAGATTATTAATTTTGATTTTTCTATTCATCTCATTAATAATATCTGATTTAGTAATTCATTCTCTCCACTCAGATTTTGGTTTTAAAGTTATTATAGATTCAAGCATAGCAAGTGGTGCTGGATCAGTTGCAGTATTAGCTCTTCAAGCCTTTCATACTACTTTTTCTACTTCAGGAATTTCTGATATAATTCTATTTGATTCTATTAGTAGATCTCTAGCTCTTCTATCACTCACATCAGGTACTGTCATAGGCATATACATGATACTTCACTCATCAAGTGGTGGCATAAATTCAGAACCAATTCTTGTAAATAATCACATTCAAACAACTAATAATATTCATGAAATTGTTAATGCTATTTTTCTTTTCTTTAGTGCCCAAATTAATATTGGTTCATATATTTTTTGTAAGAAATTTACAACTGGAATTTCATGATCTTTTTTTAATTTACCTTTTAGAAAAAATACACATAAAACTGGTGCTAAAAACAATGAAGAAAATAATGCTCAAATCATTGCAAACATATTAGTAAAAGCAAGTGGAGAAAATAATTTTCATTCTTGTCATTCTAATGCAAATATTGGTAAAAATGATAGTATTATAATTAGTATTGCAAACATAAGTGGTCAAGCTACTTCTTTTGTTGATTCAGTAATTATTTTAGTCCTTTCTTTTAAGTTTAAATTATCTTTTCAAAGAAGCTTATTATATGCATTTTCAGTTACTACAATTGCAGCATCAACCATTGTTCAGATAGCAATTGCAATTCATCATAGTGACATTATGTTTGAAGGTATATTGAATAACTTCATACATAAAAAAGTTATTAATATTCAAACTATAAGAGATATAGCAGTTACAAGTGATGCTCAAAAATTCCATAAAAATATAAACAAAATTATTACAGTAATAATAAGTTCTGTAGTAAGTATTCAAGATAAAGTATCAATAGAATCTTTAATAAGACTTGTTCTATCATAAAAAGGTACTATTTTAACTCAATCAGGTAAACTTTTCTCTATTTCAATAATTTTTTCTTCTACATTTTCAATAACTTCAAGAGGATTCTTTTTATAACGCATAACGATTATTCATCATACTTTTTCCTCATTTTGATCTGCTAATATTCATCTTCTAAACTCTGATCATATTTTTATATCAGCAATATCTCAAAGTTTAACAGGAATTCATCAAACATTCTTAATAAAAGTATTTTCTAAATCAGATTCTTTTTCAATAAATCAGATTCATTCAATAGCTATTTCAGAACCTCAATTATCAATAACTCTTCAAGAAACATTATTATTTCATGAAGAAATAATATTTGAAACTTCTTGCAGAGTTATTTTATAATTGGATAATTTTAAAGGATCTAATACAATTTGAAAATTCTTTTTATATCAACCAATTGAAGCAACTTCAGCAACTCATGATACACTTTGTAATCAAAGTTTTACATAAAAATCTTGCAAAGTTCTTAATTGAGTTAAATCATGATTATCACTTTCTAATGTATACATATATATTTGACCTAATCCTGTAGCATCAGGTCAAAGAACAGGTTCTACTCAACTTGGAAGATCAGATTTAATAAGACTTAATCTTTCATTAACTCTATCACGAGCAAAATATTCATCTATATCATCATCAAAAATCACAGTTACCATTGAAATTCATAATTGACTCATAGCTCTTACATCAGTTACTCATGGAAGTCATTGCATTCATATTGTAATTGGATAAGTTACTTGGTCTTCAATATTGTTTGGTGTTTGTCATGACCACTTAGTCATAACTACTACTTGATTTTCAGATAAATCAGGTAAAGCATCAATAGGTGTTTTATAAATCGCAACAACAGAAATAATAGATATTACAATAAAAATTATAACTGTTACAAATGCATTATCTATAAAATATTTTATAAGTTTATTTAGCATTTTTTTTATTTAATAAATATAGGTGTTGTTACAATTTTTAAATCATCAGTAATATTTCAAGTTATTAAACTATATTCTCAGTCATCAGAAATAATATTAATATCTCTGATTCATAATTTTCAATTATCTTTTTTATAATAAACAATCTTTCTGTCTTCTTTATTATAAATTGTAGAACTAGGAATTTTAAACATTTCTTGTTTCGTTTCTAGATTAACTTTAATAGTAGATTTATTTGGTAGTTTGATACTTTCTGATATTTTCGCTTGAACGGTGATACTTAAATTATTTTCATCTACTTCAGGAGATATACGATATATAGTTCAAGTAAATGACTTTCATTCATTATCTCAGTGAGAAAATGTAATTATTTTTCACATTTCTACATTTTCCTTTACATCTTCAGGTATATAAAATTTTATCTCTTTTTTTGTGATTTTAGAAAGAGATGTTTCTACACCAGATATTCTAAAAGCTTCGGCAGACATAGAAACCTTTGCCCCTACTTCAATATTTCTTTTTGAAATAATACCAGAAAATGGAGAAATGATTTTATAATCTCCTGATTTTAGGTATTCACTATTTAAATCTGCTTGTGCAATTGCTATTTCATTTTCAATTGATGTAATACTCTTATTTTCATTTGCAATAAGTAAATTTTTTGAAGCTTTCAATGTATCAATCTCAGCCTTAATTTTTGATACCATAAGACTTTTTTCTGCATCAGTAGAACGAGACTGTGTCGAAAGCAATGAAATTTCATTCTCTTTTTGAGAAATTTGTAATTCAATATTCTGTATTTTTTCTATTTGTTCTGAAATTAAAACATCTTGTTTATACATAGCATCATCTAACATTTGTTTTTGCTGAATAAGTGCATTAGTGTAGCTATCAATATTGGAAATATGCCTTTGAATCACTGTTTCTGGAACACCCACTGAAATAATAGTGTTTTGTAATACTTGAATCAATAGATCATTTATCAGTCATAACTGAATGTATTTTTCCTCTGTATTCAGATCTCCCCTATCATTATTAAATGTTTTTATCTGAGAAATTAACTCATTTTTTAATGAGGTATTTCTTGCTCAAAATTCAGCTGATAAATCTCATCTACTTATATCTAAGTAACTCAAGTCAACTTCATTACCAATATATAATATAGGAATAAGTAGATTATATATTTCATCAATTTTCGCATCTAATAATTCTCTTTTTTGAGAGATATTTTTTTCACTTTCACTGATTAATGACTCTTTTAATTCCTTTGCAGTCATTAAATTTCATTCTAAATTTTCAAGATTTTTTTGTATTACTTGAAATTGAGAGCCATTTGCATCTTCGTCTCAAATTTCATTCAATTTTGAATCAAAGTTACGAATCGTTTCTTCTAAGATAATTTCTTTTTGAATAATTTTTTGATCTAACTCTGCAATTTTTGCAATTTTAACACTATTTGCTTCTTGTAATAAACTATTTTTTGATGAAACAATTGTATTTTTAATATTAATTTTTGATTGTCATTCCCCTTGTACTCATGGATTAAAGAGAGTTGCTAATGTATCTCATTCTTCAACTCTATCTCAAATATCAACAAATATATCTCGTACAAGTGCTTCCCTTCTTGGATAAATACTTGCTGTATCATTGGAAATAAACTCTCACTTAAAATAGTCATTTTTTGATACTCTAATAGGAAAGCTATGTTCATACTCTTTTTTTTGTGCCTCACTTTGATTACCACTAACAATATTATTACCCTCTTGCATATTTATATTAGAATAAACAATTGTGAATAAGATCATAAAAGTTCACAATATAGCTATTAGTAGCCATTTGTTATTTTTCATTCTTGATTTTTAAAAACTAAAAAAACCTCCTGTTAGGAATTTATACACAAAAATAAACCTTTATTTGTGTTTAAATAAGGAAGTTTTAACAGTTGCTTTTAATAATTCAAATTAAGCTAATATATCATTTTTCTTCTTGCTTTCACCAATTTCAATTAGGTGGTGAAGTCAATTTTTCAATATAATTGTACTCTAAAGATTCTTGTAATATAGCATAAAAATCAATACTAATAGTCTTTACTTTTATTTTCTTATTTTCATTATTAAATGAAATATTCGATGTAATATTTGAATCTTTAAAAG
>CAXHZN010000009.1:0-60688 GCA_964022365.1 uncultured Candidatus Altimarinota bacterium
TTAATTTTTATTTTATAAAAAAAAAAAAAACCACACAAAAAACAAAAAAAAAAAAAAAAGAAAAAAAATTTTTTTTTTTTTTTTTTTTTTTTTTTTTTTGATCTTTTCTAATTTTTTAATCTTGAAAAGACAATAAATTATAGTATAATATATTTCTATTATCATAGATAGGAAGAAAAAAATGGCAGAAAAATCTTATCCTTGATTTGTTCGAGGTCAAACCTTTCCAGATGAACATGGGAAGGTTTACTATCAATGGGTTGTAAGAAATTTGGATAAAAGTATGCCAGATGGAAAGGGAGGTACAATTCAAACACCAATGGAATTATATAATAGATATTACACATTATCTGATACTCAAAAATTTTCGCGTGATGTTTCAATGCTCGCTGGAAAAGTTTGGGTTCGGTACGAAGATATAAATTTTGGAGAAAATCCAATAGAATACTAATAATATAAATATTTTGTTAGTATTTTAAATAAAAAAAAGAGAGAAACAATTGTTTCTCTCTTTTTTGAATATTCTTGATTATCAAGAATTATTTTCCGAGTAGGAATTATTTTAATTCAACAGATGCACCAGCTTCTTCTAATTTAGCTTTGATTTCTTCAGCTTCATCTTTAGCAGCACCATCTTTAACGTTACCACCGTTATCAGCGATAGCTTTAGCTTCTTTTAATCCAAGTCCAGTAATTTCTCTAATTACTTTAATTACACCAATTTTAGATGCACCAGCAGAAGTTAATACAACATCAAAAGATGAAGGTCCTTCTTCAGCAGCAGCAGCTCCAGCAACCATAACAGGTGCAGCAGCAGAAACTCCAAATTCTTCTTCCATAGCAGTAACTAAGTCGTTTAATTCAACGATAGTTAATTCTTTAACAAGATCCATAATTTGAGCAGCGTTTTTTGATAATTCAGCCATTTTACTATAATTAGTATATAAAAATTTTGTTCATATAAATTTATTTCAAAATCTCAGATTCAGATTTCTCTAATGAGATTCTGAATCAAGTTTATATAAACACTAGCTTTAATTGCTAGTAGGAAACCTTGAATAAATTCAAGATTTCTGTACTAATAATCAAATTATGCTTCTTCAGTTTTAGTTTCTTCAGTAGCTTCTTCTTCTTTTTTAGCTTCAAGTTCACCAGCTTTTTGTTTTCCTTGAGCTTCAACTTCTTTAGCAGCAGCATCAAAGAATCTTGCCATACCTGAAAGAGGAGACATCATAGAACCAACCATTCTTGATAGTAAAGTTTCTTTTGATGGTAAACCAGCAAGTACTTTAGTTTCTTCAAGACCTTTATATTCTCCTTCGAAAATAGAAGCAGCCCATTGAATTTTAGCACCGTCAGTTTTTTTCACTAAGTCGTTTACTTTACCAAGACCAGCAACTGAATCTTCGTTTGAACATACAACACCGATTTGACCTGGAAGTTCAGATAAATCAACATCAATATCTAAAGCATCTTTAATTGCTTTTCTAATAAGAGTTTTTTTAGCAAGTGTATAAGTAGCACCAACTTCTCTTAATGAAGTTCTTAATTCAGCAAATTCAGCAACTGTAAGAGTAGAAGTTGTAGAGAACCCAATAGATTGAGCAGCTTTAAATTGTTCTACTAATCCAGCAAGAATTTCAACTTTTTGTTGTTTTGAAACAGCCATCGTTCTTGTGATTAATTATATAAAAATATCCTTCTCGTCTCAATTAAAAAGAACCTTTTTATCTGGTGAGATAAAAAGGTTCGTTTTTTGAATTTCATTGTAATATAGAAAAATTAATTTCTATGTTTAAAATTTTTTAAAACGTTTCCTTCTATTATCTCGGTAGGACTTATATATGCCCACTGTCTTTGATTGAGAAAGTACCCCTATTATATAAAATATTTTGGAAAGTCAAATAAAATATTCTATTTTTTATATTTTATAGTTTTATTGTCTATTCATAGGGAATTGAAACAATAAAAAAATCTCTATAAAAGAGATTTTTTTACTATTTTTTCAAAGCTTTTGCTTTTTCCATTCTAGCGTAGAATTTATCAACTGCACCAGTTTTCATAATTCTTTGTTCACCAGTATAATATGGATGAGAAGCTGAAGAAGCTTCAACGAATACTGCTGGATATTCTTTTCCATCAAGTTCATGAGTAACGTCAGTTACAACAGTAGACATAGTTTTTAGTACATAGCTTGCACTAGAATCAACGAAAAGTACTTCTCTTGATTCTGGGTGGATATCTTTTTTCATAAAAGTTTTCTTGTTATTTTGTTCGCTTAATACGACAACAAAAATATATAAATATATTTGGTTTGCTTATTTTTATAAGCCACGAAAATATATGACTTTTTTTTAATTAGTCAAATATATTTTCAAAAAAATAAAGAGAAATGAAATTCATAACTCTTTAGTTTTATTCTTTTTTTGGTGCCCAGAGAGAGACTCGAACTCTCACACCAAAGGTACCGGCTTCTAAGACCGGCGTGTCTACCAATTCCACCATCTGGGCATATAAACAAAAAATCACGAATCTTCTTATCAATTCGTAATACAGAAGATTTCAAAAATGGTGGGCAGAGAGGGATTCGAACCCCCGAAGACGTAGTCAGCGGATTTACAGTCCGCCCCATTTGGCCGCTCTGGAATCTGCCCATTTTATATGAAAATTACGAATCACAAATTATTGTAAAACTCGTAACTCGTAATAATATTTTATTTGAAATGGAGCCATCAATCGGATTTGAACCGATGACCGTTCGCTTACAAGGCGAATGCTCTACCAGCTGAGCTATGATGGCTTAAAAGTGTTATTTGTTTGCATCTGTTGTGATGCGAGAGAGATAATATTAAATTTTAAAAAGAAGTCAAAACTTTTTTTTAAAAAATTATTTATTTTGCAAAAAAACTATTTGCATATCGCTTAAGAAACGATAAAATCAGTATAATAAAAAATTATAAAAAATCTAATTTTAATTAAAATAACTTATGGATTGGAAAAATAAAATAGATGAATTTCTAGAAAAAAAATCTAAAAAACAAAAAATAATTGTCATTTATTGACCAACTGCGAGTGGAAAAACAGGATTAAGTATAGAAATTGCTCAATATTTGGATTCTGAAATTATTTCTACTGACTCAAGACAAATTTACAAACAAATGGATATTTGAACTGGGAAAGTCACATCTGAGGAAATGAAAAATATTCCTCACCATATGTTAGATATTATTCATCCAGATGAAAAATATAGTGTGGGAGAATTTAAAAAAGCAGCAGAAGAAAATATTGAAAAAATAATTCAGAAAAATAAAGTTCCAATTTTGTGCTGAGGAACTGGGCTATATATAGATAGTTTAATTTATGATTTTGATATTCCAAAAGTTCCAGCAGATGAAAATTTGAGAAATAAACTCGAAAAAGATGCAAAAGAATTTTGAAATGAATATGTTTATAAACAATTACAAAACCTAGATCCTGAATATGCAAAAGAACTTCATCCAAATAATGTCCAATATGTGATCCGCGCTTTAGAAGTAAAATTATTGTCATGAAAATCAAAAAAAGATTTCAGATGAGATAAAACACTTAAATTTGATGTATTATTTTTAACTCCATATAATAAAGATAGAGCATTTTTATATAATAGGATAAATACGCGCGTAAAAATGATGTTTGATGACGGTTTGGTCGAGGAAGTAAAAAATCTGAGAAAAACCTACCAGGATTCTACTGCAGGATTATCAACGATTTGATATATAGAAGTAGTGAAATATTTAGTCTGAGAATATGATTTAGATGAATGTATTTCTTTGGTGCAACAGCATAATAGAAATTATGCCAAACGTCAATTAACATGGTTTAGAAAGTATGAAGAAACTACTTGAGATAAAAAATAAAAATACTCAAGTAGTTTTTTTGCAATGATTTTTACAATAGCGTATAATAAGAGTAATTATTATTTTATCTGTAAAAAATGAAAAAGTTAATTAAACCAATTCTTGATTATGCTATTAAACAAGAAGCATCAGATGTTCATTTAAGTTGTGGGAAAGCTGTGACATTTAGAGTCAGTTGAGAACTGGTTATTAAAACCGAAGCAGGGATTTTAGATGAAGAAAAAATGGAGGGAATTTTAGCTGTATTTCTCAATAATGATACAGAAAAAATAGAAGAATTTCATCAGCATAGAGAATTAGATATGGCATATGTAAATGATGATGGAACGTCATTTCGTGTGAATTGATTTTATAGATTAGGTCAAATTTCATTTGTTTTAAGAAGAATTTCAAGCAGAGCTATGACAATGAAAGAATTACATCTTCCAGATTCAGTACATAGATTTACAGAATTTAAACAAGGATTATTACTCGTAACGGGACCAACAGGTTCTGGGAAATCTACGACTATGATTTCTATTTTAGACGAAATAAATAAAACCAGAAAAGAACACGTTTTAACTATCGAAGATCCAGTAGAATTTATTTTTAAAGATGATCAATCAGTATTTTCTCAAAGACAAGTAGGAACTGATACAAATGGCTTTAAAAATGCATTAAAAGGTGCTATGAGAGAAGATCCAGATGTAATAATGATTGGGGAAATGAGAGATGCTGAAACCGTTCAAGCAGCACTAGAATTAGCTGAAACATGACATTTAGTTATTTCTACACTCCATACTTCAAGCGCCGTTCAAACTATTTCAAGATTATTGAGTTTTTTCCCAACAGATTCACAAAATTCTGTGAGAGCAAAACTCGCTGACACTCTTATGGGGGTATTATCTCAAAGGTTAATTCCAAAAATTTGAGGAGGAAGAATGGGGATTTTTGAAATCATGTTTATGACTACAGGGATTAAAAATCTTATTCGTGAAGGATCTATGAATCAAATTTATTCGAGTATTGAAACTGGTTCGAAAGAATGAATGGTTTCTATGAAAAAATATGCTGAATTCCTCAGAGATAAGGAGTTAGTGCTAGAAGAAAGTTATAGTGATTATTTTAAAAATGAATCAGATTTCTAATGGAAAAAGTAACAGATAAAACGAAAAAAAAGTACTTGAATTTTTCTCGCTCGACTATATACTTACTTATATCGATTATATTTGCAGCAGGGATAATGCCGTTGTATTACAAATTTTTAGAATACCAACTATGATTATAATGTTCTTGAAGAAAAATTTTTTGCTGAAAATATTTTCCATGATTATTTTGTGAATACTTTTTATTGTGGGGATAAATTCATATGTCTTAAGTTTTTCTCAAGATAATTTATTTACAGAGGTTTCTCAGGTTCCACAAAATGAAGTTTGATTGGTATTTTGAGCTTCAGTTATTCATAATAGTTACCCTTCAGATATTTTAAAAGATAGACTCACGGTAGCTGTTGAAGCCTATAATTGAGGAAAAATTTCACAAATAATTGTATCATGAGATAATAGTCAAAAAGATTACAATGAACCAGAAGTAATGAGAAAATATCTTATTTCTCAATGAGTGGATGATAATCATATTCACTTAGATTATGCCGGTTTTGATACCTATGATTCGCTCTATAGAGCAAAAGAATTATTTAAAGTAGATTCGATTACACTTTTTACTCAGGATTTTCATTTAAAAAGAGCGCTGTATATTGCAGATAGATTATGAATCCAAGCTGTTGGAGTTTCCACAAATTTACAAGCATATTTGATGGATTCATACAATGATAGGAGAGAAGTACTCGCTCGTGTAAAAGCATTTTTAGATGTTGAAATATTTGCTTCTCAACCAAAATTTCTCTGAGATGATCTCAAAATTTATCCACTTGAAGAAATTGAAAAAATAAAACAAGAACTCAATCAAGAAAAATAATTGAAAAATAAAAAATATTTCATATGCTATATGAAATATTTTTTTGTTAAATAAAATTATGAAAAAGGCATATATTATTTTAGTCTGAATATTTATTTTTGCAGTAGGAATTTTACTGTGAAATAAATTTTGAAATATTTCAGAACATAAAAATAATTTTGAAAATATTCAAGAATTTTGAGAAGAAGAGGAAATTATAAATTCACAATATAATCAACAAGAGAATGTAAAAATTTTTCACTCAGGAAATTATATTCAAGATAATTGAATAATAAAATATCGTGATAAAATATTAAAAAATGTAGATATAGATTCGTTTAAATATCTCACAGGAAGTTATGCTCAGGATAAAAATAATAATTATTTTGAATGAAAAATTATATATATTTCTGATGGAATATCTCATAGGTGAGACTTCTGAATGTGAGAAAATTTTGAAATATTGAAATGAAATTACGCAAAAGATGAAAAATATTTATATTATAAAAATTTTTCATTTTTACAGCATAATAATAAAATTATTAATTTTATTCCTGAAAAATCAGAAAATAATTATTTTAAATATTTTGTAAAAGTTTGAGAAGAAATTTTTTATTGAGATCAAAAACAAAATCAAATAGATCAAAAAACATTTTCTCATCTGCAATATAATTATTTTCAAGATGAAACGGGGATTTATTTTTGAAATAATTTATTAACTCTGAGGAAAAAATATTATAAAATTATAGACAAAAATTTTATAAAAGACGATAGATATGTGTTTCTAAATGGTGAATATAATCCTCAATTGGATACAATAAGTTTTAAAAAATTAGAAGTTCCAGAAAATCATATGTATTTTTTGGATTTATATTCAGATACAAATTGATTTTATTCTTTTGATCAATATTCACATAGTTTCTATAAAATAAATAATAATCTTTCTCAAGAAAATATAAAAAAGTGTCTAAATAATGAAAATTTTTGCAAAAGTATGTTATGATATTAATAATATATTATTTGAAAAATTCTACACCTTTTTATGTTTAAAACATCACATATTTTCTTATCATTTTTAGTGTTTATATTTATAAGTTTTTTTTGTTTTGACTTTATTAGTGCCAACGAAGAAAAACTTATCAGTCAAACACAAGCAGATAATATTTTGGAAAAAGTATTAGAAGAAAATTTTTCTTGATTAAACTCAAAACACAAACAATTTGAATTTTTGGAAAAATTATCAATTAGGCTCGAAAATATTTCTGAATCATCACAAAATATTCTTATATTTTCTCAGTCTGTTGAAAATAAATTGATAGATTTAGAAATCCAATTATCTGGAGTACAAAAAATTGTCGTTTGATATTCCGAAGGATTGAGAGAAATATATGGTTATTATAAATGAGATATTTCAGAAGATTTCCTGCTAATACTCGCAAATTCTCACGGTGCATATGAATATGGAACCTATTTAACGGCTTTAGATTTAATCGAGTATTTTGAATCTCAAGGGAAATCACAATGGTTTATTGTCCCAACACTTAATCCAGATGGTTTACAAATTGCCATCGATGATAATTTTTCAAAGTGATTTTATCTTGAATGAAGAGGAAATAACAACAATGTGGATATAAATAGAAATTTTTGTACAAAAAATTTTAGTAGCGGAGAATATGTAAAGTTTTTCTGAGGAGAAAGAAAACTCTTATCAAAATGAGACAGTTGTGGAAATCAGCTTGAAACACAAGTTATTGATAATATTTTTAGATATTTTTCATTTTCAAATGTTTTAGACCTTCATTCACTTTGAGGAATAATTTTTATCCCAGATGGCTGATTTGATGATTCAAATACACTTAATTTTGCTGATACAATTCAAGAAATTTTGTGAAATAGTTATGAATTTAATTCTCAATTTTCAAATAATTATCAAAAAAATATTCTCATCCAAAGATATGAATTTGATGAATGAGGAAAAAATATTTTTACCTGAGTTTTGGCACAATATATTTATGAAACCTATAATATTCCAGCAATTATTTTAGAGTTAGAATACCATGGAAGAGTCGAAAAAAAACTCAGAGGAATCGAAAAATTATTAAAATAAAATAAATTTTGCATACCAAATAAAAAATGATAGAATTAATTTAATTAATTACTATCGTTTTTTTATGAAAAAATCTGTATTATTATTTACAATTTTATTTTTGAGTTTTTCAAGCGTTTTTGCAAACTATGAACTTGAAACATGAAGTAAAAATCTCGTAGAACGTTTTGAGTTAAATACACAAAACTTAGACAAAGAAATCTCAAGAAAACAATTTGTAGAAACGCTCTATGCTTGGTATGAAACCTATAGACAAGAGAGGGGATTATATGTGGATTATGAAAATTATTCACAATTGGACAATGAAAAATATTTCAAAGATGTGGATCTAAATTCTGAATTTTGAGAAAAATTAGAATATTTTTCTCATTTGTGAGCTTTATCAAAAAATGAACATTTTGATCCAAATGGAACTATAAATCAAAAAACATTTTTCATAGTTTTAAATAGACTTGGAATTATATGGAATTTACAACACTGTAAAAATCTGAGAATTTGTGAAAAAGAAGCAGACGAAAAAACATATTTTACAAAATGAGTGTATTATAGATATGTTTCGAAAATTTTTTATAAAGATTTGAGAAAATATTATTCTACTCCTCAAGATTATATCGATGCTGGATATATATCATTTTTAAAACCAAATTATTATTTTCCACTTAAATGACAAAATTTAAATGGGTGTTATGCCTTTTCAGTCAGAAATATTTTGAAATATCAACATGGGATTTGAGTATATATTCCAAAAGTGGATGAATATATTTGAAGAGCTCCAACGACTTTGCGGACGTATGGAATCATGAGAAAATATGATAAAGCTGTACATATTCAAGCCAGAGAATATTGGTCACTTGATACAATTATAAAATCTCTTCAAGCCGGAGAACCGGTTTCTATTGTGTATTGGTGGGATTATACAGACTGGAAAACTGGCCAAAAAAAGAAAGTGAAACATATCGTTGCGGCTTATAGTTTTGACGAAAAATGAGTTTGGGTTTCTGAAACTATTTCAGCACAAAGAAAAAGAATTGCTTGGGACGAAATTATAAATATTTATGGAAATGCAAAAGTAGGGAGAGTATTTAAATATTATTATGATCCGAAACAAAACTGGACAGAATCTGAAATACAACTAGAAAAAGAAAATAATTTTCTAGCATGAGAAAAATAAAAAAATAATTCCGTGAGGAATTATTTTTTTACTTTTTAATATACTCTAATATTTTCTTTTACAGTTTGAACATCTTGTTGATTTGTGGCTTTTATAACTCATAATTTTTTACTTTCATGAGATGTTATTGGATTTCCGTTTGTATCTGTTATATTTCCATGACGATCTTGAAACGTGCTTTGAGTGACACTAAAACAATCTTCAATGAGTAATTTTGTATCTGACATAGTAGCTATAACTTCTGGAGGAAGTGTATTCATAAGTTCTTTTCAATCTAAATCTTCAATTTTAAATCATCTTTCGAGTACTTCAGCAGGAATATGAGATGTATCAACAGTTTTTTCAGCAATATTTGTCATAAAAATGTATTATTTAATATTACAGTAATTGTATCATGAAAATTTATTTTTTACAAAAAAATAAAGAAATAAATTTTGCTTTAATTGTCTTAATGTAAATTTTAATGTATAATGAGAATAACTAATATTTATAAAAAATTATGCAAAACTCATCTTCAAAACAAATAGAAAAAAATACTATTTGAGAACTTTCAAAAGAAGAAAAAAAAGAAATAAAACAAGAAGTAAAGCAAATACTTAAACAAAAAGAAATTCCAGACACTATTTCACAAAAAGATATTTCAAAAGAAGAAAAAATTCTTAATTTTTTTGATACAATCGAATTTCTCGCTTTGGATAACGAACAAAAAGAATCGGTTGCTACAAAAATAAAAAATGATGTTATAAATGATAAACTCTATTGGATAGAAATCTTTTTATCGAGTGTGATTGCGACTTTGTGACTATTGCAAAACTCCGTTGCTGTTGTGATTTGAGCGATGTTAATCGCTCCACTTTTGCGTCCAATCCACGCGCTAAGTTTTTCTGTGGCTCGTGGCTGACATAAATGATTCTCAACAGCTGCAAAACTTTTAGCTGGATCTATTATTCTCCCAATTATTTTTGCTTTTTGTATGACAAAAATTTTAGGTTTTGAAATAATTACGAGTGAAATTTTAGCCAGAAGTAATCCAAATGTATTAGATTTTTTTATTGCTATATTTTCAGCAACTGTGGCTGTTTTAAGTTTACGTTTTACTCGTTTGAGCGAAAGTGTGGCTGGAGTAGCCATGGCAGCTTCGCTGATGCCACCGTTGGCAGTTGTGTGAATATTTATAGCCTATAGTGATTTTTCGTCTGCTTGGTGAGCATTTATGTTATTTTTTGCGAATTTATTTGCGATGATTTTAGTGGCAACTATTTTCTTTTGGTTTTATGGATTTTCTCCTCATGATTCTCGTTTACAAAACGCAGTTATGAAAAGGATTTGAATCGTGATTATTTTAATAGGTTTAATTTTGGCTCCACTTTTAAGCTCATTTTATACACTCAAAGATAATTATAGTATTTCATCTGAACTCAAAACTCAGATTACTGAGTATGCGAAGCAAAATAAATATTTTGAAGTTCAAGATATTGAAATTCAAAAAAATATTTCTTGAACACAAGCAAATATTGTTGTAATCACAGCTGAGTGATTTGATATTTCACCAATTTTAGAAGAAATTTCCGGGCAACTCAAAAATGATTTTAAGCAACCGTTAGAAATAAAATACGAAATAAAAAGGATATTTTGATATTCTTGAAAATAAAAAAAGAAAATTATAAATTTTCTTTTTTTAATAGATGAAAAATAATTTATTTTTGAATTTTAATAATTATTAACTAATATTAATTAGTTATATAACTAATTATTAAAAATAATGAAAATTTTAAAATCCATATTAATTTGTTCTTTATTTTTCTTACATATTTGAGTTTCTGCTGATTATGTGAGAAGTATTGAAGATGAATCTAAAATACATGTATTAAAGGAAAGAATAGAAACAGCATTAAAGAAATCTAACAATGCAGATATTTTAAGAGAAAAATATCAAAAATTAATCTCTAGGAAATTATCAATGACACATAATGAATTAAAAAAATATTCACCTATGGGAGATGATTCATCTGAAAATCTGAAAGAATATATTTTAAAAAATATTTATTCTTCTTTTCTTACAAAAGAAGAATTTAATTTTAATTATATGAACTATTTTCAGGATTTTAAGATTCTAGAAAATGATTATCTTAAAACAGTTTCAAAAAATGAAGATTTATTTATCGATAATAATTGAATATATTACAATTATCATAATTGAGATAGACGAGATTTATTATCATTTTTATATATTGATAAAAATACAAATTTAAAAGAATATGTAGAAAAAAACTTTTTAGAAAAAGAGTTTGTTTGAAAATGCGAAGTAGTAGAAAAAATACAGGCTAATTTTTGAAATACCAAACAAAAAACTTATTATATAGAATATACTCCTGAATATAAAAAAATACTAAAACAAGAGAATAATTTTGATTTATTAAAATGGCAAAAATGTGGAAAGTTTTGATATGGAAGTATTTTTAGAAAAACAGACACAATTGTATTTTACTATCCACGCCCATTTGAATGGTCAGGTGAAGACTTTAGTTTATTTGAAATAAAAAAATGAAATGAATAAGAAAAGTATAAGTTTTGTCATCATTGTATGAATTCTTATATGAATTTATTATTTCTGATTTAAAGATGATTTTCCAAAATGTTGAAAACTAGAATCAAAAATGCAAGAATGATATTGTATAGACGAGTCTACAATAAAATATAATAGTTGTAGACATGCGTGATGGTTTATGGAAAAGATTTGTAATACAATTCCTAGTGATGCAATCGACATCTCATGAGAACTTTATTATATAAATAAGTATTATATTGTTAGAAACAACACGCTTTATTATAAATGAAAAAAGAGGGAATTATATATTTATAATCCATCTTCATTAACATATACTCAGGATTGATACCTCAGAGATGATAAATTTTTATATCAATGAATTTCTACATTGGAAATAGAAAATTATAAACATGTTTATAATAATATATTTATATCATGAGATGAACTTTATCTTAGTAATATTATTAAAAGAGGAAATGATTATTTAGATTTTTATAAAATACCAAATATAAAAGCGAAAGATTTTAAAATTTTATCTGATAATATTTGATATACTCAAGAGTATGTTATTTTTTTGAAGAGTTATGAGAAGAACCAGTATTTTTCACATTTACAACTTTTAAAGTGAAAATTTCATAATATTGAGCTTACTTCAGTAGAATGAATTTTTCGTTATAAAGGTGGATTTATAGTTTGTCATACTTGATGTATAAATATTCAAAAAAATAACGGAGAATATATTAAAGTACAAAATTATATTTCATGAAAAAATAAAAATAAAGAACTCAATGAAAAAGATTTTCGAAGATATCTAATTTATAAAAATTATGATCAACTTGATTTCCTTATAGATGATTGATATACATGATGAGAAAATGATTATTGGATTTACAAAAGAAATACTCCAATCGCTATTAAGAACCAAAATTTATTAATTTCTAGTGTTCATTTGAATTCAGATTTGTGAAAACCATATTATGTAAATGATAGTACTCAATATTTTGATGCATGATATGTATCATTCCCAGACGGAAAAGCTGAAAAATTAATATTAATTAAGGTCTCTCAATTAGCTAATCCTGATATTATAGATACTTTATATTTTAGGTCAGATGGAAGAGAGATTTTTCTAAAATCTTTATCGGAAATATCCATTCCTAGTCAAGAATTTGATTATAAAAAATTAGAAAATTCTTTTAGATATCAGTGACTCAAAATAGAACAAAAAAATAATATAATAATAAATTATATAGATTAACTTGCAAAAAATAGATATTTTCTCAAAATAGAGGAAATATCTATTTTTTAATTATTTGGAAAGATATGTTAGTAGAACCAATTTATAAAGAAAGTGTTGCCGGAGAATTGAATCTTTGAGTTGAACAAGTAAATGTTGTTTTGGAATTTATTGAGCAGGGAGCAACAGTTCCGTTTATTGCGCGTTATAAAAAGGAAGTAACGGGGAATTTAGATGAAGATCAAATCCGTAGTATTATCGATACTCAAAAGAAACAAGAAAATCTTTTTTCAGCAAAACAAACAGCTATAAATGGTATCACAGAGCTTTGACAAATGACTGATGAACTCATGGAAAATATTGTGAATGCTAAAACTTTGAAAGAAGTGGAAGAAATTTACAAACCATATAAATCAAAGAAAAAAACAAAAGCAATGATTGCAATCGAAAAAGGGTTTCAAGTGGTTGCAGATATGATGAAACAAAATATCACACAAGGAACTATCGAAAAATCTGAAGAATTTCAAAAATTATTAGCAGAAGAAAATACAACTGAAGAAATTTTAGAATGATCTCATTTTATTGTAGCAGCAGAAATAACTGCAAATGCTTCTCTTAGAGATGATTTAAGAGAAACACTTCAAAAATATGGAACTATTTCTTCAAAATTAAAAACACAAAAATCTCTTGATAAACTTAATGAAAAAGATACAGCTCAAATACCAAAATTTGATATTTATGCTGACTTTTCTTGTCCAATTTTTAGAATCAAACCATATCAAGTTTTAGCATTAAATAGATGAGAAAATCTTGGAATAATTTCTTCTAAAATAGAAAAAACAGATAAAACATATGAAGGTTTAAGAACACATTTTGCAAGAATTTTAAATACCTCACCCCAACCCTCTCCTTTGAAAGGAGAGGGAGCTATAAGACTTCCTTTTACGCAAATCTTAGAAGACGCATTCAAAGAAGGTTTTACTGCATTATTTAAATCAGTTGAAACAGAAGTAAGAGGTATTTTAAACGAACTTTGAGAAGATGATGCAATTAGTGCATTTCAATCAAATCTCGAAAAACTTCTCATGACAAAACCAGAATACGGAAAAAATATTCTTGCAATCGATCCAGGTTTTGCATCAGGGTGTAAAATAGCAGTATTAGATAATTTAGGGAATCCATTAGAATTTAGTAAAATTTTTCTCCACGCAAAAGATAGAGCAAAAGCATTTCTAAAAACTTGGATTACAAAATATAGTATAGAAGTAGTGATTATTTGAAATGGGACAGGGAGTAATGAATCGGTAGATATCGTCAGAGAAATTTTCCAAGGAGAAATATTTATCGTAAACGAATCTGGAGCATCTGTATATTCTGCAAGTAAAATCGCAAAAGAAGAATTTCCAGAGTTAGATTCTCTTGATAGAGGAACAGTTTCAATCGGGAGAAGATTTATCGATCCATTATCAGAACTCGTAAAAGTGCCAGTTGAAAGTATCTGAGTAGGGATGTATCAACACGATATGCCAGTTAAAAAACTCGAAGAAAAACTTGGATATGTAGTTGAAGATGTAGTAAACCAAATCGGGATTAACGTAAATAACGCATCATCGTATGTTTTAAATCATATCTCAGGTATCGATAAAAGATCAGCAAAAAAAATCTATAACCATAGACCATACAAATCAAGAGAACATCTTAAAAAACAATTATCAGACAAAGTGTACGAACTAGCAATTGGGTTTTTAAGAGTTCCAGAAAGTCCTGAACCACTTGATAATACGGATATTCATCCAGATCAATATGAACTCGCAAGATATATAATCGAAAACAATATTACAGTTGCAAGTTTTGAATCTAATAAAGCAAAACTACAAGAATTATTCGCAGACGTAACAGCTGGAACAGTAGAATTTATCTTAGAATCTCACGCAAATATTGGTCACGACCCAAGAGTAAATTCTTCTCACCAAAAAGCAGGAAAAAAACTTGATATCAAAACAATTCAAGCCGGAGAAACGTTTGACTGAGTAGTTAGAAACGTAGTTGCTTTCGGAGCATTCGTCGATATCGGACTAAAAAACGACGGACTCGTACATATTTCTCAACTCGTAGACAGATATATTTCTGACCCAAAAGAAGTTGTTGAAGTTGGGCAAAAAGTCAGAGTAAAACTCGTAAGTGTCGACGAAAAAACAAACAAAATTCAATTGAGCATGAAAGAAGCGAATTAAAAAAAGAAGACATTAGTCTTCTTTTTTAATGTCTCTGTTCAGGGATTGATAGATATTCTCTTCTCATTGATTAGCAGTAAGAGATAAAACTTCCCAGTCTCCATTGCTGTCTTTCAGTCCAGGAACTCATGTAATTGAAAAATGATTTCCTTCATCATGAGTATCACTTTTATTAATATAAATAAAAATAATTCAAGGTATTTCTAATGGGAATGCAACAGGATATGCTTCAATGGTTCCATAACTAGGATGCTGTATCTCTATTGATTTAGCTGTTTTTTCATTCCGTTCAAAATCCCGTTTTGGGATATAATATCATTCTAAAACATAATCAAAAATATCATTTTTTTCTTTTCTACAATCATCTATTTCATCTCAATTGAATATTAATTGTTTTTTCTTTTCAGTAATTTGTTTTTCTATTTTAAATTTTTCAATTGCGTTGCTTCAAATATTAAAAACAAAAATAGGTCATCAATCATTTTTACTTAGTAAATCAAAAGACTTGATAGATAATCCTTTAGATGATCCATCTTCAAAATATCAAGACGTAATATTATGTCATGAAATATGTGATTTTCAATCAAAATGGTGACTAATTTTCGGCTTTGAAACTGATACATTATAAGTATGTTCTGGATTTAATTTTATACTTTTGATATTTCACTGTCATCATCACTGAATTTTTATTTTAGATGCTATGTAATTTTGTTCATCAAAACAAGAAAAATCTTGTATGTTATATCCATAGTCACTAGTATATCATATCATTCAAATTTTATATATATTTCAATTATGTTGAATTTTTAATCTAGTATTATAATCGTTGATTTTTGCCATAATTTATTCTAATAATTATTTTAATTTATTTTATATTATATAAAATAAATTTCTTTATTAAATATTTTTTCTTTCTTTTGCAATCCATAAAAAAAAGTTTAAATTATAGCTCTATAATTTAAACTTTTTTGATTCATGGAATCTTGGCTTATTTTCTCAATTGCATCGATATTTTTCGCAGGAATATATTCTTTTTTGATAAAGGTTGCTGCGATGAAAAACTATAATCCGTCGATGGTGACTGGGTATGGGTACTTGGCAGGGGCTGTGTTCGCGGGAATATTTTTGTTTTTAGAATGATTACAAATTTCAGATATAAAAGCGATTATGGTTTTTGCGTTTATAAATGTATTGTTTTATTTTTTCTCAACTCTCACGAGAATAGAAAGTATGAAAAATATCGATTCAGTATTATTTTTTCCTATTTTTAAAACGGTGAGCCCGATTTTGGTCACACTTGCTGGAATATTTTTATTTCATGAAACATTGACGACAAAAGAAATTATCTGAATTATTTTATGAATCATTGTTCCACTTTTGCTTATTTGAGCGCATGAAAATAAAAGACAAATTAATCTAAAAAAGGGAATTATATTTTTGATGATTTCCTCTGCTTTAGTTTTGGTTTCTACGGTGATGATTAAACAAGTCAATCTGTTAGAATTAAATATTCCACTTTTTGTATTTTTTACGATGATATTTGGGTATTTTGTTTCTATTATTTCAAATAAAACTCTATCAAAAAAAAATAAAAACTACGAAACAAAAAATATTTTTTGGTTTGGATTATTTATGTGAATATTTCACTATGCTTCATTTTATTGTTTTACGCGTTCACTTGAAGGGAACTTGGCAGTAGCGTTTACGATAAATTCATTTGCGATTTTGATTCCAATTATTTTGTCGATTATTTTTTATAAAGATCATTTTAATCTGAAAAAAGCATTTGTTATTTTATTATCGATTATTTCAATAATTTTATTTATTTAAGTTAATATTATTTGATATATAAAACTATTTATGTTATAAGTATATTACTTACTCATTAATAGATTTAATATGTTGATAAAAAATAAATTTTTATTTTCTATTTTTATTATCTTATTTACTCTCACGAGTAATGTTGATGCATTTTATAATTTTGATGAAAATAATAAATCAAAACAAGTAAAACAAATTAGGGGAGAGTTAAATATGAGACTCAAAGCAGAAAAATTACAAAATAGCTTTGGGTGAGAACTATATAAAAATATAACAGAACTAGAATATTGAAATTTTACATATAAAGAACCTCTTTTACATATTCCAGGTTTATGAATTGATTATGATTTTAATTTATATTACAATAGTCATTCAAATTTATCTGCCATTCTCTCAGAAAAATGGTCTTCTAATCAAATAATGTTTATATCACCTGATTATATGCAAAATTATTCAGCATTAGAAACTTGATATAACACAAGACTTTTATTTCAGCAAGATAAGGTTGATAAAAATAAATATATAAATTGTTGTAATAAATGACTATATTACATCATAAGTGGTGATAATATAATACTCCATGATACAGATAATAAATGAAAATATACCTTCCATAGATTTAATGATAGGACATATTATGAATTAACCAGAATATCTGATTCCAAATGAAATGATTTAATATTTACTTATAACCATTTAGCTCAATTAACTTCAATAAGAGATAATTTTACAAAAGTAGATGCAAAAAATTATATTAATTATGTCTATTATCCAAATGGTTTATTACAAGAAGTTTCAACGTATCAATGAGATGTAATAAATTTTATTTATCAAAAAAATAATAAAATAAATAATTTAACAAGAGTTACTTATAAAAAATATTGAAAAATTGTTAGAGATATTAAGTATGAATATTATACAGGTAAAGGGAGAGAATCTTTATTAAAATCTGTAGATGATCCATATGGAGATTACACTTTGTATAATAAATATGATAAAAATAAGTTATTAGTACATTATGAAACCAAAGCAGGAATTCGTTATTATTACTACGCTTTTGGTGAAAATGAAGAAGGGGAAAAATATATTCGTAATACTTATGTCATAACGAGAGAAAATCAACATAATATTTATACATTTAATTCATATGGACTAGCAATAGATAAAGTAACATTAACTAAAAATCAAATTAATGAAAAATTAGTAAAAATTATTAAAAATAAATGATTAAATAAATAAAATTATTTATTTAAAAAAGAGAAAAAATATTTTTTCTCTTTTTTTGTCACAAAATTTATTTTTTTTCGTTATAGAATATGTGCATTTAATTTTAATTTTGTGATATGAATAAAAATTTTACAATTATAGTGAGTAGCTTATTATTTATTTTTGTATTTAGTTACGTTTTTTTAAACACTTCAAACCCTCAAATAGAGTCTCAGACCTATGAAACAGTAAGTGACTTTAAACATTCCTCTGACATACAAACCTGTGCTTTTGCTACTGATGGTTGTAATATTATTCGTATTATTAACGGGAAATTTTGACCAGCAACACAAAATAGTTGCGCTGAGAAAAAACAATATTCTTGTCTAGAATATTCAAGTGAATTTATTTGATAATCAATAAATTATGAAGAAAATTATATTAATTATTGCGCTAGGTTTTGGTGTTTTATCAACTACTTCAGCAGCAGAAATAGACTTAAATACATGTTCTTTATATTATGATGGTTGTAATAACTGTAGTGTAATAGATGGGAAATTATGAGCCTGTACAGAAAGATATTGTATTCATCAAGATGAACCAAAATGTCTAGAAGAAAAATCATCAGATGAATCAAAACAAGAAACTTTTTGTACGCAATATGATGGAATTTTCGAATCTCAATCAAATACATGTGGATTTGAAAATAAACAAATTTGAGCGGATAGCTTATACAATTCGTATTTAGATTTTTCAGGACAAATGATGTATATGTGAGGAAGTAAATATTTTGATGAATCAACAGGTTTTTACGATTATTCTCTCGTGAGAAGTGATCTAAGTACTTTATGGTTTGTGAGATTAAATATTCCAAAACTGTATAAAGAATATCAAAAAAATATTGATATGAAAATGGATTCACTCCAATCAAAATTAGATTCCAACAATGAAACTCGTAATAACTTTAAAGAAGTTTTATGAGAAAAATTATTAAATAGAATTGATGAAGTTGTAGAAAAATTTATTGATTCTACTGCTGGAATGTCGCATGCAAAAAAAGAAATGTATCTTATTAAAAAAGTAGAAATTTTATCAGATATAAGAGAAAAATATTCAAATATAGAAAATACTTCAACAAAAGTTCTCACTTTAATCGATTATTTTATCTATAAATTTGAAAGATATATAGCATATGAATAACAAAAAAAATCCCGGGAAATTTTCCCGGGATTTTTTTATTCTACATTTTCTCAAAGATGTTCATTAAAAATAATATTTCAGCAATGTTTACAGTGACTGGCATCTTTATCGTGTTTTTTTAATCCACAATATTTACACATAACATGTTGTTTAATTGGACGAAAAATGACACTTAAAAGTCGTAAAAATAATCAAACCCCTAAAGTCATAATCATAATAGCCAGCCATTGACCAGCTTTTCCAACTACAACAATATCTCAAAATCCCGTCGTGGTAAGTGTCGATAGGGTAAAGTATAGAGCATCTGAGAAATTATTTATTTTATCATTTATATCAACTTGAGCGAGAAATACTAAGCTGGACATAAAAAACATAAATATAACTAAATTGACTACCGAAAAGAAAATATCTTTATTTTTTGCAAAGAAATAATGATTTCTTCATAAATCTGTGATAACTCTGTAGGTTCTTAGTATTTTTAATGCAGTGAATAAATGCAAAATAGTATGATCGACTACTCAAAAACGTAAAAAAATTAATCCAATAGTTACAAAATCAATAAGTGTATAAATATTAAAAATATAATTTTTTTTAAATTTGTGAATTTTTATACGAAAAAATAATTCTATGATGAAAAATATTCAAAATAAAATTTGTATTTGTTGCATCCATGCCGTTCCTGGAATAAAAAATTCCCAGAGTAATAATGATAAGAAGAGAATATTGATGAGAATAGAAACTTCATTGAGAAAATCTCTATTCTTTTTTAAGTATTTATGTAGGTTCCTTTTTTTATTATTTTTCATCATAATATTTTAGCGAAAAAAGAAAATAAATTACATCCATTTTTTAGTCCAATCAATCATGGAATCTATATTATAAGTGAAACTTTTTCATTTTTCAGTGAGGCAATATACTGCTTTTAAAGGGGATTTTGAAATAATTTTTTTCTTCAAAAATCAAAAATCTTGCATTTCTGAAAGTCTGCTTGATAGTATTCTTGGATTAATCATTTCGAGATTTTTTTCTATATCTGTATATGACATACATCATTCATTGATTGACTTCATGATTAAAAGTACCCATTTTTTTGTAATAAAACTTAAAAGTGTGTTAATTGGACAGTCATTATAGTTGCATTTTTCTTTCATAATCCTGATAGAATAATTATTTATTACTCTTAATATACGTAAAAATATTTTTTTTTCAATTTTTACTTGAAAAAAAATAGAAAGTATATAAAATACAGTTACTATAAAAAGTATAGTAATTTTTAATATAAATATTGTATGAATAAAATAATAGAAAATCTCAATTGGAGATACGCAACAAAATCATTTGATCCTTCAAAAAATGTATCAGATGAAGACTTACAAACTATTCTAGAAGCATTCAGACTTTCTGCTTCATCGTTTGGTTTACAACCATGGAAATTATTTGTGGTAAAATCTCAAGATTTAAAAGAAAAACTTTTACCATTTTCTTGGAATCAAGCACAAGTTACACAAGCTCCATATCATTTAGTTTTTGCTAGAAATACAGTAGATTGAAACACATTAGTAAATGAATTTATTCAGGATACTGCTGATACTAGAGGAGTTGATTTAGAAACACTTCAAGGGTATAAAGATATGATGTTAAATTTCTTAGCAAATATGTCAGAAGAACAAAAAACTGTTTGGGCAAATAAACAAGTTTATATAGCTTTAGGAAGTTTAATGACTATTTTAGCTGAAATGAGAATTGATAGTTGTGCTATGGAAGGTATCTCTCCAGCTGATTATGATGAAGTTTTAGGATTAAAAGATAAATGATTTGCTTCAGTTGTTGCTCTTCCAATCGGTTATAGAGCAGAGGATGATAAATATTCATCTTTAGAAAAAGTAAGATTTCCAATAGAAAAAGTTACAGAAATTTTATAATATTCGCCTAAAAAAAGAGTAAAATATTTTTACTCTTTTTTTGTTCAATAAATTAATACAATATCACTGATTAATTTATATTTGTAGCCAAAAAAATAATTATTTTTTTGCTTGACGAATACAAAAATCTTTGTATATTACTGCTCGCTGATTTTCTAATTCTGGGAAATTAGTGTTTTGAATAAAATCCTTATAAAAAGGATCATAAAATGGAGAAAATAAGCAATAAAGTGACTATTACATTAAATCTAAAAGACTTAGGTTGGATAGGTTTAGTTATTGTACTTATTCACTGGTTTTACCCACAAAAATCAAGTACGATTATCAACAATTTAGGTGGTAACACGTATAATACTTATAATCTTTCTTATGGTTCGGCTAAACAATTACCGAGCTTTAATGAAAGTGCAAAGATTACACGAAAAAAACCTGAAAAAGAAGATGATAAGAAAGATACATTGTGCTATGGAGCCAATTGCAAAGATGAAGATGATGATACTGGAGTAGAACCTATAGAACCACCGACAATAGTAGATGGTCCTAAAGATGAAACTCGCGATGAAGTGGGGACACCTAATCACAGTGAAATATCTGATTCAAAACCCGTGACTACTGGAGAAGATTCGGTCGTAGATGAAACAGAGGATAAAATGCCGGTGGTTACGACCCCCGACAATAATACCAATGTTTCTGAAGATGACTTAATACCAGAAGTCATAGACCCAAATGATGGCAAGCTACGTGCTAAAGTCGTCGTTAATCTCAATATAAAACAGTAGGAAAATGTACATGAAAATGTTACAAAAAACTTTAAGCTGTGCAGCATTTTTGCTTGCATCGTTTGTTCATGCTGATGAAGCATCTGTAGTCGTAGATCTCGAAGGTCCTTTCACGGTTCATGGTCAGCAAGTAAAGGGTGTCTGGAAAGATAACTTAAAAACTTGTGGAGTATTTGTCGATGGAAAAGAAAAACCTTTAGGTGTAGGATTAAATGAAATACCAATGAATGTCGAAGTAGGTGAACGTACCTTTATAGCTCGATGTTATGGTCCTGCAATAGTAGGAAGTGAGGGAAATCTATCAGATAGACAGAAGTTGTTTGAAAGCTACGATTTTGTAGCTAAAACCAATGCAACTGCTCAAACTATTTATCTTGATAGAATAAATTACGTTACGCTAACTATGGTAATGGTAAAAAATCCCACTGTAGAAATGTTTGTTAATTCAGCAGAAATTGTTGAGTCGTCAGACTATACTCTTATTCTTCGTGATAAAAGTGAATTACAGGTAACACTGGGTGAACGTAAGCAAATTCAGTTGAATTGGCATTATGATAATCCACCAATTGGTATGAAAAAAGATGATATATATCTTGGTAAGTTAGTATATGAGCGTTATTTTTTCTCGCTCATGCCGACTATCCAAGTTACTCTTGAAGCAACTCAACCAGATGTCAATATGAATCTAGAGTTTAGGCAAACAACAGCGCTGTTTGATGAGAATAAGGGTCTGTTAATCGATGAGTTTCCAACTGAAGTTCAAACATTCAAAGTGTATTCGGTAAATCCGGCAAGCTATGAAGTTTTACTTCAAAATGAAGATGGGAGTAAATTAGATATAAGTGGAACTATTTATACTTCTGATACAAACTTTGGTTTTGTTTCAGGAGATACAGTATATTTAGAAGACAACATAACTATTTCTATCGACTGGTCGCAAATCGATACTCAAGGTAAAGTATTCCGTATAATTTTACAAGAAGTCGAAGGCTTTTAGTTTAATTGAAATATCTTAACTAAGAGGGAAAAGGTGGAGTTTTATACTCCACCTATTTTTTATGAAAAAAAATTGAAAAAACCAAAAAAAATCTTATAATATATACATATAAATTATAAAAATAATGTATGAATAAAGGAGTTGAAATGGCAAGTACTACTTGTGATTTTCAAGAATCAAATATAAATCAAAAAAAATCAAAACTTCATGCTGCTACTCAAGCTGCATTAGCATTTTTTCTTGCGTCTTGTAGTAGTATTACATGAAATAAAAATCAAGAAATATCTCATGAACAATATCAAGTCAATCAAGAATATACTCAAATTCAAACAACTTCACTAGATAAAAAAATAGATACAACTATTATTCAACCTGAAATTCAAAAAACTCATTGATATTCAGTAGAATATTTTTATGATGTGAATAAAGGAGGTGCTTCGATTCATCACGATGGTGAAAAATATATTGTATCAATTAATCAATATGCTCTTGAAGCTATAGCTCAGGACTATAATATAGATGAAAGAATAGTGGAAAACACATACTTAAGCAATGAAATATGATCTTGAGCATTTGCAAATTATTTTTCAAAACAATCAAATAGTGTTATTTTTGATATACACATTTGAGAACTTGCTTGAGATTTAAATACAGGAAAACAAGTTATCTGAAATATAGAAAAATTTCAAAATAATGATTATAATTATGCTGAAATCACAGATAAAGTAAATCAAATGAAATCTCTACTTGTCTTATTAAAATTTAAACAACAAGACATAGATAAACATGATTATTATGGAATATCTCTAGAATCTTTACAAAATAACTTTAAAAAAGTTTTTTGAGCTAAAATGTCAGTAGAAAATTTAGACGAAATCATTTCTCATATTTCTTATTTAAATACTCAAGACCAAGTAGCTATATTATGACAATTAAAAGAAATGTATACTTGAATTGAATCTGATTTATCTAAACAACTTAGTTTATATGCAAACGAAGAACAAATTAAAAACTATCTTGCATTAAATCCAAATACATTTATGAAAAACATTGCAGAGTTAGATAATCAAAATCTTATCGCAAAAAATTAAAAACAGTTTTATCTTATATAGAACTGTTTTTAATTTATTTTGTCAAAGCATTTTATTGTAAAAATATTGTAAAATAGGTAAAAGTAAGTAAAAAATATCACACTTTATTAAAATAATTAAAAATATGATCGTAAACAAAAAGGGGTTTACATTAGTCGAACTCATAGTTACTGTAACTATTTTAGCAGTTTTGGCTACCGTTTGATTTATTAGTTACGCATGATATGCAGCTCAAGCAAGAGATTCTACTCGTTTGGCTGGAATTTCTATGATGCAAAAAGCTATTGAAATAAATTCTATGAAAAGTTCTCAATCAGTTATGCCAGATGATGTTGTAGAAATAAAAATAGGTTCAAACCTGGTATGATATCAGTGAGAAGCATGACAATGAGTGATGAATCAAATTAATTTTTCTAATGGTTGAGTAGATCCAAAATATGGAGATTATTACACATATTTTTTATCAGCGAATCAAGCAAATTCTCAAATTTTAACATATTTAGAAACAAATACATATGCAAATGAAAATATAGCAAACCTATCAAACCAGTCATTTGCAAATTATGATTATTTTAAAAGATTCCCATATTATAAATGAAGTGGTTTATGATTAATTATTGATGAAGATAAACAACCAATAAATAAACTTGAAAATGTTATGAGCGATGGTGAATTTGATATGTTTACTGTTGAAAATGCTCCTAAAGAAATAACGGCCTTATTTAACAATAAACAAAACTTTCAAAATAAATCTTTGTTTATAGGTGGGCAAATAGAATCAAGAAATAGAAAAAATAAAAAATTATCTCCTGATCAATGTCCTGAAAATTTTATTTTAGTACCATGAAATTTAGAACTCTGACAAACAGATTTTTGTATAGGAAAATATGAAGCATCTCAAAATGGGAGTTCAGAAAATAATCCTTTTCTGACATCTTCCGGAAATACACCAATTACAGGTATGGTTGCAAACTCACAAGCATTAGAACTTTGTGAATGAAATGGAAAATGATATCATACTATGACATTTAATGAATGGAGGACGATCGCGAGAAATATAGAAATTCAAGCAGAAAATTGGTCTAGCTGAACTGTGTGAGAATGATTCATAAAATGATGAAATAATGGCTCTACTCTTACATGATTTAATGCATGACGAGCTATAGCTTGATGACCAAGTTGAAATACTCAAGAAGATCAATTACGTCAACTTCAACTTTCTAATGGAGAGATTATTTGGGATTTTATATGAAATGTTCGGGAAATTACTCAGCATATGAATTTGACTAATATGAATGGAAATAATTTGAATCCTTTTTATACATATGATCATAGAAAATATCAAACTGTTTACGATAATATATTCATAGAGGGTTTAAACAAGTGAGATAAAGTTAGCTGGTGAAATATTACTGATATGAATTATAAAAATAACTATGGCCCAACTACCTCTTATGAAATTTCAACTTGAGTAGGAATGCTCTATTATCCTTGAAGTGATGATATTAGATATTTTTTAACTTGATGAGATTACAATGTCTCATCTTCAACAGAATATGAAAATGGATTGTTTTCAATATGACATTTAGATAGTACTTGATACCCTACAGTTTGAACTCGTTGTGCATATATTCCGAATTAAAAAAATAACTTTTAAAAAAGTTATTTTTTTAATTCTAAAATTTTTACAATAAAAAAACCAGTCACATGACTGGTTAATATTTGAATGAAGCAAGAGTATGCTTTTTTTTATGCTGCATTGGATGGGTGCAACAGCATACTCTACTACATTTAAAAATGGAGCTTATAACACAAAGCAACAGTAGGGAAGCTTTGGTTGTAAGTGCTATTATTATATCTAAAAATAAAATTTATCAAGTCTTTTTTAGTCTTTTTGTATCATTTTTTTTATTTTTTCTATATCTACTTTTTCTAAATTTTTTAAAACAAAACTTTGTCTCGTTTTTCAAAAAGTATCTTTTTGTTCATCAACAAAATTCCAATATAAATAATTAAAACTACACGAATCTGCATTATATTTTTCTTTTACATTGTATTCACAATTTTTGCAAAAATCTGACATTTTATTTATATAATTTCAAGAAGAAATATACGGTTTTGTAGCGAGTTTTCAGCCATCTGCATATTGGCTCATTGATATAACGTTGGGAGTTACTACCCATTCAAATGCATCTACATATTGTTCAAAATACCAGCGATTTACTTCTTGGGGATCAAAGTTTTTTAAAAGACTAAAGTTTCAAATAATCATTAAACGTTCAATATGATGTCCATAATTATTTTGTAATACTCTTGAAATACTTTGTTTTACACAGTTTTCTTTTATTTGCTCTAAATTTTTTCACCAGAAATAATCAGGTATTTTTTTTGTAAAATTAAAATAATTTTGAGAATAAATATCATCTTTATAAAAATGGAAAAAATGAAACATATATTCTCTCCAACCTAAAACTTGTCTAATAAATCATTCTTTATTATTCATTTGTGTATCTTGCCTTGAAATAGTTTTTACCACTTCCTGTGGAGAAAGAAGTCAAAAATTTATTGCTTGAGATAACAAAGAATGATGAACAAAATCATCTTTTTGATACATAGCATCTTCAAGTTTTCAAAAATTATCGAGATGATTTTTTACAAAATAGTTCAATAGATTTATAGCTTGTTTACGGCAAGTTGGATATCAAAGTGTTTGACTAAAATTATAATACTTTTTTGCTTCTTGGAGTCAGATATCATTTTTTTCATCAAAAGAAAATTCCCATGATTTTTCATGATTTTTATCAAATTTTCTATTTTCTCAATCAAAATTCCATTTATCTCACTGAGGATTATTTGCGTTCATGAGAATATTTTCTTTTTTTCTCATAAATCTATAAAAATTTTCCATAACTGGAGGTTTTTCATATTTTTTTCTAAATTCTTGATGAGTTAAGAAAAAATTTTTATGATTATTCCAAGAAATTTTTACTCAGAAATTTTTTTCTAATTTTTTTGTGAGTTTCTCTAAGTTTTTCTGTACAAAATCTTCATCAGCTGTATTAAAAATTATTTCTCAAATATCAGAATTTTCTTTGAGAATTTTCTCAAAAGCTAGATACCAATTTTTAGAAATTTCAAAGTACGCTTTAAAATTTTTATTTTTTAATTCTTCTACAAAATTATATCCGCAAGCATAATCAAGTACATTTGACCTGATATTTAATTTCAATTCACAATTATTAAAATTAATTTTTCAGCTGTGATGAATATATAAAAAAACATCTCCCTTATCTGCAGGGAAGAAAGAAGTATTTATTTGATTATAAAGAATGAAATATAATTTTTTCATACAACATGAATATAATAAAATAAGAATTATTCTTATTTTAAACAAATAAAAAAGATATTCAAATATGAATATCTTTTTTTGATGAATTATGCAACTTTAGCAGCTACTTCTTCTTTTGTTAAACCGTCAATTTCAGTTGTAACTCCTGAAGCTCTTGCAGTACCTTGTACAATTTTCATTGCACCAGCTAAATCAATAGCATTAAGATCTGGCATTTTTTCTTCAGCAATTTCTTTTACTTGATCAAGAGTTAAGTTCCCAACTTTATCAGTTTGAGGTACTCCAGAACCTTTTTTAAGGTTTAGTTTATTTTTAATAAGAGTAGACATTGGTGGTTGTTTTACAACAAAATCAAATGTTCTATCTTCATAAACTGTAATGATAACAGGTAATTTAACACCCATTTTATCTTTTGTTCTATCGTTGAATTGTGAAGTAAATTCTTGAATAGGTACTCCGTATTGCCCAAGAGCTGGACCAACTGGTGGAGCTGGATTAGCTTGACCACCATTAATTTGTAACTTAATATATCCTTTTACATCTTTTGCCATTGTTCGAAAATTAGACAAATAAAATAGCTTGAATTATGTCTCCTTGAATTATTTATTCAAAGTCCATAACCACTTTCGTGGATTTAGAAGCCCGAGTATTATATAAAAAAAAGCCAGAAAATCAAGTTTTTCTGGCTTTTTTTTATTTTGATGTGAAAAAGTTATTTTTTTTGTTTTTACAAAGCTTCTTTTAATATTTTTTTCACTTCTTTTTTTGGTGTTTTTTCTAGAACCGTTGTAGCCAAAGTATTTTTATAAAATTTATCTACAACTTTTGCTGTGAGTAAATCTCCCCAAACATTCACTCATGTTCTAAACATATCTAAGACTCTATCAACGGCTAAAATAATTCAAATTGCCTCTACAGGTAATCAAACACTCAAGAAAACAGTTGTTAAAATCAGTATTCCAGCTCCAGGAACTCACGCAGCTCAAATAGAAGCTAAAATAACTACTACAACTACTGTAAGTTGTTGAGCAATTGAAAGATCAACTCCAAATACTTGAGCAATAAATATAGCTACTCAAGCTTGATATAAAGCCGTTCCATCCATATTTATAGTTGTTCAAATAGGAAAACTAAAATCAACTACTTCGTCAGAAAGTTTTGCTTTATTTTTTGCAACTGACATAGAAAGTCACATAGTTGCACTACTTGAAGCTGTTGAAAATCCAACTAAAATCGCTTCTTTTACTTGGTTAAAATATTTTAATGGATTAAATCCAGCAATTAAAAATCAAATAAATGGAAGAACAACACAAGCGTGGATAAATAATGCCAATAATATCACAGCCACAAATGGCAGTAAATCTAACATTGCTTGGTATCCATTTTCTACAACTACTTTTGTTACAATTGCAAATACACCAAATGGAGTTAATTTGATTACAAATTCTATAAATTTTAAAATAGCATCATTCAGGGTAGAAAAAATATTTTTTAGATTTTCTACTTTTTTTGTTTTCCCAAGTGCCAGAATAGAAATTCATAAAATAATTCATGACATCACAATTTGCATAGCATTAAAATCAACAAATGCTGCAAAAATATTTCCAGGAATTAAATCTTGTAAAAATTGAGCAAAAGAAATTGTTTGGACTCAAGCAGAATTAAATTCTATACTATTTCCAAGAGATGAATTTGCACCAGGCGAGAGGATATTCATCAGTAAAAGAGATGTCCCAATAGCCAGAGTTGTTGTGAGCATATAATATCAAAATGTTCTCGCTCAAATATTTCAAAGTTTTTTAAAATCTCCTAAACTTAATATTGCAGTGATAATGGCAAAAAATAAGAGAGGTCATAGAAACATTTTTAACGCGGTCATAAATATTTCTCCCATCCATGAGATATATGGTAAAATTTCTGGAATATAAATCCCAGCTAAAACAGCTAAAAATAGAGCAATAATTACTTGTACCTCTAAACGTAAGAAAATATTTTTTTTCATAATATTTTTTATTAAATAATTTTCTATTTTAGAATAACATATTTAAAAATTCTCTGCAAAAATAAGTCAGATTTTCATATAAAGTAGTAAAGTTATATATGGCAAAAAATATATTATATAAAAATCAAGTGATATTTTTTGCATCTAAAAAATAATTATGATATATTAGATATAATAATTTTAATTTTCCTATTACTATGCCGATGAAAAGATTAGCAATTTGTCTATTATTTATTTGTGGAATTATATTTAATTCGCAAGTTTTTGCATGAATAGTTCCTTGAACCATTCAAAAAGCAAGTGGAACATCTTCAGCTTTACAGTGTAATACTAGTAATTCCACAGCATATAGAACATCATATTCTTGTACTGAGACAAATTCTTGTGCAACTTACGAGCTTGATAGATCTTCTTCTTGTGGATGTGAAAGCTATAAACAAGAAACTGATTATGGTAATTGTTTAGCTTATGGGGCTGCGACTTGTAAAACTTATGGCACAAAAAATGGTACAACATGTTTAGAAAGAAATAATGATGCAACGTGTGCAGAATATAATGAAATCAAGGCCTTTACTTGTACATTAGTGCCTCTATGACCTAGGTTTTGATCATGTTCTCAAGCATATAAAACATTTCCATGAGTAGATTGAACATCTTTCGGTTGTGCTGAAATGTATGAAATACCATATTGATGTAAATGGGAGTCATGAGTAACAACACAAAGATGATCATGTAAAACCTATAATAATGATGCAACTTGTAATACATATAATCAAGTAACTGATTACGATAACTGTACTGCATATAATGATGCTCCTTGTATAAAATATGGAAAAAAAGATTCTTCAACGTGTGCTCAATATAGTCAATGTAGATCATCTTCACATACTTGTGAAACATATAAAACAACTCCGAGTTTTTCAACTTCTACTTATAAAAATATGGAAGCAAATGATGCAAGACCTACTTTGTCATCATTACATAACTTACCAAATGGTTATACATATTATAATAATGAATGAAATAATTCTTGTTATGTTGCTGTAAATTGAACGAATCATAATTCAGCGAGAAATAGCACTTCTACAAAATGTGATATAACTAATTCTAATTATTATTCAATTGGTTGAAGCAATGGGAGTTGTAATGTAAGCAGCGCAAATAATTATCTCATCACTTCTTATAATCAAAATTGATATGTAAAAACAGCGACAACTTCAGCAACAAAAAATACTTGTACAGTTGAATGAAGAATAGCAGTAAAAGATACGGTTTGACCGAGTGTAAATATAGTATCAAAAAACTTCACAAATGATGAAACAAAATGGTGTAATTTGAATAAGTACAGATGATTAGATGGATTTTCAACTTACTGAGATGAGAAAAGTCCAACGACAGAAGGTTGTGAATATTATAAAAACTTATCATCATTTTCATGAAATATTCCAGATCTAATTTCAGATGTACAAATAACTATTACTGATAATTCTGCGATTTCAAAAGTAAATGTTGAAATTTGAACTTGTAGTGCTAATATTTCATTAACAACAGATTTATCTAAATTAGAAAATAATGGAAATGGAGTAAAACCAGGTGTACAATCATTAATTTTGTACTGACATAAAGCATCTTCATATGCTTGAGAATCAGTTGCTTCATTAAAAAATTTATTTGGTGTAAATAGATTAGATGACTGTTTAGGAAATGGGAGAAATTATATCAAAGTTACCGCAAAAGATAATTCACGTAATTCAAGTGATGTTACAAAATTAGATTCAAATACAAATATTGTATCAACAAGTACTACTCAATTTATAAATATTGATAATTTAGGTGTAAGTTTTGGAGTAGATGAAAAATCAACTCCAACATCAAAATCAACTTGGTATGATAAAACAGTCAGTGGAACATTTAAATTTGAAGATTTAACTGATTCTTGAGATCCAATATGTAAAGCATATGAAAAAGGAACTCAAAAATTTTGTACAAATAAACCAAATAATTCATATTGGAGTTCACCAACGGGGATAGACAAAAACACATGAGAACATTATACCTATACTTGTGATAGAGAACCATTATCTGTAAATGGTTGTGATTGGACTTGTGAACCTTGATTTGAAAAAAAAGATGGAAAATGTGAACCAATAGTTACACAAACTACTTGTTGGACACTTTGAATATCACGTTTAGGATTTGATACAACGCTTTGTAACTATACTCCAATTTACTCTTGGCATTCAAAAAAAGACACTGTTTGTAATGGAAGCTTTTATATGCAATCATCAGTTTGTAAAGATCAATATGGAAAATTAGCATCTAAAGATATGTGTAAAAATCCTGAACCATCTACTACTGTACCATGTTCAATAGAAAAACAATGATTTACGATAGGTCGTGATTCAATTTGAGATGACTCTAAAACTATTTGAAAATAACTAACACACAATGAATAAAAAAATGAAAATAATTATTATCGCAGCAGCATTTGCTGTGATAATAATTGCTACAATTATTTGAATTTTTCTATCAAAAAATGAGGTTTCAAAATATAATCAACCTTATAGTGATGAAAAAACTCAAATGGTTTCTAGAGAATTTGATGATGAGTGAAGTTTAAATCATATCATGTGATATGATTGTGAAGCTTTAAAACAAAAAGATTCTCAAGAATATTGTAAAGATAAACAACAAAAATTATATGATTTTTATGCTCCACTAAGCTGGGATATAATAGAACCTCAACTTACTGAAAAACAGTTAGAAGGGTTTTATTGTGATTTACTCAGCTCACCAGAGGATAAAAAATGTAAAGATACAATATTTTTACACATGGGGCAAAAGTAAGTTATTTTTAACTTACTTTTTTCTGTGATTTTTTGACGAGAGAATAAAAATCTGATATTATTGAATAAATTATTTCTTAAAATATTTTTCATGAGAAAATATTTATATTATATGTTCATTTCACTAGGAATTATTTTCTTATTAACATGAAGTACTTTTGCAGAAGCTATTATCAAAAAAGCCTCTTGAATCAAAGGTGATATCATTAAATACGAACTCAAATGGTGTCCTGCGCACAAATCAATTAAAGAATCATGTTATTTATGAAGATTTGAATTAGATGGAAATTCAGCACTCTTATGAGTAAAATGAGTAACTTGACCTACTTTAATAGAAGATTTTACGAATAAAATTACTGCTTTTAAATTTCAAGCAGAATGAAGAATTGACATTAAACTTTGGGCTGAAGATAATGCTGAAAACCTTACCGTTAACAGTTTATCATATATGATTGATAAAACTCCACCTCAATTAGGTGAAATGAAATTTTCTGAAAATTCTCCATATATTTCAGTTGAAGATAGAGATGGGAAAAAATATCCGGTAAAAATCAAAGCAGCTCTTTCTACATATTTTGGATTTGATGGTTTTGCATCTTTAGATCATTATATTGATAATCCTCAAGATAATCAGAAAGAAATCACTAAAATGAAAACAATTCGTTTTAAAAGAAGTGATATTACTAAAGATGATGATTTAACTATTACACTTCCAACTCTCTCAGATTCATGAAAAGAATTAGAAAGATCTAATGTTTCAGGGTTACAAAAAATAGAGTTACTCATGAATAATGAAGTATTAAAAACTTATACTAATATAAAAGAATGAGAAAATACATTTACAATTCAACCAAGAGAATTATTTAAATCTATGTCAGAAAATTCAGAGAATTATGTTGTTTTAAGAGCTTATGATAAAGCATCAAATACTTCTGAACATGTATTTAATGTAATTAGAGATGAGACTAAACCACTCGTACAAAATAACGATGATTCATTTGAAATGGATTTTAGATTCACTTGAGATGATTATAATATCGTTTCGCAAGGTTCAGGACTTTCTCCTTTTACTTTAGCTACGCATAAAGCAAAAATTTCATATAATTGGTGAGAAAAAAATACTCATATGGCTGATATTATTATGAAAATTGAAAAAGATAAAGATCCAGATTCAAAAAATAGTTATATTTTAAATGAAGATGAAATCACAACTCATAATACAGCAGAAATAAAACTTACAGATGTAGATTTAGGTTTATTAAATCCAAGTTCATGAAAGAATTTTAGAGCATACTCAGTTGAGTTTGAAACTCCAGGAATTACTTGAAATAAAATTTGTGATACAGTAGGGAACTGTATTAGCTGAAATGATATTTTATCACAAATCAGAACTATTGCAGGTGATATTTCAGAAGAAACTTCTACACTTCAAGTGAAAACTCCAAATGAAGCATTTGCCGATAACGATTCTAAATATAGTTTTTCTGCGAATCTAAAAGATAAATATTGAAATTCGATTAGAGAAGTTACAAATACTTGAGATTGAGTTATCAAAACAAATCTGTACACATTTAATTTTAAAAATGGTTTAACTCAACAACTTGCTGATAATTTTAGTACTTCAAGAATTGAGAATCCAGTATCTATTCAATCAAATTGAATTAATGAGATTGAAGATAATGAAATTAATTCAAATACTCCTAAAGTTACATTTAAAGAAGAATCTACTTCAAGTAACGGTATAATAGATTTTGATATTTCTTCATTTATTCCAACTCATGGGGCTTATGCTTTCTTAAAAAATGATGCAAACTTTGCATTTAAAGAGACTCAATGGTCTTTAAGGTATAATCCAGCACTTACTTACGATTTTGATACACAAAGTGCTAAATCTACTTCTAATGATAAATTAGCATATGGAAATAGTCCAACTATCGAAATTGATGCTGATTTAGAAGAACAAGCAAATGATAAATATAATATGTTTATTCCACGTGATTATTGAACAGTAACAAATAAGTTCTGAAATACAGTTGCAAATAATTATAAAGAATTATCTTTCAAAGATATATTAAAGGATAATAAAAAACTTCAATTAGAATTTGCTTCTCCAGTACTCTATCATGCAGAAAATTTTAATATTCTCAGAGATGGGATTGACTCAAATCATTTAAAAGAACTTAAAAAAGACTGAAATCAATCTAAAATTACGAATATTCAATATAGAGATAAATATTTTGATATAAATAATCAAAATAGAATTTCTCCTATTAAAGTAGATTTTTATGTAAACTGATGAGATAGAAATGAAATGTCATGAAAACAATCATTTAGCGATTCTCTGTATAGTGTAAAATATGAAGTCTCTGACGGTGAAGATTTTAGTGAATGGGGATACGTTTCATATGTAACATATAATATTTGATCAAAAGAAATAATGCTTCCTGCTATTTCTAGATGAATAAAACCAAGTAGTTGAAATAGATTGCAATCATCTGCATATTTTCCAAGTAATATTCAAAAAGATGAAGATGCAGGTACAAGTTTTCTTACAGATGATTTAGCTATTGACGGACTAGTAAATAATATTGATTGAGGTACAAGCTGAGTAGAAGATCAATCATGACTTGTTTCTCTTGATTTAGAAAGACCATATACGAGAGCTTGATTACTTGAAAATGTAAAGAAAAAAATATTTGAAATAAATAGACAAGATAGATGGTGTACAATAAATTCAATATCAGTGAATTATGAAAACACTGATGAATGTACATTTACTGTTGAATGAGAGAAAATAACATTTATAGAATGAAATGTAAAAATACTTTGAGGAACACTAAATGCTAAAAGATCAATTATAGTCAGAGGTGGTTCAATTGAAATTATTTGAAATATTTCTACCAAAGATAAAAATGGTCAATTATTTCTCGCTTCAATTTCAAATGACTGATTAGAAAATATCACATTGGGGAATAATGAAGAAATAAGAGATCCTAATAAAAAAGGTTGGATTTCAATTGATCAAAAAGTTACTAATATTGATGCATTTATACTTGCTCAATGACCTGTTGTTTCAACTAATTTTGAAAAAATTGTAACAAATTATAGTAGAGATGACCAATTATTAAATCAATTACATATTTATGGTTCAGTATTTTCACTCAATACTATTGGTGGGTCAAAAACATGAAAATGTCCATATATAGAACAATGAGACTGTGTAGCTTGATCAGATGTATCAAAAGTATATGATTTATCTTTTTTAAGAAGATATACACTTATAGATGGATCAACTGTAAATTATGAAGGTTACAAAATTCCATATAATCCTGATTTTAATATATTATGAGATTGAAATGTTTTTACTTCATGAGGTTGTAAATATTTCGATGATACAGTTGCAAATATAGATTCAGCTGTAGGTTGTAATTCAAACTTAAGAACTCCTGAAAAACCAAATCATTGGACAGCTCCAGTGATAATCCAAAGAGATCAAACATGGTCTATGAATCCTACATATTTTTCAAAAGAAGATTAATTTCTTCTTTTGAAAAATAAAATATTTATTAAAAAAAATTTTATTATGTGAAAACAAAAAATATATAAATCTCTTTTTTCAATATTACTTACCGGAATTTGTGTAACTGCTGTTACATATGCAGCAAGTGTAAGTTATATTAAAGATGGAGAAGTACTAACAGAATCTTATATGACCAGTCTTGTATCTGCGCTTAATGGAAAAGCAAATTTAAGTGATGTTTATACAAAAGCACAAGTTGATGCAAAAATTGATACAATTTCAAACCAAATTAATAATATCAATCAAACTTTAAATTGAAAAATTATTAATTTGGAAAATAGATTAGATATTCTTGAAAATGCTAATACTGGATCTACACCCGGAATTAAACAGTGTCCGTCATGATATATGTATGACGATAATTTAAATAAATGTATAGCAAATTCAATTTGTAGTATTTCATCTTGTCCTGGATGATATAAATTAGATATTGGTATTTGTAAATGTATCCCAAATAACCAGTCTTATAGATAATAAATATTAAAATAAAAATATGAAAAAAACAATTTTAAAAACAGTGTTTTCTACACTACTCACATGAGTAATTGTTACCGGAACGGTATTTGCATTTACAAATACCGTTCCTCACAAACAAGATAATCAAGTAGTATCTGCTGCAGAATGGAATACAATTAAAACAACTATTGATAATCTAAAAAATAGTATAAATTTTGCTAATTATTTTACTAAAGCTGAGTCAACGAATAAATTTATTGATGCAGGAGATCTTACTGCCTGTACAAATTGACAAGTAGCTAAAATGACTGCTACAGGTTTTGTTTGTGTAACTGATCAAACATGAAGTTCAATGCCAAATTTACCATCTTGTACAAGTTCTCAATATCTGACAACTCAAAGTGGAAAATTTGTGTGTAAAACACTTCCAGCAGGTTCAGGTGGTTCATCTCTCACAGCATGTCCACCATATAAAGTACATGTTCATGATGATTCTAGAAATCCAGATGAATATTTATCATATATAAAATGTATTCCTCAAGCAGGAAAAGTTATTATTCAAGTTCCTCACATTTTAGATGATGATGGAGATAGTTCTAGTGATGCATGGTATATGAAAAATGATATTAATTTAGCCAAGACAGTTTGTAAACATTTTGGGTTTGTGTATGAAAGTCATACTTCTCAAAACTATAGCGCAAATAGACATATTAAAATTAAAAATAATGAGTACATACCTTATGCTCAAGATTGAGGTAATATATCAACTATTCTATCAAATGTAACTTGTGCAGTTGGTACCGTTGATACCTCTGCGAAATACTATTGAGGTAGTAGTTCAGGTTGATCAGGATGAGGTTGAGGTGGATGATCAGGTACTCCACCTATTGATCATGACCTTGATATGAAATAAAAAAAATCCCGAAAGGGATTTTTTTTATTTGCTAATTTTTATCTATTTGGATCAGTAGTCACTACTTGTTCTTCATAATAACTCGCAACAACTTGGATTCAAACATGTTCAGTACCAGCAAAAAATAGTCATTGACCAACAGCTGCATTGAGTAAAATATATTTTTCTTGTTCTGTAAGTTTAAAAACATTTTGTAACACATCAATTGATGCACTTGATTGTTTGAGTAATAATTGCATCGAAGAGTTTGTTACAATTGGTTTCCCAAAAGGACTAGCAATAAAATCTTCTACATCTTGAGTAATAGTTGTGATTCATAAGTTATATTTTCTGGCTCTTTTTACGAGACCATAAAGAAATTTTGCTGAATCATCGTGTTGCATGATATTCCAAGCTTCATCAACCACTAATAATCTTTTTTTATTACTTGATTTTACCTTGTTCCACATGTAATTTAAGATTACATACATCGCAATTGGTCTGAGCATATCGTCAAGATCTCTCACAGAAAAAACTTGTAATCATTCTTTTAAATCAATATTTGTATGTTGAGAAAAAATTCCTGAAAAAATCCCTGTTGTATATTTTTGAATACGTGTTACAAGAGATTTTGCACCATCCATAGTATCTAAAACATCTTCTAAATCACTCATAATAGGAATTTGCTTCCCAATTATTGAGTCATCATCAAAAGTGATTCATTTTAAACTATAGGTAGTAATAATTGCTTTTTCCATGATAGCTTCTTCTTGAGCTGACATTTTTCACAGCATCAAATTCATAAGACCGAGTAAATTTATTACTCCTGATCTGAGCAAATCTCATGGTTTTTCATTTTGATCTTTAAGCGCAAGAGGGAGGTCAAATGGGTTAATTCTTTGATTTGAATTTAAACTTACGTCTAAATAACTTCCTCAAACTTGATTAATAAGCGCTTGATATTCATTTTCAGGATCGATTACAATTACATCTGTTCCCATCATAAGTGTTCTAAGAATTTCTAATTTTACTGCAAATGATTTCCCAGAACCAGATTTGGCAAATACACACATATTTGCGTTTTCCGATTTAAATCTATCAAATAAAATCAGAGAATTATTATGTGTATTAATCCCATATAAAATTCCATCATCATGACTTAGTGTACTCGAAGAAAATGGAAAAGTCGTTGAAACTCATCCTGTAGACATATTTCTATAGACTCCTAATTCGTCTCTACAAAAAGGACCTGTTGTGATAAAACCTTGTTCTGCTCTAAGAAAACTTTGTTTTTGTAATACATTTCTCCCTCATAAAATTGTTTCAATATCTCTCCCAATTTTATTTAATTTATCATCACTTTCTGCATAAATAGTGATATAAAGCGAAAGGTGGAAATATTTTTCTTGTCCACGAGTGAGATTATGTCTGAGTTCTTCAACATCTTGAATTTGAGCTTCAATAGCTGGATCGTTTACTAATCATTTCTCAGCATTAATTGATCTTTCAGAATGAAGTTGAGTAAGTCTTTTTTTCAGAAATTTTTGGATTTCACCTGAATCACTCGGGTACACATATAAACTCATATCAAATTTCACATCCCAATTAATAATAGGTGAAAGCCAGTTTCATTCTAAAAATGTAGGATATGCAAATACAAAAAAAGTACGAGCCAAAGTATCATTGACTTGTATTTTATTTGGCCAAATTTTCATATATGCCGGAGAAATAGCATCTTTTACATATGCCAGAGCTTCGTTATATTCTTTTTGTGTTGCTAATAATTGTTTTTCTTCATTTTTATCAACGGCTGTTTTTTTTGCTTTTGTAGTTGTTTTTTTCTCAGCATGTTTTACGATGTAATGGCTTACATCTCATGAAATTTTTTTATCTACCAGTATTTTTAATTTTTCTTGATTCGACACGTAGCTACAAATAATGGAATAATTTGTTTTATTTTACTGTAACAAGTGCCATTGTAAAGAGAAATTCTTTTTTTGTACTGTACTATTTTTAATTATTTGTTGTAAATAAAAAAGCGATACGTACGTATCGCTTTTTTACCATTTCCGTTCTGTGAGAAATTGGTCTGGAATTTCTGCATCAAAATCATGAGCTATATCAAATTCTTCGGCTTTATAATGAACCGTAGCGAGAGTTACGTCATCAAATTGTGCATGTTTATATCACATAAATTTAGATAATTCTATCGTAATGTTATTAAATACACTACGAGAAGATTTATAATTTTTATTTGGAAGATTCGGAGCCTTTTCAATCGCTTCGACTAATCTATCTTCTCAAAACATTTGTTCATTCCCATTTTTTGCTGGTTGATTTATTGCTTCTGTAATACCATCAGAATATAAAACTATAATATCATTTTCTTCGAATTGAATTTCTTTTTCTTTTAATAATTTTGAACAATCTTTAATCATACCAAGAGCGACTCAACCAGATTTAATTCTATAACATTTTTTTTGTTTATGTTTATAAATCATTAAATATTCGTGCCCGGCTCAAGTCATAAACAATCTTTTTTCTTTTTCATCCCAACGAACCATAAGTAAACTCATAAGTAAATTTGCTTTTACTCTCGGTTTTAAAATTTCATTTGTTTTTGCGAGTATTGTATGTCCGTGTTTAAATACTTTTGCAAAACCACTAATGAGCGCATTTACCATAATCATGATAAATCATGCTCAAACTCAGTGACCAGTTGCATCTCACACATAAATATAATAATTATCTTCCACCTGAATAATATCAAAAGAATCTCAACCAATTTCTCATGCCGGTTTTGACTGCATGATTATATCTAAAGAGGGAACTTTTGTTAATTTTTTTGTTAACATTTTTCCTTGAATTTCTTTTCAAAGATCCACTTCTGATCTAATTTCTTTTCAGTGTAAAAATTCAGATTTAATATTTTTAAGTGTATTGAGAGTTTTTCAGAAAAATTTTAATACAAAATTTAAATTTGGATTCCAAGATTTTTTAAATTGAATATCATTATTTTTAAATTCTCATAAATAAAATTTCTTAATAGTTGTTTCAAGATTTTTTATAGGTTCATAAAAAAACTTATTAATTGCAGCCATTAATACGAGAAATTCTATAACTACAATTGTAGCCAAAATCATATACATTGTTGTAGTATTTACTCTGAGAATATCTTCTCAAAATAGGAAAAATAATAATATATTTCCTATAAGTACGAGTATAACAATAGTTTGAAAAAGTGTGTAAAATGGATTCATAATTCTGATATTTATAATATTAGGACATATCTTTATATTAAAATATCATAGTTTTACAATTAATGCAAAAGATATGATTTATTTTACTGTTTTTAACATAATAAAATAACTTAGTTTGAATTTAGCCACTTGGTCAATATAATCTTATATATAGTAAAAGTTTTTCAAAAGACGTTTTGCTTATTTTAAAGGAAAAGAACTGTACACAAAAATAGAACATATAATTTAATTAAGATTTAAAATAATGTGAGTTTCTAATGTAATAACAACCATAGATATCTGAAGTTCAAAAATTAGAACAATAATAGGGTATTTTGATAATGAGTCACAAGATGATTTTCACATATTAGGGGTAGGTATTTCTGATTCAAATGCAATCAGAAAATGAAATATCCTTGATATGGAAGAATTTAAAAACAATCTAGATAAATCTCTAGAAGAAGCAGAAAAAATGTCAGGAGAAGAAGTCGCATGAGCATTTATTTCATTTAATTCATCTTCATATGAAGTAATTAAAAATAAATGAGTGATTGCAGTATCAGGATGAGAAATATCAGAAGATGATATTGATAGAGCTCTTGATATGGCTAAAAACTGAGTAGATTTACCAAATAGAGAAATATTAAAAGTTATTCCTGAAAATTTTATTGTAGATTTAGAACATTGAGTTAAAAACCCAATTGGAATGAATGCAAGAAAATTAGAAGTTGAAGCAAATATTTTTTCAATGAATCTCAATATTCTCAACAATATTAAAAAAGCTGTAAGTGATATCGGTATAGAAATTTTTGACATCTATCCAAATCTACTTTCTGCACCAGAAGCAATTTTATCAAAAAGACAAAAAGAACTTTGAGTTGTTTGTGTAGATATTTGAGCTGCTACAACTGGTATAACTGTTTATGAAGAGGGAAGTTTAAAATATTCTGGAGTTATTCCAATGTGAGGTGATAACGTCACAAATGATATTGCCTTAGGATTAAGAACATCTACAACGGTTGCAGAAAAACTCAAATTAGAATATGCAGAACTAGATTTAGAAAATAAAGATGGATTTTCTGATAGAAAGATTGATCTATCAAATCTATGAATCTGAGAAGAATGAGAACTTTCTATTGAATATCTATCAAAAATAGTAACCGCACGTTATGATGAAATATTTGAATATATTCGTCATGATTTGAAAAAAATATGAAGAGATGGAATGTTACCAGAATGAGCTGTTTGTGTTTGAGGGGCTACAAAAATAAAAGGTTTTGTAGAGTTTGGTAAAAAATCAATTAAACTACCAGTTTTTATTGGATTACCTGCATCAACAGATGACTTTGCAGATGCATCAATTTCAGATCCAGTATTTGCTAGTGTGATAGGAACTATGATTTTATCGAACAAATATTCAAATCCTGGAAAAATGTTTTCATTTAATATTGGTGGATTTTTCTCATCAATTGTTGAAACATTTAAAAAACTATTACCATAAAAAAATAAAAAATTACATCATTACTTACTAATATCATGTCTATGAGAGAAGATAAACTAAGAAATTTATTATCAGGTTCTGGATCATCTGAAGAATCTAAAGGTCCTGAAGAAGTACATATTGGTCACTCAATTTCACCAGTTGCAAAAATTAAAGTTGTATGAGTAGGTGGAGGATGAAACAATGCGGTAAACAGAATGATCGAATGAGGTCTTGCTGGTGTTGAATTTATTTCAATCAATACAGATGCACAAGCTTTATTTAGCTCACTAGCTCCAACAAAATTAAATATTGGTAAAATTATTACTGGTGGTTTAGGTGCAGGATCAGATCCAGAAACTGGGAAAAAAGCAGCAGAAGAATCAAGAGAAGAATTAAAAACTGCATTAGAATGAGCAGATATGGTATTTGTTACTTGTGGTCTTGGTGGTGGTACTGGTACAGGTGCAGCTCCAATTGTTGCTGAAGTAGCAAAAGAATTAGGAGCACTTACTGTTGGTGTTGTTACAAAACCATTTTCATTTGAAGGTCAAAATAGACTCGGAAAAGCTATTGATGGATATGAAGATTTAAAAGAAAAAGTTGATACACTTATCACTATTCCTAATGATAAAATTTTATCTATTATCGATAAAAAAACTCCTCTACTTGATGCATTTTCAATTGTTGATGAAGTATTAAATCAAGGTGTTCAAGGTATTTCAGATCTTATTACTCAACCTGGTATGATTAATGTCGATTTTGCCGATGTAAGATCAGTTATGAGAAATGCAGGTTCTGCACTTATGGGTATTGGATATGGTTCTGGTGAAAACAGAGCAGTAGAAGCTGCAAGAGCTGCTATTGATTCTCCATTATTAGAATTATCTATTGCTGGAGCTAAAGGTCTTTTATTCAACATCACAGGTGGCACAGATCTATCAATGTTTGAAGTTGATGAAGCTGCTAAAATAATTACTGAGTCAGTTGATACTGATGCAAATATTATCTTTGGTGCGACTATTAATGAAGATTATAATGGTGAATTAAAAATCACTGTTTGTGCTACTGGTTTTGATGAAGTATCAAATGCAACATTTCAAGATACAAAAAGAACTCAAGAATCTCCATCAATGAATCCATTTGGAAGAAGAGCTGTAAATGACTCTAGAGTTATTCCTTCAACTCAACAAAATCAAACTCCATCAAATAATTCAAATAATAATTCAGGTGACGACTTAGATGTACCTGCATTCTTAAGAAAAAAAATGTAATATTATTTTTAATTCCCAGGAAATATTTCCTGGGAATTTTTTGTATCTTTTTATTTAGAAAAAATTACTTGCAATAATTTTATTTTCTTATAAAATTGTATTGTAAACGTTTGAGAAAACGAGGATTTGTGTGAGCAAATTCTCGTTTTGTTTTAAAAAATAAAAAATAAAAATATGTTAGATCTAAAACAAATAAAACAAGCTGTAGACTTAATTTCAGCTGAGAAAAAAATTCCAAAAGAAAAATTAATCGAAATTATTGAAGCTGCAATTAAAACAGCATATAAAAAAGATTTCGGAGCAAAAGATGAAGAAGTAATTGTAAAATTAGATTTTGAAACAAATGAAATCGAAATCTCGATCGAAAAAACTTTAGTAAAAGAAGTTACAAACTCAGCTCTTGAAATTTCATTTGAAGAACTTGGTGAAGACGCTGAAGGATTTGAAGAAGGTGACACAATCGAACTTGATGTAACTGATGAAGTTATGAGTGAAGATGCTGCTGATTCATTTGGGAGAATTGCTTCTCAAGCTGCAAGACAAGTTATTATCCAAAAAATTGGTGATAGTGAAAAAGAAAAAATTTATGAATTATTTGATGGAAAAGAAGGTCAAGTAATTAACATGAAAATTGATATGGTTGAAAGTGGAAAAGTTTTATTTGAATACCAAGGATATCAAGTAGTTTTACCTAAATCTGAACAAGTTTCTAGAGATGAATATGCAGCTGGAGGAAGATTTTTTATCTACGTAGCTGAAGTTTCAAAAAATGAAACTGGTGCTCCAAGAGTAGTATTATCAAGAAAAAGAGCTGAAGCAATTCCTGCAATTTTTGCGGAATTTGTTCCTGAAATATCAGAAGGAATTATTACTATTGATAAAGTGGTAAGACAAGCTGGTATTAAAACAAAAATGTTAGTTTCTTCTACTTTTGAAGAAATTGATGCTGTTGGTACACTTATCGGGCAAAAAGGGATGAGAGTAAAATCACTTATGGAAGAAATTGGAGGTGAAAAAGTTGATATTATTCCAAATTCTGGAGATATGGCTGAAGTTATTAAAAAATCACTTTCTCCTGCAGAAGTAATCAAAGTAGAAGTTGATGATGAAGAAGAATCTGCTATTGCATATATTCTCCCTTCGGAAAGAGCTAAAGCTGTTGGTAAAAATGGTCTAAATGTTCATTTAGCTTCTAGTTTAACAGGATATAAAATTTCAATTGAAAATATAGAAGACTAAAAAAATAAAAAACTGAAAAATTATTTTCAGTTTTTTTTATTTATACTATAATAAGGTTAGAATTATTTATTTAAAGAATGAAAATATGAAAGTATTATTTTTAGAAAATGTTTTACATGTTGCAAAAAAATGAGAAATTAAAGAAGTAAAACCTGGATATGCAATGAATATGTTATTTCCAAAAAAGCATGCAGTCGAATTAACACCTGAAATTGAAAAAAAATATAATGATAAATTAAAAAAAGATGATGCTCATAGAAGGGAACTTTTAGAAAATAGACATAATTTATCAGAAGTACTCAATGGGCAAAAATTCGAGTTTACTTTAAAAACGGGGGTAAATAACAAAGTATACTGAGCAATTTGAGAAAAAGATGTTATCCAAGCAGTAAAAAGAAAATGTAAAATTGCATTAACAAAAAAACATATTTTATTTAACTCAGGTCATTTAAAATCATTGGGAGATCACAATGTTCATATAAAATTGTGAAAAGATGCTCAAGCAAAAATTATTGTTAGTATTAAACCAGAATAATCATGTATTTAGCAATAGATCTATGAGATAAAAGATGTGGAATTGCTTCTCAAGTCGCTGGAATAGTTTTTCCGAAAGAAATAGTATTGCGTCCAAAACTCATACAAACAATTAAAAAATATATTCAAAAAGATAATATTAGCGTTATTGTTGTATGACTTCCATATGATTTATATGGGAAAAACACAAAACAACTTGATAAAACAAAACGTTTTATCGAAAAATTACAACAAGATTTTCCAGATATATTAGTCGAATGATGTGATGAAAGATTTACAAGTTTCGAAGCTGACCAGATTTGAGCTCAAATCTGAGAAAAAGAAAAAAGAGATGATGTAGCTGCTGCACTTATTTTAGAAACATATTTAGAACAAAAAAAATAGATTTCAATTGAAATCTATTTTTTTATAAAACGGTATTCACTAAATATCAGATATAAACAATATATGCACATACTAAAATTGCTCATTCTTTTCTCTCAAGCATATTCCTAGCAAATGTGAAAGCAAATAAAAATACTAATATACTTGCTAAAATATTTACTCATAGATCTATACTTATACCTTCATATCCAGGAAGTGGTGAAATAAATCCAGTCACACCTAAAATCCATAAAGTATTAAATATATTTGAACCAACCACTGAACCAACTGCAATATCTGTTTGCTTTTTAAGTGCAGCGACAACTCAAACAGCTAATTCTGGAAGGGAAGTCCCAATAGCCACAATCGTTACTCCAATAAATGCTTCTGGTAATCAAAATTGAGTTGCAATAGAAACCGCACTATCAACAATCATTTTTCCTCAACCAATTAATCCAGCAAATCATAACAGGATATAAATAGTTGATTTGAGATTTGATAATAAAACAATTTCCTCTTCTGATTGATTTTCTTCAATATTTTTAGAAATTTTAAATGTATAAAATAAAAATCCTACGAAAAATACTGATAAAATCCCTGCATCAAATCTAGAAATAGTTCCATCTAATAAAATTCACATTAACAATGCAGCAACAAATATTAAAAATGGAATTTCCTTTTTTATAGTTGATTGAGGAAAAGCAACCGGAGAAATTAAAGCAGTAACTCATAGAATCAGTAAAATATTTGAAATATTACTTCCAACAATATTTGAAACGGCCAGAGCTGTATTTCCAGATATAGCAGATATAATATTAATAACTAATTCTGGTGCACTTGAACCAAATGCTACAATTGTTAATCAAATTACAAGCGCTGAAATTCCAAATTTTTTTGCGATACTACTTGCTCATTCTACGAGTAAATCAGATCATTTTATTAAAAAAATGAATCAAAATATTAAAATAATATAATCCATAAAATCTTTATTTTATATAAATAATTGGCATTATTATAAGCAAATTATATATATTACAAGAATTTAGTTGTTAAAATTTTTGACATGAAAATAAAAGTATGATGTAATAAGTGTGTAATCTTAATTAGATAATTTTATTAATATGAAATTCTTAAAAGTTTTGTCTGTTGTTGGCCTTTTATTTTTTGTTACTAATACTGCACATTCTGCAAATATTGATACGGTAAACGTATTAAATTCACATGAGCTTGATGTAGCATTTTCAGACGATGTAATTTTTTGAGATGAAACTCAATGAGATGTAAAAATCTTAAAAGATATCATTGTATCATTTGCAACAAGAGATGCAGTTGATCACTATAAAGTAGTTTTAACTCTCGAAGAAGATTTAGATATCTTAACAAATTATAATCTCCTAAGTATATATGGAGCTGATGGTAATATTGATTTCAAGACAACAAAATATTTAAATGAAGTAGAAGTAGAAAACTCTTTTACTCCAGAAAATCAAGGTATCACAAAAATAATGACTTTAGATGAAAGAACTCTCGAAGTATATTTTAAATATCCTGTAGAAGATACAGATTTTGAATTTAAATTATTTTCTGAAAATTTTGTAGATCAAATTGGAAAAAATACTGATAATTCATTAAAACTTCATCTAGAAAAATCAGTTGAAGAAAACTCTCAATATATGCTTATGGTTTTAAATTTAAAAGATGAAACTGGTGCAAATATTTCATTAAGTGAAGATTTATATAACTTTCAAACTCTTGATTCTATTGAAGTAGTAAAGGAAGATGCTCCAATTATCGATGATAATGGAGAAAAAGTTCAAGAAATTGAAGAAGTAGCTTTAAATGCTGCCGAAACACCAGATACTGGTGCTGAAACATGGGTTCTTGTTGCACTCACTCTGATGGTAAATGCTGGATTATTTATAAGAAAAAAAATGAAAACTGCATAATTGTTGTAAAAAACTCTCTAATATTTTTAGGGAGTTTTTTTGAATTTTATAAATAATTATGGTACAATTATTGAGTATTATTAATCTAAAAAATATGAACGAAACAATAGTCCAAGAAAATATACTTAAAGACCAATTATTACAAGTGATGATTGATAATGAATGATCAGATATGTATATTACCGTTGGAACATATCCAGCTATAAAAATCTGATGAGAAATAGTAAAAATAGATGATTGAGTTGAAAAATTTACTCCTGAAATGTCTCAAGATTTTGCTCTCTCTATTATTACACAAGATGAGCTTGCAGTACTTGAGAAAACAAAAAATTATGATTTTTCCTTTTCATATAGTGGAAGAAGATTCAGAGTAAATATTTCATACCAATTATGAAATTTTATGACTGTTATGAGATTACTTAGTTCAAATATTCCAGATATAGATAATTTAGGATTAAGTGATATTTATAAAAATGTAACCAAACTTGGACAAGGTTTAGTTTTAGTTACTGGACCAACGGGTTCTTGAAAAACAACTACTTTAGCTGCTATGATCGATCATATAAATCAAACACAAAATAAACATATTATCACTATTGAAGATCCGATTGAATATGTTCATCCACATAAACAATCGATTATCGAACATAAAGAAATCGGGAGAGATGTACCAGATTATGAAACAGCACTCATGTGAGCCATGAGGCAAAATCCTCAAGTGATTTTATTTGGGGAAATGAGAACTAGATGAGAAATGGAGTCAGCGCTTCGTCTCGCAGAAACGGGTCACTTAGTTTTTTCAACACTTCATACTCGTAGTGCTCACCAAACAATTACAAGAATCCTTGATAGTTTTCCAGCAGGTGATAAAGAACAAATCAGATTACAACTGGCAGATTCTCTCGTGGCTGTATTTTCTCAAAGATTATTAGTTACCAGTGACGGAACTGGAGTAAAAATGGCAAAAGAAATATTGTTTAAAAATCAAGCTATTGCTAATTTGATTCGTGAAAATGATATGCATCAAATCCCGTCAGCTATCCAAACTGGAAGCAGAGAAGGAATGCAACTGCTCGAACAAGATATCATAGATTATATCAAAACCTGAGTAATCTCTCAAGAAGAATGACTCAAATACGCAAATAATCCAAAATATATAAAAGAAAGTTTATAAAAAAATAAAAAGATATTCCTGGGAAATTTCCCGGGAATATCTTTTTATTTTCAATAATTTTTTACACAAAAAAAAAGAATTTCCTAAGAAATTCTTTTTTGAATACTAGTTACCATAAAGATCTTTTGTTGTATCTGTCATTACAGCTTCATCAGCTAAGGCATTATCAGCAGCACTTGCACCACTTTGTGAAATTAATGAAGCAACATCTCCAGTAGAAGCAGTATCGTCAACTTGGATATAGTTCCCAGCGATATATGCTTGAGCATTACCAGCTGAATTTTTAGTTTGACCCGCTACATTATACCCAGCAAATGAACCAGAAGATACATAGGCAACTAAGTAATCATTTCCATCTGAATCAACAAAATCATCTCCATTTTGTTTAATAGTTGGGAAATCAATTGTACCTACTTCATAAAAACCATTCGAAGCAGTTGTTGGTAATGTAACCGTTGTACCTGAAACTGTACCAGCTGCCATATGACTATCATATGTTGTAGATGAAACAATATCTTTAATTGTGAATGTTCCTTTTGCAGAACCAGCTTCGATTGCTGAAACTAAACTTCTAACATCAGAAGCAACTTTAGAGTTTTTTGCATCTTGAGAATATCCTGTTAATGAGATAAACGCAACAGTTGCTAGAACAGCAAGAATCGTGATAACTACGATAAGTTCCACAAGTGTAAATGCTTTTTTTGTACTTTTCATAAATATATAGATTAGAAAATAAATACAAAATAAATTTTAAAATTATGTCTTGTTTTTGTTAAGACACAGTTAGTTTACTGCATTTTAACAAGAAATGCAAAAAAAAATCTATTTTATTATAGACAAAAAATTAAAAATGATTTTAGTTTATAGACATTGGCAACAATAAGCAATAATGAGTGAGTTTTTAACATTCACAAAAAAACAACTGTGAATTACAGTTGTTTTGCTACTTCACCCATAGCGAAGAATGGCATCATGATTCAGACTACAATCGTACCAACTAAAGCCCCTACTATTACAATAATAACTGGCTCCATCATACTCGACATATTTCCAATATATCTTTTAAGTTCACCGTTATAATTGTATCAGATTTTTTTGAGTGATTCTGAAAGTGTTCATGTTTCTTCACCTGTACTTACTACATAGGCAAATTCTTCTGGAAATAGATCATTCATATAGACACTTGCTTCATAGTCTAAATTTAAACCAAGAGATTTTGAAATAGTGAGTCAGATTTCCACTTCATTTTTTATTCTAATGAGTTCTTTTTTATAACAAAGATTTGGTACTACTTGACTCGATGTTTTAAGAGATTCTAATAAAAGTACTCCTGAATCTAATAAAATTGTAAATGATTTAATAAAATATACGATATTTGATTGGCAAACAACATATCAAAATATTGGCATTTTTGTAAACATTTTTGCAATAAACATTCTTCAAAGATATGTTGCATTTACTCATTTTACAAAAATAATAAATCAAATCACATAAGCTATTAATAAAAAATAATCATTTCTGAAAAAATTAGAAACATCAACAATGAATTGTGTTAATGCTGGGAGTTCTGCTCCGGCTTTAGTAAAACTTTCTGTAATTCTTGGCACAATAAATACCATCATAAATATTACCATACATACAGTCAGGCCTAACAAAATCATAGGATACATCATCGCGCCTTTTACTTTTCCTTTAAGCTCTATACTTTCTAAAAGATTTGAATCAAGTTCTGCAAGTATTTTTCAGAGTTGTCATGTTTTTTCTCATACAGAAATTAATGCAACACTAAGAGTATCAAACACTTTAGGATATTGAGTCATTGTTTCAGAAATTCCGATTCAATGATTAATATTTTCTTTCATTTCAATCACTATTTTTTGTAAATAAGGATTTTTAATTTGTTTAGAAAGAATAGTTAAAGCTCATTTTATATCAATTCATGAATTAATAAAAATAGAAAGTTTATTAATCATTTGCCATAATTCTTTTTTTGACACACTATTAAACAGAGTAATTTCTTGGTTGAAATTACGTTTCTTTTTATTCATGCTATCGTCACGAGATTTTTTTGCTTGTTCTAAAAGCTTGATAAATTTTCCATTATCAAAATTCCCGTATTTATCATAAAAACTGTTTGAAAACATAGTGTTGTGTTTATATTAAATATTTCCATCTTTAGAGATGATTTCTTCTACTTCATTAATGACTGTTTGGTAGTCTCATTTTTTATATAGTTCATTTAAAACTGCATATTTACTACTCATTTTTTGATTTTTTTGTTCTACTTTATATTTCATTTCGTTATCAATGGCTTTTCTGAGATAATGATTAATTTTTTGATGAATATATCATTGTTTAATGTAACGAATGGCTTCTTGTTTGAGTTTCAAAATTTCGCCCGTATAATATAGGTTTTCTAATACTTTAATAATTCTTTGTGTATCTTTGTCTTTTTGAATTTTTTCGAGTTCTTTTTCAACTTCTGGAATAGTTTTTCAAGCTAATTTTTTCACTTGTTTTTTTGTTAATCATTCTTTCACAGAAACCTGTTCTAAAAATTCTGAATTTTCATTTAAAATATCTTTTTGAGTATTTCTTCTGAGTAATAATACAGAAACATCATCATTAAAATGAGAACCTCACTGAAATAATTGGACATCATTTATTAAATATTCATAAATTTTATGAATATTTTTTTCTGCTTTTGTAATTTTTTCAAAAGATTGAATTAATCTTGGCAATCCATAAAATTCTCATTGAGAATTTTTATGTTCTAATATTCAATCACTATAAGTTAAAATAATATCATCTGGAGAAACTTGCAATGTTTTTACTTTAATATTTTCTTTTTTATCAATCAGACGAATACCTGCAGCTAAACCTCAAGGAATAACTTTTTCAATACTTTTTGACTCATGTCTATATATAAGTATTGGTTCATGTCACATTCATACAAATTGAATTTCTTCTGGAGTATCTTTTTTTGTTTCAAAAAATATTCATGTAATAAAATTTCTATTTTTAAGATCTTGTTTTAATCCGTTATTTATTTCAAAAGTGAGAGTTTGAAGAGGAGATAAAACATGTTTATGAAATAATCTACTTAATAAAGTTACGATAAAACCTGCTCTTATTCAATGGCCAGTAGCATCACCAAGAAAAAATGTATATTTATCTTTTGCTTCATGAATATCAAAAGTATCACCTGAAATTTTATCACTTCATAATATTTTTCCATAAATATCATATCAAAGCATTTTTGCAAATGTGAGTTCTTTAATTAATCATTTATGAATACTCGCAAGTTTTTTTTCTGCAATATCATGTTTTACTTTTGAGTCTTCTTCAATTAAAAGATTTATTTCATCTAATAATCTTTTCTTTCTTACTTTTTCCTTTAAATTTTTGTAAAAATTTAAGCGAGATTTTAATAATTCCATAAAACTCATTTTTTCTTCTTTGAGTTTCTTTTCTTCTTGGCTTTCTAAATTTACACTCGCTCAAATTAATTTCATGGCTTGCATTTTTGCATTGTCCTTGAATTTTTTTTCTTCAATATTTCTTTGTTTTTCTATATGTTTTTGAAGAGATTTTTTTTCGAGATTAAAAAATTTTATAACTCTATAATTATCTTTATTTTCTTCTAAAAATCTTTGTAATAAATCCATTGCTTCATCACTACGAGAATTTCAAACAAGATTATGAATCTCAGCTTTAATATTTTTAAAACGAATTTTAAATTGTTCTCTTTGTTTTTTATCTTTATGCTCGTCTTCAGCTTTATTAAGTTTTTGTTCGATTTTAGCTAAATGAATTTCTTTTTGTTTATAATCTCAAATAATTTCTAATCTTTGTTTTTCTGCAAAAACACTATCGTCTTGATTGATTTTTTCTAAAAGTTCATCAAATGATTTTTTTTCTTTGAGTTTAATTTCTTCTAGAGCATGTCTTGCTTTTTGCCACTCAGAAAGAAGCATAAAGATGTGAATTGCTTCTAATGCATCTTTATAACTTTTAATTTTTGATGAGTCTACTTCTTTTTTGTGTTTTGAGAAACCAAACATATTATATAAATTGTAATTAAATTAATTTGAGCGCTTCTTCGACAGTTGTTTCTCAAATTAAGGCTTTGAGTAATCCGTCTTGTACTATAGTAATCATACCATGCTTAATAGCTGCGTCTTTCATTTCATTTGCACTAGATCTTTCTAATATAAGAGGTTCTAAGAATTCTCAGCAAATTAATACTTCATGGATCCCAAGTCTCCCTTTATATCCTGTATCTCTACATTGATCACATCCAGTACCATGATAAAATACTAGATCTTCTATATTTTCATCTATTATTGGACTAAGATGTTCTTTTATTTTAATATTTTCTGCTTGTGTAGGGTGATATTGTTCTTTACAATGAGGACACATTCTTTTAGATAATCTTTGAGAAATTACCATTTTCATTGCTGAAGCAAGTAAAAATGGTTCTACTCCCATATTTATAAGTCTTTGTACTGTACCAGCTGCTGAATTGGTATGGATTGTTGATAATACCAAATGACCAGTAAGCGCTGCTTCAACTGCGAGAGTTGCTGTTTCTTTATCTCTGATTTCCCCAACCATTATAATATCAGGATCTTGTCTTACTAGAGATCTTAAACCAGAAGAAAAATTATATCAAATAGATGGTTGAACTTGTGATTGATTTACATATTCAATATCGTACTCAATCGGATCTTCGAGAGTTGAAATATTTAATTCTAATGGATTAAAGTTTTTTAAAATACCAAATAGGGTAGTAGATTTCCCCGAACCAGTTGGACCGGCTACAAGCATAATCCCATACTTACTTGTCAAAGCATCTCTTACTTTTTCTAAATTTACATCAATAAGTCAAAGTGCTTCAATATTTGTAAGATTATCATCTTGTTTTAAGATACGCATAACTACTTTTTCACCGTAGGTTGTTGGAAGAGTAGATAAACGGATATCGATATTTTTGCTATCTTGTTCATAAAAATATACTATTTTCCCATCTTGAGGTTTTTTATTTTCATCAATTTTAATTTTTGATAATACTTTTAGTCTCGTAACTACGGCAGAAATATTATCTCTATGAATTTTATCCAGTAGTAAAAAATCCCCATCTTTACGAACTCTAATGAGTAAAAAATGTTCTGTAGGTTCAATATGGATATCTGAACATTCCATATCAATTGCTTGTTTAAAGATACTATCTACATATTCAACAATATCTCAAATCTCCTTTTTTAACTTCAATGTTGCTAGTTCTTGACTATTAGGCATAAGTTTTGTGTTAAAAATAATTTTGTGTTCTTATATATATTATCATGTCTTGAAGCGAATGTTAAATAAAATCCCTTGACGTTTTTGTAAAATTTATGGTAATAAAAAAAAGTAGAAATATTTCTACTTTTTTTAAAATTCTTCGAGCATAAATTCATCATATATTTCCATTTCATTATAATGATTTTCATCGTTGTTTTGTTCTTGATTTTCTTGATTTACAATATTTTCTTCTTCATTATTTTCTGTTTGTAATGGTTCTTCTAAAGTACTATTTTCATCATTTATATTTTCTGTAGAATTATTTTCTCAATAATTTTTCATCAAAATATCCATAGAAGAATTTTCAGATTGATTTTCTTGTAGGTCTTGATCTTCTATAGCTTCATCAGAATTTTCTTCTGGTAGAGATTCTTCAGATGATTGCATTTCTTGATCTGATTGAGTTTGAGTAGAAGTATTATTTTCTTGTGAATCTTGAGTTTCTTCTAAGAAAAAAATATTTGAAGTATCTTCTTGACTATCTTCTTCAAATGAATCTTGAGATGTTTCATTTGAATGGTTTTTAAAATAGTCACGAATTTTATCTTTTTTTAATTCTTCTAATTTTCCATAAATTGCTACATCAAGTAATTCTTTTGTTTCATATTCTTCTCAATCAAATTTATATACTGCATCTCATTGTTCATTTACCAAAATTTCAAATCCAAGGTTATATCCTCATAAATTATTTTCTTCTAATTTCCAAGCAATTTCATTTTCAATATTTCCTTGATGTTCTTTAACTTCTTGAGTAGTCATTTGTTTTCCTGCAAGAGTAAGAATACTTGCTTTATAATTATCAAGTGATAATGATTCAGGATTCGTATGAAATAAAAATCCAATTCAAATAACCGTCAAACCTATAATAGAAGTAATAAATATTTTATTAATTTTTGATAATTTTTTAATATTTGCAATTTCTTTTATTTTATCAATTGATTCTAAAATATGACCTTGTTTTTTCTTAAATTCAGATTCATAATTATGAAATACTTCATTTGGATTAGCTTTTGGATTTTTATTGTCATGAGCTAATTTTTCTAAAAGAAATTCTTCTTTTTGTGCAATATCACAAGAATCAAGTGGTTTTTTAAGTTCGGAGATTTTTGCTTTTTTTACTTTTGTTTCATCAATTTTTATTACTGAATTGTTTGATTGTTCGATTGGTTTTTTTAAAGCTGAAATTTGTAACTTTTTAATTTCTTTTTCTGTATTTTTTTCTTCTTCAGGGGTATTTATTTTTTGTTTTTGAGGAGTTAGTTTTTTAATAGATAATTTTTTTGGTGGATTTGTTTCATTTTCTTTTTTTGGACTTTCTTTTTCATCTGAATTTTCAGTCATTTTTGAAGTCAAAGATTCCATATATAAAGTACGTTCATCTTTTGGTTCGTTTTTAACTTCAGGAGTTTTTATAATAGGTTTTTCTCTAATTTGTGATTTAATAGACGAAAGATTTATCTTAACTCCACTAGATTTATGAGAATTTTCTTCTGAAATATTTTCCTGTTGAGTATTTTTCTCAGTAGAATTATTTGTTTTTGCAGTCATTGCTGACAAATTTATTTTTTTTGTTTCACTCATCTTTTATTTTTGTTTTTGTTTTTATAATATTTGTATTTGCTTTATCGTATCATTTTACAAAAAATAAATCAAATTATTTCTGAAATATTTTTTTCTCCATATTACCAAGTGCAGGGAAAAGTAGCTAAACTGCCATTTGAATCAAGAAATTCGTATGACCCATTTCAAATTGCTTTTCCAGCATCTTTTATTTCTTCACAGGTTCTATAATCTGATTTATGCCAAAAAATAATATTTGGGTCATTAATCATATCATCATATGTAACTCACATTGAAAAACTTTCATATGGATTTTGAAATGTATATGGTAAATTATATTCCAAATTATTAAAAATAAATAAATCTCTCCCTGGAGAAGAATCTACTTCTATTGTTTCATCACTCGCCACTATAATCGTTGGTAGGCGAGTATAAGAAACGGTAACGTAATCTCATTGTAAATACGCAATTGGAATATCCGCATTTTCTAGAGTTGCTGCGAGTTGGAATTCTTGTTTATTGTCAGTAATAGAATATGAATAAGGATTTTGAGAATATGGATCTACCGGAAGATCTCTGAGTTTTTGATTTATACGCACGGTATTATCAAATTTTCCTTGAAGTGCTACCGTTGTTCCAGAAAGAGTAATATTGAAATTATTTCCAGGAAGAGGTAAAACCTGACGTTCTGCATGATATGAACTTAGTGCGGAATCCATTTGTGCAATAGACGCAATTCTTTGAGCATCACGAGCATCTGGAATACTATCAGAAAATGCAGCAAATCACATAGTCGCTAAAACGACTAAAATAGTGGCTACAACTATGAGTTCAACTAATGTAAATGCTTGTTTTGTGTTTTGCATAAAAAATGTATCAAAAAATATACTTATTATTAGTCTATTATATTTTAGAAAAAAAAGAAAATATTTTCCCTTTACAAATGCTAAATTTATTTTTATTTCTTTTTTGGCTTTTAGATTGATTTTTTTTCAAAAAATCTTAGTATTCTAATAAATATTTATAATGTAATTTCGCAGAAGTAATGGTAGAACCAAAAGCGATTTCTGGATTTTGAGAAAATCTTCCAGAACAACAATTAGTAGAAGAAAAATTTAAAGAAATAATTAAAAAAAATTATTCAAATAGTGGTTTTACTCCTCTGGATACTCCAGTGGTAGAAAGATTAGAAGCGTTAACAGCAAAATGAGCAGATGATAATGAAATTTATGGTGTCCACAGAATAAACGGCGAATCAGAAGACGCACAGCTTGGACTTCGTTTTGACCTTACGGTGCCGTTTGCTCGCTACGTTTCACAACATCAAGGAGTATTAGCATTTCCATTTAAAAGACAGCATATTGCTCGCGTTTATAGATGAGAAAGACCTCAAAAGGGGAGATATAGAGAATTTTATCAAGCAGATGTAGATATTATTTGAAACGAAACACTTTCTTTATTTGCAGATGTAGAAGTTTTATCAACGATTTATAATTCTCTCAAAGATCTCAATTTTTGAGAATTTGTAATGCATATAAATAATAAAAAATTCTTAGCTGGATATTTATCATCTTTATGAATTCAAAAAATCCCTGAAACTATTAGTGTAATAGATAAAAAAGATAAAGTAAGATCTATTAAACCAATGTTAGAAGAATTATCTCTTGATGAACCTCAAATAGAAAGTATTTTAGAGTTTATTAAAAATGCTGAAACAAAAAATTCTCAAGAAATTTTAGAAATATATAAAAATATTTCTAACGAATTATTTCAAGAAGGTATCTGAGAATTAAAATATGTGTATTCTCATTTACTTCAATTATGAGTTGATGAAAAATTCATAAAAATAAATCCTGCGATTTCTAGAGGATTAAATTATTATACTGGAACCGTTTTTGAAACATTTATCTCTGGTGCTGAAAATATGTGATCGGTAAGTTCAGGTGGAAGATATGAAAATCTTTGTGGAAACTTTACTGATAAACCTTTTCCAGGAGTTTGAGGAAGTATAGGATTATCGAGAATAATCGCAGTTTTACAACATCTAAAAAATCCAAGTGTTGAAACATTTCAAAAAACTACGACTCAAGTTTTAGTTTTAAATATGGATGAAAATTTATTATTTGATACTCTCGATATTGTAAAAAATCTTCGTGTAAAAAATATTCCCACAGAAATTTATTTACAAGCTGGAGCAAAATTTAAAAAACAATTTAAATATGCTGATAATAAAAAAATCCCTTTTGTCGTTATTTTTGGAGAAGATGAAAAAGAAAAATGAATCGTGCAAATCAAAAAATTAGAAACTTGAGAACAAAAAGAAGCTAAAATTGCAGAAATTGCAGAAATTATCCAATCGTTTTAATTCATGTTCCAAAATTATGAAAATAAATAAAAAAGCTGAAAGCCTGGCTGGAATAATTATTTGAGTATTTATTCTTTCTATTACATTATTAGGAATTGCAAATATTGTCGCTTTTTCTCAAGAAAGTTTATACGAAGTTGGAGAAAAAATGAATCTTCAATCTCTCAACTCTACGGCTGAAACTATTACTCAATATATTAATTCTTCTACTATAAACCCATGAGAAGATTTTTATATTTTTAAAAATACTTCTACAAATACCTTTGAAATATTTACTGGTGGAGCAAATCAAAATTATCAAAATATTGATAAATATTGAGAGTATGTAGCAGATATTTCGACTTATTCTGGAGCCGTTTATTCGCGTATTTTTACTTTAAAATCTCGTAATAGTTTTCCAAGTGGAGATATAGATATCATTGATTTTACTCTCAAACCTGTATTAAATAGATAATTATGAAAAAAAATATTTTTGCCATGACGCTGGTCGAACTTGTGATTGCTATTACCATTTCTAGTATCGTTTTATTATTTGTGGTCGTATATATTAGCGATGTTTTATGACTGATTTGAGAATCAAGAAAAGCCACTTCAAATTTTGTGGAGCTTCAAGAAATTTCTCAAACACTCCAAGATTTAAAATATAAATATCCTGTTGCGACTATTGATAGTTCCACAGGGGAAGAAGTTTTACTTCTTAAAAATATTGAAAATACTGACTGAGTAGCAATTTGAATTGTTCAATCTGATACAAAACAATTATCAACAACTGCGGAAATACAAAATTACTGACAAAAATTTTTAGCTCGTAGATTTTTACTTTCTACTGAAAGCAGTTTTGATTCAAATATAAGTTTTTCTGGTTCAGAATTTTTTCCAAATATTTCTGTAAAAGATGTAGATTTTGAAATTTATGATTTTGCTAGTGGCTCTTTGGTAGAAATGAATTTAGAATACCTAAAAAATTATTCCGCTCAAAGAGAGTGAGAAAATATTTGAGATATGAGTGTGCAAAATTTTCAAAATTATAGTTTTTCATTTTAAAAATATATGTTACTTTCAAAAAAATGATCTGTTTTTGTTTATACATTGGTATTAATCACATTGAGTGTTTCAATGGCTATGATTGTGGTGACGAATGTAGCAATCTTAAATAATACATTTTGAGATAATCAACTCGCTCAAACACTGCAAAAATGATTTGTGAATCAAGTACAGTTTTTGCAAAACAGACATCAATTTTTTAATTCTGACTGAGGAGGATTTGTAGATAATTTTTGATGTCCAAATAATCTTGTCATGAGTGGTTCAACCAATAGAACAACTGGCATAAATACTCAATATTTTGCTTCTGGAAGTCAAATGATTTGTAGAGGTGAATTTAATTCTCAAGATTTAGATTTAATATTTACAAGTGATTACTCTACTTTTCAAACAGCTGTTTTAGGAAGCTGAGATTCTGTAAATCTCAACGGGGAATATGCAAAAACAGCAGATTCAAATTTTTCAGATTCTGACTCAAGTCTGTTAAGTTTTGATTCGAGTTATTATAATCCAGATGGGATTGATGATAACTTCAATAGTGATGATGCAACAGCGCAAAGTTCTACGGGAAGTATGTATGCAAGTTGATTTCTAGATAATGATGCAGATGCAAAAATTTATTGAGTTGGGGTAGTTGATACGAATGATGAGTGGACAAGTATTTTTTGGAATAATACAAAAATTTCTGATTATATAGACGATAATACAAATAATGTTATTTCTCAAACTCCGAATATGGCTACAGCTTCGTGAGTTTTATTCTTTGAAACAGATACTCCTGTAGAGTTGAGAATCACAGAATTTAGAAAAGCTGATTTTGACCAATATGGAGAATTGGTACCTATTGATAAAAATCAATTGAGTATTTCTACAGGAAGTTGATTTTTACAAAATGATGGAACATTTTCACAAGTGATTACAAATGATGAAATTGTTTTTGATTTTGTAGAAAAAAATTATGCTATTTTTCTCAAAAATTCTGAAACTCAAACAGCAAAATATACCTTTCATTTTGAAAATAATCTTGGGCAAAAAATTATTATTTTTCCTATTGCAGACCATATAAATAATGTATTTTCATATTTATGATATAAAATAATTATTAACTCATCTGGGAGGTACATTTACAAACTTCAAGAAATCTTTACTAGTAAATAAAAATTACTTTACAAAACTAATTTTCTCTATATCTTAGAGCATGTTTAACTTTATATTTTTACAATTATCACGTGGACCCCTTACTCATAGGATCGTTTATAGTTTTATTTATGCTTTCTGCTTTCTTTTCGGGAACAGAGTTAGCACTTATGTCCTTAGCTTCTCATAAAATTGATGCACTTGTAAAAGAATCAAAAGTATGAGCAGCTTCTCTCAAAAAAATCAAGGAGAATAATGACAGGCTTTTGATTACCATTCTCATCGGGAATAATCTCGTAAATACTTATACAGCTGCGCTTGCAACAACAATTGCACTTACAATGGCAGATTCAATGGGCTACGAAAAATCAGCAGCAATTGGGATTTCTACCTGAGTTGTTACATTTTTACTCCTCATGTTTGGTGAAATTATTCCAAAAAGTTTTGCGATTAAAAACTCTGTTTCTATTGCACTTTTAGTGGCTCCAATTTATAAATTTTTAATGTTTATATTATTTCCGGTAATCATTATTATCGAAGCAATTATTAAAATATTTTCAAAAAAAGAATTTGCAGAACAAATAACAGACGAAGAAATAGAAAGTTTTATCGATCTATGAAAAAATTCTGGAACTCTAGAAGACTCAGAACATCAAAAAATTAAAAATGTATTAGAGTTTTGAGATATTCTCGTAGAAGAAATCATGACTCCAAGAGTAAA
>CAXHZN010000010.1:0-52574 GCA_964022365.1 uncultured Candidatus Altimarinota bacterium
ATACATTTTCAGAAGTTTTTTTTGCTTCTTCTGATTTTGTGTCAGATTTTTTTTCTTCTGAAATTTCTTCAGTTTTTTCAGATTTTTTTTCTTGAGGTTTGTTTTCCGGACTAGATTTTTTTGGTGTTTCATCAAAACTTCCCTTTAACCAATCTGGAATATCTCATAAATTGTCTTCTTTTTTGTTTTCTGATACATTTTCAGAAGTTTTTTTTGCTTCTTCTGATTTTGTGTCAGATTTTTTTTCTTCTGAAATTTCTTCAGTTTTTTCAGATTTTTTTTCTTGAGGTTTGTTTTCCGGACTAGATTTTTTTGGTGTTTCATCAAAACTTCCCTTTAACCAATCTGGAATATCTCATAAATTGTCTTCTTTTTTGTTTTCTGATACATTTTCAGAAGTTTTTTTTGCTTCTTCTGATTTTGTGTCAGATTTTTTTTCATCTAAAATTTCTTCAGTTTTTTCAGATTTTTTTTCTTGAGGGTTTTCTTCCGGACTAGATTTTTTTGGTGTTTCATCAAAACTTCCCTTTAACCAATCTGGTATATCTCATGAATTGTCTTCTAACTTAGTTTCTTTTTCGATTTGTTCGTCTGTAATTTCACCTGGTTGTTTTATTTGTTTATCTTCTTGTTTTTTTACTTCTTTTTCTTCAGATTTTTTATTTTCTGAATCTTCTTTTTTAGGAACATCAACTTCTACAATAGCGTCATCATGAGCTGTGGTTTCTTTATTTTTTAACCAACTTGGGACTCATGATTCGATTTTTGTATTTGTTGTATCATTTTTAGAAATAGTTTCTATATTTTCATTTCCTGATTTTTTTTCTTCCTTTTTATGAGAATCTTGAGATTCTTGTTTTTTATTTCCATCATTTCACATCATTGAACCTTTTAACCAATCTGGTACATCTCAATCATCTTTTTTATTTCAATTTACTCAGTTATTTTCTTTCATCGAATTAACTTGTTTTTGATTTGATTGTGAATTATTTGATTTTTGTTGATTTGAATTTTTTGGAGTATTTGATTGAAGCCAATCAGGTACTTCGGATTTATTCGAATTTTGTGGTTCCTTAAAAGTTGATTCTTTTTCTCAAACAGATTTTTCATCAGCATTATTTTTATTCACTATTTTCGATAAGTCCTCTTTTGCATTTTTTTCGATAGGTTCAGATAATTCTCCATCTAATTCTTGAAGAATTTCATCAGTATCATCTTTTTTAGTGATTTTTACTTTTTTACCTGATGTTTTTTCAATAATAAAATCTTGAAATCATAGATTATCATCTTTATTTGCAATAGCATACCATAGATAAAATAACCCAAAAATTCATAAGAATAATCCTAAAATAATAACCACAATCCACACAACAATTTTAATAACTTTTGTAATTGCAGAACCTCTTTTAACTGGTTGTTGATTATCATTATCATCAATTTCTGCTTGAATTTCATCTTCTGGCATATTTTCTACCCCACCATATACAAAACTAGATAAAATTGCTTTATAATTTTTTTTGTTTTTTACTGACATATCTGGATAATTTTCTAATACTCCAAGAATTTCTTTTCATAATAGTTTATTATCTTCAACATCTGTTGAGTTTTTAATGATTTCTAATCTTTCAACAATAGCATTATAACACACAGCATCTTCGTCATCCGAACTTAAATTACATTCAATATTCGTTGGAGTGAGATTTTTGAGTGCAATAAACATAAGGTTTTGATCACTTTTATCATCAGTTTCTTCGAGTAATAGTGATTCGAGTAAGTCATAAATAATATCAGAATTTGTCGCTTGAAGTCCAGCAACATATCATTCAAACTCTACAATAACTCTTGTTTTTTCTGCAGCATCAAACCATTCTTCTTGTAGTTTTTGGACATACATTAATGCTTTTAATCTATCTTGTTTTGGTAGATTTTGAATTTCATTTTTAATTTTCTCAATAGTAACTTTTTCTGATTGAGAAATACCAGTAAAAATAATATTCGATGGATCTATTTCTGATTCACTAATATATTCTTTTTGAATTTCGTAGGTTTGAGTATCAAGTACTTCTCCAGAAATATCAAGTGCTGAAATTTTAATAGTTTGAATTTTATTTTCAGTCAGTGGAATTTCAAAAATATTATTATTTTGACCAAATGAAAATGAAATATCTGCATCATCATCTTTCCCACCATTAATACTCGAATCATATTGAGTATCAATGTCTACTTGAAAATCTGTAATTTCTTTTTGAGTTTTTGATTTTGATTCTCCAACATAAAAATATAATTTATCTTTTGCATCATCCAGAGTAATAATATTTTCATTTATTTCTCTATTTGAAAAAGTGACTAAACCTCATTTTTTTGCTGCAATGATATTTCTTACATTTTTAGAAACTCTAAATGATTGTGTTTCTGATTTTACTCATTCTTCAAGAGTAAGTTTTACTACATATGAACCATCATTTCCATTATAAGAATGGATAATATTTTTATCATTTTGTAAATCGCTTCCATCTCATAAATCCCAAATTCTTTTTTCTACTTGACCTAATGATGTATCCAATAAAATAAATTTATTTCCAATAGAAATATATTCTACTGATGGTTTTAAAATATTTGAAACATTCATAGTAAGACTTTTTGTATTACTATATCATTTATAAGATGCTTTTACTTTTGCATAAAATTCTCCTGATTTTTCGTAAACATAGGTAATATTTGGTGAATCAGTCTTTTTTTCATAAAAACCATCTCCATCTAAATCCCAAGAATATTGTGCTTTGTTTGATAATTTTTGTCCTAAAATATTTTCTACTTGTGCTGAAAATACCACTTCTTGACCAACCGAAATTGAAGAATCATCCACATTTAATTTTACCAGTGGTACATTTATATTATCACCTGTAAGAGTAATAGAATATTTTGAACCAGTAATATCTTCTGATGAAACTCTTTTTTCATTATCATCTTTTAACATTGCAACAAAATAATAATTTCCTGTTACTTTTGGTAATACAAATGTTGTATTTGCAAGTTTTGTTGCTCTAAAATCTTGTGGTTCAGGATCAATATCTGTGTAATAATACCATAAATATGATTGGATTACACCATCTCTATCTTTAGCCGCATGAGCGGTAACTTGTACAACTACTGGATCAGATTCCCCATCAACCACTTGTACATCAATATATGAAAGAGTTGGAGCCAAATTGACTACTTTTACATATTGAGTTGTTTTATGTGTTGTTCCTTTTGATTGACTTTTTACAGTCAGTTGAATTGGAAAACATCCTAATTCGTCAAATTTTTGAGTAAATGAAGCACTTGAAAAATATTTATTTGTCCCAAGTTTCCAAGTATAATCTAAACCATTTGTTTCACCAGTCACATCAATACTTTCATTTGCGTTAAACGTTACAGAATCTGCTCTATTTAGAATGTAAGCATTTTGACCGTAACAAGCTCCTGATTCAAGAGAAACATCTTGATTACCTCAACTTTTTACATTGATAAAACCATATGGTGCGTTTGATTCTCAAACATATACTTTTTTTGTGAAAAAATTTGTTCTATCTTCAGAATCACTCACGGTAACTTTTACATTATAGACTCCACTTTTTTCATATCTGTGAGTTATTTGGTTACTTCTTCCTCATTGTACATCTCCATCACCAAAATCCCATTGATAAATAACAGCTTCTGGTGAATTTGCTACAAAACGAACGGCAGTTTGTCTTTGAGCGACTCTTGGATAAATACCAAAATCTACTGCTAAAATAGAATTTATTCTTACTTTTTTAGTAATTTGTGAAGTGATTCCTTCTGGATCTGTAACTTTTAATAATACACTATGATCAGCTACCGTATCAAATGTAAAATATCATGTTGAACCATTATAATTTGCATTTTGAAGTTCGACTCTATCTCCATTAATCATCCATTCATATTTCAAATTTCCATCATCTTTTCCATCTAAATCATAACTTTTTGAAGCATCTAAGAAAAGAGTATTTGGTTTATTGTTAAATGGTTTATCTGTAACAAAACTTGCAACCGGAGCTCTAGAATTAATATAAATAATTTTTGTATCAATATCTACTTCCCCTGACGGTTCAGTTACTTTTAATTTAATATTATATTTTCATTTATCTTCAAAAACATATCCAAATGATTTCCCTGTTTTTGTGAAAATTTGTTCATCTTCTACAATATCAATAATTTCCCATTCATAAGAAAAATCATCATCTTTCCCAGTTGGTTTTGCACCAAAAGTAAATTTATCTCCTAAGTATCATTCTTCTTTTGAAGAGGTAATTGTAGCAATTGGATCGTGTACACTGATAAGAAATTCTCTTTCTACGGTTTTATTTTCATTTGTTCTGAGTTTTAATGTAACGGTATATTCTCATTCTTTTGCATACTTAATTCTTTCAATTTCTGGAGCTCCATTATTTATTCTTTCTACTCCATTCCCAAAATCCCACTCAGTTCTCGTAAATCTTGCTCCTCCTGTTGGAGTTGAACTTGTAGCATCAAATATTAGTCCATATCCTGATTCTTCTGGAGTATATTTTAATTCATCTTTTGTTCCAAGTCTATCTCCATTTACTTCTATTAATAAAGAAGCTATTTTTTCTTTTACCGTAATATTTGCTCTTGAACTAAATGGTAATACGTCAGTATATCATTTAGCATTTTTATGATCTGAAGCAACATCTAAATAAACAGAAAATGTTCCTTCTTCTTTAAAGATATAATTAATTGATTGTTTGTTTCCAATAACTTTTCTTTGTCCTCATTCATCAACCCACCAAGTATAATTGTATGATGGTATTTTTGAACCAGTTTCATCTCTCACATCACCTCTAAGCGTAACGTTTAGTGGTGCATTTCCTGTTTTTGGAGTTGCAACAACAGTTCCTTTTACACTTTGAATACTTGTGTTTTCTAAATAATTATCCATCGCTACGATAAGTTTTGAATAATATTCTTCATTTTTTGGATATTTTGCAGCTCATGCTATCGCAATTTCTAATTTAGAATACAGATTTTTATTAATTAAATCATCTGGCAAATAATTATACGATTCTTTTGCTGTAGCATAAATATCAGTTAAAGTAGTTCTTTTCATTTCTCTACTCACTTCGAAATCATTTCTAAGTATAAAGAAGCTATCCGTTAATTTATACTTAAATTCATTAAATGTTCCAACATCTACTACTCTTAGAGATGTAACCGAATCTGTGCTTGAAGCAGCAAAAATAGTACTTGTATTTAATCCAAGTATTGCGATTACAAAAACAAAAGTTAATATTTTTTTCAACATAGTCTTTATTTACCAAATAGTTTATTCCTTTTCATAGTATCATAATTCAAAAACTCGCGCAAATATCATTCAATAAAAAAACATTTATTTATTTGACTATTTTTATATTTATTTTTTTAATAAAATATTACTCTTTATTATAACTATATACACACTTTATACACTTTTTGTAAAAAAAATTTGCATAATAATTTTTTTTTATATAATTTATGAGTGTCTCTACACTATTATATATACATAAAATACTACCATGGACTTAAATAAAGCGCAAGTAATAGGGAGAATAACTCAAGAAGTAGAACTAAAACAAACTCCTAACGGACAAAATGTAACTAGCTTTTCAGTAGCTACAAACAGAAACTGGACTGATTCAAGCGGAATGAAACAAGAACAAGTAGAGTTTCATAATATTGTTCTTTGGGGAAAACTCGCAGAAATAGCTGGACAATATGTAAAAAAATGAAGTAAACTATTTATCGAATGAAGACTTCAAACAAGATCATGGGAAGCGCAAGACGGAACAAAAAGATATAGAACTGAAATCGTAGGTGAAAATCTCATTATGCTGGATAATAAATCAGATAGCAATTCATGAGATTATCAAAATTCAGGTCAATCAACAAACGATACTCCTGCAGTCAAAAGATCTTCTCCAAAACAAGAAGAGGAAATTTCTGTTGAAGATATCCCATTTTAATAAAAAGGTTTGAAAATATTCAAACCTTTTTTTATCTATTTAAGACCTTTACAATCAGAAAAAATTTTATACAATCTCACATAGATTATTTTATATTTTAAAAATAAAAATACAGCAATGAATTTTTACGAAACTTTATGAATAGATAAATCAGCGAGCAAAGATGAAATAAAAAAAGCGTATAGAAAACTTGCTATGAAATATCATCCTGACAGAAATAGTGGTGATAGTGAAGCAGAAACAAAATTTAAAGAAGTAAATCAAGCCTATTCTACTCTATCAGATGACGCAAAAAGACAACAATATGATATGTTTGGTTCAACTGGGTCAGCAGCTGGAGGAAATCCTTTTGGTGGATGATTCGGTTGAAATGCACAAAATGTAGATTTTTGAGATATATTTGAATCATTTTTCGGTGGATGATTTAATGGATGATGAGGTCAAAGAGCCAGAAGAAGTGAATTTAAATGAGAAGATTTAGAATACAATTTACATATAGACCTCAAAACAAGTATTTACGGTGGAAATGAAACTATTACATTTAATAAAAAAGAAACCTGTGTAACTTGTGATGGACAAGGTGGTTCTGGGAAAAAAACTTGTACAAAATGTAACGGTCACTGAAAAGTAACCCAAACAAGTCAAAGTATATTCGGAACGATTCAACAAACAGTCAGCTGTGATGCTTGTAGTGGAACCGGTGAAATATTTGAAGAAACATGTTCAAATTGTCACGGTGAAAAAAGAAAAGTTGTGAAAAAATCAATCGATATAGAAGTTCCTGCTGGAATCGATAATGGAATGATTATTAAAATGACTGATGAATGAAATAGTTGAGTTGGGACAAAAGCTTGTGGAGATTTATATATCAAATTTAGTGTTCCTCTCGAAGAAAAATGACTAAAAAGAGACGGTGAAAATCTCTATTATTCTGTAGAAGTTGATGTAATTGAAGCAATTTTAGGAACTAAAAAAGAAATTAATATTCCAATTTTAGGGAAAAGAAATATAGAAATCAAAGCTGGAACTCAAGATGGAGCTGTTATAAAAGTTGCTGATGATGGAGTAAAACATATCCAGTCTGACGATAAATGAGATTTATTTTTGACTATAAAAGTAAAAATTCCTAAAAAACTTTCAAAAATCGAAAGAAGTCATTATGAAGCAATTGCCAAAGAAAAAAAGATAAATGTAAATAAATGAGGAGTTTTTGAAAAACTTTTCAGTTAAAAAATAAAACATACTAAAATATACCCTACTTCCTAAAAACATATAAAAATTTTTATATGTTTTTAGGTTTTTTTATTATTAATTTACATAAAATGAAAAATATAATTTCTTTTATTTCGTGAATAATTTTTATATTTATTTTTAGTTTTTTTTACGCAGAAGAATATTTTTTATTTCACCAAGAAAATAAACAAAATCTTGAAAATATTGAATATTTAGAAGAACAAAAAAATAATTTTACACTCGAAGATATTCAAAATATTGAAAATATTGAAATATTTCAAATGCCTGATAAAAAGCTATTAGAACAAATCGTTCAGGAAATAGATACAGCTGAAAATAAAATATATTTAGAAAGTTATATTCTCACTGAAACAAGAATCCAAGAAGCTCTCAAGAGAGCAAAAAAGAGATGATTAGAAATAAAAATTTTACTCGAAAAAAATCCTTATAAAGCATATAATATAAATAATAAAGCCCAAAAAAATCTCGAAAAATGATGAATAAATGTACAATGGTCGGATTCTGATGATTTTAGTTTAAACCATTCAAAATTTATTATTATTGATGATTTTGCCTATATTTCAACTGGAAATTTTAGTTATTCAACTTTTACTACCAATCGTGATTATTATGTCAAAATAATAAACGAAGAAATTCTGACAAAACTAAATCAAGTTTTCCTTGCTGACTATGTTTGAGAAAAACAAGATTTTCATCATTCAAATCTTGTATTAAGTCCCTATAATTCAAGAGATACTTTTGAAAAAATTATTACTTGAGCAAATGAATCTCTTGATATTTATGCACAATATTTTTCTGATGAAAAAATAGAAAATTTATTAATTCAAACAGCAAAAAAATGAGTAAAAATTAGAGTTATTATGAGAAAAAATTCTGATAAAAATGATCCAATTATTGAGACTATGAAACAAGCAGGAATTGAAATTTATGTTTTGAGTTCCCCGGCTATGCATTCAAAAATGTTTTTAGTGGATAATACCTATTTATTTTTATGAAGTGTTAATCTTTCTTCATACAGTTTAGATAAAAATAGAGAACTAGGAATTTTATTAAAAAATACTGATTTAATCAAAAAAATGTCAGAATATTTCCAAAAAGATATCCTTAAAATAATAGGCAAAAAATAATTTAATAAAAAGCCAAGTAGAAATACAAAAAAATTCTTTACTTTTGGCTTTGTAAAGTTATTATATAAATAATTTTTACTAATAATTTAGGGTTCATGAATGTTTTAATAAAGATCGCTCTATCTATACTCTCAGTATTTTGTCTGTTTGTATTAGTGTATTTTACATTTATTGCACCAAATTATCTTAACACAATCAACTCTTATACTTTATTATCTCCTGGTTTATATTCCATCGGAGAAAATGATATTTTGAGTCCTCAAGTTCAAACAGGAAGCATAAAAGTTCAAAAACTCAACAATGCAAATAATATTTATTATAAACAATGAGAGTTAACTTTTAATAAACAAAATATTCAATTAGCTTCTTGAATTTATTTTATAGAGTTTAACGAAGTTCAAACAGATTATACTATAGATAATTTAGATTTTGAAATTCATAATGATGGACCTGCTAGTTTTATCGTTAATACTACAGACCCTAAAGTATTTAAAATTTTTTCAATTAGTTGAAAAGTAAATATTACTCCTAAACATGCTCGTATTCCTCAAGATAAAGAAATAAATATACAAGTGTATCCAAATATGTATTTTATTTCAAATAGAAACCGTGCGATTTCTTATAATAATGTTGATCTTAATAGAGTACAACAACTTTCAGATTATAATAGTATTTCATGAGATATTTATTTTAATCCTATTTTAATGGATGAAAATAAGAGACCTTTACTTTCAACAAATGGCGAAATGCAATTTGATACGAGTAAATATTCTTTCAGCAAAGAAGTAAAATTAAAAATATTCAATGATGATGAAAATTATGATTATTTTATCAAAGATATTTATGATTACAAAACTCAACATTTAGAAAAACAAAATGAAATTTTTGATAATATTTCAGAAAAACAATATTATGACTTCCCTGGTGAAGATTATATTAGTAATTATTATGATTATTTTCTTAATAATGAAAAAAAGAAATATTATTATAAAAATTTAATTTTAAAAAAATTAATTCTTATTTCTAATAGTGAAGCAAAACCTGAAGATTTAGAATTTATTATTCAAAAACTTTGAGAACTCAAAAAAATCTCTCAAGCAGAATATGATGATATGATTGATGTAATTCAATATTATTATGAAAATATTTTATATACTCAAAAAGATAATACAAATATTGTTGTGACAATCAATGAACTGTATTCAAAAATCAATAATAAAAAAGATAATTTTACATTTCATTCACTTGTGAATTTAAATTATGTTTATGAAAATAAAGTACTAGGAGTTCCAGAATATTTTAATAAAAATATTAGTGTATTCATGGAATTATATAGAAAAGAACTTCTTGCTTCTGATAAACAAAAGTTACAAGAAAAATACAGTTATTATATTTATTTTATAAAAAATTTAATTGTAAATGAAAGTAAAGAAATACAAGATTATAATAATTTTGTAAAAATATTTCAACAATATGTAACTGTTTTTTCACAATATATTGTTAATGCAAATGCAAAAGAAATAGAAACACAAATATTTAATAGCTCACAATTAATAGATATTTTCATATATATTACTCGTGAAGTATTTTTTGAAAAAACAAGAAATGATAGAAACCTTCTTGAGCAAAAAAATAATGCTTTGATTTGATTTCAACAATATTTATTACTCAGAGATAATCTGAGATTATTGATTGATTTTTATTCTAAAAATAAAAATTATATAGATTCAAAAAGTAAGCCTGGAAGTAAAGAAGAAATATTATTAGAAAAATATGCTAAAAATATCGATGTATTAGAAGAGTATTTTCTTGCTATGGATAATTATCCAGAGTACGAACTAAAATATGATAAAGCTGTGGTTGATATAGTATTTCAATGAGAAGATGATCAACTAAGTATAGAAAAAGTAAAAAAATATTTATACCAATTTCAATGATCAGTTACACAAACTGCTGATATTAAAATCCGTGATTATTCATATTGTGATGCACCTGAAAAGTATTCTGATTTATCTGAACAAGAACTACCAAAACTCGTTGAACCGTATTGTTATGAAATTAAAAAAATAGAAATTGATGGAATAATTTTTTCGTTTATTCTCAGTCCATTTGATCAAAATGAAATTTCATATCTTACTTACACAAATAAACAATGAGAAGTAATAAGTACTACAAGTTCTCACATAATGGATAAAATAAAAGAAAATTTAGATAAAGAATATAAAACTAGTCAATCTGAAGACAGAGATAAATATGATTTTAGTAAATTTTTTACCAACAATTATTGAGATAGAAAACAAATCGTTGATATTATCGAAGATAAAGATGACATTGATAAAGTTCCTGATGTAGTAAACGAACCTTTGTCTGTTGAAATACTCAAAAGATGACTTATGTGAGAAGATGCTCCTTTAAAATCAATTAAAAAAATTCTTCCTATTTCATATAGATATTTATTAGTTGATCGTATAAATAATGAATATGTAATTAATGTATTCCCTACTGATTTTAATGTAGAAAATCCTGAAGCAAGAAATGCAGATGATAGAAACTTTAATGGGAAATTTTCTGGAATATATATTTACAATACTAAGGACCATTATTTTACAGATGTAAAAATCCAACCGATAGAAAATGATAACCGTAGAGGAAGATCATTTATATTTGGAAACACTGTAATTGAATTAATTTGAGATGTGTATTTCACTCAATTAGAAACTCATTTAGTAGATATATCAACAAAAATGCAAATGTTAGAATATTTTCATAAAGAAATATTAAACATTTATGGAGAAGATACCGAAATTAAATTCAGTTTTGATATTCAAACTAAAATGATTATATTAGAGTACGAAAATAAAAAAGTTGAAATAAATGACAACGGTCAAGCAAATATTTTCCAAAATGGGAGAAAAATTTCAGGCCCAATTCGTTATTCAACTATAGATTTATAAATTAAAATTTTAAAATGAAACAAAATAAAACAGTAAAATTAATGGCAATTCTTGCTATGCTTGGGATTATAATTTCAGTAGTTTGAACTGGGTTACTCATCATGTTTGAACAAGCTAAAGCTCCTCAACAGCTTGAACTTACTGCTGAGGAAATAGAAGAATTACAAAAACAAATTCAAGAATCTATGAGTGGTTCAACATCAACTGGTTCTACTGCAACTGGATCATTAGAAATAGAAGAATCAAGTAAATAATTTTTACTTTTTAGCTCACAAAATAAAAAAGAAAATCTCAATTTATGAGATTTTCTTTTTTTTGTAAAATTGTCGTTTGAATTCTATAAAAAATTAGGTAGTATAAACAACGAGATACCACAAAATATTTTAATTTTTGTTATAAATAAATGAACTTAAATACGAGAATTTCCGGTCCAGCATGAGCATGAGTAAACTCTACAGTTGATATCATTGCGAGTTTATATGCTGAACTTTGATACGATGTAATAACTGATATTGAATACGAATCGAGAATAAAATGATGAGTAAATTATTTTGATGTAAATATTTCTGATTCTTGAGAAAAATTTCTTACAAAATATTATGATATTATTTTGGCTTTTAATGCGCAAAGTCTCATCTCTCAATTATCACAAATTAAAAAAGGATGAACGATTATTATAAATAAAAAATGGCTTCCTAAAATTGATGCTGATTTAAGTGATTATCAAATTTTAGACTTAGAAATTTCTGATAAATATGATAATACATATCTACTTTGAATTTATGCTCTTTTCTTAAATTTAGATTTAGAAATAATTTTAGAAAAAATTGAAACAGTATTTTCAAGAAAGTGAGAAGAAACTGTAAACAAAAATAAAGAAATTATTAAAAATATTTTTGATACATATTCTATCGAAAAAAAATCTGATATTTCCCTTTCAAGAGTAGCCGATGCAAAACCAATAAATTATGGAAATAAAGCATTAACCTATTGAGCCATTGAGTGAGAATTAGAATACTATTCTGCTTATCCGATGACTCCAGCTTCTACTGTTTTAAGCGAAGTTATAAATTCTAAAAAAGTAAATTATCTCCAAGCAGAAGATGAAATTTCTGTTATCAACTCAACACTTTGAGCAAGTTTTACTGGAAAAAGAGCCATGTGTGGAACCTCTGGTGGATGATTTGCTTTGATGACTGAAGCTCTAAGTTTTGCCGTTCAAGCAGAATTTCCTATTACTGTAATCCTCGCGCAAAGAGCTGGACCAAGTACTGGAACTCCAACATTTCAAGAACAAGGAGATATAAATTTTGCACTCAATCCAACCTTTTGAGATTTTGAACACGTTGTTATGTATCCTTCAAATTTAGAAGAAGCTCATTATTTCTGAGCACTTGCCTTGAATATTGCTGATAAATACCAAACTCAAGTTATCTTACTTATGGATAAACAATCTGCTGAACTTCATACAACTCATGGTGAATTATCTACTCCAGCAGTGGACAGATGAGTGGTCTTAGAAAATCCACCAGAAGATTACAAAAGATATGAACTCACAGACTCTGGAATTTCACCAAGAGTAAATGTTTGAACGAAAAATGGAGACTTTATCGCAACAAGTTATGAACATGATGAATACGGAGCAACAAGTGAAGATTCACAAAATAAAATAAATTTCACTGAAAAAAGATTTAAGAAGTTACAAAATTTCTTCCAAAAAGAAGGTATTTCTGGTTATGAAATAATAAATCCTACTGCAAAAAAAATGATTGTTACCTATTCTTTCACAAAATATACCGCTCAGCATTTTATCAAAAATAATCCTGAATATGGTTTAATAATTATAAAATTCTTAAAACCAATTGACGAAAGATTAAGAGAAGAAATTATAGCAAATAAATACGAAGAACTTATTTTCGTAGAATCAAATTATTCTGGACAAGTTGAAAAACATTTATCAAATGAACTAGGACTAAAATTTATTCCAAACCTCAAAATCTCAAACATGAGAAAATACGACCTCTTCCCTTTTTATATCGAAGATTTTAATGAATTATTAAATAAATAGTTAAAATTTTGCTCTTGTAAAGAGTAAATGTCCGATAGGACAAAAGAGTTATTATTGGATGAAACCTTTTATAACTCTTCCCTAAATCCCTACTCTTTCCAAGAGCAGGGACTTAAAAACAATAATTAAACAAAAAACAATGAGAACTTGATTAACAAATATACAGTGGTGTCCGGGTTGTGGTGATACGTTGATTATCGCGGCAATTAAAAAGGCATTCCAAGAGTTAGAAATAGAGTCACACGAACGTGTGGTTGTTTCTGGTGTTGGATGTAGTGGGAAAGCCAGTCAATATATCGATGGATATGCAGCTGAAACACTTCATGGGAGAACACTTCCTTTTGCCACAGGAGTAAAAATGACAAACCCAGAACTTACGGTACTAGCTACTGGTGGTGATGGAGATGGATACGGAATTTGAATGGGACATTTTATCCACGCATGTAAACGTGATTTAAATATTACATATATAGTAATGGATAATGAAAATTATGCATTAACAACTGGGCAAGCCAGTCCAACAACTCCGATTGGTGCAAAAACAAAAACTACTCCAGATGGAAATCTTTCAGCTCCTTTTGACCCAGTTAAAATAGCTCAGCAAGCAGGTTGCAAATTTGCTAAATGGGCTGATTCTGTAAAATTTATGGAAATGAAAGATATTATCAAAGAAGCGATTATGCATGATGGTTTTTCTCTGGTAAATGTTCACCAAGCATGTCCAAGTTATAAAAGATGGTAATCCAAAAAACTATGAATGAAACAATCAAACAACATATTATAAAAATATGTAAAGAAAAAATCGAAAAAAAATGAGAAAATGTATGACTTTCCTTTTATGCGTTTTTTAAAAATAAAAATGATAATCCAGAGTTGTTAATGAATGTTGCCACTTGGTGGATTCAAGAAAATAAACTCGATCATTTTGAAAAAGCAACAAAAATAATGGCACTTTTAAACAAGTAGTCATTATTTTTTTGATTTCTTAAGTTAATTTTAAGTTAATTTCAATAAAATAGTCATAATATTTTGCATATATAAAAAATATATGGTTAAATGGAAAGGTATTTAATTTTTTTAAGAAGCAAAATCGTGAAAAAAATGATTCAAGGATATAAAAGACTGATGGACGAAAAAATTGGTAATGGGACACTTGTAGTTTCAATTATTGCCGTTTTAATTGTGGTCATAGCTTCATGCACTCCAAATGCTTCTTACCTCAAAGCAAACGCACTGGAAACAGCTTTTATTCAAAATAATGATATTGTCCAAATAGATGGAAAAACATTTAAAGTTGTATTACAAGAAATGAATTAAACATATATAATAAAAAAAATCTGAAAAAATTAATTTTTTCAGATTTTTTTATTTTATTTTTATTTCGTATTTTTCACCAGTTATTCACATTTTTGATAGTTTCTTGTGAAATACTTCTGATATTTCATCACTCAAGAAAATAAATTCTTGTTTTAATAAAGGATTATTAAATGTGATTACAAAACTAGAAATATTTTTTTTCACAGAAATTATTTTTTCTGAAATATCTATATTTTTTTTCTCTTTAAATGTTTCTATACAAATATTCCATAAAAGTGATTTACTGATTGCTGCTTTTTTTTGTGATGATAAAAAATTATTCCCTAAATCCATATTAAAAACAAATTACAAATTCTCCTTTGAGTTTCCCCGGAGTATTTTCAAAATAATCAGCGATTTCAGCTGCACTTCCTCTTTTAAATTCTTCAAATTTTTTCGTTAACTCTCTTCCAACGACAAGATAATGATCTTCTCCAAAATATTCTGCTATTTCTTTCAATGTTTTTACGATTCTATGAACTGATTCATATACAACCACTGTTTCTCCACCTGATTTTGATTTTCTTCTTTCGACAATTGAAGTAAAAAGCGTTTGTCTTCCCTTTTTTACTGGCATAAATCCAAGATATAAAAAGTGATTCATTTGCATTCCAGAACCAACAAGTGCAGTAGTAAAAGCCGTTGCTCACGGAACTGGGACAACTTCAATTCCAGCCATAATTGCTTCTTTAATCAAAATGTATCCAGGATCAGAAATCCCAGGAGTTCCCGCATCAGAAATCAGTGCCATAGTTTGACCATCTTTCATTTGTTCGATCAGTTTATCAACTTTAGTTTGACCAGAGTGGCTATGAAAACTTATAAGTGGTTTTTTGATATCATAACGACTCAGCAGCACGCCACTTGTCCTGGTATCTTCACATGCTATCGAATCGACTTCTCACAGGATTCTCACAGCTCTATACGTAATATCTTCTAAATTCCCAATCGGAGTTGAAACAATGTATAACATGTTTTTCTATTTAATAATTATTTTTCTTCATTTTAGTGCCGAATATTTTTTTGTAAAGAAAAAAGCAAGAAATAAGTTATTTCTTGCTTTTTTCTTTTATCTGAAATTCTACATTTCTTATATTATTAAAAATTCTGGTACTAGTTTTTTCTAGAAGCCCATTTTTATTTATCAGTAATTCAAAATTATTTTCTATATTCCATTCTACTTTTGTCGGAATATTCGATTTTTCTTGAGTAAAATAATATCAAAATGCAGAAGATAAAAATTTATTTTTGTCATTATCATTCATATTTTTTTGAAAATATTGTAAAGAATCGTATGAAACTGCAATTGTTTTAATTTCATGAGGTTTTACAGAAATATTTATCTGATAATATGGATATAAAATATAATTATTTTTTATTTTATTTCCTTCGCAAGAATAATTTATTATATTATTCTCTATTTTTTGAAGTGAATATTTTTTTCTTACTATTATTTTTTTTCATTCTAAAAGAATTTCAATATTTCTTATTCAATAAACAGGAAGCATAATAATTTTATTTGATTTACTACATGTATCTAAATAATTATTATATGGAGAAGTTGGATATAAATATAATGTATAATTTTCAGGCGTATTTCATGTATTTGAAATAGTATAATTTTGTAAATTATTAAAAGTATAATGTAAATATTTTCTAGACTGTGCATCAGCATAATCAATAAATACAGTAGAAAAATTATATTCTGGTAATACTTTAATTAATTTTTTATATATTTTATTTTCAAAATATTTATATTTTTTAATTTCATTAATATATGTTAATTTTACATCAACATCTGTAATTTTCATATTTTTATTCTCAATATTTTTTGGCCAGAAATCTAGAAATTCTCAGTTATTTACACTGTGTTTATTATCATAATTTCAATGTGCAAGCGAAAACATAAAGAAAAAATACATAAAAATTAGTATGAGGTATTTAATTATTTTCATAATGATTTTTTAAATTATACATATATGTATAAAAATATAATTACATAAAAATTTAATAGTTTTATTTAGATTGTCAAAGTTATATATATAATATTTATTTATTAACAAAAATATGTATGATATAAATATATTATATTATAAATATTTATTATGAAAAGATATATTCATATTATTTTGGAAATTCTATTTTACTCTATTATTGCAATTATTCCTGCATTTTATGCTGGATTTTTATGAGAATTTATAAGTAATTATTTTTGATTCACACAACAATCTCAACATTCTGGGGATGATTGAAATATATTTTTATATGCTATGATTATTTATATTATTTTGATAGTCGTAATTATATTATGGCAATTAAAAAAACACAAAAAAACTTCATAATTGTATGAAGTTTTTTTAATATTCTATTTTTTGTGTTTCAATTAATTTATAGATTAAACAATTTTTATCTTCAAAATTTCAGATAAGTAATTTTCTTGCTTTTTGGGTTTCTGCGAAATTAATATTTCCAACATGACGTTTTTTCCCTAAAATATCAGAATTCACTAAACTTGAAAAAGTATTAAAAAATTCATCTGATAATAAAATATTTCCAAGAAAATCATATTTTTCTAAATATTTTTTGAAACAAGTTCCATAATCTTCTAAATTATCATTATTTCTAATCATTTTTAGAATATGAAATAATCTCCCAGCTCACAAAATATAGTTTTGATTTACAACACTGTTGAGTGTTTTTTCCATTACATCATTTTTTCTTAAATGAGTTTGTCATTGCTTTTGTGCAAATTTTCTAAATCATTTTGTAATAAAATTTTCAAATAAAACATCGAGTGATTTATGGTACGAAGAAATAATCCCAATTCCATCAAAATTATTATTTTGTTCGAGTGAATGATATAAAATTTCAGCAGAAATAACATTTTCCATAAAATCTTTTGGGACATTGAGCATCAAAACTTCTCAGATAAATTGTGTGATTTCTTCAGAAATTTCCTCTTGAGTCAGTTCTTTATTTTCATCATTTTCTTGAAAGTGAGTCTTTCAAATAATATTTACTTGATTACGCACTTCCTGTTTCATCCAGGCTTGTGCTCTGGCTAATTTGCGCTTTAAGTCTTGGTTTTCGAGTTGTAATTTTTGTATATTCATTGCCCTTTTATAATAATTTTATAATATAAAAAGTATATCATATAAAAAATAAAAAAACAAAAAAACTCAAAGAAAATTTCTTCGAGTTTTTGTTCTTTATTTATTTAGAGAGAGACATATAGCAATACAAGGATTAAAGGAGGAAACCTTCTACCGTTATATGCCTCATAAATAATATAATACATATTTGATTAATTTGCAAATATTTTTACAATTATTTTATAAAAAAGGCTTTTAACTTTAAAAAATATGCTTCTTGTTAACTTAAATCAAGACAAAAACACAAAAAATCACTATTTCTCTAACACTTTACTCTCTCAACTCGAAAAAAATTATCAAAATAAACTCAAATCAATTGTTTATATTAATAAAAGATGAGAATTTTCTACGATGATATGTGAAAGCTGTCAAAATATAGTTGGTTGTGAACAATGTGATGTTTCGATGAATGTCCATCTGTATCCGGAAAAACTCATGTGCCATGTGTGTAATAATACAAAAAATATTCCTCATTCGTGTGAAAAATGTGGATCAAAACATTTAAAAAAAGTTTGAATTTGAACGCAACAAGTTGAAAATTTTCTCAAAAATTATTTTTCAAAAGAAAATATAAATATTTTTCGTTTTGATACTGATGTGATTAAAAATAAAACGCAAAAAGCTTGAGCCTTAGAAGAATTAAAAAAAGCAGATATAATTATTGGGACAAAAATGATAACCACAGGGTTTGATTTTGAAAATGTTGGATTGGTTGCAGTAATGGTTTTAGAGCAGGAATTACTCATCCCATGATATAACACACAAGAAAAGCTCTATCAAAATATCAAACAACTTTTGTGAAGATGAGGAAGAAATGGTCAACAAACAGAATTTATTATTCAAACATTTGTACCTGAAAATGAAATCGTTTCTGCAATTACTCAAAAAAATTATAAAGAATTTTTTATCCAAACACTCGAAGAAAGAAAAATGTTTCACTATCCCCCATTTTGTGAAATGGTCACTTTAGAATACAGACATAAATTAGAAACAAAATCTAAAGATTTTTTACAAAAGTTAAAAATAAAATTAGACGAAATAAATCAAAATCAGTACGAAAATAAATTTGAAATACTCATGACTCCAGCATGATTTAAAAAACATAATCAATATTTTTTCAAAATTATAATAAAAGGTAATAATATCAGAATTTTTCTCAAAAATATAGAAAAACAAATAATATGAAATTCGCAATTATCTGTAATTTTTGAACAATAATTTTATCTTTTTGCAGAAATAAACTATCAAAAAAAAGTTTTTCACAAATAAATTTAAAACTGCTTGATTTTCTCAAATTATTCAGTAAAAATGAATAAATATTTATTTACAAATAGCCACTTATGAAATTTACCATAAAAACAAGTGCTTTGAAAAAATGACTTGATATCGTAAACCACGCTACAGCTTCTGTAACGACAACTCCGATTTTGGAAAACATCCTTTTAAAAGTGAATTTTAACAACATTATTCTGACTTCAAATAATTTAGAAATGGCTATCGAATACGTTATTTCAGAAGATATTGAAATCGCTCAAGAATGAGCATTTTGTATTCCTTCAAAATTATTTAGTAATTATGTTTCTCTTGTAAATGATGATTTTGTACAAATCGAACTTACAAATGATGAATCAATTAGAATTGAATCTGCAAGTGGGAAATTAAAAATGAAAGGATTTGATGCAAATGAATTTCCTCTTATTCCTGCGATTAAAGAAGAAATTAGCTTAAGTTTATCTGGAAGTGTTGTAAGAAAATCAATCGAAAAAACTTTATTTTCTTCTGCTGAATGAAATATCAGACCAACATTAGCTGGGATTTCAGTAAATATAAATGCAAACGAAGCTATTTTTGCTTCAACAGACAGTTTTAGATTATCAGAATTTAAAACAACTCTTGATAATGCAGCAGCACATAGTTTTTCAGGAATTATTCCAAACAAAACAGCTTCTCAAATCAGAAGTATTATCACTGAATCAGATGCTGTGAAAATTGTTTCTGGTGAAAGCCAAATTGCATTTATTGCTGGGAATACAAAAATATTTTCTCGTTTACTCAATGGAAAATTCCCAGATTATGGTAATTTCTTCCCAACAAGTTTTTCAACAAAAGCTGAAATAAATAGAGTTGATCTGATTACTGCCTTGAAAAAAATTAATTTAGTTTCAAGAGAAAATAATTATTCAATTAAAATGAGTATTTCAGGAGAAAATGGAGTATTACTTGAAACTTCAGAAACGCAAATTGGTGAAGGAAATGTAAATCTTGCCAGTGCGGTAGAATGAGAAGATAATATTGTTGGGGTAAACTCTACATATTTCTTAGAAGTTTTAGGAGTTATCGAATCAACTCATGTTTCTATTCGTTTTGAAAACCCTCTTGCTCCTATTTCAATTACTCCAGTAGTTGATCCAGATAAAGCAAAAAATAACGACTCATTCAAACATATAATTATGCCATTGAAAATATAAAAAATTGAATATAATAGTGTGCTAGATAATTTACATATTGATTAGAAAAAATGAACAAAATTACAGATATAGTAATGGAAGTCGAAAAATTAAAAGCAAACCAAAATTTTACTCAAGCAATTGAAATACTTGAAAAAAGTATCATAGAATACAACGACGATTACAGACTCTACGAAGAATTATCTGATATTTACTTATTTCAAGGAGAATTAGATAAAGCATTAAAGTCAATAAATCACGCAATGAGCTTAAACAAAGCTTCAGCAACTGGTTGTTATCTCAAAGGTTTCATTTTACTTTCAAAAGATAAAGTAAGTGAAGCAATAAAGTATTTAGAAAAATCAAATGAACTGTTAGGAAATAATTCTGAAGTTTTAAGAAATCTTGGATGGGCTTATACGCTCGAAGGAAAAACTCAAAAATGAATTATTATTTTAAAAAGAGCTTTGAATTTAGCTCCTGGAGATGAACTTATCACTGAAGATTTAGCGATGGCTCTTATTTGAGCTGGTGAAGTCACAGAATGAAATAATCTCTTAAAAAAATTAGGAAAAAAAATTATGTCATAAAATAATTCCTCAAAATGAGCTTTAAAACAACAAAAATTGCTCCTAAAATTCTCTGAATTATCGATATTGGAACGTACAAAATCCGTGTAGGAATATGTACGTTCCATAATTGTGAAATGGAGCTGTTATGATACTGAGAAAAAAGACAAAATGCAGACGATATTGTCATGCATGAATTTGTAAACCTAAAAAATGTTTGTAATAATATTGCCTGAGCAATAAAAAAAGCAGAAGATGATGCAGGTGTAAAAATACAAGATATAGTTTTAAATATTCCTTTTGATGAAATATTTTTCCAAACGAGTAAAATAAATTATATCAGAGAAAATATTGATAAAAATATCGATAAAAAAGAACTCAAAAAAATAATTTCAGAAACTGAAACCCAAGCACTCAAAAAACATTATAAAACCATTGCTCAAAATTCTTGATATAAGAAAAAAGATGTTCGCTTGATAATCTGATGAATTCCAGAAATTAAAGCTGATAAAAAGAAAGTAAAAAAATTAATAGATACAAATCCAGAAAAAATTTCTGTTGATTTACTTAATATATTTATTCCTGAAAATAAATATCAAAATATCCAAACCATTGCAAGATATCTCGGAAAAAATATTAAAAAAATTATTCCAAGTGAATTTGCTGTTACCAATCTCTTCCCTAAAAAGCAAGATGTTGTTATCATAGATGTGTGAAGTACTCAAACTTCGATTATCGTAAAAAAAGATAATAAAATACTCGGAGTCAGAAAACACGCATTTTGAATAGATACTTTGATTAAAAATATTAGAAATAATTATAATAGAACAAAAATTGAGATTATTCAAACCATAGATCAAGATATTTATGAACTCGAAAAACAACAATTTTTAGAAATATTTGAAAATATATTAATTATTTCACTCGAAGAAATAGTACAAAGTGATATTTGTCCAAGTGATTTTTTCATGATTGGATGAGGAAGTAATAAATTTTTAAGAAATTATTTATCACAACAAAATCTCAATAAAAATAATTTAAAAATCGCAAAAGAAATATCATTTATTTCTCCGAAAATTGAATTTTTTGAAAATATCGATTCTTCAAAATCAAATCTCAATATTTATGCTTTGATGATGGGAACACTTCAGTTCATTAAAAATGAAAACGATCCAATCGAAGAAAGTCTTAAATCAGCATTATTAGAAATATGAAAATAAAAAAAACCTAAGAAATATAAATTTCTTAGGTTTTTTTTATTTTGAATTTTCTTCAATATTTTTAATAAAGAAATCTTCTAAACTTCCTGAAATATCAGAAATTTTTGTTCCTTCTACAATTAAATCTCATTTATGAATAATACTCACTCTATCACAAATACTTTCTACGTCAGCGAGGATATGAGTATTGAAAAATATCGTTGTTCCCTCTTGTCTAAGAGAAACCAAAAGATCTTTTACCATTTTTCTCCCGATTGGATCTAAACCACTCATTGGTTCATCTAAAAACACAAGTTTTGGTTTATTGATAATTGATTGAGCCAGACCAACTCTTTGTAACATCCCTTTTGAATATGAATGGAGATATTTATCTGCTGCATCTTCTAGCCCAACTTTTTGTAATAATTCATCAACTCTCGCTTTGAGTGTTTCTCATTCTAATCAGAAAAATTTTCCATTAAAATTTAAAAATTCTCTCCCGGTTAAATGTTTATATAAATAGGTATTTTCTGGCATAAAACCAATTTGTTCTTTTGCTTTTTTTGTCAGACCTTTTTCTCAAAAAACAGAAATTTCTCCTGATTCTGGCTCTATTAAACCCATAATACATTTCATTGTCGTAGTTTTCCCTGCTCCATTTGGTCAAAGAAATCCATAAATTTCTCCAGCTTCAACAGAAAAACTCACATCTTTTAAAATTTCTTTTTTTGCGAGATATTTTACAATATTTTTTACTTCTAAAATTGTCATTTTCACCAGGTTTAATGAATATAGTCACACGTTATAATAATTTTCTTTTTGCATTTGTAAAGTAAAAAAGTTGATTTTTTTGTATATTTTTATATAATCTGTGTCATAATTAATAATTATTCTTAACATTTACTATAAAATTATGTTAGACTCAGCAAAACAAGCATTAGATAAAGCCGTAAGTCACTTAGATTATGAATATTCTAAATTACAATTAGGAAGAGCTAATCCTGCAATGGTAGAAGATATTTTAGTAGAATCATATGGTTCAATGCAACCTCTAAAAAATACAGCTTCTGTAACACTTATGGATTCTCAAACTCTAAGTATAAAAGCTTGGGATAAAACAGTTTTACACTCAATTGCAAAAGCTATTACTGATTCAGGTTTAGGGTTAAATCCTCAATCAATGGCTGATTCTATCATGATTAAAGTTCCTGCTTTAACAGAAGAAAGAAGAAAAGAAATAGCAAAAATTGCTAAAAAAATGTTAGAAGAAGGAAAAATCTCAATCAGAAATGTGAGAGCTGATGAAATGAAAAAAATCAAAAAAGCAGAAGATAATAAAGAAATTTCTGAAGACGAAAGAAAAGACTTCGAAGAAGATTTACAAAAAATGATTGAAACTGCAAATAAAACAGCTGATGAACATTTCAAAAACAAAGAAGCTGATATTATGAAAATATAATATCTAAAATAAAATTATTTTTCAAAATATTTGATTCTCTATATTTAAAAGAAAAATATTAAAAAAACTTGATTAATATAATAATTTTTATATAATCTCGCAGTAATTTCTATTTTTTTCAAGGAAATAGAAAAAATAAAAAACAATTTAATACATTAATTTTAAACCAAGATGGCTAAAGGTAAAAGAACATATGTAGCATTCTACTCAACAGAAACTGGAAACATGGTTCACATGTCAAATATTCAAAAAAAGAATTTTGAAGCAGGAACAAAAGGTCCTACTCTGAGAAAATACAATAAAATGACAAAAAAACACGAAGTGTTAAAAATGAAAGAAATTAAAAAAGGATAATCGAAAGATTATCTTTTTTTTCGAAAAAATATTTTATAAAAAAAAGCATAAATAATAATTTATGCTTTTTTTATTACGTTCTAAATGTATTTTTTTCAATAAATGCATCCACTTCTGCTGAAAGTTCATCTGAAATAATTTCATTCGTAGAAACTTGAGATACATCTTCATCTCAATCTAATGCTTCCATCATTTTTTTGAATTGTAATACTTTATCAAAATCATCCAACTCTATTTCATTATCTGGAACATAATCAACTTTTGACTCCATCAATTCGATTTCTTTATCTTCGAAAAAATGTTCCACTTCATGAAAATCTTCTAAAGATGTTAATATTTTAATATAATTTTCATCTGAAATAATATCTTCAGCTGCCGTTTCAAAAACAAGCTCTTCTATTACTCCATATTCATATTTTTTTGGATCTATGAATATAACTCATTTCCTATGAAACATCCATGAAACTGCCCCATTTTCACCCATATTTCCACCAAATTTTGAAAATGCATGACGAATATTTGAAACCGTTCTATTTTTGTTATCTGTGAGAGTCGTCACCATAACAGCGACTCCACCTGGAGCATATCATTCATAGGTAATTTCTAAAATTTGAGCTGCATCTTTGTCTTCTCAAGTTCATTTTTTAATGGCTCTGTCGATTGTATCGTTTGGCACTCCTGCTTTTCTGGCTTTATGAACTGCAGTATGAAGCGATGGATTACTATCAATATCTCATCATTTTTGTGCTGCAATAGCTATTAATTTTGCATGAATCGAAAATACTTTTCCTTTCGCTGCGTTCACTACATTTTTTCTTTGTTGTACAACTGGTCCTCTTCCCATAATTTTTTTATAAATAATAATTTATATAAATTTATCTATTTTGGCTCTATTGTCAAAGAAAATAATTTTTTGACAAGCAAATTATTTTAATATAATAACTCTACTTTTTTTAAAATAATACAAAAATAATAGGGATGTAAATGAAGTTTATTTTGTCAGTATGGATATATTTATTATCTTTTAGTTGCCAAGCTTTAGAGATTGATAAACATACCACTACTTTCATTCTCCAACAAATAGGAATAAATCAACATAATATTAATCTACAAGAAATAGCTTGGAATAGTGATCCTGAGTATGCAAACACAATCCATATTTATTATTATGATACCATTTTAGGTTCTCTTAAATATGATTGTCAGAGAAAAAAAGTGTATTATTTTTTAGATAATACTGTAAAAATTAAATTTATAAGTTTTTCTGCAGAAATTCTTATTGAATCAATTTGTGAGTAAAAAAACCGGCTTAGGCCGGTTTTTTTCATGCTTACAAGTTTTTGAGCATTTCTCTGAACCATAATTTTTCTCCAAATAAATATGTGAGATCATAATGAGTTCTTTCAATGTTAATAGACCTATCAAATTCAGCTTTTGCATCGATCTTTGCGTCATTTAAGACCTGTGTTATCTTTTGCAGCTTTTGGTTGTAATTTCTCCCTCTGGTTGGAAATTTGACTGTTTGAATATTTTCAAATTGAGAGAAAAATAAATATGTATATAAATTTAAATTATCTCACTTTGAATAAAAACTTGCTAATTCTTGGGCTTTGAGTTTTGCTTCTCCTCAAACATTTTTTACTTTTTGAATATTATATTCCATTGCTGATTTTATATTTTGTTCTAGCTCTGATTTTAGATCAACTAAAGCAGATAATTTTTTCTCATCAAAATTATTTTTATCTTGATTTTGTAAAATAAATTTTACTGCTTTAAAAAATATTAAAATATTTTTATTTCTCTGATGACTCATCGGTTTCATCGCGTCGACAAATAAATCCACTCTTTTTGCATTTTTATTCACCAGTTGAAATAATTTCTCAAGTAATCCTTCACTATCAGCCAATCAAATATCTAAAGCTAAAAATATATCTTCGATTTGTTCAAAAATATCTTTGTAAGAATCATCTAATTCTTCGATTTTTTGTTGATTTGAAAGATCTTGATTTTGTAATATTTTTTTAAAATCTGGTCTAAATCTTTTTTTTGTTACTAAATCGTTTACCACAATCGTACAAATATCTTTTGCTCCATATTTATGTTCCGCGAAACAAAGACCATTATTATAACGACAGAAATCTCATTCTCAAAACACCTCAAATTCTACTTTTGGAAATGTCGTAACAATATTTTCAATTTCTTTGAGCGTTACCTCACGAGATAAAATCACTTTATTAATTTCATAATTATCTAAATAAAAAGAAATTGCTTGAGTATTATAGGCTGCCAAAATAGTAGAAATATTTATTTTCCCAGCATAGTTAATAGATTTTAAATATTCTAAAATCGTAATATTTCCACAAATAATCCCGTCAATATTTATACTTTGAAATTCTTCGACCATTTGAATAATTAGATCAAATGTTTCATCGGTATAATACCACGCATTGAGATTAATAAACACTTCTAAGTTATGTTTATGAACTTCGTGGACAATGGCTTTAAGAGTTTCGAAATCTGTAATTTGTTCGTGTTCTGAAAATCTCCCATTTGGACTCACTTCGAAACCAAATTTATCTGACCAATATGGTGGATTATAGCCCGTAAAAAATTCAGTTGCTCATCAATCAACTAACGTTTGAATATATTTTTCAACATCTTTTGCATTTTTTCATTTCGTAGCAAAACCAAGTCACACTATCTTTTTAAACATATTTTTATTAATTTACTCCTAATATTTATAATCCATGAGTATTTCAGACAGCTTCCTTTGACAAAGGAAGTCCTTGAAATAGATTCGTATTAAAATTCCCTTCTAGTATATTTATAAATAACAAAAAAACCAAACAAATATTTATGTTTGGTTTTTTTGTTTTTGCATTATCGCTACAAAAAGATTCGATTAAAAGTAAACTTTCGTATTTAACATTCTGTAATGTTCTCTAACAATAGCTTTTTCTCTTAATTTCTTATTTGAAGGTTTCCCTACTGCGTATCTTTCAGTTTTAATTTTGTTGGCTATTCTTGATTGGAAAAATAATTTTTTATATCTTAAAATTAGTTTTTCATTCGTTTCACCTTCATTTCTAACAGCGTAAATCATGCGTTCTACCTCCTTAGGCAAAATTAGTATTAATAAATTGTAGATTCCTCTACAAGTGCAAAAATTTTATTTATTAATTTTCATTTGTCAAAACAAAATTCCCCGTTATATTTAGAGTCAAATTATAACAAATAAATATATTTATGAATAACGAAAGATTAAAAAGATTAGAAAGTGTTGCCAGAGAACTTGTTACGAATTATATTTTCCAAGAAATGGGTGAAGAAGCTCTTGAATTTTGATTAATAACAGTTACTGGAATTAAAATTAGTAGTGATCTATCATACTTAGATGTTTTTGTAAGTTGTTTTAATAAAAAAGACGAACTAACAAAAACTATGGCAAAACATGCTCATGATGTTCAAAGAAAATTCAACAAAGCAGTTGCAGTAAGAAAATTACCAAAACTTCGTTTTCGTTATGACGATTCATGAGCCATTTGAGAAGAAATTACCAATACAATAAATTCACTTGATATTAAATAGAATACATTATGAGAAAATATTTTCAAAAATATATAAATCAAATAAAAAATTTCAAAAAAAAGAGAAATAAAAGACCACAATCTGTAACACTGCATGATAGACAAAAAGACAATTATAAATGTAAAAGAAAGCAACTGGCTATTCGATTTAATTCTCTCTACAGAATAAAAGGAATTTTTCAGTATAAATGAATCATCATAAGTGTCTTTTCAATGATGTTAGTTGCACTGATTGTATTTTTACTCTATTGACCAATATATACAGTCAAATTTATAAATATTATTCGTCAAGATAGTATTACCAGCATAGATTTAGCATATAATGCTCTAAGTGATGTTCGTGGGAAAAGACTCTTTGAGATCGAAGAATCAAATATAAAGAAAAAGCTTTTAGATTATCAAAATAATATTGATTATGTTGATGTAGACATAAATTTTCCAAATACATTAGAAATTTATATTCTTTCATATCCAATATTTTTTCAAACTACGATTGAAGAAAAAAATTTTTATATATCTCAAAATGGTTCTTTGATTCCAGGAAAACCAAATGAAGAATATAAAAATATTATTCTCAAAAATTGACTCCAAACAAATATTTTTCCTGATTATAAAAAATTCTTTGATCAAAAAAATATGGAAAATATTTATGAAGCTATTGCTTATTTCGAGCAAAATATCGTTTGAAGTAAAATCAAAAATATACTCTATTATGAAATTGAAAAAGAAGTTCATTTTGAGCTAGAAAATGATAATATTATCATGTTTACTTTAGAAAAAGATTTAAAACAACAAATTAAAAAAACAGCTATTTTCCATGCTGAGCATAGAGAAATAACTGATGATGGATTAATATATTTAGACATGAGAGTCACAAATAAAGTATTTTATTGTGATAATGAAACCACTAACCAATGTAATAATAATTTAAAAAAGATTTATCCTCAGTAGGATAAATCTTTTTTAAATCATACGATAAGTCATCATTTTTCAGCATCTTGAAAATATAATTCATCAACTATATTTACAATTATTAAAAATAATCCTCTTCCACGAATGGAATTGTGTTTAGTAAAATCAATTTGTGATCTTTTATTTTTACATTCATTCATTTGTTCTGCAGATTTTGCTGTTTTTCCATTTCATGAATCTTGCACTTGAATGTCTAAGTAAATATTATCATTGGTCTTATTAATTTTCATTCTTAATACATTTGTATCCCCAGGTTTACTTCCATGTTCAATGGCATTGTTATTCATCTCATCACACGCTAAAATATAACGTGATATATCTTTTTGATTCAGTTGAAATGATTTCAAAATATATTCCACACAATCTCTTAAAATTTTTGCATTTTTAAAATCACTCTTATAAACAAATTCTAATGAAGCTGTTTGTGAAGTGATATAATTATCAAGATCAGTGAGTGAAAAATTATCTCACTGCGTATAGTTGATAGAAATTGTATGCATAAGCGAAAATCTAAAAGTAATCTATATAATTATACTCTTTTTAAAATGATAATGCAAAAAAAAACACATTTTATAAAATAAAATGTGTTTTTTAGAAAATGCTTATTATTATCTAACAGCTTCTTTTAATGTTTTACCAGCTCTAAATACAGGTGATTTCATCGCAGGAATTTGGATAGATTCTCCAGTTCTTGGATTTACACCGTTTCTAGCAGCTCTTTCAGAAACTTTGAAAGCACCGAAACCAGTAATATTAACTTCACTACCTCCTTTTAATTCAGAAGTAATTACGTCGATCATAGAAGCTAAAGCTTTAGATACTGCGTCTTGAGATAGTCCCGCGTCTGCAGCAACTGCTTTAATAAAATCTGCTTTTTTCATAAACAAAAAATTAGTTATTAATAAAATAACAAAGCTATACTAGCAGATTTTTTTTTCTTTGCAAATTTTTTTTTGAATTTTTTTATTTTTTTCTGCTATTTTAAGGGAAAAGTTTTTTAAAAATAAAAAGAAATGGCTAATTAGAGCCATTTCTTTTTATTTTATTTATTCACTAAAAATGGCATATTTAAGCATATTTAGGAATTCAGTATTGTCATATTTTGTCTCAATATTATGTCTATAGTTTCCAACTTGTCCACTAGAAATTATATTTGTAATAGGTTTTGAAAATTTATCTGAAGAAGTTAATGCAAAACTTTTTTCTTCAGATGAAGTATTATTTAAAATTAAATAAACATCCTGGTACAGATTTAGGAATTCTTGTTGTAATAGAGTTTTCACTGTTGATTTTCATGAATTATCTACTACTTTTCATTTTCCTGATAGATTATTCCCTACTCAAGCAATCCCATTATTTCCAGATAATAAATTCCAAACAACCTCACTATCACTTTGTAAGTTTATATTTCCAGTATTTTCAATAGAGTTATTATCATATTGATAAAAAAGAGGAATGATAGAATATTCTCCTGGTGCTAACACTTGTGAATATTGATTCTTTCATAAATCATTTTCTAAAGGTTTTAGATTTATGTTATAAGTTACCTCTACATCTCTATTTTTTTTGAAATCTGAAGCGTCTGCTAAAATATTTTTAGATTCATTTACTCATTCTGATAATTCATAATCTACTCCGTATCATTGATCTTTTATTTTTAAAAGTGCCAGTTCTTTCCCCGTTTCTGCTCAGGCAAAAGCTTTCATAGAATCTCACATAGCTCTATTATCACGCATTTCTTTTAACACGAGGTTTAAAACGGTTACCGTTAAAACTAATAAAAACCCTATGAGCAACATAGCAATAATCACAGAATATCATTGTTTATTATTTTTTCTCATTTGAAGAAATTATTAATTAAGATCTGGTCTTTGTGAAATAGTTGTTTGGAAATCCATACGGTTTTGTTTGATTAAATCAGGTCTGATTCATTTTACAGCAGATGGTTGAACTTCCATTAAAATGGTTACTTTTGATATTTCTTCATCACTGACTTTAAATTGTAAATATTTTACATCTACCCAAGTGTTCATCAGTGGTTTTCCATTTTTTAGTACAGTACATCCTGATTCTTTTACTTCATCACAATCGTTATTTGAAGCAATAGTATAACTATCATTTATTTTTTTTCAAAGCCTATAAATATCATTTCCTATACACATTTTTATACCAGAGCTGTGAATATCTGTAGAAAAATCACACGAATCTACATCATTATCTACCACTCAATTAAGTGGTTTTTTTCTAATATCTTCTGCCATTGTTTCTACTGCATTTTTAATATTTTCTTGCATGGCTCTATTTATATCTGTCTTGAGATTTATATCACTCGAAGAAATATAAATTTGCATCACAGAAATCATAATAATTGATAGAATAGTTACAGCTACGAGTACTTCGATAATTGTAAATGCTTTTTTAAAATTTTGTTTCATATTATTTTTTACAAAAAATTATAATTGTTTCCAATCCGTTAAAATAGTTTTTATTTCAAAATCATGACGACCTCTTGATTCCCAAATAACTCTAGAAGTTATTAAAATTTGATTATCATTATCACGAGAAATTTCTATATATTTTATATATGGAGTTTTTTTATTTCCAGTTTCTTCAAATGTATAAATTCTTTTAGTTTCATCAAAATATACTCTATATTCATCTCTCAAGCTAGTATTTGAATTTTGCATAATTTCTTCAGATAGATTCATATTATCTGATATTTTCTCAATATTTAAAGGAAAACTCGCTGCATTATCAAAATTATTTTCTACTGTATAGATTCATTTTTCTAAAATATTTGAAAAGTCTTGATTTGCAGGATTTATTTGATCAAATTTTTGAATTTTTGCATAATTATAATCCCTGTTATTTCTCAAAATTTCTAGTTGTTCACGAGCCAAATTTGAAGCGATAATATAATGCCTATTATAATCATTTATTCTCACAGATGAGCTGATAACAGCATAAACTGAGATTATTCACAGAGAAAATATAAACATTCAAATTATTATTTCTATGATGGAAAATCATTTTTTATTTTTTTTCATATTATTTTTTATTAATAATCTACTATTTGAGTTTCAGGAAAATATGTAATAAAATCTCTTAAAGATCAACCAGTTGCCTTTTTATATGCAAATTCTATATCCACTTCTCATGGAAACTTTGAAAAAGTTTCTCATGTTAATATTCAACCTGAACCAGAAATTGCTTGAAAATAAATTAATCATTTATCTTGTCATTGAATTTTTTCAAACCCTATTCCAGGCTGAAGTTTTAAATCAATGATTCAAGTTTGAGATAATGCATCTTGGATTAATGTACTATTTAATTCATCCAAAGTAGTAGTATATTTAAATGGGATTACTTTTATTTCATCTGCATTATTTGAATCAAAATATACACCAACAGAGATGTTTTTATTTTCTCAAACACGTCCATTTAAAGCCATATTTTTTGCTTCATAAATAACTTGAGTCACTTCTTTTTGTGTATGTTTGACCTTTGATTTATTCAAATAAAATGAATATGGGACAAATGCCATCACACTAATAAGCGCTACAATCGTGATTGCAATCAAAAATTCAATCAGTGTAAAAGCTGATTTTTGAGAGTATTTCATAAGTTTTTTGTTAGAAACAATACATAGCTAAATAGTACAAAAAAAACGAAAAAATTCAAAATTTTTTCGTTTTTCCTTATCCAACAGTATTAGTAACTTGAAGTATGGCTCAAAAAATTGCAAACGCAAACCAAGTTACAAATAATCCTGCGAGTAAAATAGCTAGAGGCTCAATCCATTTTGTAAGATTTGCAAGCGAATATTCTACTTCTTTTTCATATTGATTATTTAGTTTTCTAGAAATTTTTTCTAAACTTGCCGTTCTTTCTCAAACAGAAAGCATTTGTAAAAAATCTGCAGGAAAATAAATTTTTCTCGGATCAACTTGTTTCATTGATTCTACGATTGGTTCTCACTGAGAAACTTTTTTTTGAATATCTTCAAAAAGATGTTTATATATTTCATTATCTGTAGATTTCCCTACAAGTTTTAGCGTATTCATAACTGTTACTCCAGCTCCGATTAAACTTCATAAATTTGAAGAAATATTTGCTAAAATATAATTTCTATACACTTTCCCGATTAAAGGCATATGTAAAAAGAAATGATCAATTTGTTCTTTTCAGCTTTGAGTTGATTTATATCAAATGAATCATACATATACACTCGCTAATAATAACAAAAGTAATCCATAATTATATTTTACAAAATCAGAAGTGGCAATAAGTGCTTTTGTAGCCCCTGGTAGTTCCACATCACTTCATTCAAAAAGTGGCATGATTGCAGGAATTACGTAAACTAAAACAACAATAATTGCTATAAATAAAAATATAAAAATAATAAGTGGATATGTTAATGAAGTGGTTACTTTCTTTTTTAAATTATGAACTTTTTTTAAATCATCCGAAAGTTTTGCTAATGCTCATACTAATCATCCTGTTTGTTCTCAAGATTCTACAATAGAAACTTCTGCACGAGAAAAAATATCAGGCATTTTTTTCATAGCCTTAGAAAAAGGATCCCCACTTTGAATATACATATGTAATTCATCAATTTTTTCTTTGAAATATGTAGATGAAACTTTTGCTTCTACTGAATTCAAAGATTCTGTAATTGAAACTCATCCATCCACCATTACAGATATATATTCAAAAAAGTTTGCTTTATCGAGTTGTGATACACTTTTAAATAAAATTATTTGTTTATTTTGAAGTGATTGATCATTCGTTGTGTTTTCTTGCATTTTTTTTTATCTATAAAATATTTTTAGAGGAATAGAAATATTATATCCACCTTCTCTTCCATCATTTGGAAAATTAAAGTCAGAAATAAAAAATCTATATTTTGCATCTTCAGCTACTAAATAATTAAGAAAATCTTTCATTACTTGCTCATCACTTACGATTGCTTCTACATTAACTTCTTTTTCTAGGAATCCAAAGTCATTTTCTTGTGCTTGAGTCAAAGAAATACTTGTAATTTGAATATTTCATTGTGCATTATTAGAAGTTTCTTGGTATGTATATAGATAGTCTAACATTTCATTTTCTGTGAAGTCAGATAAATATCTTTGAGTTACTGCTCCAGACTGAGTAATTTGTTGTTTTATTTTTTGTAGTTCTTCTTGTTGTTCACGAACATCAGTAATTTCTTTATCTAATTGATTAAATCTATCATTATTTTCTTGTACTTTCATTATTTGAGATGAAGTAAAAAGAATTATAATAAATAATGAAATCAAAATAAGAAAATAGCTAAGAAATTTATTATTTTTTAATTCTGCTGACATAATTATTTTTTATGAATTATAATATTATTTAATTGAAAATTGTAATGGAATTTTAACATCCAAATCTGTCGATTCTACATTCGAAATAAATTCTAAATCGAATAATGCTTTATCTGATTTTCTATAATCTCCAATAAAACGAACGGCTTTATTATAAGAAACTCCTGTGTCATTTGTATTAAATTGAGCTTTTGTTGTGATATTTCCATCACTTAAATTAAACCCTCTAAAATCAATAGTATAACTTTGAGCAATTTCTTCAAAATGATTAATATAATCACTCACTTGTGATCTTTCATCTAAAATATCCAAAGATTTTTTATGAAGCGTGAGTAATTCATATACAAATACTTTTTTCTCAGCTTTTAATTTTTTTATTGTATCTTTATGTTCTTGAAGTGTAACTTCCATTTTACCAATTTTTTTTGATAATATAGTATTGTAAACTCCAAATCAAATAGTAATACTCACAACAACTATCAATAATCCAATTGCGAATTTTTGTCATTTATTTGAGTATTTAAATTTAGGTGCGTGTTCAGACATACATTAGTTTTAAAAAATATATTCAATATCATAATATCATATAAAAAAAATAATTTCAAAAAAAAGTCATTGACAAATCGTCAATAACTTTTTTATACTAATTTCATGAATCTTCCATAATTGGATAGTTGTTATCTGGAGTAGATGCGTTATCAAATATTCCAAATATAAATCCTATAATTGAGTATGCTAAAAACATTATTAGTAAACCAATTGCAACATATGTAATTGTCTTTTTTGCATTTGAGACTTTTTCATCGTCCCCTGCAGCAGTCAAAATATTAAAACCAGCATAAATAATATATAAAACTCATACAATAGCCATAAATGTCAGCACATAGTTTACAATATCTTGAATATATTGTGAAGCAGTTTTATCTTTTTCTGATCATTCTAATGCATCTCTTACCGCTTCTATACCATTATCTGTCCCACAATCATCATCTTGACATATATATGGTTGTGCTCAATCTCCATCAAATAAATCTGATAAAAAACCAGCTGAAACACCTCAAATAGTTACTGTCATAAGAGCAAAAAATAACACTATACTGGAAAGAAATTTTTTCATATTATTATTTTCAATAAATTATATTAGACTAATTATAAAATATATTTCCATAAAAGTCAAAAATTAAACCCTTGAAAAAAACAAAAAATCTATACACTTAAGCCAATAAATAATTACACATAAAAAATGATAAAAAATATTATTACGATAATTCTGAGTCTAATTGTCTGCGCGTGAGCATTTTATATCAACCAATATGCTGGAGTTTTACAAATAATTTTAACTCTATTGGTCTATTGAATGGTTTTATTTTCTATCCATTATTTTTGGAGAAGTTTTAGAAAAAAATCTATTATGGATTTTAACCAATTTATGAGAAATTTTGCACTTTCTGCTACATCATTTATCGTAGTGATTTCAGCTTCACTTGGATATTTTGGCTATTATCACAATATTCAAAACCCTGTTACTATTGAGCAATACACTATTACAAACGGAGAAAAAACAGTAGTTTTTCAAAATATGATTCATATTGCCAGTGAAAATTTTTATGAAAAAATTACTCAAGAAATCACAAAATATAAACAAGATGGATACGTATATTTTTTCGAAGGAGTGAAGTTAGGAAGCCAAGAAAGTAGTGATGCATTTAATAAAGCACTCGGAGTAGAGTTTGATGAAAATTTATACAATAATATGTCAAAACTCTATGGATTGGTTCCACAAGATAATTCAAAATTTTTATGACTTGTAAACGATAAAGATTTTAATGTTGATACAAATATGGATAATATTATCCAAGCATACAATGATCTAAAAATCGAAAGAAACGTAAAAAAACAATATAAAACTCCGGTAGATATAAATGGACAAACTATTGAAACTTTAGCGAATTTACAAGGAAGAGAATTACAAATACTGGTATTTATAAACCAAGCTATTCTCTCAGCTATGACAAAAAATGATGCTATAATGAAACAGATTCAAAATACTTTTTGAAATGAAGAATTATTTGAAGTGATTTTACATGGAAGAAATAAAATCGTAGCTGAAGAAATTATTCAAAGTGAATATAATAAAATTTTTGCCACATATGGAGCCCTTCATTTTGATGGAATTTTAGAAATTTTACAACAAAATGACCCAAATTGGAAAATCACAGAAACAAAAGAACTTATTCCTTTTAAATAAAAAAAAGTTCCCGGGAAAATTCCCGGGAACTTTTTTTATTCCTCATCATCATTGTAAAATATCCCACTCACATAGAGATATCATCCGATAAAATATACAAACATTACAAAGCTAAAACCAAGTGTCAAAGCTACATCAAATACCATATGAAGTAAAACTGAAACCAGTAAACCAAATAAAAATATTTTTAAATATGGGAAACTCAGGTCTTTATTTTTATATTCTAAAAGTGCTTTAGAAAAATAATATGCGACGATACTACTCGATAAAACGTGAACAATTACAGCAAAAGTTGAACGAAAAAAATATAATTTTAACAATTCCCCACTCATCCCAACTTGAGTGTAATAATTGTATAAATACAACATATTTTCTACTAAAGAAAAACCAAGTGCGACAAATATTGCGTATAAAACACCATTTTTTATAGAAGTGATTTGTAAGACACTGGATTGTAAAAAATTAAAATGTTTACTTGCCTCTTCGATAAACGCAACAATCAGATAATAAAAAACAATTAATTTGAGTGAATTAAAGATAATATTTCCAAAAGCAACTCAATCAGCTATTTCAAAATTTACAAAATCTAAAATATAATTTGAAATAAATACAAAAAATATCAAAAATAAAATAAAAAATAAAAATACTAAAATATTTTTAAAATATATTTTCATGATTTCACGAAATTTTAAGAAAAAATTTCAGAGTAAAAAAGATGAAAATACAATTAAAATCAGAAATAAACTCAAAGAAATTCAAAACTCTATACTGGTAAAAAAATCTTTTATCTGCGAAGCAAAGTAAAATGTATTGAGATATTTAAAATCAAAAAAGTTGAGAATTTTTTCCATATGTAATATTGGAAAAACAGAAAGTGCTCCTCATAAAATCCCCACAAAAAAACGTTTTTTGTTGAGCTGATTGTCGTCAATATACGAAAAAATATATGCCCAGATAACCATGGGAAAAAATGAAATTGCTGCCAAGAGAATATAGAAAAATATATCTTTCATCATAATTAAATCAATGTTAGGATTTCTGATTTAATTGTATCAAATTTAGATTTTTTTTGCAAATATAAAAAAAGTTCCCGGGAAATTTCCCGGGAACTTTTTTATTTAAATATTTTATATTTTCCAAATTGAACATAATCTTCTCCGTGAGGATTTGGTCATTTTGCTTTTTTGAAAATATTACTAATAGCTAAACCACTAATTCACATCATTAATAGTAGAGTTCCTAAAATATACCCTACTAATTCTGGAAAAACAAGTAATGTTATCCCAAAAATTATTAAAAATATTGGTACTAATTTCATAATTTTTTATTTTATTAATAATTATTTTATTTCTTGAATATCCGCTCAAAGTTCTTGAAGTGTTTCTACGAAATTTTCATATCCTCTATGAATATATTCTACATTTGTTACTGTTGATTCCCCATCTGCGATAAGTGCAGCAATTACAACAGCAGCTCCAGCTCTTAAATCCCAAGAAGTCAGTGTTGCTCAACCTTTAAGTGTTTTTGCTCCAAAAACAAGTGCTTCGTGTGGATTTAAAATTGCTACGTTTGTTCCCATTTTTTCTAATTCATATAGGAAATTTAATCTATTTTCAAATAAAACTTCATGGATTTTATTTGTTCCTTCTGCTTGCGTCATTAAAACTCCAAATGGTGCTTGAATATCTGTAGGAAATCCAGGAAAAACATTTGTTTGAATTTTTACTGCTTTTAATTTTTCGGCTTTAAATACTCTCAGAGTGTCATTTCAAAGATCTTGAACTTTTACACCTGCTTCTTTTAATTTTTCAATAAAAATGAATAAATCTTCGATTCTTGCATTATGAATATCTAAATATTTTTTCGAAGCAAGTGCAGCTAAAACCATATATGTTCCTGATTGAATATAATCAGCAACTACGTCAAACTCAAAATTATCTTTTAATTCGTCAACTCATTCAACTATAATGGTGTGATTATAACGCATTTTTATATTTGCTCCTGCAGCTCTGAGAAAATCAATCAAATTCATCACGTGAGGTTCAATTGCAGCAAGCTCGATTGTCGTTGTTCCTTTTCTTAATACATTTGCAACCAGTAAATTTTCTGTTCATGAAACCGAAAATCCTGCATTTAAAACTCTGTCTCACTGAGCTACATTTCCATCTAATTCAATAGATTCTTCGCTATGAGTTGCTGTGTATCAAATTCTTTCTAATCCATTAATATGATCATCAATTGGTCTTTTCCCAATAACACATCCTCCTGGAAGTGGCATAGAAATACTTCCAAAAAAGTGAAGTAGAGGTGCTAATAAAAATATTGAAGCTCTGATTTTTTTTAATTTTTCTATATCTAAATTGTCTTTTCTCAAGTTTGACGCATCAAAATGAAGCGTATTTCATTCAAAACTATATACCACTCAAACATCTTCCATAATTTCAAGAAATGTCATCACGTCACCGATTTTTGGCATTCCATGAAGTGTAACTTTTCCGTTTACTAAAAGCGCTGCTCCGAGAATTGGAAGGGCTGCATTTTTTGATCCACTGATTTTTACACTTCCCGATAATGGGTTTCATCATTTTATTTTAAACAATTTTTTTACATTTATGATTAAATTTTGTGCAAAAATTATATTATTTTTTTTATATTTTCCAAGGTCTTTTTTTATTTTAAAAAAATATTTTTTACAGAATTTATTATTTTTTATTTAAAATTTTAAAATAATAAATTATTTGTACAAAATTATTAACAAATAATTAATATTCTACTTTGCAAAAATCAATTTTTTCTTATACTATGACAAACCTATTTTATATACGATGAAAGAAAAGAAAATGTTTGAACTCAATTCACATATTATAGATAAAAATAAAGAAAATACTGTTATTAAAAAAAGTATTTCTTTAGACGAAAATCTCCACTGTTTTTTATATATTGACTCTGGATCTAAAAATTATTCTGAAGCTTTAGAAAATAATATTCTTGATTGTATTATTGATAAAATTTCTCTACAAAATACATACTGAGACTTTTCTGTTTCACTAGAAAATATAAATGCTTTTATAAAAACTTGGAACCAAGATAAAAATGAAAAACAAAAAGCAAATGTATTTATTGGTATTTTAGAAAATAATAATTTTATTTTTTCAAATATTTGAAAAGCGAGTGCTTATCTCATAAATAAAAAAGATGATTTAGTTACACTCACAGATGTTGACGAAAATAAAGATGAGTTTGGATATATTTCTAACGGGAGTTTGAGTAATAAAGAATTTATTATTATTTCTACAAATAATATTCTCCAATATCTCAGTGAAAGTGATATTCTTGACGGAATTGATAATCTCAGAGATAATAAACATTTTAGTCAAAATATTGTTGATATTTTACAACACGAATTACTCAATGAAAATATAGCTCTCGGAACTATTTCGTATATTAATCCAAATGCTGTTGAAGAAGTTGAAGAAAATAAATATCTCGAATTTATAAAAGAAAAATATTTCTTATTTCTCGATACAAAATTTGTAAAAAATATTTTAAAATTAATTCTCAGAGGAAAAAATAAATTACTTCAACAATCAAAAATGGTAAAAAATATTGCCTTTATTGCTGGGATTAGTTTATGTGTATTATTTCTTTATTCTACTGTTTCATCTATTGTTTGAGTTGCTACAAATACTCAGCAAAAAGAAGTTAACATTGAATTACTTACTCAAGCTCGTGGGTTAATTAATTTAGCCAGTGATAATGTTGGAAATGAAGCTGTATTTGAAAAAAATATTTCAGAAGCAGAAACACTTATTACTCAAATAAAAGAGGATCAACTCTATTTATTGGATATTCAAAAAATGCAAAGTGATATTAATATTCTCAAAAAACAATTTAATAAAATTGAAACATTTGATAATTTTTGAGATAATGAAATATATTCTGGAAGTTTTGAAAATTTTGTAAAACTAATTCAAAGAGACGGAAAAAAATATGTTGTTCAAGAAAAATGAATTACTGGTCCAATAAATACTGGTACAAAACCAAAAGAATATATTAATACTCAACTCAATCCAGATGAAATATTTTTAGATGCTACGGTAATTTGATCGGATATTTATCTTAATACAAATAAATCTAAAATTGTAAAATTTTCAAAAAATTGATATTTTTCATTTATGGATGTAAAAGATCAAGCTCAATGGAATGAAAATAAAATTATTAAGTCTTACGGAAATAATATATATATAGTTGATAGTAAAAAAGCTCAAATTTATAAACACACACTAAGTGGAAATAGTTTCAATAAAGCGCAAGACTATTTAAATCTAGATGATGTTAATGCAATTGGTGAAATAGTTTCTATAGCTATTGATGGTTGATTTTATATATTGAGAAAAGATTTAGTCATGCAAAAATTCTTTGCTTCTCCAGAATATGAAATGACTGGTATTTCTCTGAATAATTTGCCGAAAAACTATAAAATAGAAGATGAAAATGCTAAAATAGAGGTAAAAACAAGATCTGATTTGAATTATGTATATATGTTGTTAAATAATAAAATTTTTGTTTTCCAACCAAATTCAAAAAATTATAGAGATGTAAGTTCTCTAAATTATATCGGTCAAATTGATTGAGGTGTAAATGTAATACAGGATTTTTACATAAATCATGATGCTGAACTTTGGATAATAAACAATAATGGTATCTACGATTTACGTTTTGAAATAAGTGATGATAAGTTAATTATTCGTTAATTTATTTTTTCACCACACATAAAGGTTAAAAGTTGTAAAAGTTCAAAAAAAAGAGGAAAAAAGATTTGCTAAATTTAAATTTTAGATTACAATTCCCTCGCTTTAAAAAAAAAATTATCTTAAAATATATCAAAAAATATAATATGGAAAAAATTAACTTATCTGCTGAAGTAAGATCTACTTCTCAAAAATTAAGCGAAGTAAGAGCTGGAAAAAGAGTTCCTGCTGTTGTTTACGGTCATAATTTTGATAATGTAGTTATCTCAATTGATAACTCAGACTTCTTAAGAACTTTCAGAAAATCAGGTGAAAGCCACATTATCTCATTAGATATTGCTGGTAAATCAGTTGACGTTCTTGTTCACGATATACAAAGAGAACCAGTTTCTGGAGATTTCTTACACGTAGACTTCTTTGCCGTTACTAAAGGTGAAGCTGTTCATACTCATATTGCATTAAACTTTACTGGAAAATCTCCAGCAGTTTCTACTGGTGCAATTTTAGAAGAATCTATTAAAGAACTTGAAGTTAAATGTCTTCCAAAAGATTTAGTTGATGCTTTTGATGTTGATTTATCAGCATTAAAACAAATGGGTGACTCTTTAAGAGTTTCTGATTTATCTATTGATTCTAAATACACTGTTTTAACTAACTCTGATGACGTTGTTGTCGCTGCTGCTAAACCAGCTAAAGTAGAAGTTGAAGCTGTTGCTGAAACTGAAGAATCTAACGAAGAAAAAGCGTAATAATTTTTCACTTCACAAAAAAAGTATTTTGATTATAATCAAAATACTTTTTTTAAATTTACTTATTTGAAAATTAAATATATGAAAATTAAATTATTTGGAACTCCAGACAATACTCAAGAATTAGAAAATAGAGTAAAATCTTGTTTAGATGAGCTTGGTCTCGTAGATTTTATACAACTCGAAGTAACGCAAGATGAGAACATAAAAACAGAATTAAATATTACAAAAGAACCTGCTTTGATTATCGAAGAGGAAGCTATTGATTTTAAAGATACTATTTTTGAAGGAATCATACCTGAAAATGAAGAAATTAAATCTATGTTCATAAGTATTATTGGATGAGGTTCTGGTGGATCTTGTGGAAGTAAAGATGAAAATGGATCTTGTGGTACAGGTTGTGCTTGTTAATAAAAACACAGAAAAAAAAGAAAACTTTTATAAAAGTTTTCTTTTTTTTAATATTTATTTAAAAATTATTTCCAAACAATATTATATCTATTTGAATAAATTTTATTTTCACTTGCATCTAAGTATTCAACATCATATACATTTGTACCTTTACTCAGTGTGTTAAAGTTTTCAAATGCATGATATTTCCATGTTCCAGTTGCTGGTGCATATGAATTAAGTTTATATCCATTTACTAATACACTTACTATTTCAGGATTATTTACTTTCCCTTGGATTGTAACTTGTCCTACATTTGTTGTATAGGTAGTATTTGTAGATGGTGCTGTAAAAGTATATTGACTTGCATCTACATTTTCATAATTTTGTAAATTATATCATCCACTTTCCCCTGTTGATTCTCCAGCTAGATAATATAAAGTAATAAGATTTTTTTCTAATACATCTTCTGCATCATCATAGGCTCTAAAAACTAAATCATTTTGATATTTAGAAGTAGAAATGTCAGTAAATGTAAATGATTTATTTTGAGAATTTAATTCTGCTTGTTTTCCATTTGCAGTAATTTTTACAATATCATTATTTGTATAATTCCCAGTAATAGTAATATTTGAAGAATCAATAGTCGCTTCATCTCTAATAGTATCAAAAACGAGAACTCTTGAAGTATTATTTTCAACAGTAGGAACGTTTGAATCTGTTTCACCTTCTTGTTCATCTTCATCGTTTCGAGCATTTATATAAGAATCTCCTCTATTTAAAATATACCAGTCATCATTTTTAAATACGTCATCTATTTGTTCTTTTTGTGTTTTTAAATCAATATCTTGATTACTTGCATTTATAGTTGTAATTGAAACTTTTTCACCTGGAAGCACTAAAGTATTTTGTCCTACTAAATTTTCAACTTCTACAAACCCATTAATAACATAAACAGTAGATGCCATTTCATTTTGAGACATAGAAACATGAGAATTTTCTCACATTTTTACTCTTGCGAATTTCATTTTAACATTTAATGGTTTTGATGTATTTACCCAAAAATTTCATGAAGAATGAGTAAATGATCCATCTGTATTATAATCTATAATCCCTAGTTTAGAAATTCTAGCATTTCCTACCTCTGGAATATCTAAGACTAAACTCCCATTAGAAACATTTATACTTTCTCCTTTCATTAAAACAGAATCTTGTGTGATTTCTAGTTCATCTCCATTAGAATATTCAATTGTTCCTTGAGTTGATTGCCCATCAAGATTTAAAGCAATACCAACTTTATTTTCTTTTTGTACTTCTACGTCTTCTTCTCAACCAGAAAATAAACTAATAAGAATAAGTAATACAATAAATACTCCTATAATTGGAACAATGTAATCTTTTACATTTTTTGTCACTACATTTCTTCTTCTCGCCATTTATTACCAATATTATGAAATATAATCTATAAATACTATAAATATAAAAATAAAAAAAACAACTCTAAAATAATAATATTTTTTTGATAATTAAAATATTAATTTTACAATAAAAAGAAAGATAGTAAACAAAAAAATAGATATTTTTTTTGTATTTTTTCATTCTTCCCTATAATAAGGGCACATTACAATATTTATATTTTAAAAGTCAATCTTATGAAAAAAGTTGTTGCACTTATTGCTATGCTTTCATTAGCATTTTTCGCTTCTTGTTCTAATGAAGAAACTAATGTAGAAGTTGAAACTGGTACTGGAGTTGAAGCTAACGCTGAAGTTACTACTGATGAAGAATTAGCTGGTGAAGAAGAAATGAACGAAGAAGTTTCTGAAGAAGAAACTATGACTGATACTGAAGGAAACGAAGTTGATGAAGAAGCTATGGAAGCATCTTTAGAAGCTGATGCTGCTTTAGAAGTTTTATCAGAAGGTGAAGAAGAAATGGCTAAATAATCATTTCACATTTTAAAAAAGTTGACTATAATCCAGTCGACTTTTTTATTTTGTTTATTTTTTGAGTTCTATGGCAAATTTAGAGAAAAGATTATTAAAAAAAATGCATACGGCAATTAATGATTTTAATATGATTCAAGAGTGAGAAACAATTCTTATTTGAGTATCTGGTTGAAAAGATTCGATGGCAATGTGAAGGCTTATGAGTTTAATTTTAAAACATTCAAAAGTAAAATTTAAAATCAGAGCTGTATATATTTTTAAAGATTTTTTAATTGACTGTGATATTAATTTTGCAGAAAAGAAAAAATATTTTGAAGAAGAATTAAATATTCCCCTAGAAAAAATTGATATCAAACTTCCTGAAGATTCAAAACTTAATGATGGGATCGGGCAAAATTGTCAATGGTGTGCTTATGCAAGAAGAATTGCACTTTTTTCACTCTGTAAAAAACGGAATGCAACAAAAATTTGTATGGGACATCATATGGATGATATCGTCGTAACAACGATGATGAATATGATCGAAGGGAGAAAATTAAAGATCATGCCTCCGGTAAATAAAATGAACCTTTGAGATATTACATTTATCAGACCAATGGCATATGTAAGAGAAAAAGAATTAGTTACCTATGTAAAAGATAATGAAATTCCATATTCTCCTTGTAATTGTCCAGTTGGAGAAGATACAATGAGAAATAAAATAAAATTTGGTTTAGTACGGGAAAATGAAAAAAACTTCCCAAAATATACAGAAAATATGTTTTGGGCTCTGATAAAAGATTTCCAAGAAAAATACAAAGATGACGGATATAGTATGTAAAAAATCAGAGAAATAATTATTTCTCTGATTTTTTTGATATTTACTTACAAAATATGATATAATAAATAAAATTATATTTTAAATATATATTATATGTTTTGACTGGGAAATAATTCTGAAAATTTTCATACCTTAAAAATTTTTGATGGAATTGAATCGCAAATTGTAGATGACATTATAAAAAACTGTGAACATAGAGTTTTTAGTGATGGAGAAATGATTATTATGCAAGAAGAAGAATCAAATGGAGAATGATATATTATCAAAAAATGATCAGTAAATGTCAGCATAAATGGAGATTCAATTGCTCAACTTTCAGCCGGAGATATTTTCGGTGAAATCGCTCTACTTAACGAAGAAGAAAGAACAGCCAGCGTATATTCTCAAGGTGAAACAGAAGTCATAGTTCTAAAAATAGATGATATAATGCAAATGTTATCAAGTGATAATCAAATAAATAAAACTATTATCAATAGAATCGAAGAAAATATTTCTAGAAATTAAAAAAATAATCTCACTACGTGAGATTATTTTTTTTTATTTACAGGTAAATAATTTTTTTTCTTCTAAAAATGAAATTTCTTTATTTTCACAAATATTAGAATAAGAAAAATATGAATCATTTTCTATATATATAGAATTTACTAAATATCAATTTGGAATATTTCAAAGTTGTAATTTGGTATTTTCTGGTATATAAAGTGTAATTTTTTTTCTTAAAAATTGGTACGAAACACTTTGATTAAAAATATTTTCAACTCAAATATTTATTTCTCAATTTTCTTGTATTAATTCAGAAACAGTAAGTTTATCAAAATAATCTTGAGCTAATTGTTTATTTTTGTGATTAATAATTGATTCGATTTCTATAAAAGCATTTTCCTGTTGAGTTTGTTTAAATTCAACTGATTCAATCCAGTTAACTGTTACCTGAGTATTTTCAAATCATTTTGAAAAAGGAAAAATATTTATTTTTTTATCTCAAGTATTTTCTAAATTAATCGTCTGAATATTTGAATATGTATTTGTAAAAAATACTGAAGTTTGAAAAAAACCAATTCAACTGATAAAAATAGAAATAAATAAACCTATTACTCAAAAAATCATCAGAAAATTTGCAATCATTTTTCCTTGAAAAATTTTCCATAATATCCCGATAATCAAAAATAATACCGAAAATAATATTCCAATCACTCAAAGAGTTAAAAATGCTTCCACATTACTGAGTAAATTTTGATTATATATTTCTAAATCTGTGAAAAATAATCCTGATAAAAATAATGTTGGTGCGATAACAGCAACGAGTAATCACAAAATAAATGCTAAGATTACTATTTTAAATCAAATTTTTATTATTTTTAAAATGATATGAAATATTTTTTTTATCATCGAAAAAATATTTTGAAAAAAAGAATTATTTTTATAATTTTTTTCTGAAATATTTTCTAAATTATTATGTTTAACTTCTTGATTATTTACAGATAGATTTTTAATTTTTTTATTTTTTTTTATCTGATTTGAACCATTTGGAATCAAAAACCAAAGTGCTAAGTAGATAAAAAATGTCATTCCGAAGAAAAATAATCCTACGAGAAAAGCCAAACGAACCCAAAGCGAATCAATTCCTAATCTTTGTGCAATTCATCCACAAACTCATGCAATCATACTATCGTCTTGTGATAGTGTGAGTTTTTGATTTTCTGTGGAAAAAAATTCTTTTACTTTTTCAGGATTGTAACCACTAGATTTTTGAGTTTCTCATGAAAATTCTTCTGAAAAAATTTCTTCTGGTTCTCAAATTTCGTTGACAATATCTATGACATTTTTATTGGTAATATCTCCTGAAATATCTGAAAATTTTTCTGAAATTCTTTCTTGAATATCTTCATATAAATCCATTTCACCATTATTTTTTTTGAGATAATTTTTTACTCTTGATAAATATTTATCTAAAAATTCAATCGAAATTTCCGATAATTCAAAAGTTTGTCTATTTAAATTATATTTCATATTTTTGTATTATAAATTATTTATTTTTTTGAATATTTATTACAGCTGATTCTAAATTATTCCAGATTGATTCCATCGAAACTAATAATTCTTTTCCTTGTTTGGTAAGTTTAAAATATTTTCTTGGAGGACCAGAAATTGATTCAACCCAATAATACGTAATAATCGAATCTTTTCTTAAACGTGAAAGCAAAGGATAGAGTGTCCCCTCAACCACAATAAGATTATTTTCTTTTAAGATTTTTAAAATATCAGAAGAATACACTTCCCCTGTATTAATAATCATCAAAATAATATATTCTAAAATTCATTTACGCATTTGAGCAGAAATTTTTTCTAAATTTTCTGACATGGTTACCTTGTATTACATAGTAGTTTCCTACAAAAATAGTAATTTCCTAGGCCTTAAAAAGAAAATTACTACTTTGTATTACAAGGTAGTTTATGAAAATAATATTTTTTGTCAAAATAATTAAACAAATAAAAAAAAGATACCGGTACTCAAATGAGTTCGGTATCAAAAAATATGAGATTTATTTTTTTATTATTCTTAAATTTTTCTTTCCTTTTTGGAGTAATAATGCTCCATTTTCTAAAAAGTCAGCTGAAAAATCATATTTTGAATCGGTAATTTTATTCCCATTTATCAAAATTGCTCCTGAAGAAACAGCATTTCTTGCATTAGAATTTGATTTTTCTAATCCAGATTGAACTATTATTTCAAATAAATTTTGATCTACATAATCTAAACCTCCCATCGCATTTTTATACGTTTCAAGATCTTGATTATTGAGTTTTGATAATTCAGATACTTTATCTTGAGAAGTAAACATAAACTCAGTAATTTGTTCTGCAAGTTTTGCTTCGTGTGTCCCGTGAACGATTTCTACCACTTTGAACGCAAGTAATTTTTGTCCAGCTCTTTGCTCTGGTGTTTCTAAATGTTTTGCGACTATTTCATCAATTTCTTGTGTATCAATAAGCGTTAACATTTTCATAAAACGAGAAATATCTTCGTCACTCGTATTCATAAAATATTGGTAGATGAAGTATGGTGATGTTTTATTTTTATCTAAAAACATAGCATTTCATTCTGATTTCCCAAATTTTTTCCCAGTTGCGTCCGTAATTAACGGCCAAGTAAGTGCATAAGAATCAGCTTCGTATTTTTTTCTAATCAGTTCAGTTCCAGTTACAAGATTCCCCCACTGATCTTGTCCACCGATTTGTAATATAACATTTTTATCTGTAAATAATCTACACGCATCATATCCTTGTAATAATTGGTATGAAAATTCTGTATACGAAATTGATTGACTTGGATCTTCGATTCTTTTTTTCACCGTATCTTTTCCCATCATCACATTTACCGTCATATATTTTCCAACTTCTCTTAAAAAATCGAGAAAATTCATATTTTCGTAAAATACTTTATTGTTGATGAATTCTACTTTGAGATCATCTCCAGTAAAATCTTGCATATTTTTTGCAATTTGAGAAATTTGATTTGAAATTGCTTCTTGGTTTTTATCTAACGCATTTGTATCAAGAAATTCTCTTTCAGCATTTTTTCATCCTGGATCTCCAATCATCCCCGTAGCACCACCTGTAAGTGCCGTGTACGTGTTTCATCTTCTCATTATGTGTGTTGCCACCATAAAACCTATAAAGTTCCCTAAATGAAGAGAATCTGCTGTTGGATCAAAACCACAATAAAAATTTGCATTTCCTTCATCTATCAACGCAAATATTTCATCAGAAGTATTTTGGTATAATAACCCGCTTTCCTCGAGCTCATGTATAATTGGTTTCATTTTCTGCATATAATTATCAAAATAATTTTCTAAAAATGTATAATTAATATTTTTTTTTATATATAAATTATAAATATTTTTTTCAGATTTAATTTTATTTTAGACAAAAAAATATTTTTTACAATAAAAAATATTTGATTTTTCGCTTAAATTTGTTATTTTTAATAATAAATAATTCTAATATTTTGTAAATGGATTTTTGAAGCAGACAAGATTGGTTAAAAATACAGCCTGATGATTTAGGAAAAAGAGAATGTGTCTTTTGTAATCCTCAAAATACTCCTCTGCTGAAAGAATTTTCTCACTGGTATATTTGTAGAAATAAATATCCCTATTGAGAGAATAAAGATAATCTCTTAGTTATCCCAAAAAAACATACAAAATATACCTATGAACTTTCGAGTCAACAATGGGCTGAAATTTCAGAAGTAGAAAAATTTATGAAAGACTATTACGGTGAAAATAATTATTTTTCTTTTATACGTCAAAGTTGTGCAGGTAGAAGTTTAGAGCATCTGCATTACCATTATATTCCTGGATTTATTTCTGGAGCTCACGTGGAACATATTTTACAAAACCAATCTTACACACTATGAAAAGTTTAGACATTTCAAAAATCTTTTGATCAAAATGTAGATCCAAACTCCTGGAAAAATTTTTCCTAGAATATGAATCTGGAAATAATAAATGATTTCATATGAGAGCCCTTTCTCGTGAACTTGATGAACAAATAAATTCTGTAAAAAGAGAACTCGATAATCTCACAGAACTTGGTTTACTCAAACATAAAACGGAACTGAAAAAGAAAATATTTTTTCTCAATAGTAATTTTATTTTACTCGATGAATTTATCGGAGTATTCATAAAAGTCTACAATCCAATGGAAAAAATCAAAGAATATTTCAAAACAAAAACAGATTTAGAACTCATCATAGTCAATGAATCTGTAAAATATAAATTATTAAAACCCGGGAAAAGTATTCTCGATATTTTCTTAATTTGAGATATTGATAAAGATAATTTTAACGAATTTCTTGGAAGTGTATTTTATGGAAGAAAAATAAAATATGCCATTATTTCAACCGAAGATTTCTACCACAGACTCGAATTTGGTGATAAACTCATCAAAAATATCCTCACAGAACCTGGAAATATGTACTTAAGAGACAGTCTTAAAATCAAACAAAAACTCGAAATAAATAACTAAAAAAACTCGCAATTGCGAGTTTTTTTTAGTTCTAATCAATTCTAATTCATTTAAATATTTTGAAACAGGGTCAGAAAACTTTTTCTCTATCATAACAAATACTTTGATTAGTTGATGCCTTATTATTTTCGTAAAACCAATTTTTATAAAATGGTTGTGTGTAAAAAACTAGAATTAATAAGATAATTACCGTATTTTTTAGTACATTTTTAATTCTTCATAATGGTTTCCAAATAAAAAATAATAAAATAAATAATGGGAAAAATCTTATTATAGAAATACTATTAGCTACTATATTATTCACATGAGAAATTTCAAATATCAGATATAAATAAAAATGATAAATTAGACTTCATAAAAAAATAAATTTTATTTGTTTTTGAATATTTATATTCAAAATACAAAGTAAAATTGGATATATAAAATATCAACCTGGAAAGAATAAATAAAATAGTGAAACTATGTTTACCCATTTTTTTTCATCTCTTTTATTTTTCTTTGTAATATAAATTTTAATCTTATTAAAAAGAAAATATAATAAAATACTCAAACAAGGAATAAAAAGAATTGAAATTATATATAATCATCCTGTAAAACGAAACTCATTTCATCCAGTTATAATAGAATAAATTATATCATATATGAAATATGTAATATTAAACGCGTAATCAATATAAAAAATATTGCCAAATAATTCAGTAAGAAAATACATATATGTTTATTAAAAAATATTTTTTAAATTATATTGACAAAAAAAAATCAATACATTTTATTAGCTTTATAATAAATAAAGTATAAATCATTTTTTCAGTCTTCATAAGAAAAGGAAAAAAGTAATGAAGAAAAGTATATTAGCTATATCTATCTTATTTTCACAAACTACATTGGCAGGAGTTCTTCCTATTTGGGAAGTTCCAAATAACTATAATGAAATTGAAACTAGTAATGGAGCAACGCTTTATATTTCAGATAATCAAGATTATCATGCAATATATGTAGATTTATCAAAGGCAAAACTAAAATTCGATAGAATTACTGATACAGGTAACACAAACCAGTGGGGGCATAAATTATTTCAAAAATATGATCAAACTGATTTTTGGAATATGTATAATTCTAATAAAACTTTTGGATTTGTGAATGGTCAATTTTTTGATCCAACGTTATGGAAAAGTACTTCTCCAATTAGCTTCCCCGTCAAAGGGAATAATACGGTATTTCAATCAAATAACACTGAAAGTAGAAGTTTAAATACAATTTTACATTCAGGTGGAACATATGCTTATAAAAATGGCTATGACACAAGTGATTTGAATAATGTAAGTGATGCTTTTACTGGCTGGAATTATTCAGTGAAAAAAGGTAATGATGATATAAATACAGATCAATATACACATTTAGGCGTAATTCCTAATGGGAGTTGCAATCCAGGAATACAAACTTGTACACTCAAAGCAATAGTATTCTTGATTTCTGAGAATAAATATATGAGTACTGCTGTTAATGAACTAAATTCATCTTGGAATATTTCAAATGGATTTATTACTAGGTTAGATAGTGGTGGTTCTTCTCAGTACAAAACTCGTGATAACAATTACTCGGAATCTAGTAATCCTAGAAATATGCCTCACATGATTGAAATCCTTGATAAGTGATTATCAACGTGATTTGACTCTGTGAAAATACTTAAAAAAACTCGCGAATGCGAGATTTTTTTATCTTCAAATTCATTTAAATATTTTAAAACATGGTCATCTATTTATCTCTTCAATCGGTCTTGAATAACAAATTTTTTGATTTTCTGGATCAGTTCTATCATAAAATAATTGTCTATAAAATGGTTGAGTGAGTAAAATAAAAATTATTATAATAATTCATAAATATTTTAATATTTTTAAAAATAATTTTTGTGGATTACAAATCAGAAAAATAAGTAAAATAACTGGAAGAAAATAAAGTAAACCAATTCAATTGGTATATCCAGCTGATCGAATTACTCAATAATAAATAACAAAAAATAAACAAATAAATATTCAAATTCATACGTGTTTTTTATGTCATTGTAATTTTCTATCAGAAATTCATAATATGATTGGATAAAATATTATTAAAATTGGAGTAATTAAAAATAGCCAAGAAAAATACTTTGAATTATTTCAAAAAGAAAAATTTTTTATTGTAAATATTTTTTTTATTCATTTTCAAATTCAAAAAAGGATCAAAAAATAACAAAATAGCATTACTGGGATAAACAATCAAAATCATATTCATAATGAAGGTTCATAACTTCAAAATATAAAACCAGTGAAAAAATCATAAACATAAATCCAAATTTCGGAAAAATTATAATTTCCAAATCAAGAAAAAATAATTGCATTAAAAAGTTCCATATATAAAATTAAAATAATTAATATTAAATATAATATATGTAAATAAATAAAAATACAATTCTTATTGTATAACTAAAAAATCTCGCAAATGCGAGATTTTTTTATACTTTTACTACTCAAATTTTTTCTTCGAATTGTTTATCTATAACTTTGTAGTAGGTTAACATTCATACCATTGCTGCATTATCCATGCAATAAACGAGTTTTGTTGGGTATTGGAAATTGAGATTATTTTTTTGTGCGAGTTTTGCAATTTCATCTTTGAGTCTGTTATTTGCGCTCACTCCCCCGGCAAGCAAAATAGTTTTTACTCATTTTTCTTTTGCAGCTTGTACGAGTTTAATGCAGATGGGACTTCTGCGGAGTGTATGGAA
>CAXHZN010000011.1:0-46295 GCA_964022365.1 uncultured Candidatus Altimarinota bacterium
AATGAGAATTATCACAAAATATTTTAGAATCAGATCTAAATATTTTTGATGGAGGTTTAGATCCAGTAACGAAACAACCATATGGTTACGCAGTAAATCTCGCAAGAAATAAATTTCAAATAATCTGATTTTTAGAAAACCAAGAATCTGTTGCGAATATTTCTACAACTACAACATTTGCAGATAATTCTGACAAATATATAAAATCTAGTGGAGATTCTCTAGGAATTTTACTCAACGAAACGACAAATGAAATTATTACTGCTAGTGGAAGTTTTGATGAAATTGATATTGAAGCAATTGTTGATAATTATTCTATAATTATTTGAAATAAAATAACAAAATGAAATAGTGATTATATTAAAGATAATTTAAGTTTTAGGATAAATGCTATAGAAAGTTGTAAATCTATTTTATATAATTGAAATTCTAAATGAGATGGAATGTATACGATAAATCCAACTGGTTTAGCTTGAGATGATTTTGAAGTATATTGTGATATGTCTACAGATTGATGAGGATGGACACTCCTAGCAAACGCTATAGGAGAGGATACAAGTGTATATGATTATGATGATATTGTAAATTGGAATCCTAGTAACTCTATAAATTGTAATGTTGATAACGAATGTTTAAGTGAATCATGAGTTTCACTTAAACAATGGTGAGAATTAATGATATATACAAGATGATATAAAGTGAAATGAACACAATGTAATGATAAAAATTTATCTATAAAATGATATACTCATTTAGATAGATTATTATTTACTGAACATATGGATAACTGGACAAAGGATGAATATTGAGCACAATGAACATGTGATGATATTATAGAACTTGGTTCTTGAAAAAAAATAGAATGAATATATCATTTAGCCTGATATGACTGGCAAATTTGAATGTGAATATGGTCAGTTTGAAATAGTAACTGAGATCAAGAATATAGTGTTTTACAATATGGAAGAATATTTATGCCTCAATGATTATGAACTGCTAGATGAGAATTTAAAGGGAAAATTAATAATTTTTATGATTCTGATACACAACATCAATTAAATTTATGGGAATGAGCTTCAACTGAGCAACAAACTTGGTTTGTTAGATAATTTTTAAATACAAAACATGAAAAAAAATATTAACACAGCATTTACACTCGTAGAACTCATCGTTGTAATCACGATTTTAGCAGTTTTAGCAACGGTTGGCTTTATCTCTTTTCAAGGATATACAAGTTCTAGCAGAGATTGAGTTAGACTTGCTGATTTAAAAAATATTTCAAAATCATTTGAAATTAACAGGACAAAAGATATTGATTTTGCTTTGCCTGATAAAAAAGTAGATATTTCAGCCAGTGGAACAATTTTTCAATACCAATGAGAATTATCACAAAATATTTTAGAAAAAAACTTAAATATTTTTGATGGAGGATTAGATCCAGTGACTAAAGAACCATATGGTTACGCAGTAAATTTTGCAAGAAATAAATTTCAAGTCATCTGATTTTTAGAAAATCAAGAATCGGTTGCAAATATTTCTACAACTACAACATTTGCAGATAACTCAGATAAATATATAAAATCTAGTGGAGATTCTCTAGGAATTTTACTCAACGAAACGACAAATGAAATTATTACTGCTAGTGGAAGTTTAGATGAAATTGATATTGATACAAATACAGATAATTATACATTAGCGTTTTGAGAAAATATTATTATTTCAGAGTGAATCTAATTAAAAAAACAATTTGAAGCTAATACTTGAGATAATACTAACTGTTTAACTATTCTTAGAAGTGGTTTATCAAAATGAAGTGGAATGTATAGGATAAATCCAACTGGTTTAGCTTGAGATGATTTTGAAGTATATTGTGATATGAAAACTGACTGATGAGGTTGGACGAGAATAATTTATGCTGATAATCAAGAAGCAACTATTAATACTCAAGGTGAAACAGGTTGAGTTACGGGGACTGGGAAACTTTCTGATGAAAAAATTAATAAAATTATTTATGATGGAGTTGACATGTTATTTGATTACAAATCAAGTTCAAAATTTGTCGTAAATAATATTGATTCATGGACTTGGGATAGTTTTAATAATGAAACTACACATTTATATAATTTATGAGCAAAATGAATTCATTGTTTAGCTACGTGAGAATTTTGGGAATATACACAAAACTCTTATTCAGATTGATGGGCTTCAACTTTTATTCGTTATAATCCTGATAGCTATAACTTATACTTTCCAAATGATAGTCGTTATGGGTATTCAACAAGACGCTGATTTGATACTACAAGTTGATCTATTTGTGGAATTAATAGTTGAGTGACAACACCTCAGGGTAAAATGTTTATGAGATAAGAAAAAAACGAAAATATATATTTTCGTTTTTTTCTTTTCTTTGCTTATTTTTAATCTTTGGCTATACTATTGCAAAATTAAATTTTAAATAAAATATTATGAAAATTGGTATTGTTTGATTACCAAATGTAGGGAAATCTACATTATTTAACGCACTGACAAAAAATTATTCTGCTGATGCACAAAATTTCCCATTTTGTACAATCGAACCAAATACAGGAATCGTAAATGTAAATGATTCTAGACTAGAAAAAATTAGAGTCGCTGTAAATGGAGCAAAAGTAATTCCTGCTAATTGTGAATTTATCGACATTGCTGGGATTGTAAAATGAGCTTCAGCATGAGAAGGTTTAGGGAATAAATTTTTAGCGAATATTAGAGAAGCAGACGCAATTCTACAAGTAGTAAGAATTTTTGAAGACGGAGATATTATCCATGTTCATGGTGAAGTTGATCCAAAAGGTGATATAGAAGTTATTAATTCAGAATTAATTTTAGCTGATATAGAATCAATTGAAAAAAGAGTCATAAAAGATGCAAAAAAAGCAAGATCAGATAAAGATATTGCTAGATCATTAGTTGTTTGTGAAAAAGTTAAATGACTTTTAGAACAAGGAATTATTGTAAACGATATGGATTTATCAGAAGAAGAATTAGAAGATATTAAAGATTTACATTTATTAACAAATAAAAAGTTTGTTTATGCTTGTAATGTTTCAGAAGACATGATGGATACTTCTGAAGAAGATTTAAAAAAATTAATCTGAATAACTTCAAATCAAACAAGAGTTGTACCAGTTTGTGCAAAATTAGAATCAGATATGGTTGAAATGTCAGATGAAGAAAAACATGAATTTTTATCAGAAATGGGATTAATTTCTACTGGTTTAGATGATTTAATTAAAGCTTCATACGATGCACTAGGTTTAGAGTATTACTTTACAGCAGGTGAACAAGAAGTAAGAGCTTGGACTGTAAAAAAATCATCAACTGCACCTCAAGCAGCTGGAGTAATCCATACTGATTTTGAAAAAGGTTTTATCAAAGCTGATGTAGTGAGATGGGATGATTTAGTTGAAAATGGAGGTTGGTCACAATCAAGAGTCAACGGAAAAGTTTCACTTCAAGGAAAAGATTATATCGTACAAGATGGAGATGTAATTTTATTTAAATTCAATGTGTAATCATTAAAAAAATCAGAAAATTACTTTTCTGATTTTTTTATAATATTTTTAAAATAATTTCAAGAGATAAGAAATAAAGGAAAAGTTATAAACTGTTCTATATAAATTCTTTTTATAAAATCTCATTTACTTGAAAATTTCTTTGGTTTATTAGTTTCTAATTTATGTCACTTTCATTGCAAAAGTAAGCTGAATCAAATCAATCAAAAGCTTAATAAAATTACAATAATATTTAATTGAAATATTCAATAAAGAATACTAATATTTGAAATAATAAAAATAGGTACAGCAAAAATATGTATAATTAAATTTTTTTTGCTTCAATGATTTAGAATATAGTCTTCCATTTTCTTTAATTTATATATATAAAAAATATTATTAGTAATAATATTTTAAATAAATACTTACTATTTGCAATACTAAATATTTTTTGTTTATTTTAATATTATCTTGTATAATTAAAAGTAATAATAATATATTTTTTATATAAATATGGATAAGAATAAACCTCAAGATAAGTATTTTTGATATAAATGAATTTCACACGAATCAATGTTGAAATTATCTGCTGATTATAATGGAGATATTAATATTGCCTTACTCGATTTAACACAAATAATTAGCGATAAAATAATGTGGGTTTTATCAAAATGTGATGATGAAGATATTAATACAATAAATAATGCTGAAAATTTTAATGATGTGAAAGAAATTTTTGATAGACTAGAGTATTTTTGTGAAAATGAGTATTTAATTATAGAAGCAAGATTTAAATTAATTTTAGAAAATAAAAAATCAGAAAAATAATTTTCTGATTTTTTTTATTTAATATATTTTTATACTGAAACTTTTTCAAATTTTGCGATGTAAAATCCTTCAGTTTCTTCAGATGGAAGACATCTAATTGTATCAACTACGTCTGATCTATAGATTTGTTTTCCAAATGATTTAATCCCAGGTCTTGCATATTGAGACTCAAGTGAAATGGGTACTAATTTCATATCAGGATAGTTTGAAAGTATGAAATGAACTATTGCTTCATTTTCTTCTGGAGCGATTGTACACGTTGAAAATACAAGAGATCAACCTACTTTTAACATTGGAATTGTTTCTTCTAAAATAGATTTTGAAAGTTTGTATGCTTTTTTAAAAATTGTAGGATTCCAGAAACCATATGATTTTTCACGATGGAGATTAAATCTTCATTCTGCCGTACATGGCGCATCAAGTAAAATATGGTCAAAATATTCTTTAGAAGCTTCTTTATCCCAACCAATTTTTTCTAAATGTTCTCCAAATGGTGTAGAAATATCTCTGGCATCAGTTTTGAAAACAGTAGCATTTTCTACTCCTTGTTTTGCGAGTGTGAAGTTTAATTTATCAATACGAATTGCATTATTATCAACGGCAATTATTTCACCAGTATTTCCTAATTTTGTAGCGATTTGACTTGTTTTACTTCATGGAGCAGCTGTTGTATCGAGTACTTTATCTCCAGATTTTAAATCCATAAATTCTACTGGGATTTGGCTGGCTGTTTGTTGGATATAAATTTTACCTTTTTCATTAAATTCAGTATCCCAAAGATCTTTTTCTGTACCATTTTTTAGTTCATATCCATTACTTAGGTATGGAATTTTTTCTATTTCTAAACCTTTTTTTGTGAGTAAGTCAATTACTTTTTTTTCTGATTCTTTGAGAGTATTTACTCTAAATGTTGGATTTCTTTTTTCGATTGAATATCCAGCTTTGATTATTTCAATATCTTCTTTTGAATAAATTTTTTCTATTCTATCCCAGAATTCTTTTGGTAAATTATTATGCATATTTTTTTATTATTAATTATTTTTTTTGTTTTTCTCAATACAGTTCTTCCATTTCTTGGTTTTTTTCGAGCATATATTTTTTAAATGCTTCTTTTTTAAATTTGAAAATATAGATTCAAATAGCTGCAAATATTATTAACATTATTTTTCCAATATGTTCGAGTAATATTTCATAATATTCCACAAATATAACTCATAATCAAACAATAGTAATTGCCCGGATTATTGATCAAATAACATTATAAATCATAAATTTTACACTATTCATTCACATACTTCATGCAATAAAAGGCAGAAATGCTCTGGTCATTGGATGAAATTTTCAAAAAATTATTCCAGGAGCTCACCATTTATGAATTCATTTTTTTAAATATTTTACTTCTGTCAGTCCTATTCAAAACCACATTCCATATTTTCTGAAAAATGAATCTCAGAAATATTTTCAAAGTAAAAATCATACAAAATTTCACAAAATAGCTCAAATACAAGCTACTAACATAACATAAATTAGATTAGTTTGTGATATTTCTCAGAAAAATCAACCAACTATCAGTAAAATATTTTGTCATGGAACTACAACTCAAAGTACTGGAAATGCTTCTATGAAACTACTGATTGCTGCAATGAGATAATTCCAAAATCAGAGTGATTCTACTAATACTTTCATCCATTCAATAAAATTTTCAATCCACTCTTTTTTAAAAATAGAAATAATTGCTAAAGCTAAACTCGCTACTATTAATAAAATATTTAAGAGGTGAAATATTTTTTGAAATATTTTTTTTATCATTTTATTTTGATTAACAAATTTTTTATATATTTTTTGTGCACAAATATTATAAAGAAAAGTGTATTTTACAAGTTATTTTCTTGATTTTTCCTGAATTTGTTTACAATTAATGAGATTTTATATATAAAATAAATTTTTTTATGGATATTGTTAAAAATAGTTCTAAATATATTTTAATTTCTTTGATTGCAATTGTAGCATCTTTAGGAATTTTATTATTCGGAAAATTAAATTTGTGAATTGATATGACTGGTGGAATCCAAATGGATTATAGTTATGAAAAATGAGTTAATATTGAAGAAGTAAATCAATTGGTAGCAGAAGCTTCTAAAGAAATTTTACACAATGATTCTCAAGTTATAAATGATACTTCAGTCTATAAAATAACTGGAGAAAATGCACTTTCTGCTGTTATTTGATTTTATGATATTACTGATGGAATTTCAAATCAAGAAGAAATTAGAGAGACTGAAAAACTTTTGGATTGATATAAAAATCAAATAAAAGATAAAACTCTTGAAATTTTACAATCTCAAGATGAATCAGTTTTAGAAACGAAATATCAAAATATTGGGAAAAGTTTTTGAGATTATATAAAAAATACTGCATTTTTAACTCTATGAATTGCTATTTTAGCGATTGCTATATATGTAATGCACGCATTTTCTGGAACAGTGAGTGGAATAAATGTATATTCTTTTGCATTAATTACGATTGCAACTTTATTTCACGATGTGATTATTTCTACGGGATTATATATTTTTACATCAATGTTTTATTCTCAATTTCAAATTGATACATTTTTTGTAACAGCTTTATTAACTATTCTAGGGTATTCGATTAATGATACCATTGTAGTATTTGATAGAATTAGAGATAATTTAAGAAAATTTGCTGGGAAAAAATGAAAAGATGAAAAAAATCTTTATGAAATCGTAAATATGTCGATTAAAGAAACAGTAGTGAGAAGTATTTATACAAGTGCAACTCTATTATTTGTACTTATTACTATTTTCTTCTTTGGTCCTGAAACTATTTCTGGTTTTGTTCTTGTGATGATTTTTGGTACAATTGTCGGAACATACTCATCTATTTTTATAGCTTCACCTTTATTTTACATGGTGAATAAAAATAAAACTCTTTCAATGTATAAAAAGAAAGTTGTTAATCCTGAAGATAAAATAGTTGTTTAATTAAAAAAAATGTCTGAAAGAAAATGGTCAAATCACAATTTTGAATGAAAACATGTAGATGAAGTTATACTTCACTATTGTAAACCATCAAAAAAACAAACGGTTATTGAAATAATAAAAATTATTCTTCCAATATTTATTATTGAAATGATATTTACATTTATGACAGTACAATGATGGATTCCATTATTTGTACTCATAATTATATTTGTTTTACTCACTACCAGTCTAGGATTAACAATTTGATATAAATTATACAGATCTGGAAATAATTATTTATATATTACTTCTAAGAGAATTTTATTTCATGGAATGGAATGATTATTTAAAGATTATGTGAAAAAAATTAGTTATGAAAATATTCGTAATGTAAATTATTTTACTGATAGTTTTTTTGGAAAAATATTTAAATATGGAAGTTTAGAAATTCAAAGTTCACATGGCTGAGAATGAGATATTCGCGTGTATCATATAGAAAATGGAAAAATGCTTACGCATTATATTGATAAAGTTTTACATCTTCCAGCTGAAGAAAGAAAAAATTTTGCTGAATTTGATCCAACATACTTTAAAAACTGGAAATCATAATTATGACTACATATGAAATAATAAAAAAAATTATTTGAAACTTTACTAAAACCGCAGGAATTGTGAAAACAATTTTTACGGTTTTATTTGGTTTATTGGTTTCAGCGATAATTATTGTAGAACCAATTATTTTTACTCAAATAATATCAAAAATTGAAAACTTTTATAATACCTGAGTATTTATTTTAGAAGATTTTATATTATTTTTATTTATTTGGTGAGGATTTATAGTTTTTTCTATAATTATGCAGTATATTTATAGATATATTTTTGTTTCACATATTGTTTTAAAAAACCATAAAGAACTGGCAAGCGAGTATGCAAAAAAGATGATTTCTATGCAATATTGAGAATATTTAAAAAATAAAACAGGAAGTTTATACAAAATTTATGATAGGTGAGTTGATACGCAAGTATTATTTATTTTTTATTTCTTCTTAGATTTGTTAAAATCTTTAAGTGGAATCATATTTGTAATATTTATTTTGTTTTATGTAAATGTAAAAATGGCTTTAGTTACGCTTGCTGTTTTTCCAATTATGTTTTTTATGTGAATATTTTTCTATAAAAAATTATTTCCTCGTCAACAAAAACTCAATGATACTTGGGATGAATTATTTTGAAAACTTTGAAATGTTTTATCGAATTTTTTCTTAGTAAAGTCCCTTGGATTAGAGAAAAACTTTATGAAAAAATTTGATAAAGATCTAGATAGTGGTTACAATCAACAACTTTCAATTGATAAATGATGGAGTATTTCAGATATTTATACTGCAGCTTTTGTAATGATTTCTCGTATATTTGTGCTTTGATTTTGAGTCTATTATTTATCTCTTTGAGAAATAAATTTAGCAACTCTATTTTTATATTTTTCATATATTTGATGGGTCTACTTTCCACTTTGAATGCTTTTTTCTCGTTTAAGAAATGTTTCTCAATGGATTACAGCTATTTGAAAACTTTATGAGACTTTTGATGATATTGAAAAAGAAAATATTGAAAAAAAAGGGAAAAAAATAAACAAACTACAATGAAATATTGAATTTAAAAATATAGAATTTTGATATGATTCAGAAAGAAAAATATTAAAAAATATAAGTTTTAAAATAAAATCTTGAAAAAAAATTGCTTTAGTTTGAAGTACCTGAGCAGGGAAATCAACGATTATAAATTTACTTCTTCGTCTCTGGGATAATTATAAATGAGAAATAAAAATTGATGATATAAATATTCAAGAGATTTGACTAAAATCTCTCAGGAAACATATTTGAATAGTTGCGCAAGATAACAGTTTATTTAATATGACTATTCGTGAAAATTTATTATTTGCAGATCCAAAAGCAAGTGATAAAAAAATAAAAAATGCCCTAATGGATGCGCAAGCAGATTTTGTATTTGATTTAAAAAAATGACTTGATACAATTATTTGAGAAAGATGATTAAAATTATCTGGTTGAGAAAAACAAAGACTTTCAATTGCTCGCTTATTTCTAAAAAATCCTGAAATATTAATTTTAGATGAAGCAACAAGTGCACTTGATAATAAGACAGAAAAATCAATTCAAAAATCTCTGAATATTTTAATGAAATCGAGAACTTCCATTATTATTGCTCACAGACTCACAACAATAATGGATGCAGATGAAATTTTTTATTTAGAAAATGGGCAAATAGTTGAATCGTGAACCTATGATGAACTTATGAACAAAAAATCTAAATTTAAAGATTTAGCAAGTGGAAAACATTTAATGATTAATTAAAAAATATGTGTGAATTATGTAATTCAATAAACGACAACTATAGATTAATCAAGGAAACAAAATATAGTTTTTGTATTATTTGTCAGTGTCCTTTGAAATTTGGACATTTGATGGTTATGCCAAAAAGACATGTTACTCAAACGACTATGAATGAACTTACAGCAGAAGAATCTCATGATTTATTTTGTTTACTCAATGATATTCAAGAAGTTGTTGAAAATCTTTGAGAAGATTCAGCTGTTATTTTAAAAAATAATGGAAAACATATCACACAAGCGCATCTACATTTTCATGTTTTTCCAAGTAAATGATATTTGAGAAACCTTGTTTGAGAATATGAAAATATTCCCGAGCGAGTTGAAATACCAAAAGAAGAATATATTAAAATGAAAGATATAATACAACAAAACTTAACATAAAAATTATGATACACCACCTATGAATTATCATGGACGGAAATAGAACTCGGGCTGAAAACAAACACCTTCCAAAAGTATTGTGACATAAAGCTTGAGCACAAAATGTTGAAAAAACTATATTTGCGTGTTTAGAAAAAAATATAAAACATGTAACTTTATGGTGACTTTCAACTGATAATTTAGAAAAAAGAGATACATCTGAGGTAAAAGATATCGTAAAAATAATTAATTGAGCGAAAAAATATTTAACAAATATTATGAAAAATTGAGGTAAAATTCAATTAATTTGAGACATACAAAAACTTCCGATTGAATCTCAAAATACACTTGCTGGACTTGTTGAGGAAACTAAAAATAATACAAAAATAATTATCACACTTGCTCTAGCATACGGTTGACAAGATGAAATAATTAGATGAATTCAAAAAGTAACAAATCTTTGAATTGATGTAAATACTTTGTCTCGTGATGAATTTCGTAAATATTTAGATATTTGAAAACTTCCTGTTGTTGATATGATTGTCAGAACAGGTGGTCATAACAGATTGAGTGGCTTTTTACTCTATGATAGTGAATATGCGGAATCTTGTTTTTTAGATGTAAATTGGCCTGATTTTGATAAAAAACATTTAGAATTTGTAATAAATCAATATAATCAATCTCAAAGAAAGTTTTGAAAATAATTTTTAATTTTATTGTATGGCTCCAACTTGGTTATCTGAATATAGAGAATATATTGAAAAAATGATTTTTGTGTATCTTGATAAATATTTACCAAAACATGTAACAAATCATTGACTCGAAACATTTAAAGAATCGATTTATTATGCCAATCAATGATGAAAAAAAATTAGAGCTATGTTGGCTTTAGAATTTTATCTTGCATTGAGTAAAAAAGATATTAATACAATTACTGAAAATGACGATATTATAAAATTAGTTGTTGCATTAGAATTAATTCATTCATATTCTTTGGTTCATGATGATATGCCATGTATGGATAATGATGAATATAGAAGATGAATGAAAACTGTTTGGAAAAAATATTGAGAATATAACGCAATTCTTTGATGAGATCTAATGAATACTCTTGCGTATGAAATTATTTCTGACATGGAAAATAGTGAACATGCAATAGAAATCATAAAATTATTTACTTCAAATACGGGATTTAACGGTATGATTTGAGGGCAAATATCTGATATGTATTTTGAAGAAGATATAAACAGAATTTCGTATAGTGATTTAGTAAATCTCCATAATTCTAAAACTGGAAAATTAATAAAAGCTTCTGTATTATCTGGAATTATTTTAGCTGGAAAATCATATAAAACGGATGAATTTCTTCGTTTTTGAGAAAAAATTGGTTTAGCATTTCAGATAAAAGATGATATTTTAGATGTAGAATGAACTTTTGCGGAAACTGGGAAAAGTGTGTGAATACGAGATGGTTGAAAATTTGAACAAAAATGATTTGTATATTTCATGTGAATAGAAAAAACAAAAATGGAACTGGAATCTTTGATTATAGATTGTAAAAATGTTGCCACGACACTTAAATCAGAAAAACTAAAATTTTTAGTTTGATATATTGCTGAGAGAAAAAAATAAAAAAAATAAGAAATTAATTTCTTATTTTTTTTATTTTTTAAAATTCAAAAATTTTATTTTCCCATTTTTTTTCCTGACTTTGTGCAACTGCAATATTTATTTCTATATTTGACTTTATAATAGTTATTTCATCATTTTTTTCATCAATATGTTTTGATTGTCCGTCACAATGTATTTCTAACCCGTGAAATCTTCCGATATTTTTTATATGAATTTTCTCATTTTCCGGTATCACAATACTAGGGAAGTGTCTTGGTTTCCAAGGAGCCTTTGGAGTTATAACGAGACTTTTAGAGTGATGAGATAAAATGGGTCATCCGAGAGAAGAATTATAAGCAGTTGATCAAATAGGTGTTGAAACTACAAATCAATCTCACTGTAATTCAAATGATTCTTTTTGTCATAATTGTATTTCAAATGCTCACATTTTTCCATTTTTAGCTGAAATGGAAACTTCATTTATAAATGTATCAAAATGAGAATTATTTATTTGGAGATCAAAAATACTATATTTTTTATTTATAAATTTATTTTTTTCTAAGATTATTTTTTTATCTTGTAATAAAAATCATTTATTTCAAAAATTTATTCAAATAAATTTTTTCTGATTTTTATTATAAGTTTTTAGTGCATACAACATCGTACCATCTCATCAAATTACAATATTGTATTGTTCGTCTAAGTCTGATAAAAAATCATGAAATTCTTCTGACTGTAAAAGCATTTCAATATTATGTTGTTTACTTTCATATTTATATTCGCTATAAATAATGGTTTGATTTGATATTGTTTTTTCTGCGTACATTGTAAAATTTTATTTTTAAAAAAGACTCTGAGATTTTATTCTCAGAGTCTTAAGAAATTCTAAAAATTATTTATTTTTTATAATTTTATCAATAAGCCCATATTCTAAAGCTTGTTCAGCTGACATAAAATTATCTCTATCACAATCTCTTTCGATTGTTTTAATATCTTGTCCTGTATGTTTTGCTAAGATTTTATACAGTGTATCACCAGTTTTTATAATATGTTCTGCTGCTAATCTGATATCTGTAGCTTGTCCTTCAGCTCCACCAAGAGGTTGGTGAATCATTATTTCACTATGTGGAAGAGAAAATCTTTTTCCTTTTTCTCAACCTGCTAAAATAATTGAACCCATAGATGCAGATAATCCCATCGAAACAGTGTGTACTGGACATGAAATATATTGCATAGTGTCATAAATCGCTAAACCAGCAGTTACGTGTCATCCTGGAGAATTTACGTACATAGTAATTGGTGCTTTTGGATCTTGTTTTTCTAAGAATAATAATTGTGCGATAACAGTATTTGCTACAGCACTATCAATTCCTTCTCCTAAAAAGATAACTCTATCTTCTAATAATCTAGAATAAATATCATACGCTCTTTCTCAACTCGGTCATTTATCAATTACTGTTGGGATTAAAGCCGAAGTAATTGGACTTGTATTTCTTTTTTTTGCTCAAAACATTTTTTGTAATTTAAAAATTATTTTCTTTATTATAATTCAATTTTAAATATTTCAATATTCATATTTTTTTTATGTTAAAAACACATAATTTATACTAAAAATTAATTATCATTTTGTCAATATATAAAGATTTTTAAATATGTATATTTTCATTATTATACAAGCAATATTTTACAAAAAATACAAAACATGAAAAAAAATATTAACAAAGCATTTACGCTGGTAGAACTTATCGTGGTCATTACAATTTTAGCAGTTCTAGCAACGGTTGCATTTATCTCGTTTCAAGGATATACAAGTTCCAGCAGAGATTCGGTTCGTTTGGCAGATTTAAAAAATATTTCAAAATCATTTGAAATAAATAGAACGAAAAATGTAGATTTTCCACTTCCAGATAAAAAAGTTGATATTTCATCAAGTGGAACAATTTTTCAATATCAATGAGAATTATCACAAAATATTTTAAAATCAGATCTAAATATTTTTGATGGAGGACTCGATCCAGTAACAAAAAAACCTTATGGTTACGCAGTAAATTTTGCAAGAAATAAATTTCAAATAATCTGATTTTTAGAAAACAATGAAAATACTGCAAATATTTCAAACTCTACAACATTTGCAGATAATTCTGATAAATATATTAAATCTAGTGGAGATTCTTTAGGGATTTTACTCGATGAAACGACAAATGAAATTATTACTGCTAGCGGAAGTTTTGGTGAAATTGATATTGAATCTAATACTCAAAATTATTCTCTTATTATTGATAATAAAATTAATATTTGAGATAATGATTATCTAAAAAATAATTTATCTTTTAGAATTAATGAAACTCAAAGCTGTAGATCTATTTTATTAAATGGGAATTCAAAATGAGATTGAATATATATAATTAATCCAACTGGAGTAAATTGAGAAGAATTTAAAGTATACTGTGATATGAAAACTGATTGATGAGGTTGGACTGTTGTATTATCAGATAATTTAAAAACTTCTAGTGGTGTGTTAAGAATAGAAGATCAATTAAAAAATGTAAGTGAATGAATACCAAGTTGAGATTTAAACAGTCAAAATTATAGAATTGTATGAGGTTGGCCAAAATATAGTGAATTTAAAATGCAAACAAAATATTCAAATGGTTTTCCATCAAATCAGCGGATAAATAATACATGAAATTTTGGTTATGTTTGATGTGATTTATTATCATTTGTAATTTCTCACGAAAACAATTCAATTGACTACCAAGATGGTAAATGTAGTGATGAAATGTTTAATTACTGGCAAGACTCAGATAATAGAGAACATTATCTAGGTTATAAAGTATTTTGACAATATAATAATACATATTACTACTACTGACAAAGAACATTTTTATGAAAAATAATTAATACAGAATTATTCAGAACTGCTCATAATAATTCAGATTTATGATGGATTGACCTAAGTAATATTGATTGTAGTTCTTCGTGGGTTGATGAAGCTTGTAGAACTTCTCAAGATATTATGATTCAACATGAAAATACTATAAAAAGAGCTATATTTTCTATACGTTAAAAAAAATAAAACATGAAAAAAAATATTAACAAAGCATTTACGCTGGTAGAACTTATCGTGGTCATTACAATTTTAGCAGTTCTAGCAACAGTTGCGTTTATCTCGTTTCAAGGATATACAAGTTCGAGTCGTGATACAAAAAGAGTAACAGAAATAAAATCTATATATTCTGCATTAAATTATTATAAACTTTCAAAATCTGATACATATCCTGTTCCTGGAAATAAAATTGATATTACAATGAGTTGAGCATCAAATATCTTATTTTATCAGTGAATAATGGATAAAAAAACTCAAGAATCTATCAGTGTATTTTGAGATGCAAAAGACCCAGTTTCAAATAATTATTATACTTATACAACTAATACAAACGGAACTAAATTTTCAATTTTATCTAAATTAGAATGAGAATTATGAAGTTTGTTTCAAAATAATACATATGCAAATGATGTGAATATAAAATGATTTTGAAATGGTATAGGAGCTGTTTTAGATGCACAATGAGATTTTGTGACAACTGACCTTGATATTTCTACTACAAACGATTGAGAATATTCATTCGCCTTTGAAAAATCTGTAATAAAAAATTTAGATAAATCGGATTTAATTAGTTTATCAATATCAAATAATAAAAATTTTTCACATTTAGATGAAAATCTTTGAGTATATTATGATATGGAAACTTCACAAAACGGTCAATTAAAAGATTTCTGAAAATATGGATTACATCTCACTGCAACTGGTTGAATAAAAATTTGATGAGTTGATAGTATTTCAGGTCAAGCTACGTATTTTGATGGCGAAAATGATTATTTCTATACACTAGACTCATCTTCTTTTGAACCAGAAAAATTTACAATTAATACTCTTATTAAACCAAAATTATCTTGAGAACATGATTATATATTTCAAAAATGATGTCCATCAAGTGCTTGTAATTATTCTGGTTTTGCAATGACTACTCGTTATACATCTAAAATTAGAACATTTTTTATGTTTAAAGAAGGCATCGATCAAAACCTAGCAGATATCCAGCATATTATTACAGATTTTGATATTAGTGATAATTATCAAATGTTTACTTCAACTTTTGATGGAGAAACTATTAAAACGTATGTTAATGGAGAATTTATTGAAGAATCAACTGCTTCAGGTTCAACGATTTATTATGAAGAAGATTATATGCTTATAGGTAAAACTTGTCCTTTAGAATTATGTACTACAGGAGAATATGAGTGAATTATCGATGAATTAAAGGTATATGAAACTGCTTTAGATGAAAAACAAATAAAAGCGATTTATAATTGATATGTTAAATAAAAAAATTATGAAAAAAAATAATAACACAGCATTTACACTGGTAGAACTTATTGTTGTAATAACGATTCTAGCTGTTTTAGCTACGGTTGCATTTATCTCTTTTCAGCGATACGCAAGCTCAAGTAGAGACTCAGTTCGTCTAGCAGATTTAAAAAATATTTCAAAATCATTTGAAATTAACAGGACAAAAAACATAGATTTTCCACTTCCAGATAAAAAAGTAGATATTTCATCCAGTGGAACAATTTTTCAATATCAAGGTGAATTATCACAAAATATTTTAAAGTCAGATTTAAATATTTTTAATGGAGGATTAGACCCAGTGACTTTGAAACCATATGGTTATGCTATAAATTTAGCGAGAAATAAATTTCAAATTATTTGATTTTTGGAAAACAGTGAAACTACTGCAAATTTTTCAAACTCTAAAACTTTTGCTGACAACTCTGATAAGTATGTAAAAACTACATGAGATAAGTTGTGAATTTTATTAAATGATTTAAATAATGAGTTAATAACTAAAAGTGGAAGTTTAAATGAGATTGATATAAAAAATATAACAAGTAATTATTCTATAGTAACAAATAATAAAGTAATAACTTGAAATAAAGAAATAATTTCTGGAGAAATTGATTTTAGATTTAATAAAATAAAAGATTGTAGAGCTATTTTATATAATTGAAATTCTACTTGAAATGGTTTTTATACCATTAATCCAACATGAGTGGAATCAGAAGAGTATGAAGTATATTGTAATATGAAAGATAACTGAGGAGGTTGGACAAAAATTTCAGCAGAAATATCTAACGATAACTATCGTTTAGTTCTTTTAGATTTAATTCAATCAGATAATTTTACAAATTCTTCTAGAAATGATGATTGTTATGAATGTGGAAGTTATCCTCAATATATAAAAACGAGTTCTACTGGTCATAACGATAAACCATTATTAGGAAAATATATTTGTAAAGATAAATTAAATCTAGGTAGAAGGTATTCAAACATAGAAATTTCTTATTTTGATGATATAGAAATATTTACATGAAAAGACGGAATGTTTGTATATGATTATTTAGGTCAATATTTTATTCGCAGCGAAAATGAATTTGATTATTGATTTAAAAAAGAAATATATTGTAGATAAAATAAAAAAGTAGAAATTAATTTCTACTTTTTTATTTTGCTAATTTTCTCTTTACAAAAGCATAAATCTTAATAAAATAATGTCACTTTTTATAAAAAATATATTCATAATTCAAAAAAATCAAATGAGCGTAGTAACAAGATTTGCACCAAGTCCTACGGGATATTTACATATTGGGAGTTTAAGAACGGTTTTATATAATTATCTTTATGCAAAACAAAAAGGTGGTAAATTTTTACTCAGAGTAGAGGATACAGATAGAACAAGATTAGTTGATGGAAGTGTAGAAAATATGATTTCTGTTCTATCTAAAGTTGGACTTACACCAGACGAGGGACCAAATAAACATGGAGACCTTGGACCATATTATCAATCTGAAAGACTAGATATTTATAAAAAATATGTAGATCAACTTATTAAAAATGATAAAGCATATTATTGTTTTTGTAGTTCTCAAAGATTAGATGAACTCAGAGCTGAACAAAAAGAATTAGGTTTAGCAACAAAATATGATAAACATTGTAGATATCTATCTGATGAAGAAATCAAAGAAAAACTAGATTCTGGTTGCTCTTATACCGTAAGATTAAAAGTACCAGAAGGGAAAAAAATAGTACTTCAAGATACTGTAAAAAGTAGAATCGAAGTTGATTCTAAAGATATTGATGAACAAGTTTTATTAAAATCTGATGGTTTTCCTACATACCATTTAGCAAATATTGTTGATGACCATTTAATGGGAGTAACACATGTTATTAGATGAGATGAATGGACTCCATCAGCTCCAAAACATGTTTTATTATACGAATCACTTGGTTGGACTCCACCAGTTTTTTCACATATTCCATTACTTTTAGCTACTGGATGAAAAAAATTATCAAAAAGAACTTGAGATGTTTCTGCTGAAATTTTCTTAGAAAAATGATATATGGTTGATGCATTAATTAATTATATTGCACTTTTAGGTTGGAATCCAAAAACAACAGAAGAATTTTTCACTATGGATGAATTAATTGAAAGATTTAATTTGGATCATGTAAATAAATCAGGAGCAATTTTTGATGTAGAAAGATTAAATTTTTTCAACTCACATTATTTAAAATCTTTAGATACTCAAGTTGTATACGATAAACTTCTAAAATATTTAGAAGAATATAATTGAGACTTTTTTGCTACTTTACAAAAATTTCCGAAAGAATATAATATTAAAGTTCTAGAAGAATTAAAATCTAGAATAAATAAATTTGATGAATATCAAGAAGTGACTTCTTTTTTCTATAATGATGCAAAAATTGCAGAAGATGATTTATTTATAAATCCAAAAATGAAAATTGAATCGATGGATGATGTAAAAAAATCTCTTGAATTAACAAAAAATATTTTAGAATCAAATGCTACTTTAGATAATATTTGAGATATAAAAAATATTTTTGTAGAAAAAATAAAAGAAGCAGAAATGAAAAATGGTCAAGTTTTATGGCCAGCAAGAGTTGCTTTATCTTGAGAAAAATTTTCTCCAGGTACATTAGAATTAGTATTAATTCTAGGAAAAGAAGAATCATTAAAAAGAATTAATAAAGTGTTAGAAACTATCTAAGTATAAAATATTTTATTCGTCAATTTAAATAATTATTTATTATTTGATAGAATAAAATCTCTGTGTTATACTAATTATAGATTATAACTTATAAAAACTATGAATTTTAAAGCATTAAAATGAATGATTGACTCACTCGTTAAAACATATAAATGTCCAGAGTGTGCTGCTGAAGTAGATGATAATAATGTTGACGTTATTGGTGCTGCAGGTACTACTATTAATATTGATGTTGAATGTCCAAATTGTGGAAAACATTCAATGATTAAATCTGAAGTTGTATCTCTCGATCTATCAAAATCAAATATTTCACCTGAACAACTTGTTGAATTACAAAAAAGATTAACAAAAGCTAATCCAAATATTCGTGCCGAAATAGTTCAATCATGAGAACAAAAAGAAATAATTAAAAATTTGAATTCTATTAAAGATGAAGAAATTGTAGATTTAAATAATCAACTTAAATCAGAAGAATTAAATGTTTCAGATTTATTTGACGATAATGAAAATAAACTTGATAATTAAGAGAAAAAAACTATATTTTATATATAGTTTTTTTATTAATTTTTTTTATATGATACTACAAAAATTATTTTGGTGATTTATATTATCAACTACATTATTTTGAGTTAGTGTTTTTAAAGCACCTGAACTTGCCGATAGTATTGGAAACACATTTGGTTTTCCAAATCTCACGAATTATATAAGAGATTTTAAATCTTGATTTGATGATGCAGTGACTTATGTTCCTTCTCAAGAAGAAATTCAAGAAAAGTTAGCAGAAACAAAATCATGAGCGCTAAAAATAAAAGATGGAATTATTAATTGAGTAGAATCAACAAAAGATAAAGTTGATGATGTTCGTCAGACACTATCTGGAGCAGAACAAACAATTCAAGATGCAAAAGATGCATATGATAAAACAGTTGATTTTATAGATGAAACTGGCAAAAAAATAGATCAAGTAAAGCAAACCATTGAAGACACTTCTAAGGTTATAGAAGAAGTACAAAATATTTGAAATAATAATTAATAATAAAAATATATGATTTTATCTGATACGTCAATAAAACTAAGAATTGAAAATTGAGATATTTGAATGGAAACTTTTGGTGAATATGATGTTATGAAACAAATATGACCAGCAAGTTTAGATTTTAGACTTGGAAATACATTTAAAATTTATAGAAAATCAAAACAAACGGTTATTGATTCTAAAATTTGAGTTGAACCATCTCATGTAGAAGTTATTTCTGTTGAATATGGAGATAAATTTGTACTTCATCCAGGTGATTTTGTTCTTTGAGTTACGCTAGAAAAAATCAAAATTCCTTATGATTTAGTTGCAAGATGTGAATGAAGAAGTTCAATTGGGAGACTTTGAGTAATTATCCATTCAACTGCAGGGTTTATTGATCCAGGATTTGAGGGAACAATTACTTTAGAAATGACAAATATAAATGAAGTTCCTGTTGTTTTATATCCAGGTATGAGAATTGGACAATTTGCATTTGAAACTATTCATGGAACGGTAGAAAATACATATGATAAAAGAGTTGGAAGTAAATATATGCACCAAGTTATCCCGGAAGAATCTAGAATTTCAAATGATCTTCACTAAAAAATCCTTTTTGAAAGGATTTTTTTGTTTACAAATTTTATTTTTCAATAAACTGTGTACATAAAAAATAATTCAAAATATTAAAAAAATAAAAAATGAGAAAATATTATATCAAAACCTTTGGTTGTGAAATGAATCAAGCTGATAGTGAAAAAGTAAATATGATACTTTTACAATCATGAATGATGAAAACAAATGATTGGAGAGATGCAGATTTAGTCGTATATAATACGTGTTCAGTAAGACAAAAATGAGAAGATAGAGTTTTTGGGATGAGTGAAGAAATCAAAAAAGAAAATATTAAAAGAAAGCAAAATGGTATAGATAGATATATTCTCACGGCAATTACTGGTTGTATGGTGAGAAAATCATGAATAAATGCAAAATATTTATCAGAAGAAAATAAAAGAAAAAAAGCAAAAGTAATAGAATATATCGATTCAAAAGAAGGTATATTTAATAATGATGATAAATTATTTCCACGTTTACCAACTCTTGATTTCACGTTTAGAATAGAAGAAGTGAAATATATTACTTTTATTTTGACGCATATTTTATGAGAAAAAATATGATCAGATGATAAATTTGATGATTATTTAAAGGCGAGACAATTACGTGAAAACTCTAAATCAGCTTCAGTTATTATTCAAACTGGTTGTGATAACTATTGTACTTTTTGTATTGTTCCATATACAAGATGAAAAGAAATTTCTCGTGAACATGATGATATTATACAAGAAGTAAAAGAGTTAGCAGCCAATGGAACAAAAGAAATTTCACTTGTTGGTCAAAATGTTAATTCATATGGAAAACAAAAAAATATAAAACTTTGGAATGAAGAAAAATCAGCTTGGAATGAAGGAGTATGAACTTCACCATTTAGAAAAGTTTTAGATGATATTAATGCGGTTGAATGAATTGATAGAATTCGTTTCACTTCATCAAATCCACATGATATGACTCAAGATATTCTTGATGCGCATTTTGATTTAGATGCAACTTGTAACTACCTTCACTTTGCTCTTCAATCTTGAGATGATAAAATGCTCAAAAAAATGAATAGAAGACATAATTATGAAGACTTTAAAAATATGGTTGAATATTTAAGAAATAAAGATCCTTTATTTTCTATTTCTACTGATATTATTGTTGGATATTCATGAGAAACAGAAGAAATGTTTCAAAATACTGTAAAAGCATTTAAAGAATGTAAATTTGATTTTGCATTTATCGCACGTTATTCAGTTCGTCCAGGTACGATTGCATCAAAAGTATTGCCCGATGATGTTCCTGATGAAGTAAAAGCACAAAGATGGCATATTCTTAATGATTTATTACTCGAAAACTTACTCGAAAGAAATAAATTAATGCTTGATAAAACATTTGAAATAATGGTAGCTTGAAATAAAGATGGTTCATATTTTGGAAGAACGAGAAATTTTAAAGAAGTGTTTTTCAAAGATGATTCACATTCAGTTCAAGTAGGTGATTTAGTACAAGTAAAAATTACTGATCTCGATAGATATGTTTTACAATGAGAATTAGTAAAATAAAATAAAAAACCAATAATTTTTAAATTATTGGTTTTTTATTTTATAAAATATTTAAAGCTTGAGATTTAGTTTGTTGTACTTGATTTAATAAATCAATATGAATAGGGAATAGATTTAATCTACTTGCTTCTTCAAATAAAAGTTCAGCACTTAAGTCAATTTCAGCGAGTTTTAATAATTCTGAGATTACAATAAATCAATTTAATTCTTGTTGAGTTTGATTATTTTTTCAATAATTATTTGCTCAAAGTGTTAATAGTTCTTCATATTTATTCTCATAAAATGCTTTATTAAATGATTCTAAAAAGCTTTCTTTATCAATCTGATTTTCTTCAAAAGCATCTGTTATAGTTTTATTTGATAAAACTTTATTGAGAGCAAATATTTGACTTTGTATTGCTTTTTCTCTTTTTTCAGGTGCACCTGTAAAATTTATTGTCATTGTTTCTGTATTTATTTTTATTATTTATATTGTACTATAAAAATTTATTTTTATCAATATTTTCTATTACGAAATAGAATCAATTTTTCTATCAAATTCTTTTTTTTGAGATTCTACATATTTATTAAAAGCATATCAATCTATAACTTTTTGACCATTTATTTTTCTATTTGAATATTTAATAATAGCTGGATTTTGTTTTCATATTTTGAGCGCATTTTTTTGTGAAACATGACTTCAAAAAATATATTCAGGTTCATGTATATGTTCTAAATATTTTGGATAAAATACACTAGCATACAGTTTTTCAGGAGTATCTAGCGTTTGTCCTCTATCATTTTGATCTAAAAATTTATAGACATAAATTAGTTGATCTTTAGCAGGAAGTTTTAATAGTTTTTGTGTCGTAGTTCAAAGTCATTTTGCTGTAGAGGGAAGCCATTGAAGTAATCAACTTGCATTTGAATATTTATTTACTGCCGTTGGGTCTAATTTAGATTCACAATACATTACAAATATTAAATCTTCAGGATTACATCAGATTTCTCCAGATAATTGTTGTAGAGAATTCATAAATTCTCTATTGTTGAGTAAATCCATTCATCTTAGATCAATAGTTTTTATATCTTCTCAAAAGAAACCTTCATAAAATTCTTTAAATAATAATCTTAATACATAGAATCAATCATCGATTAATCACTCTATATCATTAATAATTTCTTCTCAACTTTGCTCAATTTCTGCTAATAATGAAAAGTTTTCATTTTTAGCTGTATTAGTAATTTCTTGTTTTTTTTCTCAGAAAAATTCTTCATATATAGCATTTACTTCTGATCATATTGTAGGTCTATTAGGAATTTTATTTCCTGTGATATAATCAAGTGTAAGAGTAACAGATTCATTAAATTCACTTTTAGAGGTTTTTGTAAGTTGAAATAATGTTTTTGTATTTCAGTATTCTGCTATTAAATCTCAATTTTTTAAGAAATATAAATCATATTTTTGATTATCGCAAAAATACTCTATTTTTTCTCAATTTATTTTATCTATAATTTCATTTGGTTTATCTAAAATTGCATCAAAAAATCATTCTCACATATATTTTCTTTTAGTTTTTTATTTATTTTATTTATTCTAGCATATTGCTTTTATTAAAGCAAAAAATATACTTCTTGACATTAATAAACTTATTTTTATAATCACTTCGATTTTTATATATTTATGTTGTTTTTATGTCGTTAAATAAACAAGAAGTTGTGCAAGAAGCACCAAAAACTCTCGTACAATCAGTTACAAGAAAAACTTATTCAGATGGTGAATCTGAAAAAACTTTAGAAGTCTATAATATTGAATGAAATATTAAAAATGGAGCATATCAATTTTTTACTGCAAATAATAACCATATTGTTTTAGTAAGAGATAAGGTAGATGAAAAATTAGATGTACAAGTTATTAAATTTATTCCATGAGATGAATCAGATTATTTAGAAGTTTCAATTGAGTGAGAAATATTTAAATGAGATATTCAATTTACGAATAAAAAAATGCTTGCTTTAACTGCTCAATCGGAACATATTAAACCAGGAGTTACAATTCATATTCCTAAAAAAATATGACAAGATTTTAATAAAGTAGAAATTGATGAAAAAAATATTGAAAAATATAAATACAGAAAATTAATTTTTTCTTCTATTGATTTTTCTAATGATGAATGTGATTTAGGAACGTATGATAAAGATTGATTTCATGAAATAACTGAATCTGCATCAAAAACTTCATGAAATATAAAAGGAATTATTTGAGCTATTTTATGAGCATGAATCATGTATTGAGCACAAAACTTAGATTCAAATGATATTGATTCATCATCATCTTCATTTAGAGATTTTGCAGCAGAAACTAGAAACAGTGTTCAAGAAACTTTACTAACAGAAAAAGAAAAAACTTTTTCTACACCTGCTTCATCTCAATGATATATTAAGCAATTAAAATCATTAGGAATTACTGATTTTAATGAGTCAAAAATAAGTAAAAAATGAGCTATTTACTGAGATATGCTTACAATTACTCGTAAATGAAATAAGCTTATAAAAATGGTAAATAATGAATGAGAAATTATTTATAAATAAAAAAAGAACTTTTTAAAAAGTTCTTTTTTTATGCAGGAATTTCCTCTTGATTATCGAGTTTTCTACTTTGTTTAGCAATTACTTTTCACCGTTGTCTATCATATACTACAGATTCCAGATGCGCCATAATCATTTTGAAATGTTTATTTCAAGATCATCTATGAAGTTTATAAAATAAATCAGAATTTATTTTTGTATCATATTTTTTAAATTTTTCTTTATGTATAGTTACATCAGCTTCAAAAATTGTTAATAAAAATTGAGGAATTAAAATTCATTCTGCATCAGCTCTTCTTTCTAATTCATCAATAAAATCTTGTCATAAATCTAAGTTTTGATGCATCATTATTTCTCATAATTCATCTTCTGGGAGTCATTCTTCTTTCCATTCAAACATTTCTTTTACAATAAATTGTACTTCTATAAGTATTCATTTATCGTTTTTAAATTGTAGTTTTAAGTCTCTATATTGTGTTTTTTTCGGTCATCTTTCAGAATTATTTCAAACACTATCTTCCACTATTCATTGAACTATGTAATCATTAAGTTTTGGATTTGTTTTAATTGATCGAATCATGGTATTCATTTTTTTATAACAATCGTCCATACTCTCTCACACGTAACGCATTCTAGCTAAATCTCACATTTCACGAATATCTCATGAATAAGATCAAATAATTTTTTCAAATATTCTTTTAAGATCTTTTGGTTCTCAGACTTCAAATTTATATGTTTCATCTGTAATTATATCATTTCAAACAATCTTATACAGCTCATTTATTGCTTCTTGTTCAGCCTGACTTTTTTTACTTAATTCATGTGCGATAGGAAGAATATATTGAGCATATTTCAAAAATTTTCTAACTTTACCTATTTGATCAAAATCACTTGAATCTACTCAATATCTTTCAAATACTTCTGAATAAATTTTATATTTTTCATCAGTTAAATTTTTTCTTTGTAATAATCAAACGCTATACTCTTCTATTGAATCTAGATAATGCTTAATGTCTTCATATTCTAAAGATCATGTAGAATTTTTATTTGGTAAATATAAGCTAGAAATATCTTTCATAAGAATATTTTTTACTCATCTTTCTTGATTATTTTTAATTGAAAAATTTTCTTCATCATTAAGATTAATAGGTTTTTTATTAAATCTGAGCTCATATTTTTCTATTAACTCATCAATATTCCAAATAGAAGTGTTATGAAGTTTGTTTTCGCTTCAACCATTTCTAAATGATATATTTGAAGAAGATAATTCTTGTCAAAAATCATTTAATAATAATTCTTTTGGACCATACATTTCTTCATTAAGTATTTTTGATATTCTTTCATTACTTTTTCCATATTTTTTTAATGCAAGATTATATCTAAACCAACTAACTAATAATTGTTCATGATAAATGTTATTTTCTTGAAATTTATATGTGTTTATTTTAGATGTCTTTAACTCATTTAAAACAAGTTTTAAATCAGAAATTACTTTATCTTCTTGTGTTCTGTAAGATTTATGCTTTTCTGAATAATAAATGGCAAAATTTATCAATTCTTCACTTTCTTCTCATGTTTCATCTACAGCTTCATCAAAATTATGTCAGATTATATTTTTGTCTTTATTACGTATATATACATTTTCTATTTATTGGTCAGGCTTGGTTAAATAAGTCAAAATCTAAATCTTCTAATGGTGTTTTAGAAATATCTATAAATTCTATATGTTTATTTTGTTCTTGTTTTTGTATTTGAATTTCTCAGCAAAGTAGATCTAATCTATTATGTCTTTCTTGTTTATATAATGCTTTTTTTTGCTCTATTGATAATCAACTTTCTAGTTCAACTCAATCCATTAAATAACAAAGTTTTTGAAAACTTTCATACTCATACTCTTGTGATAAAATATCAGTTACTTGAATATTATCAGTTTTCTTTTTATCTAATAAATGTGTTCTAAAATCTTTTAATTTTATATGAGAAAATGCTTTATCTTTTTGCTTTAAAGTCTTAAAATTATCATAAAATCTATAGAGCATAACTCTTATCTTTTCTAATCAGTCTAAAGTCATATCTTCTGAATATAGCCAATGTTTAAATATATCAGCGATATCCAAAAAAGAATCTTCAAAGTGTTTTTCTATATTTTCTGCCAATTTAGCATGATTAAAATGAACAGTAGATTTATCCAATACTAATGCTGTTGGTACAAAACTTTTATACATTTCTAATAAATCATTATGTCTTCTTTCTTCTTCATTCTCTATTTTTTGTTTTGTTTCTATTTGTTTTTTTAATTCATTTCTACTTAATTTTTCTTTAGATGTTAATTTTTTTTCTTGATTTTTACTTAAATCAATTAATTGCCCAGCATCTTTTTTTGTATATCTGAAATCATCATAAATAGCATTAATAGATTTACTAATTCATATAACTCATTCTGCATCATTATTTGAGTCTTTTCTTAAAAATATTTTTTCAAATTCTCAAACGGTTAATTTATCACTAAATGCTTTAAGAATAAATGTAAATTCATTAGCAATATTTATTAATAAATTTTTAAGATTTTCTTGATCTAAGTTTTTTAGTTTATCTCAATGAAGCTCATATTGTATTCTTTTAACCAATACTGTCTCATATATTCAATAATATTCTGCAAGTTTTTTATCAAATTTTCCATTTAATTCTCAAGTTTCTTTATTTATATAATCAGCTGCATAAGCTTCATTTTTTACTATTCCATCATTATTCATCTTATTTTCAGAAATTCAGAATTCATCTATTTCAACTTGTGTTTTTTCTTCTCTTCCATGATAAATATCTTTTGTACCTTGTTTAATAATTGGGATCAAAAATCTACGTAAATATTTATATACATAATTTTTTCTATCGTTTGGAACACTTTCTAAATCTTGAAAATATAAATCCTGTACAATGTGAGCATAAAAAGCATTATCCTTGTTTTTTCTGTGAATATGTTGTTTATCTACATCATCATTTTCAGGAGTTTTAAATCATCATAAAATATCTGAAACTTTTTGTTGAATATTTTCAATATTTCCATCTAAAACTATATCATTTAAATCAGGTTTTTTGTATTGACTTGGTGTTTGTTTTTCTAATGTATCGAGCATATATTTTTTTTACCTATAAGAAACTCTCCTTTTTTCTTATATTTATTGTATCACATCTTTATTTTAGAATCAAAAAAAGCTATTAAATAGCTTTTTTATATAGTGATTATTTTATTTTTAATTTAAAAATCTCTCTTCATACTAATTGAGAATCTCTTTTATATAAAAGTGATCATGCTTTTGTAGCTTGAATTTCGTAATCAGTAGGGAAGAATGGAAGTATTTCACAATTTTTTTCTATAATTGAGTAGATTTCATTGAAAAAACTATATTTTCCTCTAATCTCCCAAAATGGAAAACAAATAATAATATTTCAAGTAAATTTAGTTTTAGCTAATCATGCAAAAAATGCTTCATAAATTTTCACTAAGCTTTCTCTTTGTTTTTCAATTCTTTCTGCTGAAATATTTTTCTTTGTCATAACTTCACCTAAGTATCATTCTGTTACTATTGCATCAACTCAATGAGAAAAATATTCTGATTCGTAAATAAATTTAGCATTTAATTTTTCGATTCAAATAATTGCATTGAGAAATAAATTTTCTGAAACTGTTTCACAATTTTTCTTAGAAGTTTCTACCATTTGGTCACTCAAATCTGAACCAAAAACTTTTTTATTTCCCATGTGTAGAGACTCTATCAATACTGTTCCAAGTCATACGAAAGGATCATAAATAGTTTTTCCTCCAGATAAATTAATCATCATTTGTGATAGTTTCGGTGGAAGCATACCTACTTGCATATCTCTATCTTTTGAATAATCACGTTTAGAATATGCATAAATATCTTGAACCCAAATACTTGCTCCAAAATAAATATTTTCACCTGTATTTATATAATTAAAATCTGTATTTTTTCTTACAAGATTTTCACCAATTATTTGTGCTGAAGTCAGGTTCTTAAAATCTTTATTTGTAAAACGAGAAGAAATATTGTCAGCTCTAAGTTTTTTCTTTACTTTAAGTAAAATATCTTTTAATGATTGTTTTTCACCAAATACAGATAATGCATAGTGATATTTTCATTCTTCTGGTGCTTTGTCGTAAATTAAATCTGGTATTTCTTTATTTGTTGTTTCTAAAGAAATAATTTTAATTGTACCACCTAAATGGTTTGCTTTTTCTAATATTTCTTCACTAGAAATATTACCTCAAATGAATATTTGTTTATCTTGATATATTGTTTGAATGTTCGGAAATACGCTGATAATTTCAGCAACCGATATTCTAAATTCTCTTCCGAGTAAAAATCCGTACATGTTATTTTGTTAATGTTAATTAATATATTTTAATACTTTGAATCCATCCGGTCTTCGACCACCTTCCTTTGGAAAAGGAAGGAATATAATCAAAGGAAACCTAATTACAACGCTTCCTTTTCCAAAGGAAGCTCCCGAAGGGTGATGGATTAATATCTTAAAATAAAATTTTTTTTATAACCCTAATTTTTCAACTAAATCACTTGCAACTTTATCAATTGCTTGATCAGCATCTATTTCAATTACTTTTCCTTCACTTTTTTGAATTTCAATAATTGGAAGTGTTTTTGTAACATATTCATCAATTCTTTTTAAAATTGATTCTTCGTTATCATCTTTTCTTTGAATTAATTCTTCATTTGTTTTTGGGTCATGAGTTGTTCCATAAGGAAATGTTTCACCGGTAGTTTGATTAAACATTCTTCCAAGTAATCTTTGTTTTGCTTTTTCTTCAGAAAGTTTGAAAAATATAGCAGTATAGTCTGGTAGAATTCTATCAAAGATTTCTTTATTCCAGTCATTTCTAATAAATCCATCAAAAACAATTTTATCAGACGTTTGTTTTTTTATAACTGCTTCCATTATTTCAATACCAAGTTGTGCATTTACTTGTTCCCCTGCATCTAATATAGCTTTAATGGTATTTCATAATTCAGTTCCACTTGAAACTAAGTTTCTAAATTCTTGTCCCATTTCAACAAGTGTGTAGCCATGATTTTCTACTAATATTCTTGCTTGAGTTCATTTTCCACATCCTTGGATTCCTGTAAATACTAATTTCATAATATTTTATTATATTTTATAATTTGAATTATTTTGAATAAAAAAATAATTCCTATGTTTTTAACAAAGGAATTATATGAATTTTTGAAAAATCGCAAGAGTAATAAGCCGGATTCTGTATCTCGGTACCAATCTATCTAGGCTTGCAGTCACCCGCAAGCTCGAGCTGGGTATAGATTTTTTGAGCAATACAAAGCAATAACTCTCAAATCTACCATTCCCATTGCATCACATACAGTTTACCAAAACTATAGCTCACACTATAGCATCATTAGTAGCTTTCACATCTAATGACTTTTCACCTTTCTTCAATAAATTGAATAGTATAGTCTCTGTGGCACTGGTGGTACTAAAATTTTATTTATTATATATTTTAGCCGAAGTAGTTATCTTCTATGCTGCTTTGATGATGTCCAGACTTTCCTCTCTTATTAATAAAAATAACAGTAGGTACCTGCTCTTGCGAAAAGAGTATATTTATTAACATTAAAAAGTAAAAATTATTTTATTTTTTCTAAAAAAAACGTATAATAAATTTGTATAAAAAAAAGAAAAGTGCTATATTTGAACCTACAATAGTTTTGTCTCTCCATTGAGCGAAACTCGACTGTTCGTACAAAATTGTGAAACAACTTATTCTGTCAACATGAAATATAACTTTGACCTAAGTTATTTTTTTATTAAATTAGTTGCTAGAAAGCGGAGGATGACAACGAAGAAAACTATTTTATAATAGAGTTAAAACAATAATAGTAAATATGGAAAAACATTACAAACTTAAAAATATCGTAACAAATCTGATTGATGAAGTAAAAAAACAAGACTTCCTTGTTTATTTTAGAAAAATTTCAGCAGTAGAAATTACAGAAAAAAAATTAGTGTTAGGAGTTGTTTCAACTTTTATGAAAGATAATTTACAAGCTAAATTTTATTCTAAAATATTAGAAGCTGTTCAAAAAGAAATTGTTACAATTACTGAAATTGAATTTGTTGTAGATCAAGAAATAGATAATCCTTCAAATACTGCTGTTGTAGATTGCACAGCGTTTTATAAAACTGCTTCAAAAACTAAAAAAGGAGGTGTTTCAACTGTTTCTAATGTTACTGGAACAAAACAAACAGCTCAATATAAACAATCTCAAAGTGCTGCAAGTATGCTTATAAATCAAAGATATAAGTTAAAAAACTTCGTATTCTGCTTGTGAAGCTGTTTGTAAAAATCCTGGTAAATCATATAATCCATTATATATTTATGGAGATGTTGGTTTAGGTAAAACTCATTTACTTCAAGCTGCCGGAAATGAAATTTATAGTAAATTCAAAGACAAAAATATTGTTTATACAACTGCTGATAAATTTATTACTGAATATGTTTCTTCAGTGAAAAAAAGATCAGTTGAAAAATTGAGATTAAAATATAGAGAAATTGATGTTTTAGTGATTGATGATGTTCAATTTCTTGCGAAAAAAGAACAAACTCAAAACGAATTGTATAATATTTTCAATTTATTATATGAACAAAATAAACAAATAATTATTTCTGGTGATAGAGCTCCAAAAGAATTAACAGAATTGGAACCAAGATTAAGATCAAGATTTGAATGGGGGATTACTGTTGATATAGGGAAACCAGACTTTGAAACAAGACTTGCAATTCTTCAAGAAAAAGCAAGAGAAAGAGAATTTATGATTCCTCAAGATATTGCTGAATTTATCGCAGCAAACGTAAATCAAAATGTAAGAGAATTAGAATGAGTTTTAAATCAACTTATTGCTGAATATGAACTTACTGGAAAAACTCCAAGTTTAACAAGAGTTTCATCACAACTTAAAAAATTATCTTTTACTACTGATTTACTCGGTGCACCAAAACAAGAAATCAGAACTACAACTATTAAATCATATGAAGATATTTTAGATGCAGTTTCATCTCATTTTGGAATAGAAAAAGAATGAATTCTTGGTGGAAACAGAAAAAAAGAATTTATGATTCCTAGACAAGTTTCAATGTATTTATTAAAAACAAAAATGCATTACACATATGAAAGAATCGGAAATATATTTTCTGGAAGAAATCATGCTGCTGTATTATATTCTTGTAATAAATTAGAAAAACTTATCAAAGCTGATAAATCACTCTTAAATGAATTAAATATCATTAGAGAAACTATGGGGCTATAAAAAAATAATAAAACTCAGATTAATCTGAGTTTTTTTATTTGAAAAATATTTGTTTTTTAAGCCATTTTTTGTATTATATTAGAGATAAATAAATAAAATTTTTATGACATTAAATGATATTAGAAATGACTTGGAACCAGAAATCTCACTTGATGACTCAAGCAGAGAATTTTGAGTTTCCCAAAAAAATATTGATCATAAAAATACGTTTAATGATGTATATCAAAACTTAAGAAAAGATATTTTTTTACCTTGAAATGATTCTCTAAAAATTTCACAAAAATATAGATTTTTTTCACGTAAATCAAAACATTACTTTGATCCTGTCTTTAAATCTCGTTTTAAAAAAAATATACATTTAAGAAAAAATAGATATTTCCAATTTGATTTTTATAAAATAAAATTTCAAGAACATAAATATAATTTTGAAAATAGAAAAGTTCAAGAAGGATTTAAAAATTTTTATACTAAAATCCCTTTAAATTCAACAATTCAACAAAAATCACATAATTTTATTAGAAAAGAATTATTTAATAAAAAATATTCTCCAATTAATTATTATGAAAATAATAGCTCTGAAGGTATAAATTTTTCTGAAAATTCTCATAATAATTCTATTTATAATGAGCAAAACGAAGTTAATGAAAATAATAATTCTGAAAATTTTATTTTAAAAAATAAAAATAATAATCAAAATATTATATCTGATTGAGAAACTAAAAATATTTTTAATAGAGATTTTATAAAAAAATATTTTTCTCAAAAATATTTTGATTATTTAAATAGATTAAAAAATATTAATCTAAAAAATATTTTTACGAATAAAAATAATTATAAAAAATTATGAGTTGTTTGATTATTTTTAATATTTTGAATGTTTTGATTAAAGTTTTCAATCCAAGAAAATGTTAATAATGGTTATAATAAATTAATTGATTTAAAGAATTGAGAATTATCAGGGAAAACGATTGAAGAAAATTTTGAAGAAATTTATAATTCCTTTAAAGTAGCAGATATTTTATATAAACCTGTTTCAATTATCCCGAATCAAACCATTGATAATGGATATCATGTTATAAAATGATGAAAACAAATCTGATATTTCTGAAAATATTTCTTAGAATTTTATCAAGATTTAAAAATAAAAGCTCAATCCTCAGGAATTGAAAATTTATATATTTCAGATTTTTTAAACAATAACAGAAAATCATTTTATAATTTTGAAAAAAGTCTTTCTCAAGCAATTTTGCATTATAATCAAGTCACGAGTGTAGGGGATACGAAGTTGCAAAAAGTTTTTGATGATACAATAGCAAAACTCAACCAATCAATCTGATTATTAAAAATTGTTAATGTAAATTTTGAAGATTTTTTATGACTATTATGACATTATGAACAAAAAGATTATCTCATTGTATTTCAAAATAATGATGAAATCAGACCAACATGAGGTTTTATGTGATCAATGTGAATTATTTCTATTTATAAATGAAAAGTTTTAGAAATAAAAAAATCAGATGTTTATGCTTATGAATGGGAAATAAATAAAACATATGAATCAATTGCTCAAAAAACACTTGCTCCTGAATGACTGGATAAAATAACTGGGACTTGGGGCTTGAGAGATTCCAATTATTACCCAGAAGTTAAAAGATCATCACATGAAATTAAATGATTTTTAGATAGAATTGATGAAAATATAGATGGGATTATTTACATAAATAAATCAACTATCGAAGAAATTTTAAAAGTAAGTGGTTGAATTGAATTTGATACAATTTGAGAAAAACTTACTGACGAAAATTTTTCTAGAGTTATTTCCACTTTAGTTGAAGCAAAAGTTTCAAAAGTTTGAACTCTTGGGACTCCGAAACAAATTCTTTTTGATTTCGCTGAAACGTTTTACGAAAAAATGAAAGAAGATAATGATTATATTCCTTATGCAAAAGTGATTTATAATCATTTACAATCTAGAGATATTATGATTTATTCGTTTAATACATCGCAAAATAGTCTTTTGTGGAAACTTTGATTAAACGGAGAATTACCATTTTATAAAACACTTGATTTTACTTATCCAGTGTATACATCTATTTCTTGAAATAAATCTTGAAGATATATTGAAACTGAATATGAAAAAAATGTTTATGAATTTTGAGAATGTAATTATTATACAAATTTTAATATTATTCGTAAACATACCTATAATCAAATTGAGGAAGAAAAAGTAAATAATCTTTTAAATAAATTTGAAATTGCTGACAAAGAACATATTCGTTATATTCAATGAAAGTGAGATAATTATCAATATATGAGAGTTTTACTTCCAAAATACGCTACTGTTACTCCAAAACAGGGAATGACGGTAACTCAATTTCCATGATACAAAGAAATATCTTTTTATATGAAAACACGTATATATGAAACAACGCATTATCAAATTGAATATTATGTAAACAAAAAAAATTGTAATGGATATTCTTATAAATTATTTAAACAGCCTTGAATAAATAATTATAATATGTCGTTAGAACTTATGGGAGAAAAAATATTTGCACGTGATATTAAGAAAGATTTTTTTATAACAAGATAACATAATAATTATTTTGTTTTAAACTCTAAAATTTATATTTTAGAGTTTTTTTTATATATTTTTTACAACTCAATTTTTTTGCGTATTATATTTAAAATAATACATTTTTAAACGACAAAACATTATGAATATTAAAAAACTCATTGCTTTAGATAACCCATTTAGACTTTTATATCATAAAATTAAGGCTATTATTGCAAACTTCGTATATGGATTTCCTTCAAAAGATATGATAATTATTTGAGTAACAGGTACGAATGGAAAAACAACTACTTGTAATATTTTATGAAAATGACTTAAAGCATCATGAAAAAAAATATTTATGTTTACAACAGTAAATGTAATTATTGACGATGAGGAATTTACAAATAATACAAAAATGACTTCACCAGATCCTTTTGAGTTACAAAGATTATTAAAAATTGCAAAACAAAAAGGTTGTGAAATTGCTATTATAGAAACTGCAAGTCACGGTATTAAAATGCATAGAGTTTGGGGAATTGAATATGATATTGCGGTTTTAACGAATATTACACAAGATCATTTAGATTTACATAAAACTATGGACGATTATGTTCATACAAAACTTCTATTATTTTCTAATCTTATTAGAAATAAAAGAAAAAAATGAATCAAAAAAACTGGGATTATAAATACTCAGTCTCAATACAAAGAATTATTTTTAGATGAAACTTATGACTCACTTTTTGCATATTGAAATGGTGATAAATCTAATTTACATGCTTCTAATATCCAACAGAATATAAATGGGATGACATTTGATGTTTCATGAGCATGAATAAATATGCAAATTCAAACGGCTCTTATTTGAGATTTTAATGTTCAAAATATACTTGCTGCAATTTGAGTATTTATTTCTGTATGATTATCTCAAAATGAAATAAAAAAATCTCTCGAGTGTGTTTCTTGAGTTCCAGGGAGAATGGAAATGGTTGAAAATAATGAATGATTTAAAGTTATAGTTGATTATGCTCATACTCAAGATGCTTTAGAAAATGTACTTACAACTATAAAGTCTCTAGAAGGTGTAAATAGAATAATTACTGTCTTTTGAGCAACCGGTGATAGAGATAAAACTAAAAGACCAATGATGTGAGAAACCGTTTCTAAATATTCTGATATTGTTATTTTAACGCAAGATGATGATTATTCAGAAGATACACAAGAAATTATTAAAGATGTTTTACCTGGTATTGGAAGAAAACAATCAGAAGATTTTTGGGTAATTTCTGATAGATATGAAGCAATCAGAACGGCATTAATAACTGCAAAAAAAGATGATATTATCTTGATTGCTGGAAAATGAGATGAACATGTAATGATTACGAATGAGTGACCAAAAAAATGGCATGATAAAACAGTAGTAAATGAAATTTTAGTAGATTTAGATAATCATAAAATTATTGACTAAAAATAAAAAAACTTCTTATTTAATAAGAAGTTTTTTTATTGCAAAAGAAATGTATTTTTTAACATGAATTAATAAAAAATTCTTTTTGTTTTTAATATTTTCAATATACTAAAAGCAGAAAAATATATTTTTTATAATTCAAAAAAACGTGAGCTTATATTTGAAATACAGACCAAGTGATTTTTCATCTTTAGTATGACAAGAATTTACCAAACAAACACTACAAAAAGCAATTGATCAAGATAAAACTGTTTGAGCATATTTATTTTGCTGACCAAGGTGAACAGGGAAAACTTCGAGTGCAAGAATTTTTGCAAAAGCAATTAATTGTCTAGATACTCAAAATGGAAATCCATGTGGGAAATGTAAAGTTTGTACGGATTTTAAAGATGATAGATTAGTGGATATAATTGAAATTGATGCTGCTAGTCATACTTGAGTTGATAATATACGTGATATTATTGAAAGAGCTCAATTTTCTCCAAATTTTTGTACCTATAAAATCTATATTATTGATGAAGTACATATGCTTTCAAAATGAGCATTTAATGCACTTTTAAAAATTTTAGAAGAACCTCCAAAACACGTTAAATTTATTCTTGCAACGACTGAAACACATAAAGTTCCAGATACTATTATTTCTCGTTGTCAAAGATATGATTTTAAGAGAATTTCAGCTGAAGATATAACAGCAAGATTATTATTTATTGCAAAAAGTGAAGAGGTAACTATCGATGAAAAATCTCTCGATTACATTGTAAAAAATAGTTGAGGAGGATTAAGAAATGCTATTTCATTATTTGAACAACTTATTGTTGATAATGATATTAACTTTAATGTTGTTGTCGAAAAACTCTGAATTGTAGATGAAGATATTCTTGAAAGTTTTATGAAAAAATTATTACAAAAAGATACTACAATTATTTGAGATTTTGATACGCTTGTGTCAGATGGAAAAAATATGAAAGTATTTTTTAAAGAACTTATTTTTTATATAAAAAATAAAGCTATTTGAGAATTAAAATATAATAATCCAATCTGAGAATATATTTGAGTTTTAGATATTTTAGATGAAGTATATGGAAAAACAAAAAATTCTTTAGATGAAAATACAACGTTTATCATTTGAATTTTAAAAATAGTTTCGCAATATACAAACACTCAAGAAAAAACACAAGTTTCATCTGTACAAGTTATGGATAAGAAAAATGTAGAAATAAAATCTACACAAACAAGTACTCAAGAAATGAAACAAAAATCAACACTTCCAACTCAAAATTCTGAAAAACAAGAATTGTTACATAATGATGTTTTAGATGTTTTTTGAGACGTAAATCAACCAGAATCCACTCCTAAAGTTGAAAATAATTCTACGTGAGATATAAAAGATTTTAATCTAAAAAACTTTATTTTATTACTCAAAAATAATTGAGCAAAATGAGGTCTCACTATGGCACTAAGATGATCATGAGTAGAACTTATTTGAAACAGTTTAATTATCAGAACAAAAACTAAAATAGCTTCAACACAAGTAAACAATATTGATAATATAGCACTTATGTCAAAAGTCTTAGTTGATATGTGAGTGGATAACCCAGAAATTAAACCAAATTAATATGATAGATCTAAAAAAATATATTGCAGATATTGCTGATTTTCCAAGTGAATGAATTATCTTTAAAGATATTTCTCCTCTACTGGCAAATCCACAAGCTTTTCAAGAAACTATAAATTTACTTGCGAATAATATTGCTGATTGTGATGTAATTGTATGACTCGATGCAAGAGGATTTATTTTTGCTGGTGCGCTAGCTGCACAATTATCTAAACCTCTGGTATTAGTAAGAAAATCTTGAAAACTTCCAGGAAATACTATTAATGTAGATTATGATTTAGAATATGGATCTAATACTTTTGAAATTCAAAAAAATGCTATCAAATCTGGGGATAAAGTCGCTGTAATTGATGATTTACTGGCTACTGGATGAACAGCACTTGCTGCTTGTGAACTTATTGAAACTCTTGGTTGAAGAGTATCATCAGTTGAATTTATTATTGAATTATGATTTTTACCTTGAAGAGAAAAACTCAAAAATTATACTATTAATTCTTTACTGACATATTAATGTATTGTCTTGTTTCACCATTTTCTAATACCTTTGATACGATTTGATTACATTATTATGTACCTGATCATTTTTGTGATGATATAAAAATCGGACAAATAGTAGAAATTCCATTGAGAGAAGAAATACAAATTGCCGTTGTATTAGATATTCATTGTGATATTTGAGATACTCCAGAAGAAAAAATTAAATCACTTATTTCTATTAAAAATTCTGAAATATTTTTACATTTATATCAAATAAAATTACTTAAATTTATTTCACAATATTATTTTACTCCAATTTGAAATGCTGCGAATTTATTTTTTCCTAAAAATTTATTAGAAAAAATAAAAAAAGATACATTTAAAAATTTCGAAACTAAAAATAATTATCTCTATAGTGATAATATTCATGTAAATTTTTCTCCAGCACAACAATCAGCTTTTGATAAAATTATTTGAAGTGAAAAAAATAAATTTTTACTCTATTGAATTACATGAAGTGGTAAAACTCAGATTTATATTGAATTGATTAAACAACAATTACAATCAAATAAACAATCACTTTTACTAATACCAGAAATAATTCTTTCAAATCAAATTTCTCAAACAATAAAAAATACATTTTGAGATGATGTACTTATTTTAAATTCAACCGTTTCAGCTGCCAAAAGAACTCAATATTTTAGTGATATTTATAGCAATAAAGCTAAAATAATTATTGGTACCAGAAGTGCTTTATTTTATCCATTTTCTGATTTGTGAATTATAATTGTAGATGAACAACACGATAATAGTTTTATTTCTGATCAATCTCCTAGATATCATAGTTTAGATGTTGTAAATAATATTGTTGATAACACTGATATAAAACTTATACTAGCGTCTTGAACTCCAAGTATAAATACTATGTATGACTCTATGAAAGGGAAATATGAACTTATTACATTATTAGAGAAATATAAAACACCGAATATATAATTCGGTGTTTTTTAATTTTCCATAAAATCTTTATCTCTTTGTTCTTCGATAATTATTTTTTCTTTAATTAAACCAGCAATTGATGTAGAAATAGTTGTGAGAACCTTTTTATCATTTTCATTAAAATCTATTTTGTTTCTAAAATAAATTAAATAACCAAGTGAAGTTTCTCAAATAGTGAGTTCTTGAATTTCATTAAATGTGTCTTTTGTTTTTAATTCAAGTAATTCAAGTTTGTTATCTGTAGTTTCAATTATTTTATCAAGCATTTTTCATTTATTTCTCGAATCATATTTTAAAATTAAATAATTATCTAAAACTGGATTTTTTTCTAAGAAAAAAATATAATCTATATGAATAATTTCTTCGAGTTTATCTATTAATCAAAAAATATTTCTATTATTTACTTCTTTTATTTTTAGTATTTCCTGAGTCACTTTATAATTTGATGTAATGAGTGCATTTGATTGATTTATTCTTTTATTTGATGTGTGAATAATATATTTTAATAAATTCATCGCTTCAATCGGGTATTTTTGAGTGAAGTCATCTAATCATTCTTGTGCATTTATTCAAATAAGTGTTGTTTTTTTTGTTGCAATGATTTTAACTTCTTTTGGTTTATCTGTATTGAGTGATGCTTCTCAAAATACTTCATCAACTCATAAATTTGCAAGTGTTTTTACTTCATCTTTATGAATAGTTGTATATTTCTGAACTTCAATTTCTCATGAAATAACTATGTAAATATTTTGATCTTTTTCTCCTTGTTCAAATAGAACTTCATTTTTTTGTAAATGAAATTCTGTAAAAAATCCGGAGTTTTGTAAAAATTTTAATTGTAACATAGTTGAGTATTAATCATTAAGCATCATTTCAATTCATTCTTTATCGCGTGCATAAGCGAGTAGATTTTCTTTAGAAATAATTCATTTTTGAAATAAAATCATTAAATATTTATCCATAAGTATCATTCAGAATTTTTTTCCAACTTCTAAAACAGAGTAGAGTTGGTGTGTTTTTCAAGAAACAATTAAATTTCTAACGGCATCGTTTGAAACAAGTATTTCTCTAGAAGCAATTCTTCATTCTTTATCAGCTCTTGGAACAAGTCTTTGAGAAATAACTCAAACTAAACTCATAGCTAACTGCATTCTGATTTGTTTTTGTTGTGTTCCTGGAAATACATCTACGATTCTATCAATAGTTTGAACTGAATCGTTTGTATGGAGTGTAGAAAATACCAAGTGACCAGTTTCAGCTAAAGTAATTGCTGCTTTAATTGTTTCTGGATCTCTCATTTCTCAAATCATGATTACATCTGGATCTTCTCTTAGAGCACTTCTAATTGCTTTATCAAATCCTTTTGTATGATTTCAAACTTCTCTTTGATTTATAAGGGATTTATCTGATTGAAAAGCAAATTCAACTGGATCTTCAACGGTGATAATATGTTTTTTGAAATTTTTATTTATATAATCAATCATTCCGGCTAGGTTTGTTGATTTCCCAGAACCTGTTGGTCATGTAACTAAAACTAACCCTTTTGATTTTTGACACATTTCTTTTATTTGATCTCAAAGTCACAGTGATTCCATTGTTGGAATATCAGATGGAATGATTCTGAGAGCTATAGAATATCAAGCTGTATCCTTATAACAATTTACTCTATATCTATCACCTCAAACAAGTGCATAACTTGTATCGAGCTCCATTTCATATTCAAATTTTTCGAGTCCAATTTTACCAGCAATAACTACAATAATTTGTTCAATAATATCACGAGTAAGAATATTTAATGCAACAGTATTTTCTCAAACTTTTATTTCTCAAATTTCTGTTATATCACCGTCTCTATTTCTGACTTTAGGTGAAAATCCTGAATTTAAATGAATATCTGGGAATTTCATTTCAGAACAATGATGTAAAATATTTTCTAGTAATTCTTTTGGAGTCATAATTTTTAATTATCAATATTTGCATTTAGTGTAACATATTTTTTAAAATAACCAAAAAAAATACAGAATTTAATTCTGTATTTTTTTATTTAACAAGTGAAACAATTGTTTCTATATGATTTGTATGTGGGAACATATCTTTCGCTTGAACTTTTTCGATTTTATATTCACTATTTTGTAAAATATATTCTAAGTCTCTTGCTAGAGTTGAAGGATTACAAGAAACATAAATCATTTGTTTTGTTCCAAACTTTAAGATATTTGGAAGTGCATCTGGATGCATCCCAGCTCTTGGTGGATCAATTACAAGTAAATCTGCAGTTTTTCATTCAGAAATATATTTTCCTAAGAAGTCTTCAACTTTTGCATTCACAAAATCCATATTTGAAATCCCATTGTATTTTGCATTTTTTTCTCCATCTTTTGAAGCAGATTTTACTAATTCAACTGAAGTTACGTGTTTTGCTCCATGTTTTGCAAATATCATACCAATGGTCCCAGTTCAACCGTATAAATCTAATACTGTTTGATTTTTTAAATCGTCTTTATGTGCAAAATCTAATACAAGTGAGTAGAGTTTTTCTGCACCTGTAGAGTTTGTTTGAAAGAAACTTGTTGGAGAAATTTGAAATTCTAAATCAAGTAATTTTTCACTAATAGATTCTTTTCCATAAATTAATTCTAAATCTCAAATACAAACGTCAGCCTTATTTGGATTATGAGAAAAATAAATAGATTTAATAATATTAAACTTATTTGGAAGTGATAATAAAAATTCTTTTAAAATATTTAGTTTTTCATCTTTATCTACATTTTTATTTGTATCAAAATATTCTGGATTAAAACTTATTAAAAGCATTAATTCATCTGCAAAATGAGTTCTTCTAATCATAATATGACGAAAAAATCCTTCATTTCTCATTTGATCATAAACTGGTAATCCCATAGTTTTTGAGAATTTTTTAATTTCTCTAAATATTTCATTTTGAACCTCATCAATTAAAGCACAACCTTCCATATCTTCGATTTTTGAAAATTCACCTTGTTTATGAAACCCAACATTAAAATGTTGTTCTACATCATATTTTTTTGATAAATATTTCCCATAAGAAAATTCTACTTTATTTCTGTATCCATCAATTGTTGGAGAACCTTCAATAGGTAAAAAAGTAATTTCCTCTTGAAGTTTTTTAAGATTACGAAGTGAATCTTCTACTTGTTCTTGTTTGATTTTCAATTGTTCTTCATATGGAATATTAATCCATTTCCAACCTCCAGATAAACCATATTTATTTGTCGGATGTTGCACTTCAATTGGTGATTTCTTGATTGTTTCGACAATCTGAGTTTCGAAATACGATTTTCTCTTTTTTAATAGTCTTAAGTTTACAATAGCTCCAGGAACTGGCCCTCAAGTTATCATTAAAACTCTCCCATCAATATCTGGGTTTTCACTTTGAAGTCTTGCAAATCATTTTCCTCAGAAAACTAATTTTTCTACCAAGACATTTTCGATAATTTCTCATTTTTTCATAAAAAATACTCACTTAGTTTTTAAATCTAAGTGAGTGTATACAAAAAGGTAAAAATAGCAACTTTATTCTATAGTTACAAACTCTTCTGCAGTATTGGAATTATCATCTTTATAGAAAATATTTATTCATCCAAAATCTAGTTCAAAATCATAAATTATTTTAGCACAGGTATTATAAAATAACCATTTTTCTTCTCATTGATTATCTGTCATTTTTAATCATCCATCACATGCGTCTGAATTTGGTTGATAACTTGTATAACTTCAAGAACTTCAATTTTTTGTAATAATGGTAAACTCTGGTTTATTTTTTTCATCATCTTGAGTATCTAAATTATCATCTGGTTTTATCTCTCATGAATAATTTTCTTTCTCCTCAACTTCATTATCAGAGTCAAGGTTTTCATCTTCATTATCTACTTTTGAATCAATTGAATTTCATGTAGAAGTTTCTTCTTCTTCTTCTTCTTCTTCTTCTTCTTCTTCTTCTTCTTCTTCTTTTGGTTTTATTGCATGTTTATATTCAAGTACTGGACCATAATTATCGTTATACCTTTCGAGGGTTTTTTGGATTTCTGATTTATAATCGATTGATTCTTGAGATAAAAACTCTTGTAAAGCTTTTGAAATATCTTCTTGAGAAGTATTTTCTATTTCTTTTAATACATCTTCTGCAGCTTGTTTTGAACCGGAATTTGTTACTTCTTGAGTTTGAATATTTCCACTAGAAGTATTTGAATTATTTTGAATATTTTGATTTCCACATGAACTTATAAAAACACATATGAGTAATAGAGGTAAAAACTTTTTCATTTATAATTTCTTTTTTATAATTAATCTACCAAACTATTTTATGAAAAAATAAAATAATTCAATAGGAAATAAAAAAAGCCCTATTTTACTAGCGCTTTTTGTTTTTCTTGAGAAAGTTCACTGAGAAATTTAAGAAACTTTTCAGTTTGCTCAAATTTTAAAGGACCAATCTCTTCTATTTTATCAATTTGTTCTTGAGTAGATAAATTATTTTTACCATTAACTATTTCGTATTCATATTTCAAGCTCATCTCTGGTAAAATATCATCATTATACTGTATGTCTAATTGGATGTAATATACAAACTCTGGACATGCTTTTTCTATACAAGGTGTAGGAGGTCCTGCATAATAGTGTATAATAAAGTCAATATTGTAGTTTACATATACTCCATTTTTTACTGAAAGTATATTTTTATCTTCTAGTAAATTTATAAGATTAGTAAAATACTTTTTATTACATTGATGACTTTTAGGTAATCCATTTATACAGCGTAGTTCATAACGTAATGCTACTTCACTCCTATCTAACTGTTGAGATAGATTAAGTTGAGCTTGCTTTGTTTCAGCTGATCTATCATCACTCATCACAAATTCATATAATAATATTATAGAAATAATAGTTATTATAGTAACAATACTTGCTTTTATAGCAAATATTCTATCAGATTTAGAGAGTTTAAATACACTCACAATCTTCTCCTTTAAAACAAATGTAATTTATTTATAACCAAAAAAATAAAAAAATCAAATATGATTTTTTTACTTTTTTTTCAATTGAATAAATATTTCTTCATTTCCAGATTCTCATTTCATTTTAGATTTTTCAACAGCCAATATTTGTAATCATTTAGCTCTACAAATATCTAGAAAATTATTCAGCTCTCTGATAGTATACTTTTCGTCTTTTACAACTCATTTTCTGGTAACATGATTTTGTCAGACTTCAAATTGTGGTTTAAATAATAAATAACACAAAGTATTTTCTCAAACAAAATTTATTATTGAATCTAAAATTAAATCTAATTTTATAAAACTTACATCACAAGTAATAAAATCGATTTGTTCTGGTAGAAGTTTCAAATCTCTTATATCTGTATTTTCAAGTGAAACTATTTTTTTGTTTTCTCTCAATATTTCATGAAGTTGAGATGTTCACACATCAACTGCAAATATTTTTCAAATATTTTGTTCGAGTAAAATTTGGCAAAATCATCATGTACTACTTCAAATATCTAGAACAGTTTTATTTTCCATATTTTGAGGAAACTCTTCTAAAAAACCTTTGAGTTTCATAGCACTTCTAGCAACATATTTAGACTCTTGTGTTTGGGAAATTTCTACAATATCGGTTATTTTCAGTTGAAATCATGTCTTAGTAATAGTTTGATCGTTTACCAAAACTGCTCAAGCTTTTATCATAGCTTGCGCTTTATTTCTCGTTATATCTGATTGTTGTGTAACATATTGGTCTAATCTCATTGTTTTTCTATTTTTTTAATTATTTTTTTAGGATTTTTTCAGTATATATTTTTTCATTTGTTTCATTTTTTTACAAATAGATAAAATATAAATCAAGGAATTAATATTTGAATTGTTAGTAACCATCAACTATGTCATATATCATGTAAACGTGAAATCATTGCACTTATTGAAGTGATTATTAAATATAAAAATATAGCAAATGCTACATTATTATTTAAATATCATAAATGTGATAAATAATATAATGTGATAATTAAAATGAGAATTATAACCTGAATAACACAAAAAAACCTTCTTCACATTCTATTACATTGTAGTAATATTTTAATTTTTTTTATTTCTTCAGCCACTTTTTTTTATTATTATAATTTATATTCTTGATTATAAAAAATAATTTTTTAATTTCAAGAAATAAAAAAAAGACTACTTAATAGTCTTTTTTCGTAAAATATATCCAAATACCATAAATATTACTAGGGTAGTAATTAAGATAAATGGAAATAAATTTTTCATACTAATTGGTTCATGTAAATTTATATCATTTTTTAAAACATAAATCGCAGCCACAAATGTAAAGATACCGATAATACCTGCAACTATAGATAATGCTTTTTGTATTTGTGTTAAAAATTTTTCAGTTTCCATGATTATTTCTCCTAAAAGTTTCTATCATATCAAATATCAAAATTGCACAAAAAATAACTACTGTAGTCATCATGTAATTATCTAATTTGAGCTGACAAGCTAAACTTGTAATCAAAAGTACAAAAAATAAAAAAGTATCTACAAATAATATTTTATAAATATTTTTTAATTTATTAAAATTTTCTAATAATTTCATAGTTCTATCTCCTTTATTTGTAAAAATATAATACAAATATATTAATATAATGTCAAATGAAATAATTATTCAATAATATCTTCCTATTTTTAAAAAAATATATACACTTATAAAAAATAATTTTTAATGAGAATAATAGTGCAACTAAATCCAAAACAAGAAGAAGCAAAAAATAAAGTTGAATGACCACTTTTAATTATAGCTTGAGCATGATCTGGGAAAACAGCAACTCTTACTCAAAGAGTAAATTATATGATTGCTGAAAAAAATATTCCAGCAAATTCGATTATGATGGTAACTTTTACGAATAAAGCAGCTCGTGAGATGAGGGAAAGGGTAAGTGCGAGGATTTGAGTAGAAGCTCCAAGATGATTATATCAACGTGCTAATTTTCCACTTATTGGGACATTTCACTCGATTTGAATATTTATTTTAAAAGAAGTTTTAAATAATTTTTCTGCTGACGAATTAAATATTTGATTAAGAAAAGATTTTGTTATTTACGATGAATCTGATAAATTATCAGTTTTAAAATGAATCTTAAAAAATGAATTATTGTTAGATGAAAAAGAATTTCCATCTCGTCAGATAGCGTTTTATATTTCAAAT
>CAXHZN010000012.1:0-26235 GCA_964022365.1 uncultured Candidatus Altimarinota bacterium
ATCCTCAAAAATCTCTACAAAATCATTTCTGAGTAAAAAATTTAGATTGATTTTGATTACAAAATAAACCATTAGCAATTCTATCAGCTAATTTATTACTAGAATATCTTTCTCACAATCAAAAAGCAGATCTGAAATTTCTACAATCTCTGCGTTATATGAATTTTGATTCTTATATGAATTTAGATGATTCTACGATTTTTAGTTTAGATTTGATTTATAACTTATCAACAAAATCTTCATCAGTTTGAACACTTTTATGAGTATTAAATAAATACAAAACGCCTGCCTGAAATAGATATTTACGCGAACAAATTATTAAACCTCTTCAAAATATTGAGGAAATTGAAACTCGTCACAATTATATTCAAGAGTTTTACAGTGATAAGATACTCTTAGATGAAGTCAGACAAGATTTAATGTATGTAGCTGATATTGATTCGATTTTAAATAGAATCGCTTTAAATAGAACAAATCCTAGGGATCTACTGAATCTTAAAAAATCTTTAGAAAGTGTTATGAAAGTTATAGAATTAATACAACAAAAGGGAAGTACAAAACTACAAAATATTATTAAACAATAGTTATGATTTATCATTTTACATGAAATTCACGTTATTTAGTTATGAACCAAGTTAATTCTTGGAAAAATAAATTTATTGAAAAATACTGAGAATTTAATCTGGTAAATATTAATAATTTATGAGAGGTTGATAATAATTTTTTAGTAGAAAATATTACTGCATTAAGTTTTTTTCAAGAAAAAAAATTAATAATTGTTGAATGTGAACTTTGAACCAAAGATGCTAAAATTTCAGATAAATTAGATTTTATAGTAAAAATATCAAAAAATTTACCAGATGAAAATATACTTTTATTTTATAGTATTTCACCTGATAAACGTTCAAAACAGTATAAATCTATTAATTCGATTTCTCAATTAAAAGAATTTTCTAACTCAGATCAAAATGATACTTTTAGTATTATTAAAGCGAGATATCAAAATAAAATTACTGATAATGCTCTGAGACTTTTGATTCGTTATAAATCAAATAATATTGAAAAAGTAAGTAGCGAAATATATAAATTAAATATTTTACATGAAATTATTGATGAAAAATTAATTCAAGAAAATATTTTTCCAGAACTGGAAGAAAATATTTTTCAATTCATAGATGATATTCTTAATAGAAACTTCATTGCAGCAAGAATTAAAATGAACTTTATACTTCAAGATACAAATATTTACTCACTCTATAACTGACTCATTGCGAACTTAAGAACGAATATATATATTCTAAAACTCAAATCGCTTAAATTAAATCAAACTGAAATTTGAAATATGCTTCATTTATGAAATAAAAAATTTCTCATAAATAAAAATATAAATATTTCTCCAAAAATATTTAAAAATATGTATTTAGACTTAATTTCACTCGATAAAAAAATGAAATCTGGGAAACTTATTTGAACAGAAGAAAAAGATTTTAAATCAGAACTAGAAAGTATTTTATTAAAATATTTATCACAATAAAAAAAACTACAAAAATTAATTTTTGTAGTTTTTTATTATTATTTAGTAATATCGTATACCTCTGCGACTTCAGCAGCAGATAAATCAGTATTATACATACTTACTTCATCAATAATTCCATCAAAGTACCTTGTTAATCATCATACGTAATCATCCATTGCTTCAATTCAGATTAAGTAAAAATCTGATGTATTATATATATCATCATAATTTTCCACATATTGTGAGGTTATTGTATTTCATACTTGATTACCATTTACATAAAATTTTAAATCTTGTCAATTCCAAACTTGAACCACATGTGTCCATATATCTAGTTGGATTGTATAATCAGAGCTGTGATATCATCTTGGTGAATACCGATGATGATATCAACATAGTGTTCATTGATAATCTGATACCATATAGGCTCATCAATTATTTCAAAACCTCATTATAATTCAGTTGTCTCAGCAACCCGATGCTATATCATAAGTGTCTTCTAAATTATAAGATTTTTGTTTCACCCAGGCTGACATTGTTAACTTATCTGTAAATTTATCAGGATTTATATGTACTTGCAATCCACCTCAGTCTCAATTTATCAACATTCCATTTCAAACTTTTCACTTAGTAATATTAGGTTTTTTATTTACTGTTGTGAGATTTCATAATATATCTTCAAACTTATCATCATTGAAGTTTACTACAGAAATTGCATTTGGATGATAATAATATTTTAATAATTTATTAGAATCATCTCAATATTTTTCATCATCAAATTTTACTTTAAATGTTTCAGGAACATTTAATACATCTATATCTTGTGTTATATTTTGATTATCATCTCATATGATGACTGGAGCTCAATTTCAAATATATTTTGATTGATAATCATTTGCATATACATCATTTAAATAACTTGTTTGTGATGTCTGAAATCAAACTAAACCATATTTTTGTTTATTTAAACCAAGTGTATAAAAGAAATATTCTCAAGTATTAATATCTTGTGTATCTTGAGAAACTCAAAGTAAACCAAGCGTCTTTTTTCACATATATCATTGAGTTGCATACGTAGTTCATGAACTTGTAATATTAAATCAATCTGTTACTTCTGGATAAAAATTATTTTTTATATGAAAATATCAAAGTGAATTATCAATAATTTTTAAATTTGTGAGATTTGTTGTATTTTTACTTTCAGCTGTATATCATTGAAATGAAATAAATGCTACAGTAGCTAGTACAGCTAAAATAGTTATTACGACAATTAATTCAACAAGTGTAAAAGCAGAATTATTTTGTTTCATGTTTTATATTTAGTATTAATACATATATACTACAGATTTTTAATTTTATACAAAATAAAAGAAACTGACAAATTATCAGTTTCTTTTATAATATAAATTAGTCATTTAATGCTTCGTAAACACTTCCTGAAATTTTAATATTTGGATTTAATGTTTTAGATCCAACAGCCCATTTTGCTGGACAAGCAGTACCTGGATTTTCTCTCATAAATTGTAGAGCTTCCATTTTTCTTACTAGTTCATCAGAATTTCTTCCTAATGGACCAGAAGTTACTTCAATACCTCTACATACTCCATCTGGATCAATAATAAATGTACCTCTTCCTGCAATACCAGTTTCTTCATCTAAAATATTATATAATTCAGATAATTCTAAAGCGTGGTCTGCTAACATTTTATATTTGAAGTTTTCCATTAATTTTTCTGATTTAGTCCATGCTCTGTGAGAAAAAACTGTATCAGTTGAAGCAGCTAATACTTCAACACCCATAGCATCAAATTTTTCTTTTGCATCAGCCATATCTTTTAATTCAGTAGGACAAACAAATGTAAAATCAGCAGGGTAGAAAAATACTACGTGCCATTTACCAGCTAAATCTTCTGATGACATTTTTGAATCTGTATCAGTTTCAGGGTCATAATAAGGTAATTCCCAAGCTGGAGCAGGAGTATCTATTTTAACTTGTTGTGGTAATTCAAAATTTTCCATAATATTATTTTATTAAATATAAATTATTTTTTAATGCACATTTCTTATGTACATATTTAGATTATGAATAATTTAAATAAAGTCAAATTAAAATGAGAATTATTCTCATTTTAATTTGACTTTTTAATTTTTTCAATATTATATAGTTATATTAACACTATTTTTCCTCCAATGAAAACTCATTATTATACACAAGACATTATAGATATTTGTACAGATAAACATCTCACTGTAGATGAAATTTTTATATATTTACAAAATAAATACCCAGAAATAGGGAAATCATCAGTATATAGAAATGTAGAACAAATGAGTGAAGTTTGAAAACTTAAAAAAGTTGTTTGAATTTGAAAAAAAGCTTATTTTGAAGCAAATATCTGAAATCATATTCATTTAATCGATCAAAATACTTGAGAAATAATTGACCTTCCAATTGATGCAATTGATATAAAAAAATTACCAGAAAATTTTCAATTAGATAATATCGATGTAAAAATATTTTGAAATTTTCAAAATAAATAAATATATAAATAAAAAAAAAAGAGATTTAAAATCTCTTTTTTTTATTGTTCTAAAATACGTAGCTTAATATTTTTATTTACTTTATTAAAACCATAATCAATTGCTTCTACACGAATTGTATGTAATCATAAATCTAAATCATCTGAATTAATTTCTGCTACAAATTCTGGTCATTTTAATCAAATTAAATATGTTTTATCATCAATAAAAATATTTATTGTCCTAATTGGAGATCTATCTTCTACAAATCCTCTTAGATTAAAAGAAGTTCATTTGTATAAAGTAATTATTCACGAAGAAGGATTTGTAATAGTTAATTCTGGATCTATTTGATCTTTCGCAACTATATAAACATTATTATTTTGTGATTCAGAAACATATTGGTTATCAACAATCCTTATTCAAAGTTCTACTTGAGAATTTTGATAATCAATTGGAAGATTTATCACTCAATTAAGTGTACCATTAAATCTTCATTCAATAGGGAATGATTGAATAACAACATTATCAATCATAATATCTATAGAATTAATAGGATTAGAACTCTTATAACTCACATTAATATTATTTAATCAAACTACAAATATATCTCAGTTATTAATTTGTGTTGTAATATCTATTTTAGATGGAATAGATGATCTTTCACATTCTTTATCTGAAATGGTTGTTACGAGATTTGTAATATTTCCATATATTTCAGCTGCTTTTCATGATTTAGCCCATTGAAGTACGGGGTCTTGCCAAGCAGGGTTATTTGGATTAAGTGAATTAAATTCAACAAGAGTAACATCTTTAATTGCTGCTTTTGGTGTTTTAGATGTAACTTTACCATAACATAAAGCATCAACTTGAATAGTTTCAAAACTTCTATCGTAAGCTGTTGGAGAAGTAAGAAATAAAGAATTAGTAGTGAAGTTTTCACTTGCTCAAGCACTTGGTAATAATCAAGATACAGAAGATATTTTTACATCTTTTATTTCTGCTGGTTTTGACCAATTAAGAACTTTTTCTCATACATGTACTTTTTCCATTACTTTTTTAAAAATAGGTCAAGCTCATTCTAAACCACTTCATCTAAAATTTAGTTTTTCACCATCAGTATTTCATGCCCAAGCAACTGTTGTAAAATTTGGTGTATATCATACAGTCCATAGATTTGCAGGGTAAATAATTTTTCTTCAAGCTTCAACAAATTGTTTTGTTGAAGTACCAGTTTTAGCTGCAACTATTCTGTCACTTAAATCTAAATACGTATTCCAAAATATAGGTCTTGTTGAAGTATCACTTAGTACAGAGTTTATTAAGTATGTTTGTCATTTAGTGATAATTTGTTTTCATATATTTTCAACATTTTCATTATTTTGAACTTCATTTCACTGATTATCGATAATTTTAAGTATAGGTGTAAATTCTTTTAATTGACCATTATTTGCAAAAACTGAATATGCTCTTGCTAATTCAAATGGTGTCATCTCTCCAGTACCTAGTGCTAAAGGTGCCCCATATTGTCATTTTTCATTTAATGAATCAACTCAAAGTGTTTTCATAAAATTAACAATTGGTTTTTCTCATCATGCTAAATAATACATTTTAATAGCTGGTATATTTCTACTTTCATTTAATGCAGTAGAAAAATTCATTTTTCCTCTAAATTTCCCATCAAAATTTTGAGGTTTATAGTTTGGAAATTGAGTATCAAGATCATAAATTGGTGTTTTTGTTCCAATTGCATTTTTATATGTAGCAAGTGAATATACAAAAGGTTTAAATGTAGATCCTGGTTGCAATAGGGACGTAGTAATATTTACATTTCATTTATTTTCTTCATCAAAATAATCTGCAGATCATACCATGACTATTATTTGTCATTTTTGATTATCAAGAGTCAAAACAGATCAATTATTTGCATTATATTTTGATATATTTATTTCAGTTTGATTTGCAACTATTTCTTCTGCTTGTTTTTGTAATTCATAATCCAGAGTAGTATAGATTTGTAAACCTCATCTACTTACAATTTCAGCACCATATAAATCTTCTAAATATTCTTTTACATAAAAAACAAAATGTGGAGCTTTTATATTTTCTTTTGACCTATTAAATTTATAACCAAAAGAATCTACAATTGCTTGTTTATATTCATCAAATGTTATATATCAATCTTCTAACATTCTTCCAAGTATAAAATCTTTTCTCCCAGTTTGATATTCTACAATATTTCCATCAATATTTAACTGAATAGAATTTAAAAATCACATCAAATCAGAATAATTTTTATTAGAACATCATTGAGAATCAATTCTTACATTATTTTTAAATTTAGAATCATCTAAATTACATAACAATATATTATCACTTTGTTCAAAACTACGTCCTTTTATAGATAATATAAAATCTTCTAACGCATTTACCATTTCCAAATTTTCATCTTTAACTCAAGATGTTAATACTTGAATTTCATTTTCTACTTCACCATTTGGATAAATAAGTGGATATCATACCAATCTATCTGGATAGTTATATGGAGATAATCCAGTTGGTGTTTTAGGTAAAGAAGCTAACATTGAAGATTCTAAAATTGATAAATCTTTTGCGGATGTATCAAAAAATGTTTTTGCTGCTTGTTCTATACCAAATGCGTTACTTCAAAATTCTATTTTATTTAAATATAATTCAAGGATTTTTTCCTTTTTTACTCAGTTTGTTAATTGAATTGCTAAATAGATTTCTTTTATTTTTCTTTCAATTGTAGTTTCATTAGAAATAATTGTATTCCTAATAAGTTGTTGAGTAAGTGTAGAAGTTCATTCTGGTTTTTCAGTAATACCAGTAATATAATATAATGCAGCTCTAGATATACCAATAAGATCAATTCATGGGTTATCCCAAAAACGTTTATCTTCTCAAGCAACAAGTGCATTAATCATATTTGTATTAATTTGATCAAATTCTACATATGTTCTTTTTTCATCAAAAAATTTATACAATTCTACTCAATTTCTATCATATATTGTCGAAGCTTCTGCAAATTCATAACTTTGTAATTCATCAACAGAAGGAAGATCTTTTATATATTTATTATATAAAATAATTCAAGCAACAAACGAAATAGCTATAAATATCAAAAAGAGGTAAATTGCAATTCTTAGTGCATATTTACCAGGATTTTTTTTGAATTTAGAAAGTTTTTTTCTTGTATATGTTCTTTTAATTCATCTTTTTTTAACTCAAGAATTTGTTATTACTTTTTTTTGAGTAGATTGAGGTCTTCAAGGAGAACTTTTTTTTATTGGTTTTTTTTCAAACATGAAAATTATTTAGTTTTAAAACGTAAAAATTTCTTTACTAGATTGTAAATAATCATTTCAAATAACTACCTCAATACGAGTTTGAGGGTCTTTAGAATATTTTGGAGTATCAACTTTTATAAATTCTCAATCAAAAAATGTTTTTAATAGTTTTATTGAAGCAGAATTTTGCTCTAATTGATTATAATAAATAACTGATTTTTCATATGCAATCGGAGTATTTCAAATAGAATTTATTTTAGGAATATTAAATCAGTAAGATACCATATCATTACTTAATACTCAAGCTAAATTAGCTGTTCTAGTTGAATTAAATATATTTACCTGAGCATGTTCAATAAAAAATTCTTGTCTATTAAATATAATTTGAGAATATCTTTTAAAGTCATCATACGCAGATAATTTAGTAATATCTGTTCAATATAATAATAATACTGATAACCCATTAAATAGTGATCTTTCAGGAATGTATAAAAAACCTCATTTTTCACAAGTATTACTTCCATAAAAACAAGAATCGTTTATATTATATGAAAGCATCTTTAATTTATCTAAATCTTTTAAGATAGGGTAAAAATTTAACATATCTGTAATTCAAATATCTGTAGAAACATAAGAAGTATAAATATCGTAAAACTCTTTAATCTTTTTTGGAGAAGTTATATAATCAGCTTCAAAAACTTTTCTTTTTATTGCTTCAATTACTTGTTGTTGTCTCAAACTCCTATCAAAATCACTTGTTGAATGTCTACTTCTAGCATATTGAAGTGCTCTTTCTCAAGTCATATTCCATGTTCATTTTCTGAAAACTAATGTTTTATATCACCAATTATTATCAGGATATCTGTCATCAGAAAAATTTTCAGGTATTTGAATTTCAACTCCACCAAGAGCATCTATTACTTTTGTGAATCAACTAAAATCTACATCAATATAATGGTCTATTTTTTCACCAGTTATTTCTGTAACTTTATCAGATAATTTTTTCATAGCAGATTCTCTAGTTTGATCTTTTTGATAGTAATATGTTGAAAATAATCCATTGAGTTTTCATTGACTATATTGATTATAATCTACGTATAAATCTCTAGGAAGTGAAAGCATAGAGATTAATTTTTTATGCCTATCGAGACTCGCTAATATTATTGTATCTGTTAATTCAGGTGCATCATTTTGCGCTCATCATCTTCAAACTAATAAAATATTTATTTTATTTTTCTCTAATTTTGTAATTATCTCTTGTTTTTTTTCTTCATCATCTATTTGTTCAATTTCTTCAGGAGTGAGTTGAATTTCTTCAGAAGTTAATTCACTTGATGTAATATCAAATTCTAAAATAGAAATATTTTTTACTACAATTATTCAAAGTATAAATATAAAACATACTCAAATAATTCCGAAAAATCTTCCAGCTACTTTAGGTTGCTTTTTTACACTCTGTTTTTTAATACTTTGCTTTTTAAAAGACATTAATTATTATATTTAAATTTAAATTTTTTTACTGAGATACTTTATTGAAAAAAGCGAATTTTACAAACTTAAAAACTAGAAAGTTTTATATGTCATATAAAAATTGTTTTTATCATTTTTATATATTTTTTTAGTCTATATTTTTTGTTGAAATTAAGTTGAATATTTTCAATAAAATAAAAAATAAAATTCCTGATATTGCTCAAAATAAATGACCTAATAAACTAATTCACGGAGCTAATCATATAATTATATTTAATATTATAGCAAATACTGCTCATTTATATTCAATATTTTTTAATCTAAACAATTCTAATCCATAAAAACTCAATAAAGCTAAAGCGAATCAACTCATTCAGACTGTTATTCCAAAACTAAATATTATTAAAGAGATTCATATAAATATACTTGAGAAAATAAAAAATAAGGTAAGAATTTTGTCTCAAATTATCCTCGATACATAATTTCAAAATATAAATACAAAAATAGCGTTAAATATTAAATGAAAAAAATCTCAATGTATAAATTGTGAAGTAAAAAACTGAATGAATGTTTGTATATAATTTCATTGTATAAAGTAATATTTACTCATTCAAAAATATGTAATTAATTCAGGCCGTATCTGAGTTATTAATGTTGCAATAAAACTGAAACTCAAAAGTGTAAAAATTATTTTAGAATTATTATGTAGCATTTTTTGAATAATAAATATAAAATATTATACCAAATAGAACCATTGGGATACTTAAGAGAGATCACATTGAAAAATTTCAAATAATAAATCCTAGTTGTGAATCTGGTTGACGAAAGAAAAATTCAACAAATAACCTAAATATTCAATAAAATATTAAAAATAAACAGGCTACTTGACCACTAAATTTCTTATTCTTATAAACATAACATAATATAAGAAATAATAACATTCATTCCAAAAATGCTTCTAATAATGGTGAAGGGAAATAGTTTGTTCAATTTTTTTCTACACTAAACCATCCATTATATCAACTAAATCATAGCAACTCTTTATTATAGTAGTTCCCAATACGTCACAAAAATAGACCAATTGGAAGCACCGAAGTTAACTCATCTGCAACATTCGAAAATTTAAGGTTATTTTTATATGAGAAAAGTAACATAGCTATTATTACTCAAATCACACCTCAATGAAAACTCATTCATCATTCCCAAACATAAAAGATTTTATGAAAATTTTGTAAGTAATAATCAATATTATAAAATAAAATATATCACAGCCTTCCACCTAAAACTACTCAGAAAAAAATATACATAAAAAAATTATCGAGTTGTATTTTTGTAAATACATTTCTTTTTTTTAAAATATATAATCATATTATAAATGACAATGCATACATTAATCCGTATACATTAATTTGTAATCAAAATAATTCCATTATTTATAAGTAAATATATTAAAATAGGTAAGTAGAGATATATATAAAAATATTTTATAAAATAAATTAACAAAATTGCAATAATCTATTTGACATTTAATTGATTATATGTCATAATGTTTTTACAGATGAAATTTATGCAAACAAAATATTTAAAGAATAATTTCTCTTTTAATTAGTTATAAATATAGTATATTTGAGATTAACGAAAAAGAAAATTACTTTTTAGATAAAATTATTATAAAACACAATTATTATGAATATAAATTTAGTAAAGAAAGTAGTAGCAATATCACTTATTTGAGCATTTACTATTAGTAATATGCTTAGTTGAGTAGATTATGCAGATGCTTCTGGTGATAAAATTGTTTATCCACTTAAAGAAATATCAAAACTTGAATGTAGATTTCAAGATTTTTGAAATCTAAGCAGCAATTGTAAACAATCATTACCAGTATTAAATACAAAAGATTATAGAAAATACGCTAAACAGAATGATGGGTATAATGATTTTACTAGATTATATACTGTTTTATGGTGATCAAGTTATAAATATGGTTGGGATGTGTGACATGGATGACATATAGGTACAGATATTGCAACAGCAAAAGGCACACCTATATATTCAATTGCAGATTGAAAAGTAATTCATTCAAAAACTGACCCTGCTTTATGAAAAATGGTCTCAATTGAACATTATATAAATGGGAAAAAAGTTATTTCAAGTTATGCTCATATGTCAAAAATTATAGCTAAAAAATGAGATACAATAAGAGCGGGAGATAAAATTTGAGAAGTTGGTTCAACAGGAAATTCTACTTGAAATCATTTACATATTCAAATAGATCTAGCTGCACCATTTTATCCATATTATTATGATTATAATGCGTGTCCATATAGTTATTATACTATTTCTGAAACAGGAAAATGTTTTTGAGAATTAGAAAAACATAGTATTGACCCATTATTATTTTTAGAAACAAATGGTGCTGTATTAGATGAATATAAGGTTACATCTACTACAACTACAAATCCTTCTACAGATAATAGCGTATCAAGAGATGATTTTAGTATTTTTACTAAAACCGTTTATATTTGATATTCAGTAAATGATATTAAAAAAGTTCAAGAAATATTTAAAGATTTAGGGTATTATAATGGATCTATTTCTGGTAATTATGAAGATGTTCTTGACGAAGTAATTGCATATCAAGTTGATAGAGGTGTAATTGAAAATAAAAATTCTTACGGTGCTGGATGGTTTGGTCCAGGTACAAGAGCTCAAGCAAAAGTAGATTATAATAAATACTTAGCATGAGGTTGAAATTCTTCTGGTACAACAGATGAAGATACAGTTGTAATTATTACTGAAAAACCTACTGTTGATAAAATCGACAAAGATACTTTAATGACAAGAGAAGAAATTGAAGCAAGAGAAGTAGAAGAATTCTTAAAAGATTTTAATATTCAATTAAATCTAAAAGATGCAGGTTGAAATATAAAGGTTTGAAAATCAGTAGAATTAAACCTGACTATTACAGATAAAAAAGATAGACCATTTAGATGAAATATGCCAGGAGGTATGACATTTGTTGCAGATAATTCTACTGTTCAAATATTTCCTGAAAAATTATTTTACTTTACAGATGGGAAAAGAGACATTTTTATAAAATGATTAAAACCTGGAAATATAACAATTTCAGTTAAAATCTGAGGTGTTACAATTAAAAGAATTCCTGTAAAAGTTTATGAAGATGGGAAAATTATATTACCTAAAGATGCAGTAATTATTGCTGATACATCTCCAGTTGTTGGGGAAGTGAATAATGGGATAGTTATATTTAATGATCAATCTTGAGCAAAATTATTAAATTTACAATATGATTGAAATTACAAACTTTCAACTGGTGAATGAGTTAAAGTTTGTTTAAAAGAATGAAATATTGATAATTTATCAAAAATCATAAAACTTCCTTGTGAAGATAAAGATTTTAAAACAGATATTTCTTTTACATATCAAGATACTGTAGGTTGAATTGTAGTTTTTGATTATAAAGCATTACAAAGTTCAAATACAGTTAAAGTTATCAATACTAAAACTAATCAAGTACTTGCTACTACAAATTTAAAAACAAAAAGTCCATTAGATGTTGATAAATCGGACGTTTATATGAATGAAATAATGCATTTACTTTCAAAATGAGTTATTTGAGGTATCAATAAATGATATTTTCTAGATGATAGAGAAATTACAAAATTAGATTCTCTTACATGGATTCAAAACGCATTATATGAATATCAAGATCAAGCAACAACAGCAAATACAGCTTACAAAATTGCTAAGAATATTTCTGAAATAGAAACAGCAAAATCAAAAGTTTGAAGATTTGATACTATAACGAGAAAAGATCTATTAGAATACACATATAAGTATCTTGTATTTGAAGATTCTACAAATATACATGTGAAAAATTATAAAGATTTAGATGATGATCAAAATCTACTTGCAAGTTATGTATTAAATAATAAAACTTGGAAAGATAAATTTGGTGAAAACTATTTTCAACCAACAAAAAATGTAACAAGATGAGAAACAGCATTTATTCTCAATAACATTTTAAATCAAAATAAACATGTATATTTAACTTTAAAATAATAATTTATTCTCAATCAAAATAATTTTGAATAATTTATAAAATTTTTATAAAAAATTTACAAAAATAAAAATAAAAAAAATGAGTAACTTTGAAAAAAATTATTTAGAAGTACCTCAGGATAACTCTTTTAATAATAAACAAACTGATGTTTGTAAAATGTTCTGACTTGAAGAAAATCATAAGATAAGTAAAACATTTCAATATTTGAGAGAATCTTACAGTTCCAAAGTAAATGAAACTATAGAATCTGGTATTAATGAAAGAATTAAATTAAAAGAAATCATGGAAAATTGCGAATTACGAGAAGCAAATGCAAATGCAAATGTAATCAAACTCGCTGGAGTACACAATCAGCTCCATCAATATTTTGATGAAGTTGCATAAAAAAATATACAAATGTTATTTGTATATTTTTTTTGTTTAATAGTGACTTATAAACTCTATTTGCTAAAATTGAAATTTATTTTATAATAAAATTATATTTTAAAAATAGAATGAAAATGTATATGCAAAATTATCAATATAAACATTGAATAAAAAGTACTTCTAATTGATTAAACTTAAGTAAAATAGAATATATGTCTTACTTTGATTTATTTCAAGCTATTCTTTGAGAGTATCAAGATTTACAAGAATATAAAAAATCAAAGTTTTATTCAGCTTTAGAATCAAGAATTTGAACAATCAATTATAACAAAAGATTTGATAAAATGAAATCTTTTGAGAAAATTTTAGAAGCTATTCCAGTGGAAATTTTTGATATTTATAGAGAAATATTAATACCAAGGTGTGTAAATCATTATTTAAATGAAGAAAAATTATTTAATGATATTTGCGAAAAATTTTCTATTTCACAAGATGAAATACAATTAGCTCAAGAAATAATTAAAAAATCTCACGAAACAAGAAAAATTCAACTAAAAAAACTAGAAATCGATCATCAACAATCAATTGTAAAAAAACAGATAAATAAAATTACAAATTGAAAAACTCTATTTCAGTTAATTATTGAACATTCACATTGAGTTTCTCAAGATAACTGGATAAGTCAAAGTAAAATAAGGTGAAATATAGATTGATTAAATTCACAGGAATATATAAATAAATCAATTGAATTAATATTTAATTTTAATCAAGATTACGTTTATAAAAATACTCAAGTTTCATCAAATGGAACCTATTTAATTTCTCCAGATTTACTAGAATTTATCACAGTGATTTACAAATTACTCAGAGATGAATTATCATTTATTAATCAAAATGATATTACAAGCTATTTAATTGAAAAAAATATTTCGCTTGAAGAGTACATATTAGAAAATTATAGTAAAAATAATAATATAATAAAAAAGGATAAAAAAAATATTTTATGAATAATTAAAATATTATATACATTAGAATTAAAATAAAAAAACATGGTTAATAGTGAAATTTTAAAAACATTAGTCACAGATAAACTCACTTTAAAACAGATTAAAGAAAGTAGCTTAATGAATTTAGATTTTTGAGAATTTTTAGAACGTTTAGAAAATGAAAATTTTGAAAATTTAACAAATGATAATTTTAAATATATTGCTCAAAAAATACGTAAATCAATAGATAATCAAAATCAACAATATAATTATAATAACTTTATTCAATTAGTAACGAGATTACCAATTGAAAAATTATCATTTTTCAAAGAATTAATAGTTATTAATTATCAAAAATTTTTACATCATTCATTTCATATAGAAGAATTAAATACAATTAAAGACTTAAAAAATCATATTGACTCTATTCCAGATAAAACACATCCAAAAGTAGCTGAATTTGTGAAACAATCAAAAGAAAAAATTTCTAACGTAATTACAAAAACGGAACTATTATCTCAAAAACAACAAGAATTAGAACAGAAATTATTATCCTTAGAAGAATGAGACGAAACAGAATATATTTTTAAAGTAGATTATCATGAAGAAATAGAAACAGAAAATGAAAGCAATAATTCTAAAAAACTCTCTTCTCAAGAACTTATAAAACAATTAAAATTTTTAGAAGAAAATTTTTATTTAGAAGATAGAATTAGAGAAAGATTAAAAAAGAAAACTGAAGTTGAATATAAAATCAATCTAGATGGTAAAAACCTACCACTTTCAAGAGAAAATGTTCTGAATTATTTATTAGAAGCAGTAGAATTAAAACCAGAAATATTATTACAAAAAATTCATTTTTCAAATACTCACAGAATCCATATTCATAAAGATTTAGTAGAAAAATATATGAAAATAAATCCATTAACACAAAATGTTTTAATTGATGAAATATGAATAGATTTTTGAAAAAATATTCATACAGCAATAAATATAATTCATTTTAATTCTTGGTACGAAATAAAAGAAATAAAAAATCCAATGTTTCCATCTAAAAAAATAAATAAATTATATATTTCTGATGAAAATAAATTACATATTCAACAACTTGCCAAACAACTCTCAAACGCTGAATAATTTCTCAGCGTTTTTTGTTTTGAAAAAAATATTTTTTTTGTATAATGAAGTAAATACTTATTTATATTGAAGATAGTGCCAAGACCTAGAAAAAAAACGACAGCAAAAAAGAAACAAAATTTTTATCAAGCTCACAAGAACTATATCTTGTCAGCTATTTTTTGATTGATTTGAATTTTAGTTTTAATAGTAGAAGAACAAACAGCTCTAGATAATGGATTTAATTTTGTACTTTGAAATTTATTTTGAGAATATTACACATGGATTTTTTCTCCTGTGATGATTTTAATGAGTATTTTTCTCATAAAAGAAAAAGATTTAGAATTTAATATGTACAGATTTTTCTGATTATTAATAAATTTTTTCAGTGTTTGTACGCTTATAGGATTGTTTAAATATGATTATATAGCATTATTTAACATCTATTTAGAAATAGAACCAATAGTTTGAAAATCAGCTGTAGGATTAATATTCTTTGCATTTTTTATAGTTTCATTGATGATTTTATTTCGTTTTTCACCAGTATGATTTACAAAAAAAGTTGCTTCTGGAACTTCTGCATTATGAGAATTTAAACAAACTCTCAAGAAAGAAAAAGAAAATATCAAAACAGTAAAACCACTTAAAAAAGAAATTTCAAATAAACAAGTCGATAAAAAACAAGCTGAATATGAAAAAATGTTAGCAGAACTTCAAAAAGAAAAAGAAGAAATAGCAAAACAAAAACAAAAAGCAGCTCAGTTAAAAATATCTGAAATGCCGAAAAAAATCGAAGTAAAAGAAAAATCAAAAATATGATCTATCTTTTCTAAAAAAGATGAAACAAAAAAAGAAGAAAAAGCTCCCGAAGTGATTTGAAATCAAGATTTTTCAAAATGGGAATTTCCAAAATTATCTCTACTAAAAACAAGAGTAAATAAAACAAAAGTTGATGATAATCAAATAAGAGAAAAAGAAATAGAAATACAAGAAAAACTCCTCCAATTTAAAATTGAAGTAGAAATGGTAGGGTATAAAGTGTGACCAACAGTAATCCAATACAGACTTAAACCAAAATCTGGTGTAAAACTTCAAAAAATCGTAAACTTACAAAGTGATCTCGCTCTTGCACTCCACGCAAAATCTATCAGAATCCAAGCTCCAATCCCAGGTTTAGGAGTAGTTGGTATTGAAGTTCCAAATCCACAAAGAGAAGCAATCTGACTCAAAGATGTACTCGAAAGTAGTGAATTTAATTCTCCAAAGTACGAAATACCAATAGCGCTTGGAAAAGATGTAAGTGGAAATATGATGGTTTGAGATATGGCTACCATGCCACATTTACTTATAGCGGGGCAAACTGGTTCTGGTAAATCCGTTGGGATGAATGGTTTTCTCATTTCACTTTTATACAAATTTTCACCAAGCGAATTAAAACTTATCATGGTTGACCCAAAGAGAGTTGAGCTATCCGTTTATAATGGGATTCCTCATTTACTTACTCCAGTTATTACAAATCCAGATAAAGCACTAAATTCACTCAAATGGTGTGTAGCAGAAATGCTAAGAAGGTATGATCTCGAAACTCAAATGAAAGCGAGAAATATAAAAGAATACAACGAAAAAGTTTCTGAAGAGGAAAGACTCCCATATATCGTATTTGTTATCGATGAGTTAGCAGATTTGATGATGAGTGGAAACAAAAAAGAAGTTGAAACTTCTATTGCTAGAATCGCACAAATGGCCAGAGCTGTTGGTATTCATCTAATCATCGCAACACAAAGACCTTCAGTTGATGTTATTACTGGTTTAATAAAAGCTAATGTACCGTCAAGAGTAGCCTTTACCGTTGCTTCACAAATCGATAGTCAAACTATCTTATCACAAAAAGGTGCCGAAGATTTACTCGGTAGATGAGATATGCTTTATTATCCAACTGGTCAAAAAGAACCAGAAAGAGTTCAATGAGTATTCGTAGACACAGCAGAAGTAGAAGCTGTTGTAAATCAACTTAAACTCACTATCGATCCAGATATGCTCAAAAATATGCAGGACACTACCATCTCAGAAGGGAAATCTAAACTCGAAGGTTCAATCCTCGAAAATTACAAAGGTGACCAAGAAGAAGACCCTGCAATCATAGAAAAAGCAATTCAAGTAGTAAAAGAATCAAAAAAATGATCTACTTCGCTCATCCAAAGAAAACTCGGACTCGGATACGCACGTGCTGCAAAAGTACTCGATATCCTCGAAGAACTCGGAGTGGTTTGACCAGCAAATGGTTCTAAACCAAGGGAAGTGTATGTTGATTAAAAATATTTGATATATAAAAAATAAATCTTAGTATAATGCTAAGATTTATTTTTTTAGTTTTAGAAATGAAGGAAGAAAAGAAGTTTGAAGAATTTAATTTAGAAAATGAAATTAATAACACAGTAGAGCATTTTAAAATGCATGAATTTAGTCATAATACAAACTATGAAGCTTATCTTAATTATAATAATAAAAGATTAAAATTAAATTATACCAATAAAATTTATTATCATTTTAATGATACAGAATTTTGAATGGATTGAAATAATAATTATCCTTGAAATGCTTGTTTTTTATTTGGAAATTTGATACATATACAAAATCACTTAATATTAATTATGAAAATTTAAGTTGCAATAATTGAAATTTAGCATTATATTGATTTTCAATAGAAAATATAAATATAATAAATATATGAAATAAAGTTTCATTTAAGTGAATTAGCTTAAATAATAATAATTTACTCAATCAATTACTAATAGATAGTATTGAAATTTGAGAATTAATTTTAGAAAATATAAATAATAATTTTGAATCTTTTGAAATTAGAAATTGTAAAATTGATAAATTAATTATTAAAAATTCAAATCTTTGAAATGCTGTTTTTAATTGAGTGGAAATATGAAAATTAGAAATTGAAAATGCGACTTTAAATGATTGTATATTTAATTGAGTAGATTTTAAAACTTATAAATTATCTGATAATAATTGAAAAATATCTACTAAAGTTATGAAAGATAATTACAGACAATTAAAACATGTAATGGATAAAAATTGAAATCATACTGAAGCTAATATTTTTTTTGCTTTAGAAATGAAAAAAATATTTTCAAAATTTAAAATGGTACAATATTAATAAACTAGTTTTATTAATTCAATGAGTTATTTCATATTATTGAAATTCTTGGTTATTGGCTATTATTTGGATTATTTTATTTTGAATTAACATAACATTATTAAGTTGAGATGCATATTTTTATTTTAATATTTCTTTATTAAATCATAATAATATAGATTTTTATAATTTATTTTTCACGAATATAAATCCTTTTAACAAAAGCTTATTAACTGAGAAAGGAATCACATATTGATTATTTACTCATAAAATTGTTTTAATAATTTTATATTATCATTTAATCATCGCTCTAAAAAGAACTACGAGAAGATAAAATAATATTGGTTATCGGTGAGTTTTTATTTATTTAGTGAAATAAAAAATAATTATAAATTTATGTATACAGTATTTGTTTCAGGTAAAAATTGAAGTAATCTTATTGATGCAATCTCTAAGAGATTGACGAAGGTAGAAAAAATATACTCTGCGCAAGAAACCATTTTTACAACAAGTCGCAGGATTGATACAATTGTAAATAATTCAAAAAAATTAGACTTCGGAATCCATGCAAAAAAGCCTCGTATATCTAGAGATAAAAAATCTAAATATTATTAGTGAAATAAATAAATAAATAAATAAATATAAGCTCTTCGTAAATGAGAAGAGTTTTTATTTGTTGAAAATAAGATATTGATAGTTTGAATTATCTATAATTTTATGCTGTTATAAAAATTACAGTTGGTAATAATTTACCATGTTCAACCTAAAATACAATCGATTCAATCAGTTAATAAATGAAGAATACATCACAGAGCAAATGCTCTAATTTTCCAGTGAGATGGAATAAGGAGAATTAAATATATAATTAGTGCTCAAAAAGTATGAAGAGGATGAAATCATATACTACAGCGATTTGGATCAAAAATAGGAGTTGCGAGTAAATGATCAATATCAATTATGATACTCATTAATATTATAAGTCATGCAGTTTTCCAATTTTTTCTAAAAAAAATATATGCGACAAAAAAAGGGAATAGAAAATGTAAACCATAGTGTATAAATATCCTAAATAGTTCTGAGTAATCCATATGTATGAGTTTAAATTATTGATTATAAGTATAGTAAAAATTTCTAAAAAACAATCTTGATTCTATAAGTATCCGTAAAATTTGATTTTATCTCAACAATTACTATTATTTATAAAAGGGAAAATATTTAAAAGAATATTTCATATAAAATAATTATCTATGAATAAAAAAATACTCGTGATTTGAAGTAGTATTTCAAAAATCAGTATTGCTGCTGCGATTGAAGAATTTAATGCAAAAATAATAACTAGAGTTGATGACAATAATATTTGATACCTAGAAGTCTCTCAGGCAAAAGATAATTTTCAAATGACTCTAAATAAAATTCATCAGAAAAAACCAGGAAAAATTTATTAGTAAAAAAATATTTATGAAAAATATATCCAAAGTATTAGTCATACTGATAGTGTTAGTAAGTTTAATATACAATGAGAGATTCGTAGAAAAGTTTAAAGACTTAGGTAACAAGTCAGGAAATAAATTATCACCACTAAATATAAAAGATAATAATGCTTTTAGTCAAAAAATAACAAAAAATCAAGAAATTAATATTAAAGAAGAAGAAGAAACATTATATGACAAAGAAATTATCAAAGAATATGATAATGGATTCAATCTTTTGTTTTGAAATAAGAATTTTTCAATAAGTTATAAATGAAACATAATTCATGATTTTGAAACAATAAACTTATCTATAAATCCTTTTATTTTAGATGAATGATGCAGTGCTTACAATAAGATATTATTAAATGATAATCAACAAATCACTCAAGAGTATAAATCAACATTATGGAATAATCAAACAAAGGATTTCAAATATAATTGTTTAAAAGATTACTTTAAAAATATTATTAATATAGATAATATTTCAGAAAATATATTTGTAGTTAAAAAATCATGATATGAATGATTTAGTAATTATTTATATATACCTTGAACAACAGAAGAGTTAAGTGATAATTTTTGAGATTGAGAATTTAAATACATAAATAACTATAAACAAGGATTTGTATTTTTATTTAAATCAAATAGATGAGATAAAACTGAAGTTATTTATATAAATAAAGCATGAAAAGAAATTTTATTAGCTGATAGTCTAGAAGATATTATTACTTTTTATAATAAATCTAGTGTTTCTTGAAAATACTGATATTCAATAGAAGAAATAATACTTAAGTGAGATATGTTAATCATTAATTATATATCTATTGATTCAACTGATGAGTGACTTTCAACACATTACGTTAATTTAACAGAATTATAATACATATAATTAAAAAATTTTATGAGAAAAATATTTCACACCTCAATATTCATATTTTTTGTATTAAGTTTAATAGTAGGAATTTATCACTACAAAGAGCTTTTAAATTGAAATAATGAAAATTCAACCGAAATTGATAATCAAGAAACAATCGATATCTCTGGGAATTCACAAGATTTTTATGCAAAAAATATTGAAAAAATTACTCCTATTATTTCGCAAAAAAAAGATAATCCAATAATAAATGATCATTTTGAGGAAATTATTCTAGAGGAAAATAAACTCATAAATATTCCAACTCCTGAAAATAAAAAATATAAACAAAAAATTGAAATAACATTTTTATGAGATGTTATGATTGGGTCAAGAGTTTGAGACGCAATGGATAAAAAATGACAAGAATATGTATATGGTTGATTAACTGATTATTTATCTCAAAAAGATTGAGTGGTTTTAAACCTCGAAACTACGGTGACAACTCGTGAAGAAAAAATAAATAAAGCGTATACATTTAAAGCAAAACCTGAGCATTTAAGTTGATTAAAGTGATTTAATGAAAACTTGTATGCAAATCTAGCAAATAATCATATTTGAGATTTTACAGCCAGTTGATTGCTTGATACGATGAATTATCTTGATAAATATGATATAAAATATTTTTGAGCTGGGAAAAATAAACCTCAAGCAGATAGTGTAAAAATAATGGAAATTGAATGAGTGAAATTTTGACTCATCTGACAAACCTGTGTAAATCCAGTTTCTTTTGCAGCATGAGAAAATATTGCCGGAAATAGTCGTTTTGATAAAGAAGTATTGCTTCAAGAAATTCAATCAGCAAAAGAAAAAAATGTTGATCTGATTGTTTATAATATGCACTGTGGGAAAGAATATTCAAATGGACCAAATCCAACACAAACTGATTTTGCACGATTTGCTATTGATAATTGAGTTGACTTAGTCATCTGACATCATCCACATCGGTATCAACCAGTTGAAATATATAATGATTCATTTATTTTTTATTCACTCTGAGATACTATATTTGATATATTTAGAGGAAGAAGAACCCAAGAGGGAATTATGGCAAATATAATAATTGAAAATAAAAAAATTATCGCAGCTGAAATAATCCCAACATACACACAATCATACGGAAATACTGTTATTTCTAATGAAGCAATGGCAAAATATGTTTTAAATGAACTCTATAAGATTTCTAAAAAAATCTGAGATATTCCAGAAATTAAAGATGGAAAAATATTTTTAGCAAAATAAAAGCTCTATGAAACCATAGAGCTTTTTTGTCGTAAAAAAATGTTATGCGTGCTACTAACTAATAAATTTAATAAATTTTGATTTACATAATCAGTAATATGTACCAAATTAGTATTTTGCGCAGTATATAACTGTGAAAAACTATTTATAAACTCAAAAGTAATTTTGAAATAAATTTTTTTATTATTTGCTTTAATATTAAATTCAAAAATCCGATGAGTAGGTGTTTCATGCATTCTTAATACAGATTTTTCTAAATGAATATAAATATAATCATCTTGAATATCTATATCTTTTTTCACTTGAGTATAAAAAATAGAATCGGTAATTCTCGATAATAATTTTTCTACTAAAAATGGATAATTATCCATAATATTCTCCTTTTTTAGAATAGTATATTATTTATACTTATTAAGACAAAATAATCAAGTATTAAAAAAGAAGGTTTTAATCTTCTTTTTTTAATACTAATTTTTGAATTATCTCTAAATAACTTATATCTCACTTATTTGCGTAGACATATTTTTCTAATTTTAGAGCAAATTTTTTATCTCTTTTTTTAATTTCAAACAAGACATTATTATCGATTTTATAATATTTACTTAGTAGTAATAAAATTTTTTCTTTTTTTGAGAGAAAAATTATTTTTTTTGATTGTATACTTCATAATATCAAAAAATACAGTCCTAATATTAAGCAAATATTTATAAAAATATTCCATTTATTATCTAATATTTTGTTTAAGATAATACGTTGTTCTTCACCAGTAAAAGTTGCGATATAAGTGTACCATTTTATATCTATATAATCATAGATATTTACAGCCTGAGTATACATTTTTCAAAGTGTCGTAGTAAGCGAAAAATCAATTTCCGGAGTTGCATCATAAACGTTCCACTGTTGTGTTTTCTCGTCAAATATTTCCACCCAACTATGTGCATTTTTTGCTCTGACGATATAACTATTGACTAATCAATTATGTTCTCACTGTAAAAATCAACTCACCAAAGTTGGTTTAAATCCATATTTTTGTAATACAATCATAAGTGTAGAAGCAAAATATTCACAATGACCGATTTGGCTTCCATATAAAAAATCTTCGAAATTATTTGCAATATTTGTAACTCAGTAATCAAATCCAGATTCTTCTTTTACATATTGAGTTAATTTTTCAGCAGAACTTTTATATTCATCTGGAATCTTAGAGAAATATTCTTCAAATAATTCATCAATTTGAGGAGATATTTCGTTGGTAACAAATAACTGCTGAGGTTGGTTATCTATTATTTTTCAATTTTGTATCAGGAAATTTACATCTAATCAAAAAGTTTCATTTACTCCACGCGGTAATTCTAGGGTAGTTAAATCTCTATTTCTACTAACAAAATCATCAATTTTTCCTTCTATATTTATCGGTTTTGCAGGGAAAAATACATTTTTCCCACCGTTGAGTTCAAATTTTATTTTTAGAGTTTTTTGAGAAATATTTTCATTTACTATTTCTGGAGAATTTTGAAATTTATTATATTGATTTGCAAGAGTATAAACCCATTTTTCACCATTAAAATAATTAAATCTTTTTCCTCTGAAATATTTTATTCACAAAGAATCAACTTCCTGTGGAGTAATATTTTCGATAATTATGACTTTACTATTATCTTGACTTATATCATCAATATTATCGAGTGTAATATTATCATTGAAACCAGAAACACTTCATTCACTGTTGTTAAAAAATATTTCACTTTGATCTTCTACTTTATTTCCATGAGGCAAAATAAAATAAAAAACAAACATAAACAAAATTATTATAAACGTGATTTTTACTTTTGATATAATAGATATTTTTTTTCAAAAATTATAATTATTTTCATCAAATTCTTCACTTCAAGAAATTCAAAATAACAAAAATATTGAAACAAAAATATATACTAAAAATAATATAATAAACCGTATCTGATTTGAAAACAGCGAAATAGCAACAAATACAAATAAAAGCAAAAATATATATAAAAATGAATTTTTAAAATCTCTCGGAAATAAATAAATATTTATCAGTATTTGTAATAAAAATAGACTTCAAGGACCACTCATATCGCGTTGAATATATGTAAGAAACAACATAGTAAAAAATGTTGTTAATAAAATTATATTTTTAAAAATATTTTTAATTTTTCATCTTTTTTTTCTAAAAAGAAAAACCAAAACAATATTTACGACTAAAATACTATTTAAAATCATATCATCCCACTCGATAAATAATCAAATCGATCATAAAAATATTAACAAAAAATGAAGCTTATTAACTCATGTATTTTCAAATATTCCAAGCAAACTATTTGAGATAATGTTCAGTATATTTGCGTCTACTTTTTCTCTATTTATTGAGTTTTCCTCCTTTATATATGGAGTTTCATGAAGTGAAGTTTTGAGGCTATCTAATTTCGAAATTTCTTTATTTTCGTTATATTTTTCTGAAATTATATAATTATTTATTTTAAATTTATTTCATGAAATATTTATTTTTCAAAGAAATATTTTTTTTCTAAATATATTAAAACTTCAAAATACAAATAAAACTAAATCGTATTGTTTTTTATCATCTAAAAAATAATAATTTCAATTTTGAATTTCTAAGAAATTTATTTCTCAATTTTTATTTTTATTTCACAGTATAAAATTTGAATTATATTTTTTATCTATATAAATTTTTAAATAATTTCAGCGAATATCATTATATTTTCAAATCAATACTTTTTTTCGAATTATATGTAATTCTACGAGTGAAAATAAAAAAATAGCAATAATAAAAGAAGGTATAAAAATCAAAATTTGTATACCTTTTACGAATGAAATAATTGTGAGGAAAATAGCAATTAAAATCAATAAAAATCAAGCTCTTGAAATATTTGATTTATATGTAAATAAATTTTTTATATTTTGAAGCATATTAAAAATTTTTGAATGAATTATGATATAAATCAGTTAATAAGTTTTTTTGATATTCCTGGATATCAAGTCTATGAACCAGAAAAGTTTCTATTAATTCTTCTCAATCGCTAGGGATTACGTAATCTCTGCCATGCAAAAAAGCATTTGCTTTACATCAAATAGAAAAAATATTGATTCATCTTTGACTTAATGGATACAAAATTTTATCAGATTTTTTAATTTCGTTAAAAAATTTCACAAATCTTTTAACAATATCATAGGAAATATTTACTTTTTTGATTTCTGCAAAATAAATATCTATTTCATTTTTTGTGATTAATGGTTTTAAATTTTCTAATTTCTCAGCAATATTAATTGAAGCATTATTCATTAAAATATCAATTTGTAATTCATCACTCGGCATTCAAAGTGAAATACGAGATGTAAATCTATCTTTTTGCGCTTCAGGAATTGGAAAAGTTCATGAATATTCAATTGGATTTTGTGTCGCAATAACAAAAAATTTATCATCTAGATTGTATTGTTTTGTTTGGATTGTTACTTTTTTTTCTTCCATTGCTTGTAAAAATGCACTCTGAGTTTTAGGATTCATTCTATTAATTTCATCAATTAATAGTAATTCAGAAAATATAGGTCATTTCCTGATTTCTATTTCTTTGGTAGTAAAATTAAAAAATTCTCCTCAAATAATATCTTGCGGGATTAAATCTGATGTTCACTGAATTCTATTAAATTCGAATCAAATTAATTTTGCTAACGCTTTTGAAAGTGTAGTTTTTCAAACTCCTGGTAAATCTTCAATTAAAATTGATCCATTGATCAAAATATTTATAAATAAAATTTTAATCAATTCATCATTATCATAAGTAAAATCTTTTAAATTTTCAGCAAATAAATTGTATTTTTCTTGAATATCAGTCATTTTTTATATTTATAGTATTTAAATTATAGTTACAATATTTTTTATTCTTAAATATTTCTTGAATCATCATAAAAGATTATGAGAATATTTCAATTTATTAATAGAAAAAATACCTCAAATACTTCTTAATAAATCTAATTTTTTTTAAATCTAAATTTATTTTAAAAAATTTTTTAAATATATATTATTTACTAAAATAATTATATTAAATAAA
>CAXHZN010000013.1:0-23316 GCA_964022365.1 uncultured Candidatus Altimarinota bacterium
TCAATTCCTATCCCCACAAACAAATAAAATAGTAAAAGAAATTTATAAAATCTGATTATAGATTTTTTTTTATAACAAAAAATTACTAAAAAACATTATCAATTTTTGATAATGTTTTTTTGTTTTTATAATTTTTTTTTATTTTTATCCATAAATCCATGGGAAAAATACGCTGAGAATATATCCACTGAGTAATAATATAATTATTCCAATAAGTGTTTTTGTGATTCTTTTTTTTGCTTCATCTTTCATACCACTATCAACTCAAGACATCGAATACATGATACCATTTATAACAATAAATAATACAGCTGAAATCATAGCAATATAGGTGAAATATTTTATCATTCATGAAATCATGGTCATGATACTTCAAAATCATTTCTCTACTTCACATTTATAGACAGTGACTTCAGCAGTAGTTCATTCGCTGGTTGTTGATCATTCATCACAATCCATCCAGGGTAGTTTTTGGGTTGTACTTATGATTACTTTTGTTTCATCTTCACCTTCTGCATGAGCGCAGTAAAAAGAAAATAAAATTGAAAATAACAAGAGGATTTTTAAAACGAATTTCATGTTTTTATTTTAAAGTGTAATAAGATCTAATAAAAATGTATATCCAGCAAGTAATATAACCGTTGCGAGTAAAACATTTATAATAATATTTTTTGCTTTAGAAATTTTATCATCTTCACCATTTGCTGTGATAAATAAATATCAAGCATAAGTGATGAACGCAATGGCAACTGGACCAGCAAAAAATGTAACTAAATTCATCAAAGCTTGAAACATATTACTTCCATCTTCAATATCTCATTTGTAGACAAAATATTTCCAAGATTCTATAAATCCAACTAATAATAATCAAATAATAGACCAAATAATTTTATTTTTTGATTCAGTAATATCTTCTTCTTTCCCACGAGAAGCTAAAATTTTAACTGATGCCAGTAAAATTACAGCTACGGCAATGGCTGATAATAGTATTTGAATAAAGCCTATTATGTCACCATTAAGCGTGTTTCATAATGAATAAGCATTAATAAATATATTTCCACTATCTCAACTCGAAGGAGTAGAAAACCAGCTGTTATACCAAACTCATGAAGTTACATCTTCTTGAGATGTTGAATTAAATGATTTATAAATTGTTCCAGGGATATTTATAAATATAAATGCAATTACTGAGTACCGAATTTGTCTTTTTGCACTAGAGAGTTGATCCTCATCAGTTCCCATACTCATAACCATTTGAGCACCAGCATATACAATAAAAATCACTAGTAATCCTCATACAATTGTTTTAATACTTATGAGGATTTTTTCTCAAGTTTGATTTATCGCATCAATTGGATCTAGTCAAGTAGAGTTTGTTCAAATAGATTGATTTTTTATTTCTTCTGCTTGATTTATTGAATTAATATCAATAGCTCCGTGGGTTTGAGAAAAAACTCCAAAGAAACAAAATAATGTAAGAATCGCTGAAATAAAATATTTCATAAAAAAATTATAATAAATTAAATATTATCCAATAGGAGATTCTGGAATAAGGAAAAATGTAAGAATAAGATAATTACAAACTAATACTCAAATACCAACAAAAATATAAAGTAAAATACTTTTAGCTTTTGTTAAAGATTCTTCATCTCAACCAGATAGGAGTACTCTTGCACCAGCAAAAATAACGAGTAATACTACCACAATACCAATAAATCCATTTGTCCAATTAATTACTTGAGCAATAGTTTGAGCAAATCACTCTAAATTTTGTGGTTCTAAACAATCAGCTCTATCACCAGGCTGATTTATGTCTATTATTTCACTCACATTACTTCAACAATCTATTTTACCATAAATTGTATAGACAATTGTTTTTGTTAATTTTACTCAAATAAATCAAATAATTGCGTAGATAATTGACATTTTTCATTCTTTTGCTGTGTCCTCATTTCAACCAGCGGTCACTAATTTATAAAATGCGTATACAGCAATAGCAATAAAGAAAAAACTTGCACCAGTTTCTAAAAAACTAATAAATGGTTGTATAAGTTTTTCTGAAACTTCTTCGGCTAAATTTTCACTTATTCATCTGTCAAAGAAAGTATTTACAAATAAATACGCTACTTGTGTTACTATTAAACCTATAGTAATCCATAAACCTCATTTTTTAAAATTTGAAACTTCTTCTTCCGTTTTTTCACTTACTAATAATTTGAGTATTAGAATAAGTAAATAAAGGCTGGCAATAATAAATAAAATATTTTTTAAATCTTTAGCAATTCTTATAAGAGTATTTGCAATTGCTTCGTCACCTCATTGAGAAATGTTAATTCATCCATTTTGAAATTCATCTATTTTATCATTTTTTGCAGAATCTCATGATGTTTCACTTGCTCATTGAGTATTTAGATTATTTTCCGTACTACTTTGTTGTTGTCATACTTCAAATATATCTGCGTGAACAGTGCTGTTTAATGATGCAAAAGAGAATAAACAGATAAATAAAATACTAATTTTTTGTAATATTTTCATACAATGTTTTTATAATTAAATTTTTTATGTTGGATTAATTCCTAGTCTTGCTTCGATTTCCATATCTACATATTTTTTCTTTCTTCCGTATTTTTTACGAGAATATTCTTTTATGATAGAAGCAATTTTTTCATTTTTATAATTATTATCCCAAATAGTTTTGAGGTCAAATGCACGAGTTGAAGCGTTGTCAATATTGAGTTTACAATATGCGGTAAAGTTTGCAATCCCAATAATATCTTGTTGAGAAAGCAAAGGAGCATATTCTTTTTCCATATATTCAGCATCATCAGCACCAACTTTAAATGACATAATTGTCCCAGCATTCCCAAAAACTGCATCTTTAATACTTGGTTTATCTCATTTTTGAGAACCTCATGAATTAATTTGTGCAATAAATTGGTGAGCCATAATAAGTGCTAAACGGTATTTTCTGGCTTCTGATAATATTTCACCGAAAGTTTCAGTGGCAAAGTTTTGAAACTCATCAACGTACATATAAAAATCTTTTCTTTGATCTTCAGGAATATCTGCTCTCGACATGGCAGCCATATTTACCTTTGATACAAATATTAACCCAAGTAATTGTGCGTTGAGTGATCAGATTTTACCTTTTGATAAATTAACTAACAGCGCTTTTTTATTGTCCATAATGTCACGAATATTAAACGCTGACTTTGGTTGACCAATAATATTTCTAATAGTTGTATTGGTAATAAAAGGACCAAATTTAGAAGAGAAATAAGGAATCATTTCTTGTTTTTCTCTATCACCAGTATTTGCATACTCATGATCCCAAAATGATCTTACAACTGGATTTTTTACTTTTGAAACTTTATATTTTCTAAATGCATCATCGACAAATAATCTTGGTACGTCAATAAGTGTTCCACCATCTTCGACATCTTCCATAAGTGTCAAACACCCATTTCTAAAGTAATGTTGAATACGAGGACCAAAGATTTCGTCACCAAATATTTTAATAAATATTTCAGTGGCATCCATTGCAGCCCTGTCCATCTCTCTTTTTCTAAGTTCTGGATCAGTAGAAATAACTTCAAGCATATTTAATCCCATCGGTCTTTCGTCATCCGCAGGATCAAAAACTACTACATCTTTTGCTCTTTCTTTTGGAGTAAATGCTAGTACATCTTCGACAAGATCTCCATGCGGATCAATAACACAAAGTCCATCTCCGTTCCGCATATCTTGACGAGCGAGGTATCAAATAAATACTGATTTCCCACCTCATGATTTCCCGATAACATATTGATGTCTTCCTCTATCTTTTTTACTAAAATATATTGGAGTTTTCCTATTTCTATATTCATTCCACCCAAGTAGAACTCAATCTTTATAGACAGGGAAACCTCATAATTTTCTGTGAACTTGTTTTGCTTCAAATACATCTTCACCATCTCTTTGTCATATTTTTACTTTTTCTTCTAAGACAGTAGCTTGAGTTGGAAATTTTAAATTATGTGGAGTAGGTAATTTTTTATATTCTAACCAATTGATAATTGGAGATTTGTTGTAATTTATATCTGGAAGATGATAGAGTGTTGATATTTCATCTGCTGAAAAATAAGAAGTATTTTGAAAAAATCCAACTAATTTATATTTAAAACCAAAATATCTTAGAGGTGTAAATATCCGTGGAAGTGCATCTTCGAGTACTTGAGGATTATCAAGTGAATTATTATATTCATCTGTAAATATTGAAGCAGCAGCAACAATTGCGTGGACTCAATCTTCTGAATTTTGATGTATTTTACTACTTACTAAAACACGAACAGAAGATTTAAATGCTGGTTGAGCAGCAGCTTCACCCATAATTTTTTGTGCTTCTGTTTCAGCTTGATTAAATATTTTATAAGCATCTCATTCACTTGCACCTGGAGCATTATTTCAACCTGCAACCATTGAATCAGGTCCTTGAAATATTGCTACAATAGGATTCCATAAAAAACCTAAGAATCAAAGTAAATTTTTTCTTTTTTTCCCATATTGTCATTTTGCTACTAAACGAGCTGCATTTAAAGCAAGTTTATTATGATCAAAATCAGGTTTAATAACTATTTGAAAAACAGCTTTATCATCTTTATGTAGACCACCAAATACATTTGAAAAGTTATTAAGTGGATCATCTTCTAAATATTTATATGTTTTTATTGGAAATACATCATCATGTTCTTTTCAAAGAGATGCAGCTCTCATAGAATATCAATCAGGTTTTATATCAACATAATCTTTTTTTTCTACTTGAATAATTTCTGCATCTGTATAAATAGAAGTGAGATGTTGAGTAATAAGATTTACATAGTTTTTATAGGTCACTACATAAAATGTAACTTCACCATTTTCATAGACTAATTCTAAAGAAATTTTTGAATGTCCAAAAATCCAGTTAAGAAATGTGTCACGAAGACCAGCTTCTGATAATTTATGAATGGCTTTATAAAACATCGACATCATCCCTGTTTTTTCTTTGAAATCTTTTTTTGTTTCTTTTTCTTTATCGAGTTTTGAATCGGCTCTTGGAAGAGTAACTTTTAAATATCTTAAATTTTTAGAATAATATAATTCGAATAAAAAACGTATAAAGTTTTTTAAAAATAGAAATATAATTATTCCTCAAACTATATAAATTATCCAAATTCCAATAGTTTCAAGCATATCAAGACTTCATTCGAAAAATCAATCTTCTTGATTTTGTTGATTTTGGTTTTGATTATTTTTTGGTTTTGTATTTCCAGATTGTGTATTTCAACCTAAAAGTCATGCTGAAAAAGCACTTTGTGAAGTGCTTAATAAACATATAAATGTAAAAAATAATTTTTTAATAGAAAAATTCATATTCTCAAGTTACATATAATCCTTTTTATTGTACCACACAAAAACTCCAGAAACAAATATTTACGTTGACGAATTGTTAAAATATTGAACAAAAAAAAGAGCAGATTTAATCTGCTCTTAAATATATAATAAAAAGACTGTAAATTATTTACATTCTCCAAAATTTGCAGTGTGTGTTTTACTTTCTTTATTTAGAAAATTATAAATTATATATTGATTATTTTATATTCTTACTATTATTATAATAATTAATTATTAATCGATATATATGAAAAATTTTATTAATTTATTTATTTTTATATTTTACATAATTTTTTATGTAATGTTTTCTATAGTTTTTGAGACAGGAAATAATTTTTGATATTTTTTACATGCTCTACTTCTATTTATACCAATTTATATAATATTTACAGCAATAAAAAATAAAAATAATATTTTACTGTGAAGTACTATTTGAGTAATTATTTTATTTTGAATGTATGTTTTACAGTATAATTATTTAAAAATTCCTGGTTCTCCAGATAATTTTTTAGAAAATTATAGTTATCAAGATTTTTCTGAAATAAAAGATTGTATAAACTATTCTTGTAATCAAGAAGAACAAATAATATATTTTAATTCTATTTTAGAGTGAAATATTAGTTTTCGTGCTATTGGAAAAGTACAACAAGAATTTTTCAATTTAGACGACCAAGATGCTTTAAAATTAAATTTTAATAAAGAAATGATTTTAAAAAATTATTTAGCTCAATATATTTATTCTCCATACTATTTTGATGACAAAAGGTCAGATAATTTATTTTTTCAACAACAATCTTTTCAGGATTATAAAAAAGCTCATGCATTTTATTTGTATGACTCTATTATAAACCAAAATAATAATACCGATATTCAAAAAGAAATTACTTGAGAATACAGGAGTTCTATTGTTTGGGATTTCCTTAACAAAAAATATTTTTATAGCAGAATAACTCTGAATAATGAAGTAATTGAAGATTTTTGGAAACAATTAAACTTTATAGAAGAAGAATTAGAATTTATGAAATAAAATAAGAAACAAGAATTTTCTCTTGTTTTTTTATTTTTTTGAATTTCTTGAAAAAAATAAAAAATTCGCTATAATTCGCGCATAATAAAATTTTAATTATTAATAGAAAAAACGTGGAATATTCTAGAGAAGCGTTGGATAGACAAGCAAAAATCCAAGCGATGAAAGATGCAGGAATTATTTGTTATGCAAATCATTTCCATGGAAAACAAGATATAGCAGAAATCAGAAAACAAGAATCAAAACTCAAAGATGTAAATGAACTTATGGAAAATGGTTCTCTTGGAGAATTTAAAACTGCAGGGAGAATTATGTCTAGCAGAGGAATGGGGAAATTAGTCTTTGGGAAAATCAGAGATCACTCAGGAGATATTCAAATGTGTTTCATGAGAGATAAAGTTGATTTTAATACTGGTAGAGAAATAGTTCAATCTATTGAAATCTCAGGTGAACCAAAAACGGCTTTCAAAGTCGCTGAAAAATTTTGCCAAGTATGAGATTATATTGGGATTACTGGAGACTTATTTCTCACAAAACATGGAGAAATGACTCTTTTTGTAAAAGAATTTCAAGTACTATCAAAAGCGGTAAGACCACTTCCAGAAAAATTTCACGGAGTTACTGATCAAGAAACTATTTACAGACAAAGATATTTAGATCTTATTATGAATGACGATTCATTTGAAAGATTTAAATTTAGAAGTGATTTTATAAAAACTATTAGAGAATTTTATTGGAAACATAAATTTATCGAAATAGAAACTCCTATTTTAGGAAATAGCGCTTCATGAGCTGCTGCAGCTCCATTTAAAACACATCATAATGATTTTGATGAAGAATTTGTTTTAAGAATTGCACCAGAAACTTCACTGAAAAAAGCAACGGTTTGAAGATTTGAAAGAGTTTTTGAAATGGGAAAAAATTTCAGAAATGAAGGTTCAGATCCAACTCATATGCAAGAATTTTCAGTATTTGAACACTATGCAGCGTATTGGAATTTTGAAGATAATATGAAATTTACAGAAGAAATGTTTGATTATATTTTCGAAACAATGAATCTGGATAGAACTATTAAAATCAGAGATAAAAATGGTGTAGAAAAAGAAGTGAACTTTACAACTCCATGGCAAAGAATTGATTATATTGCTGGAGTAAAAGAAAAATCTGGAATTGATGTGGAAGCATATGGACCAGAAGATGAACAAAAACTCAGAGCTGATATAAAAGCAGCAGGACATTCTTGGGAAGGAATGGATAAACAAGCAACAGCAACTATGATTGATTACTTATATAAAAAAGTATTAAGACCAGGAATTGTTGGACCAGCGTTTATTTACAACTATCCAAAAACTATGCAACCTCTGGCAAGACAATCTGACCAAGATGGAAATATAGTAGAACAATTTCAATTAGTTTTAAACGGTTGGGAAGTTCTTAAAGCTTATTCAGAACTCGTTGATCCAAAAATTCAACAAGAAAACTTCGACGAACAATCAGGAGCAATCGAAGCTGGAGATGAAGAAGCAACAGCAAGTGATGATGATTTTGTACTTGCTATGGAATACGCTATGCCTTGTCAATCAGGATGGGGAATGTGAATCGACAGAATGGTTTCACTTCTTACAGAACAAGAAAACCTCAGAGATGTAGTTTTATTTCCGATTATGAAATCAGAAAAAACTGGTGAAGAAGTAAAAAATGAAGAAAAATAATAAAAAATAAAAAACCGCGTAAACGCGGTTTTTTGGTGGAAAGTTATTTTTGAATACAACTCCCTGGAGTGTACTCGTAACCTTCCTCGAGTGCAGGTATAAGTTTATTAATAAATTCTTGACTTAACGGTTCACTCGAAAGGATTTTTCTGTATTCGATTTTTCCTTTATAAGGACATTCGAATTCTACAGAAAATTTATAGGTTTTTTCCATTGTACTACAACCTGTGAGTACAAGAAAAAAACTTATAATGATAGCTTTTTTCAATTTTGCTATTCTTTTTTTGGTTTCTAGGTGCAAAAGTTTATAAGAAAAAAAAATATTTAGTCAAAATTACTTATATTGACTAAATATTTTTTTATATTTTAATATTATTTGATTTCAGCATTCGTTTTTTCTAATTCTTTTTTAAATTCTTGGGCTTTTTGGATAGTTGATTTGATAGTATTAAACATATTATTTGCTTGAGTTCCTGGATAATCTTCATTCGGATTAAAATAAAAAATATCTTTCAATGATTCGCTGCTGACAATATGAGAATTAAATATGGTTCCTTCTGCTGATATTTCTTGATAATTTTTATAATCAACTTGATTATCATCTTCAAATTCAAGTGAATCAATATTATTAATCAATTCTACGATAATTTCTCACATTTTTTCCAATTTTGTCATTTCTAAATCTGTATCGTGAGTAGGAGAATTATCCAGATTTATCGCAAGAGTTAAATCATCTTGATTAAATAATCTATAACGAAACGCATCTAATTTTTCATCATAAACTAAATCTATATCATTTATTTTAGTGTGATTTTCAATTTTTCATTGGAGTTTTAATAATACCATTGTAGCATCTAATTGTTTGATTTTTTGTTCACATGCTTTTTCCAGACCATCAATTTTTTTATCACAATCTTCAGAAAGATTTAATTCTTTTTCCAAATTACTATCTGCACGAAAATCAGCTGTGATAAGTTTTTTATCTTCAGGTTTATCGTAAACTCAAATAATGTTTTCTCAAAATGCCATATTTTTTTATTTAGGAGTAGTTTTGTTTTATTCCTACTAAAAATAGCACAAAAAAATAATTACGTCAAAAATCTTCTTTTTGGAACGTAATTTTTCACTATACAAGATATGAAATTATAGTGTAATATATTTTTTTATTTTTTCATAGTTATATAAATAAATTTGATTATTTTGTATATAATAATACAATTGTAAGATTTTTTTAATCTATAACATATAAACAAATGGAAAATCAATGTGCGAAATTTTTCTTATCAATATCAGATTGAACTATAGAAATATCGGGTAATGAAAAATTTGTTAAAGAACAAATAAATAAATTTGATGATTATCTAATTAGTATTTTTGATAAAATAACTAGAGACAAAATCAAAGAAGCTGTTGTTAATAGTAAACCTATGATACAATGAACGAATTGAAATTACAATCAAGATATAAGTAGGAATGAAAAAAAATGAGAGCCAGTAATAAATAATGATAAAGAATGAATAATTAATGAATATAAAAATGTTTTTCATGAAGATGAGTGAAAAATAAAAATAATTTGTGATATTAATAATAGTAGCAATGCTAAAAGTACATATGATATTGCTATGATGTATGCATTTATAAATCATTCAGATTGATGAGCTTTAGTAGATGATATTAAAAGTATATGTATAGAGCATGGCTGCAGAGATATAAAAAATTTTTCTACACATATTAAGAAAGGAAATCCAAAATTTTATACAGATAAATGAAAATGAAAAGAAAGAAGAATAAAATTAACTTATCCTTGAAAAGAAGAAGCAAAAAAAATAATTAGTAAATATAATTGAAATAATGAATAGTGAAAGAGTATATGATATATTAAAGGATTCATATGATGATAAAATTGCTGAAAAGATTATAACTACTTATTTGGAGGTAGAAAATAATTTTTTTTTAGAAAAATGGATGCCTACTGAATTAGATGCATGACATTTTGTAGAATCTGTAAGAAGGCTAATTGAATTTGAGTTGAATGAAGGTAGTTATACTCCATTTTCTTCTAAAATAAGTAATTTTACTGATAAAGTTTTAAGTGATTACGAAAAGTTTAAAGGTCATGAATCTTTTAGGATACTTATTCCTAGAGTATTGAAGTCAATTTATAATATTAGAAATAAAAGATGAGTTGGTCATATTTCAGATATTTCACCTAATGAAATGGATTCTACAATTATTATATTTTCTGTTAAATGGATTTTATCGGAAATAATTCGTTTAAAATCTAATCTTACTATAAACGAAACACAAGAAATTATTGATTTAATAGTAGAAAGGAAAATAAATCTTATTTGGAAACATGATGATTTTAAGAGAGTATTACATACTAATATTAATACTAAAGATAAAATCTTAATTCTATTATATGATGATAATAATCAAAATACTGAAAATATTAGATTGAGTTTAGAGTATAAAAACAAAACTAATTTTTATAAAATTTTAACGGATTTACATAAAAATAGATATTTAGAATATAATGTAAATAAAGGTATTTGTATAATTTCACCAATATGAATTTCTTACACAGAAGCAGTGTTAAAAAAACTTAAATATAGCTAACTGAACGGTTAGTTATATTTTTTTATATATAAATATTTTCTTTCGTCAAAAATTCGCATTTTTCGAAAAAATTTATACAATAAAATAAATGAATTTAACAGGTAAAAATAGAGAAAAATATGAGTTTTGTACATTTACACAATCATTCACATTATAGTATTTTACAAGGACTTCCAAAACCGAAAGATTACGTTGCAAAAGCAAAAGAATTTGGGATGAAAGCAGTGGCTATTACTGATACGAGTAATATTCATGGTTGACATGAACTGTATGAACAATGTGTTTCTGCTGGGATTACACCTATTTTAGGGACGGAAATTTTTGTAGAATCTTCTCTTGATCCAAATCTCAATCACAAATTGGTACTTCTTGCTAAAAATCTTAAATGATATCAAAATATTATTGCGCTGACTTCACGTGCAAGTTTGGATAATGCTGGGATGATTCCAAAAGTTACTCTCGAAGATGTAAAAGAATTTAGTGAACATACGGTTGCTCTTTCTGGTCCGATTACAGGAGAAATTCCATATTATATTTTATGTGGGAAATCAGACGAACAAATTTTAGAAAAAATAAAAGAGTATCAAGAAATATTTTGAGAAGAAAATTATTTTCTCGAACTTTTATATCATCAAGATATTCCAAAACAAAATACTGTTACAGACAAACTTATTGAAATTAATAAAAATTATGGTATCCCAGTTGTTGCTGCGAATAATAATTATTATATAGAAAAATCTGATGCAAAAACTCAGGATGTTATTCAAGCACTTGGAACAGGACACGAACTTGAAAATCCAGATAGAGCAACACTTATAAATGGTGATTACTCTTTTTTAAGTGAAGAAGAAATGCAATGACTTTTTGGGTTTTTACCAGAAGCACTTTCAAATACGCAAAAAATTGCTGATATGGTAGATATGCAAATTGAAACTGGATGAATACTTATTCCTACTTTTGAATTGCCTGAAAAAGATCAAGTTATTTATGAAAAAGCTCTCGAAATAGAGGAAAAAAATGAAGAATATACACTATGAGGTTTTGCAGATTTAGAAAATAAAACCAGAGGTTTAAATGTAAAAAAACTTGATTCATCGCAGTGGTATTTACGTTACCTTTCTTTTAAAGGACTTAACTGGAGATATGAGTACGGTCTAAGTGAAGAAGAAATTTTTATGTTGATTCAAAAACTTGATAAACCAAGTCTCGATAAAAAATTAACAGAAACTTCACCAGAAGAATTAAAAGAATTATCTTTGATTTATTATTCTGACAAGAAAAAACAATTTTTAGATACTCTCGAACAAAAACAACAAGATTACATAGAAAGATTAGAATATGAGCTCGTAGTAATTCATGAAATGGGTTTTGATGCATACTTTTTGATTGTAGCAGATTATATTAACTGGGCTCGTGATAACGATATTCCAGTTTGACCAGGAAGATGATCAGCAGCAGGTTCAATCATGGCATTTTTATCTGGGATTACAGATATTGATCCGATGGAATACGATTTACTTTTTGAACGTTTCTTAAATCCAGCGAGGGTTTCGATGCCAGATATCGATACGGATTTTGCGGATAATGAAAGAGATAGAGTAGTAGAATATTGTAGAAATAAATATGGTTCAGATAAAGTGGCTCAAATCTGTACTTTTGGTACTTTTGCTGCTCGTGCTGCAGTAAAAGATGTTTGAAGAGTTATGTGAATTTGATTTGCTGAAATGAATGGTTTAGCAAAACTTATACCTGAAAAACCAGGAACTAAACTCAAATGAGCACTCGAAGATTCTTTTGAATTTAATGAAGCGTATAACACCAATCCTGTATATAAAGAAATAATCGATAATGCTCTAAAAATCGAATGAAATGTTCGTCAACTTTGAGTTCATGCCTGTGCGGTTATTATCGCTCCAGAACCAATGACAAACTTTACAGCCTTGCAACATCCACCAAAAGATGCAAATGCAATTATTACTCAATATAGTGCCAACCCTTTAGAAGATTTAGGACTTCTAAAAATGGATTTCCTCTGATTAAGAAATCTCACAATTATTAAACGTGCTCAAAAAATTATTAAAAATAATAAATGAGTTGATATAGATATTTTAAAAATTGATTTAAACGATCAAAAAGTTTTTGATGTCTTTGCTGCTGGAGATACAACTTGAGTGTTTCAGTTTGAATCTGATGGGATGAGAAAATACCTTAAAGATCTCAAACCAAATGTTTTTGAAGATTTAATTGCGATGGTTTCTCTATATCGTCCAGGTCCACTTGCATATATTCCTACATTTATTGATAGAAAATATGGAAGAGAAGAAATAAAATATATGACCGATGCGCTCATAAATATTATGAAAGAAGCTGAATATAGTGATGAGATAATAGAAGAACAAAAAGATAAATTAGAAAATGACCTAAAATCAATTCTAGACGTTTCCTATGGGATTGCAGTATATCAAGAACAACTGATGTTTATCGTACAGTATATGGCAGGATTTTCACTTGGTGAAGCAGATCTGTTAAGACGTTGAGTTGGGAAGAAAAAAGTTGAAGTGGTAGAAGCACTAAAAAAACAATTTATTGAAAGAGGAGCATCATATAAATGATATAAACCAGAAGTAAGTCGTTATATTTATGAAGAAATGATTCAGCCGGCTGCTAATTATTCATTTAATAAATCTCATGCTGCATGTTATGCGTATATTGCCTATCAAACTGCCTACTTAAAAGCCTATTATGAAGCTGAATTTTTAAATTCTATCATGGTTTCTGATGAGGAAAATATGGAAAGAATTGTTTTAGAGGTGTGAGAATGTCAATCAAAATGAATCAATGTACTTCCACCGAGTGTACAAGAATCGATGAAACATTTTACTTATATTGATGATAATAATATTCGTTTTGGTTTAAAAGCGATAAAAGGTATTTGAGATGGACCAATTAATAAAGTTATTGCTACACGTGACGAGTTATGAAGAGATTTTGAAAATCTAGAAGAATTTATCGAAGCATGTGGAAATGAAGTAATAAATAAAAAATCACTCGAAGCATTAATTATGTCAGGAGCAATGGATACACTTTGAGATAGAGCTGCTATGTTTAAAAGTATTCCTGAAATGATAAAATTTTGTAGAAAAGATGAGAAAAAAAGAGCAACTTCTCAAATTTGATTATTTGATGATTCAGATGTATTTGAAGAAAAATTAGAATTAATTCAAACCGATCCATTTACATTTGAAGAATTATTGGCTTGAGAAAAAGAAATGATTTGATTTTCTGTTTCTGGTCACGCACTTGATGGATTAGGACGTTATTGTATGAGACGTTCAAATAATGTGAGAAAATTAAAAATTCCAATGTCAGATTTACTCGAAGCTGATAAAAAAGAAAATCCTGATAATTATTTACCAGAAGCTGAAAAAAAGAAATTAGAAGAAGAAAATAAAAAAAATTGAATCAAAAAAGAAAGACCAAAAGATGAAATAGTTCAAGCTGTTTGAGTAGTAGCTGATGTGAGAAAAATTGTTACAAAAACTGGAAAACCAATGGTGTTTTTAAAATGTGAATGATTTGATTTTGATTTTGAAGTGGTTATTTTTCCAAAAGATGTAGAAAAATATCAAGATAAACTCGACGTTGATAAAATAGTAATTGTAAACGGAGGATTACAAATAAACTTTGAATATGGGAGAAAAACTATTCAAGCTCGTGATATAAAAATTGCGAGTATCTCACAAGTCAGAGAGCAAGCAACTGATTTATGACTGATGAATAAACAAAAACGTTTATTGTTCAATCCACTTACTGCTCAGCAAGAAGAACCAGTAGAAGATAAATGAAATACCCCTCCTAACCTCCCCTTATCAAGGGAGGGAAAGAATGTTGAAGAAGTAGAAGATAAAAAATTTGATGAAAATTTAGATAAAAAAATTCATTCAAATGAATCTGAACCTCAAGAACAAATTTCTCAAAGTACTGATAAATATGTTGTAGAAATACCAACTCATGCGAAAAAAGAAGATTTACATGAGTTAAAATCATTTTTATTAGAACTTCAGCCAGGAGAAGTACAAGTATTTATTTTACTCAAATGACAAGAAATTTTTACTAAAATTTCTGTGAGTGATATTCAAAGTATTACAGATTGGGAACAAGATATGTGGTACTAAAAAAATCTCAAAATTTATTTTGAGATTTTTTTTCATACAAAAACTATTGACAATAGTTATAAAAAGAATATAAAAATATTACTTAAAAGTAAATTTCGTTCAAATGAGAAATACAATGAAAAAAATTATTGTCTTATTTATTCTAGCCAAACAGGTCTAAGAGATTTTTTCGAAACTTTATTTATATATAAAACTTCACTAAAAACTTTTAGACCAAACAGTCTAAAAGTTTTTTTAATTTTATTCTCTAGTATATAAATTTAAAAACTTCCCTCGAGGTTTTTATGATTTGTGTATTAGAATTCTAAAATTAAATTTTTCTCAAAGATATTAAAGGAGACTTGAGAATGAGTACAATATATAGCGAAATGGGTGTTGAAGAAGGTGCAGGTCTCAGACAAGAGTCACCTTCTTCTAAGCAAAATAGTAATGAACAAATAACAAAGTTCATTCAAATTGGCAATGAAGTATTAGAACTTCTTGAAATCAAACAAGGTAAAAGTTATAAAGTTATTAACTTAATAACTTTAGAAAATGATGAAATCACTTCGGTGATAGATATTGCTTATCCTATAAGTGCTAAAAGTTTTCAGGCTGCCGCGCGTAACTACTTAAAACAATCAAAAGGTTTTACTAGAACTGTGTATATTAAAGAAAAAATTACTCAGTTTCAGAAAAAATCTTTAGATCAACAATTTGAAAACGTTAAACCAAATTGGTAGGAGTCAATTATGTTAGAAGCTGCAGATAATCCAATGCCAGGAATTGATATAGAGTCTTCGGTCAACCCTGAAGGTCATCATGTCGAACAACTTGAACAACTTGCAGATGAAGCATTAGTACCAAAAGGTACTAATACTGAACCATTAAATCAATCAACTGTATTTGATGCCAGTTGGGAAAAAGATTTAAATTAAAAAAAGGAGTTTTGAATTATAGAATATAAACTATAATAATATAAAAGAAAACCAGCTATTAGAGCTGGTTTTTGTTTTGCACAAATTTTTGACATGAATTAAAACTCGTAGTTGATTTAAATATTTTTTTCTATATATTTATTTGAACTTAAATTCTCAAAAAAATATTAATACTATGCATAAAAAACCACTCCTTTCTGCTGTTTTTACAGTTTTTGTACTTAGTCTTGTTTTTGGTTATTCTCTTGTATTTGGGAATGTAAATTCTTATTCTGGACCTATTGCTTTAGATTTTCAACTTTCTAAAAATATTTATCCAGAATCAAATAAACTCAATTCAAATATTTTGATTTTTAAATCTCCAGTTGATTTATCTCAAGCAAAATTGATTTCTAGTTGTGATAATTATTCAAAATTTGTTCAAAAAAGAAATGAATATTATATTTTTAATGTAAAATATTTTTCACCTTGTAATGAAGATATATTAAAATTAGAAAAAAATAATGAAACATTATTTATGCTTGAACAAAATATTATTTGAGAATATGATCTATGGGAAAAATTTATTGATTATCCTACAAAAGATTTACAAAAAGCATTATTATCTTTAGATAAAAAATTATTATTAACTTCTAAAAAAGTTGACCATAATTCAGGATATATTTCTGCTAGAAATACAAGAGAAACGTATGAAATTGCTTTTTTATATAATGTGCTAAATAATATTGTTGAAAAAAGATCACAAAAATATAAAATCCCTGTAGAATGAAGAGAAATATCAACGAAACACTCTAAATTACCAAATGCAGGAAGACCATATAGAGAGTCTTATACAGATGGAATCCATCACGGATGGGATGTTGATGGAGATTTATGAGAAGAAGTAGTTTCACTTGATGATGCTATGGTTATTAGAATTGTATCAGGATTTGAATATAGTGACTTAAGTAGATTAGTATATGGAGAAAATATTTCAGAAGATCAAAAAATAAAAAACCTAGACACGCTTAGATGAAATCAAGTTTGGCTTAAAACTGCAAAAGGAGATGTTGTTTTTTATAGTCACTTGCAGGATATTTATTCTAATATAAAAGAATGAATGATGGTAAGAAAAGGGCAAAAAATTTGAACTATTTGAATTTCTTGAGTTCCAGATGAAGCATATGATGATTATCATTTACATTTTCCAATTCATAAAAACCCTTATAATTCAAAAATGGCATGAAAATACGATTATGACGATTATATGAGATGGGATTGGTATTTTAAAGAAAATACTATTTATGAAATAATAGGATTACAAAAAACTGTATTTGAATAATAAAAAATAAACATATAATTAAAATAATTAGATTAGTTTATAGATGAACACACAGAAATGAAAAAAAATGATAACCTGATAACCAAAAATAAAAAAGCATTTTTTGATTATGAAATGATAGAATCTTGGGAAGCTTGAATAATCTTAAAATGACATGAAACGAAAAGTATTCGTCACTGACATGTAAATTTAAAATGAGCATTTTTAAGTATCATGTCTGGAGAATTATATTTAAAATTTTTACATATAACTCCGTGGAAAGCACTTTCTAATAGATGAGCACTCGAAACAGACGCTCCAAGAAAAGTATTATTACATAAAAAAACGATTGAATATCTTACTCAAAAATCAAAGGAATGAGGATATACGATTATTCCCACAGAACTTTATTTTAAATGAAGTTTAATAAAAGTCAGAGTCGCTCTGGCAAAATGAAAAAAAGCTCATCAAAAGAAACAAGTTCTCAGAGAAAGAGCTATGGATAAAGCTGCAAAGGTAGCACTCAAAAAATATATTTAGAAAATTTTCTAAATATATTTTTTTATGGCATAAAATAAAAAATTGTAAAATCATTTATTTGTTTTTGAGGTAAATATTGTGATAAAATAAATATATACATATTTTATTAGTTATTTGCTTGAACATGTTTTCATATTATAAAAAATTATTATTTTCTCCGGTATTTTCTCTAAATTCACCAGAAGGTTGAGCTTCAAATCAAATTGAAACAAAAGAAGGTACAACAGAACTTTCAGTTGAGCAAAAAGCACAAGAACTAAAAAAATCTATGAATGAAGCTTTAGCTGATAATACCGTAGATAAATCAGAATTAATAGCTGTTCAAGATAAATTTCAACAAGATGAAAATCAATTAGATATGAGTTTAAACGAACAAGTTCAAGAAACGGTAAAAGAATTTAAAGAATTTCAAAAAGAACATTCGTTAGAACTCTTTACTCAAGGTGTAAAAATTGATAAAACACTTATGACTCAAGAAAGGTTTGAAAATTTTATTCTTCTCGCAAATTTAAATTGTGATACACAAAAAAGTTGTTTTATTAATTATGATGATCAACCAAAAAATTTCGAAGTTAAATTAGTGAATTGAGAATTATTAGCGGAATATCAATTTTCTTTAGATCAAGCAAAAGCATTTAATACAACTATGTGATTTGATAGTTTTGCTATCTCAACAATACAAGCAGCGCTATTAAATACATGAGCAGATATGCCATTATATTGAGCAGATGGAGATTTTTGAAAAGAATCTTATGATGCGTTAGTTACATTTCAAAAAGAAAATTGATTAATAGCAGATGGGAAAGCTGGTGAAAAAACTTTAGCAAAACTTTGATTTACTCTTGAAGATTTAAAATCACAAAATACAAATGCAACTCAAGAAACTCAAACATCCTCAGTAGATGATATTTTATCTGATTTGCAAACACCTACTCAGGATAATAATGAAGAAGAAAAAACTTCATTTTGAGACTCAGTGTCAGAAACATTTGATAATGCTGTAGACTCTACTGTAGAAACTTACAACGAAGTAAAGCAAACAGTATTAGAAACATATGAAGAATCAGTACAATGGTTAAGAGAATATTTCAAAGAATTCCCAGATGCTGGAAAAATTAATTTATCAAATGGAGAATCTTTAGAAGTAGAATACGATTCAAAAAACAATAAACTCTATGTAGATACTCAATTTTTTGATGGAATTTCTGATTATAAATCTGAAGTGGATTTATGAGATATAGTAAATAAAAATCCAGAAGAATTAAAAGAATTAATTTCTGAAAAAAATGCTGAATTTCTAGAAGAATATAATACTGCTATAGAAAAAAAAGAAACTCAAAAACTTCACGCAGACATGAAAGAAGTTCTTTTATGAGAAAAATCGAGAAAAACAATTGATACTTTGAATATAAATGGAGAAGAAATGAATATAATTTTACTCAGAGATAGAAAATGAGATGTAAAAGCAAAACTTTCAACACCATATTGAGATGGTGTATCAGATAGTGATCTCACTATTAAAATAGCGAGTATTTGAGATAAAATTTCTCTACAAGATATTGAAGATAAAATTAAAAATGAAGACTTTGAGTCAAAGTATAAAGAATTATATAAAAAAAATAATCCAGAAAAAAAAGCTGCATAAAAAATCCCTCTTTGAGGGATTTTTTATTACTTGCAATAATTAAAAATTTACTTATAGTTAACTTACTCTATTAATAGGAGAGACATTATGAACACATTAGCTCTATGTATTACAATAGTAGTATTAATCGCGTTGTTTGCAGTCTCGAAGTATTTTGGATTGAAGTATAATGAATAAAAAAAGTTGGATTTAAAAATCTACTCAATATTTTGGGAAGATTTTTTATTTGCAAAAATTATAAAAAATAATATATTTATGTTTCATAAAAAACAAGGAGGATAATCACATGGATTTATTACCATTTGGTGAAAACACTATTTATATTTTATTATTTCTTTTTTTGGTTTTTCCATTAATGAAATATAATATTTATAAACGAGAAAAAAAAGAGCGTGAATAACGCTCTTTTTTAGTTTTATATTGTTCCACAAGTTTTATCAGCTTCAAGTGGTTTAAAAACTGCCACATTAGAAAATCATTTTTCTAATAAATATAGCCCATGAAGTTTAGATAAAACTCATTTTTCACAGCTCAGAAGATATTTTTTTGATTGATCAAGCTTAGAAAACTCATTATTTATATCATAAAAAGGTATTTCTAAAACTTCTCTTCCATCAACTTTTAATTTAGATTTTTTTATTGAATCAGGGTCTCTGATATCTATTATTACGTCATTATCTGTAGGAAAATTTTTATATTCTATTTCATCAGATTCATCTTGTACATGTTGTAAAATATCATCAACTCTATTGGTAGACCTATTTTCTATAGCTTCATCTAATAGTGAAAAATCGAAATTTTCTTCTTCTTCCAACACTTCACTTACACTCGCTCAAACACTCGGTCTATCAGATATTACACCACAATATTCTGGCATATTACAGGCAAAATCGTGTGTTCAAATTTGTTTTGAAATATCTACAATTTCTTGTTTATTAAATGAAATTAGAGGACGAAGTACTACCGTGTCAGACGCTTTATCTACTACATGAATATTTTTAAGTGTTTGACTGGAAACTTGTCCGAGAGAATCTCATTTTACTAGAGCACAATAATTGTATTTTTGTGCTAGGAAATCTGCTACTTTTAGCATACATCTTTTGAGAATTATTCCTCTATATTTATGGTGAGTTTTTGTTACTAAATGTTTTACTACATTTTCAAAAGGGACACTTACAATACTAGCTTTATATCCTGCAGAAAAATTTTTATTGAGATAATATGCAACTTGTTTTACTCACAATTCATGAGCTGTTCCTCATAAATTAAAAAATAAATAATCTACTTTACATCCACGCTTCATCATTGAAAATGCAGCAACTCCAGAATCAAATCAACCAGAGAGAAGAGAAACAACTTTATCTTGAGCTCAAATAGGAAATCAACCAACTCAATATCATGTTTTTTTCACAACATACAAATTTTCATCTTTGATTTCCATATAAACGGTTACTTGAGGTTTTTTTACATCAACTTTTCCATGAATCCCATATTTATTATCAAGAGTTATTAATAGATGAGATCAGATATGTCTTTCTAATTCAAGAGATGTAAATTCGTGTTTTCCCGTACGTTTTACTCTTACACAAAATGTTTTGTCTTTGATTCTATCTATATAAACATCTTCGGCTTTTTTTGCCATTAGATCCATATCACAAACATCATGAGTTTCAACTTCTAAAAAACTTTCTACTCATGGAGTACGTAAAAGAATTTTTTCTATAATTGCAATTTCTGGTTGTAATTTTTCAATTGTATCAGCATCTCTGATATTTATTTCTAGTTTATCATAATGAACGGAAACTTTTATTTGAGATGATATTTCTCTAAATTGTACTTGTAGATTATGTTGTAAAAATCATAGATATCTTTTTCTTACACCTTTTGATTTTACCATTATTTCAGAAAACGGTCTAATAATGAATTTCATATATATTTTATTTATTCTAATTATTTTAATGCAATTATTGTAGTGAAAATCAAGATTTTTCAAGTCATAATAAAAACAGCATAATTTATGCTGTTTTTATTATCATCATTACTCCATCATCAATGTCAATCGGCAGAGTATTATAAGAAATATTTTGTTCTTCTAAATATTCCCAAAGCCCAACCATTTTTTCTCTGAATTTTATTACATCATCTATAATAATGATTCATCCGACTTTTGTTTTTGGCCAACACAGTTCTAAAAAATCTTTACTTCTTCTCATCATTCCATCAATGAAAACAAAATCAAAAGAATCATCTTCGAGTTTTGGAATCTCATCAAGCGCATTTCAAAGTATAGAATCTATTAAATGATCTACTTTTGCTTCTTTAAAATTTATTTGAGCTTCATCAAATGACTTAGGTGAAAAATCGATCGTAGTTATTTTTCCATTCACACTTTCTAAATAGTCTGCAAAGTTTATAGCAGAAAATCCATTTGCTGTTCAAATTTCCAGCATATTTTTTGATTTTGAAACTTTAAGTAAATCAACAATAAATTTTGCATTTACATCAGAAATATTTGGAACCGTATTTTCTATACCATAGGCTCTGAGATTTTTAATTAATTCTTTTCTGTTCATATAAAAATTGTGCAATAAATGATAAAAATATGATAAATAAATATCTAAAAATATATAAAACTATTTTATAGAAAAATAAAATATTACAATAATAATAAAAAAAAGGTGAAAAAATTTGCATAATAAATCAAAATTGTCTATAATTAATGTGTTATTAATATTTTTTTAACGAAATAACACTATGAAAAAAATTGTAAAAGGTGGTTTATACGCTGCTGCTGGTACTTCGTTATTAGCTGTAAATTCAATGAACTCTGCTTATGCGGATGCAACTAGTACATTCGGAGGATCAAAAGTTTCTACAAATAATGAATCAGGAGATTTAGAAAATGTTGTACAAGGGTATGTAAATACATTTATGACTTTCTTAGCAATTATTGCTGTTTTAATGATTTTATGGGGAGGGTTTAATATTCTTACTGCTGCTGGTGATGATGATAAAGTTTCTAAAGGGAAAACTATTATTATTCAAGCTGCTTTAGGTTTACTTGTAATCTTCTTAGCAAACTCTATTATTCAATGGGTATTGAGATTATTCACTACTACTGGTGCATAATAAAAAAAAGAAACTTTTTAAAAAGTTTCTTTTTTTTATTATTAAATTTATTAAAAATTTAAATCATCATCAATATCTTTAGTATCACCTCTAATTATATTACAAATACCAAATCAAATTAATCCTCATACAATTGCAGATGTAAGTGATAACATCCAAGTTGTAGAATTTTGATTTATAAACACAAAAGCTCATCTTGGCATAACCATATTTTCTACAATTAAAATAGCAATTAGAGCTAAACCACCGAAAACTAAAATTTTATTTATCATATTTTTTTGTTTCAAATATTATAATTATTTTAAATTATAATATTTTTTTATATTTTTCAAAATAAAACTAGAAAAATACAGATTTTTTGTATAATAAAGACAATAATTTATATAATTATAAAATTAAAAAGAAATACATATGTACAACCATAAAGAAATTGAACAAAAATGGCAAAAATATTGGGAAGAAAATAATACATTTAAAGTAGAAAATGACTTTTCAAAACCAAAATATTATACACTTGATATGTTCCCTTATCCATCAGGAGCAGGACTTCATGTAGGTCATCCAGAATGAATGACAGCTAACGATATCGTTGCAAGATATAAAACAGCAAAAGGTTTTAATGTACTTCATCCTATGGGGTGGGACGCGTTTGGTCTGCCTGCTGAAAATTTTGCAATAAAAACTGGAACACATCCAAGAACTACAACTGACGAAAATATTTCAAATTTCAGAAAACAAATAAAAGCTCTCGGGTTTTCATACGATTGGGACAGAGAAATAGATACAACAGATCCAAAATATTATAAATGGACTCAATGGATATTTTTAAAATTATTTGTA
>CAXHZN010000014.1:0-19302 GCA_964022365.1 uncultured Candidatus Altimarinota bacterium
ATATACCAGATTGGTTAAAGGGAAGTTTTGATGAAACACCAAAAAAATCTAGTCCAGAAGAAAAACCTCAAGAAAAAAAGTCTGAAAAAACTGAAGAAACTTCAGAAGAAAAAAAATCTGACACAAAACCAGAAGAAGCGAAAAAAACTTCTGAAAATGCATCAGAAGATAAAACGACTGACAAAAAATCTCAAACAACAAAAAAAGAAGTTGTAGAGCATCAAATTGATACAAAAAATCAAGAGACATTATCTGATAAAAAAGATACTGTAGAATCTAAAAAAGTATCAGAAAAACCTGATGAAAAAACAGAAAAAATCGTAGTCGAAGAAATGAAACCAAAACCAAATCAATCAGAAAAAAATATCGTAAAAGTGGTAGATAAAAAAACACAAGAAGATGATAAAACATCAACTCCTGATAAAACAGCAAGAAAAACTCCTGTGAAAAAATCGACAAAACCACAAGTAGAAAAGAAAACGGAGGCTTCTTGAGAGTTAGATTCTAAAAAAGAATCTGATAAAAAAACTCAAACAAAAGCTCCAGTAAAAAAATCTACAAATAAAAATACGAAAACACAAGAAGAAAATCCGAAAAAAATTGATGATGAACTTTGGGATGACGGAATGAAAATTCCAGATTGGTTACAAACTGAAGAAGACGATAAAAAATAAAAAAAGAAGCGAAAGCTTCTTTTTTTATTTTTTTTTACTTTATAACTTCAAAACTATGAGTTTCACGTGCTACAATATTTCAAGCATCTAAGAGTGTAAATTGAAGTGTGTAACTTCATATATTTTTTATTTCATATCATGCTTGTAGGGTTGTATCAGAGTTTATAGTTCCAGCTTTATTAATTATATTTATATCAAGTATTCAACTAGGTTTTTCTATAAAATCCCAAGTGTAGCTGAGTGTTTTATCTATTCCTGAAAGTTGCACGCTCGTATAGAGTTGTAAAAATCCAGCTGGTGTTTCTCATAGAGAATAGGCTCAGATATCTCATCCATCATCAGCAGCTCATATCGTTGGAGAATTTTCACCAATTGTGTAATATTCATCAGCAAATTCTGGATCTAGACCTTCTATATTTGAACTACTTAAAGGGGAAATATTTGAAGTAGAACTCACTTCATAAAATAAATTATTTTCTACTTGATGTGTTCATCAAGCCGAGTAGATTCCAGCAGAATCAGTATGATAAATAATATTATTTTTTATTGTCTGAGAACCAGCAGAATATAAATAAAGTCAATTGTCGACTTGATTAGTTTCTAAAACTCAATATTGATCGTAGATACGTCAGACAAAAGTATTATTGAAAACATTATGATCTCAAGCATTTAATCTCAGAGCTCTTACAGGATTTTCTTTAAATAAACATTTAGAAACGGTGTTATTATTTCATCCTGAGATATATATTCATTCGTCTCTATTTTTTTCAATAATACAGTTCTTTACCAATACATTGGATGTATTTATAATATACATACCATATCAATCAGTTTTTCCTCAATATCTTACATTAAAATATTCAAATATACTTTCATTGCTTCCAGCACCAGAGAGAGAAATATATCTAAAATTATTTGCAGGAACTGGATTTCCATCTCAAATATCTTGTTTTCATACGCTATGGTCATTGTTGGTAGTAAATATAATTCTACTACTTGGAGTTCATTGGGCAATAATTTTCCCATAACTTCATAAAATAGCTCAATTATTTATTTTTATTACACTTCCCGGTGTAATAGTCAGCGTTTTATTAAGAGCTAAATATCCATTTCACATAAGTATTAATTCTTGATCTTTTGCATCTAAAGTACCAACGGGAGTACGAATATTCATAGAACGTACCACAATATTTCATTGAGTATTATTTTCTAAAACATTATTTTTTGCTACATCTTTAGTACCAATTCTAATTTCTAAATCATGGTTATTTATTCAATATAAACTATTGTCAGAAATATTATTTCACATAATTTGTGCATCACCACCATCTATATTTAATCCCGTTGCATTATGAGTAATAGTATTGTTTTCGATAATAGGATTTCAATTATTGATTTGAACAGCATTTGAATCATGATTAGTGATAGTATTTCCGGAAATATTTTTATTATCATTATAGCTGTAAATAGCTGTATCTACTTTATTAGTTTGTAAAACTCAACTTGAATCATAAATTAGTCCTTCAAAAGTATTGTTTAAAATATTATGATTTCAGCTATTTGCTCTGATTCATCTGGTAGGATTATTTTGAAATATTGAATTTTGAATTGTAGCTTCTCATCCACCAGCGATATATATTCATTCTGCTGTATTATCATGAAAAAAACCATTATCAACTATAGTATCAGTTGTATTTAATAAATATAAAGCATATCCATCGGATTTTCCACCATGTTTGACTTCGATATGTTCAAATATTGAATTATCCGTTCCGTTTCATGATAAAGTAATATATCTAAAATTATTAGCCGCAACTGGATTCCCATCTCCAATATCTTGTTTTCAAACACTATGATCATTGGTAGTCGTAAAAATAATTTTTTCGCTTTGAGTTCATTGGGCTAAAATTTTCCCATAACTTCCCATAATAGCGGAGTTATTTATTTTTATCACACTTCCAGGAGTAAATGTAAGTGTTTTATTATTTGCGAGATATCCATTTCCCATAATTATTAATTCTTGATCACTTGCATCAATAACTCAATTGCTTCATTGAATATCTAAAGAACGAACAATTACATTTCAGTTAGGATTATTTTCAATAGTATTATTTTTTGAAATATCGTTAATTCCATTTCTCACTTCGCTATCTGGAGCATTTACTCAATATGAGATATTATTACTAATATCATTTCCAGTAAAGCTATGGTATCATCATCCGATATAAACTCATTCATTTGAACGAGTGATGGTATTATTTGTAAACGTATGTTCTCAACTATATATATAAATACTAGTAGTAGCGTTACTAAAAGTAGAACTTTTATACCCATCTATAAGGTTATTATTTAGAGTCGTATTCCCAGTATTTATTCTCACTCAATGTGTTCAAAATTCTTTGATAATATTAGAATCAAGTGTAGGATTTCCACCATAAATATATATACCATCTCAATTAGAATATTCAAGTGTCGAGTTTGAAACAGTTGTATTTGTATTATATAAATAAACAGGATAACCATCATACCGGCTAGCATACTGTATTTTTACATTATTTAAAATACTATCGTTACTGGAAGAATTATAAATTTTAATATTTCTCCATTGACCAGCAGCAGGAGATCAACTTCCATATCCATTATCTCATCATGCTTCAATTGAATGATCATTTACAGATGTGAAAATAATTTTTTGAGATTCTGTTCCATTTGCAATGATTTTTCCATATATTGAAATCATTTTTTGGTTTGAAAATTTTACAACTACTCATGGTTCGATTGTGAGAGTATAATTTGCAGAAAATGTTATATTATTTGTTACAATATATGGACTATTTGCAAGAGTCCAAGTTGTATTTTGTGAAATTGTTCCAGAGACTTCTGTATTTGCAAAAACACTCGGGAGTAAAAATATTGAAAATATTCCTACACATATAATTTTTAAAAATTTACACATAAAAGGAAGATTAGTTAATAAGAGTTGTATCAAAATTAAGATATTGAAATTCTATAAATTTTCATTCAAAAATATTTTCTTCTTGAAATATTTTTGGGACTTGTGGTGAAAATATAATAGAAAAATTTTCTAAAGTATTTTCTGTTTGTTTTGAAAAATCTAACCTAAACATTTGAGAATTTTCTTCTGGGATTTCATTTTGTTCTGATTTCCAAGATTGTTGAGTGAGATAAGAATTAAATTTTTCAGCAATAGCATTAAAGTCTAAGTCTTTTCAAACGGCAAAAGCATATCAATCTACATTTGAATTTGAGTAAAGTGTTTGAGAAAAAATATCTGTAAAATTTTCTAAAAAGTTTTCTGGAATTTCTTGTGTAATTATCGTTCCATTTGAAATTATAATTGTATTATTTGTTTTTTGTATTTCGAGATTTTTAGTATTAGTAGATAAAGTTAAATTACTGCCATTTTGATTGTTTTGGTTTTTAGGAATTTGTTTTGCTTCATTAATTTTAGAAACATTTTTCTCTGGAACTTTAAGAGTTTCGACTTCTTTTGGCATATTTGTTTGTTCTTTTGAAAGTGTATCTTCAAAAGTAATTTCGACTTTTTCTTCTTCTCAACATGATGTAAAAAAAATCAAAAATAAACATAAATAAATTTTTTTCATAATAATTTTTTTATAAATTAATTACAGGTTGTACAGGTATATGTTTCACCATTTGGTTTATTAAATGAGATATTATAATCACTATTATATACTGGGGTAGGTTGGTTATTTCATCAACCTGAAGCAGGAGTTCAATCATCAAGGAGTCAATCTCAATCAAATGGTACAAACGCAAATAAACCTTGGTCAGAAATAATTCTATTATTAAACAATTCATATATTAATTCATCAGAAACAGTTTTTGTATAATTATCTGGATCTTGAGTATTTGCACTCATGTATCTTTGAATATTTTTTGCCACAACAGTATTTATATACGCATTTTGAACATTTTGTAATATAGAAATTCTCTTATCTTGGGCTTGAGAAGTATTATCTAAAACTTCTTTAATATCATTTGTTTGATATATATCTACTTTTTCATTAGAAATATGATAGACAGAAGTTTGACCTCATAATAGTTTAAATTTTGTATTCCTATATGCATACGGAAGATTTTGAGTTTTGTGATATGTAATCCAATTATTATTGATAATATCCATAAAATCACCATTTTCTCAAAAACGAGAAGTGGTTATACTTGGGGAAGCAAGAATATAATTTATTCCTCCGGTTTGTGTCCTGATAGCTTTAGCATTATAATTTCACTGTAAATATCCACGAACAACATTGTCGCTTGCATATGTCTGATTTGAAATCATAGCAACATCATTTGACTCTAAAATAGTTCAAATTTGATATTCTTCAAGATTATTTGCAATAGAATAAGAATATGGTTTTTGAGTTTCAGGGTCTAAGAAATACGATCATTTATTTTTTACTTTTTGAGCAATGTTTTCTCAAAAATATCACTGCGCCCATACTAATGCACCTGAATAATTTACAGCAATAGCGTCTGTTGGAATAGGTAATTGGGCGTAATTGATTTTATATAATTCTAATAAATTTTCGATACTTCAAAGATCTGCTAAACGAACAGAATCTCTAGATTTTTCGCCATATCACATATAACTTATGATTCAAATAGCTGCGAGAATTCATATAATAGATATCACAACTACCAATTCCACCAGAGTAAAACCTTGTTTTTCTGAATTCATATGGTTAATATTAAGACTAAAAATGATACATTATATAAGAAAGTTTTATATAAATACATTTATTGTATCATTTTTATTTTTGTTACGCAAATAATGATTGATTATTTTAAAATATATTGTATAATATATAAATATTTTTAAATTTTTAATATAAAATATTTCTTTTTTTTGCAATTAAGAAATTTCATATATAATTCTCCAAATCATTATTATTAATAAAGGATATATTTTGAGCGATAATAAAAAAACACCGAAAATGTTTAAAAAAATTAAAAAATATTTTTCATCAAATAAGAAAGATGCTAAAAAAGTAGAAGAAGAAAAAGACTTCATTGGAGAAGTAAAAGATTTTATGAAAGATCTAGTGATTATTGTTATTTTAGTGTTGTTTATTCGCACATTTTTAGCAATGCCATTTCAAATTAACTGACAATCAATGTACAGTTCATATTATGATAAAGAATTCATTATAGTTGATAGATTATCATATAGATTTACTGAGAAAAAAAGATGAGATGTAGTTGTATTTAAACCTCATGTGAGTCAAGTAAAAGAATTTTATTTAAAAAGAATTATTGGTTTGCCTGGTGAAACTGTAATGATAAAAGATGGAGTAGTTTCAATAAAAGATGATGGAGCAGATAGTTTTACCCCATTAGATGAAACATATCTAAATGATGAAAATAAAGGATATACATTTGTAAATGGTATTAGTTCTGAGGAAACATTTGTTGTCCCAGAAAATCAATATTTTGTCCTTTGAGACAATAGAAATCATTCAACTGATTCGAGACAATGTTTTGCTTCATGTGCTTATCCATGATCACTACATTATATTAGATCACAAGATATTACTGGAAAAGTATTTTTAGATTTAGGGTATTTTAATTTCAGACAATTTGAATTTATTCATCCTGAGTTAGCAATTGAGACAAAACCAAAATTTTTAAATTCACCAAAAAACCATGACTATAAATAGATTTTATTATATTGATAAACCTATTGGATTGACGAGTTTTGATGTACTTCGTCAAATGAGAAAAAAACTCAATATGAAAAAAATGTGACATACTGGTACTTTAGATCCTCTGGCAACAGGGGGTCTTTTAGTAGCTGTTTGAAATTATACAAAATTAATTCCATATTTTGAAAAAGATTCAAAGGAATATATTTTTACTGTAGAATTAAATGGAGTAACTCCTTCATTTGATTCAGAAACTCCAGTTGAATATATTTCAGAAGAATTACAACAAAAATTTAAAAAAGAATTAACACAAGAAAAAATAGAAGAAATTTTAAAACAAAATTTTTTCTGAGATATTCAGCAAGTTCCACCAAAATATTCTGCATTAAAAATTAATGGAAAAAAAGCATTAGAAAAAGTAAGAAACTGAGAAGAATTTGAGATGAAAATCAGAAATACGACTATTTTTGAAATAGAAGTTTTAGAATTTAGTTATCCTCAAGTTACTATCAGAGCAAAAGTTGCAGCTGGAACGTATATCAGAAGTATTGCCTTTGATCTCTGAGAAATAGTAGGTTCAGGATGATATGTAAGTTTCTTACGTAGAACAAAAATCGATGAATTAAAAGTAGAAGATGCACAAAATTTAGATGAATTTGATGAAACAAAATACTTTGACGATAGAAAACTATTTTGAAACGAAAAATTTATCACACTTCCAGACTATGTATTAGCAAAATTAAATAATGGTTTACCCGTTAACTATCCTGAATTTGATAAAGCAGATTGAGAATATTTTGTTGAAAATCAAGAGGGGGTAACAAATATAGTTTCATATCAAAGCCCTATTTTAAAGGCAAAAAGAAAAATATAAAAAAAGTGCAAAAAAAGTTTGCAATTAGACCAATAATTCATACAATGCTTGGGCTTTAGAGAAGAAGACTTGGGTTATTAGCTCAGTTGGTAGAGCAGCTCCCTTTTAAGGAGAAGGTCCTGGGTTCGAGCCCCGGATGACCCACCATTTCATTTCTTCTTTCTAAACACAAGTATTTGGGTTATTAGCTCAGTTGGTAGAGCAGCTCCCTTTTAAGGAGAAGGTCCTGGGTTCGAGCCCCGGATGACCCACCATTTCAAAAAATAAACCAAAAAGCTGGCTTACGTTGCACCGTAGGCCAGCTTTTTTTTGTGAAAAAATTATTATTTTAAATATAAATAAAATTAAAAAAACTTTCAAAATTTAATGCCGATTTAATATCTCATGAGTATAGTTTGATAGATTTAGTATTTATATTTCTGAATATGTATAAAAAATTATGAAAAAAATAATTATAATAATTTTAATTTGAGTCTGAATCTCAATATTTCCATTAACATCTTTTTTGTATTCATGAAAAATAACTAATAGTTATATAAGTAAAAATTTTGAAAATATCACCTCTATATTAGATTTTCTTGAGGTGAATGATAATATTCAGTTATTTTCAAAATACTATATCTCTACAGATACAGATATCGTTTGTTCTAATGAATTGGAGTGTCTAAATTTTATAAAAAAAAGTAATCTAAATAACAGTGATTTAAATTATATTAAATGCTGAAATTTGTATAAAATTTATAAAGATTGTCATCCAGATCTTTATTGTAATTTTATTGTATATAATACAAATTGATTTAAAGATAAATATCCTATTGGGACTACATCGGTAATAAATAGTAATTTCATATTGCATGATAACCCAAATCGGGAAATATCTGATGAAAATTTTTGTAGATTAGAATATTAATACTTAAATAAATATGGAAGCCTCCATGATAAAAAGAAATGATTACCTAATTTTTCTAAAAAACAATTCAATGACTAAAAGACCATTGATGGAATATAAAATAATTAATTAGTTAGTTATATGAACACAATTAGAATACTAGAAAAAATATCTAAAGAATATTTATTAAAATATGAAAAGAATTTTAATAAATTATATAAAAAATTATTTAAGGGGAATGATTCTGTTATAAATGAATATTATAAATGAAATAAATATACTGAATCATGGCCTTTACAATCTCGTTACTCTGATTATGATTTTCTATCCAACTTAGATAGAAAAGAAAAAGACAAATATATATTGATGTTTTCTATATATACATATATTCAATATATATATGAAGTAGAAAACATGAATTTAAATAAAGAATACTTATGTTATCTTGAATTTAATTTAGATGAATTATTTTTTATTGATCAAAATGAATTATTATTTCCTTATGTAAATTATTATATTGCTAAAAGCTGAGAAACTGAAATCAAAAAAATCGATTGGCATGAGTGAATAACATTAAATAAATCTTGGGATAAATGATTTAAATATATCAATAAACTTATTCAAGAGTTATGATTAAAGGACTATATTGATATTAATGAAATATATTTTAATAATTGATATTCAAATGATTATAATATAAAAATTGATTTTAATTTTAAAGTATCTATTAATAAGAAAAGATTAAAATTATTTTTATAGTAAAAAATCATATTAATTAATAACACCTTATATAATTATGTAAGGTGTTATCATTTTTTTATTCAAAAAAGAATTCATCTACTGAACTTTACTCATTAATATTCTCGCAGTATATTCTCAAGAACTATCAGGAGGAAATGAAAATAATGAAGAGCTCTGATTTTGTGCGAGAGTTGTTGAACCAAACAAAGCAGATTTTGTAAAATATAATCATCAATCAGTCGTTGATAGATATAATACTCTGAATCAAAATGTTACCAAAACAACAAAACTGTATTTCTACCACAAAAATCATTTAGGAAGTGTAATAGCAATTTCTGACGAAAATGGAAATATAGTTGAAAACTATAAATATGATGTTTATGGAAATATTCTAGATTACACAGAATCATCTATCTGAAATGATATTTATTACACAGCAAGAGAATTTGATAAAGAGATAGAATTATATTATAATAGAGCAAGATACTATTCTGCAAAACTCGGTAGATTTATAGCACGTGACCCGATTGATATCGTTGATGATATAAATCTCTATGCCTATGTTGGGAATAATCCGATGATGTATGTTGATTTGATGGGGACGGAGAAGAAATGGATTAAGGAAAATGAAGGAAATGCCTGGTATTTTGATAATGCAGATGGATATTGATGATGAAATTCTTGATTTGAATTATGACATGCTGCCTTATATTTTATTTATAATTGAAATGAATATTTAGTAAGTTATTATCCAACTAACGCAACCGATACATCATGATCTGGAGAAGGAGATATGTTTTTTTGAAAAGTAGATGCTGTAACTTGAAACTGAGATTATAATGGAGAACTTGCTAATTTTTGAAAACATGCTCGTTGAAAAGAAAAATATGGAGATTATAATTCTATTAATATTAAGTCTGATAAGTATAATTCGACAGAACTATACAACTGGTATGAAAAAGAATATTTAGAATTACCAAAATATAATACATTTAGTAATAATTGTAGTGATGAAGTAAGAAAGTGATTAGTAGCTTCATGATATTTAGAAGAAAAAACTATTTTAAATCAAATGAGTACGTTTGGATTAGTAAACATAGATACACCGCTTTCATTAAGAAATGAAATTTTAAATAAATAAATTATAATTATGATTAAAAAAGCAATAATAATATTTTTAGTATGATTATTTGTGTTAATCGTATTTTCTTGATATAAATTATATCTTCATGAGACTACGAAAGCTAGAGATGTTTATTTTATTTCAAAAATAAACGAATTATCTGATAATATTCATAATGGGAATGAATATAAGATTTCCACTATAGATCAAAAATGCATATATTTAAATTTATTAGATAAAGAAAAATTTATTATTTGAACAAGATTAACTCATAAATTATTTATTAAAGAATACTGAGAATATTATATTCTTAATGAATGAATTAATAAAAATATTGAAAAGAATAATTTAGAGAATTATTTAAAAACTAATTGTAAAAATTTATAATACCTTTATCAAAAATCTCAAGAATTCCTGGACTTTTTCTTTTCACTTTTAAAAAAGGAAATAATATTTCTGATATTACAGGTGCTTTATGCAAGACAAGAAAAATATACTAGATATAGAATATAGTACAAAATATTCTAATCAAAATTTAGTTCATAATGATTATTTAAATGAAAGGTGTTAAAAAGAAAATTATTATTATTTGTATTTTTTTAATACCAATAATAATACTCTGATTTTTAATTTCTCCTATAATAAAATTTTTATTAAATGAGAGATTGAATGTAGAATATAATCCATATAAAGAAAATACTGTTATATTTAATGAAATAATACAAAAAGTAAACAGCACAAAACCAATTAATAATGTATGAATACAAAATAGATATTATTTTTCTTTAAACACAAATTCTAAATATGAATATTCATCTGAAGATAAGAGAATTATACTTGATTATATGAAGGCCTATGGAATTAAAACTATTTTTCATTGGGAAGATGGAACTATTGATATTAGGATGAATAAATTTATATTATGAAATATAGATTATATGTATGTATTTATTCCTGATAATTTTTCTGATAAAAATAAGTATAATAGGAAAAAAATAATTGAGAAATTGGATAAAAATTGGATTATATATAGTCCTTATAAATTTGAATAATAAAAGAAGACAGAGAATGAAAAATTTATTAATACTAGTCGTTATATTTATTATAATATTAATTTCATTATCATGAGTATATTTTTTTATAAAATTACTATGAAGTTTAACACATATATTATGATGTATTATTTTTATTACATTTACCTGATTCATAATATGATTTTTTATAAACGAGATACCTAGTTATTCATTTTGAATTTGAGGATTTTTTATAGGAATGATATTTTGATCAATTTTATATTTAAAAATTTTCAAAAATGATATATTCTATAATATTAAGAAACATTTAAATTTTATTATTTCCACGCAGTTATTATTTATATTTTTAATAAATTTACTTTTAATATTACCATTTGGTACTAATTTTAAATCTCAAAAACATGAAATGATTTTAGAAGAGTGTTTTGAAAAAGTATGTTATAATGTTTATTATATGAAAGATGGATTTTTCTTTTGAGATGATTATATCCAAGTTTATCAATATTATAATAATGCACCTTTTATAATATTTAAAAAAAACATACTAAATAAGAATATTGAAAAAATTAAAATTAATAAAGAAAAAAAAGACTATATAATGGAATATATATTAAATTTTAATAAGTATTCAATAAAATTATAGATTATAAAAAATCCCAAGAAATTCTTGGGATTGGTATTTTTTCACTAATTTGCTTTATTTCTATAAAAGAGATATGATAGATATAGATTTATTTTTAATAATGTAGCATGCCTTTGGAAGTAGATAATCATAATAATTTTGATAAAAATTTAGAAGAAATCTCTGAACAAAATGAAATTGAAAATATAGAACATCAAGTAAAATTTTTTTTGCGAGAAATATTAGAAGATAGAGATTTTCATCCATTGCAAGCCATGGCACAATATGAATTACAATGTGAAATAATTGATAAAATAAAAAATAATGATTATTTTGCATCATTATTACTAAAAAGTATTAATGAAGATTCTATTATGAATACTCCAAAATATATTCTCGAAACCCTTAGGGATAAAAGTATTGAAAATCTAAAATATTTTGAAAATATTTTAATTGCGTCTTCTGCTTACGATTGTATTTGGAAAAATTTTATTAAAAATTGATATTATCATTATTGAATTGATTTTGATTAAAAATAATATAAAAATTTAGATAAATAAATATTTATTAAAAATAATAATTATGAACCAAATAAATGACTTCCTTCATGAAATGCCTGAAGATATACAAAATATATTAGATAAAAATCCTGATATTTTAGAGTTGTGGGAAAATATTAGTGATTTAGCTAAAAATGAATGGATTTGTTGGATTACAATACCTAAAAAATTAGAAACGAGAGAAAAACGTTTAGCAAGATTTTGAGAAGATTTATTAGCTGGGAAAAAACGTCCATGTTGCTGGCCGGGTTGTCCGCATAGAAATCCTAAATCGCAAAAATTTTTCAAATAAAAAAACCAAGATTGAACATCTTGGTTTTTTATTATTTCATCACTAAAATTCTTTTTTCTCAGTGAGTAATATCTCATTGTCCATTTGGGACTAAATCATGAAGCGCATCCATGATAACTGATTGTTCATAGGCAAAATGTTCACCACGAGAGGTTCAGACATCATTTGTATAAAACACATCTTGAGCATCGTCATATCACGTTATAACCAGTACATGATATCTTGGTCCACCGTTAGTAAAAAAACTATTTCATAATTTTTTTCCAGCAAATGGTGCTATGATTGGATGACCTTGAGAAAGGTGAGATTTGATATCTTCGAGACTAGGATTATTTATTAATTCATAATCAGTATAGTCATAATATGCTTCTAAAAATTGTGCTGTTTCAGCCATAGAAGTATCAATAAATTTTCCTAAAATTTCTTTTTGTAGTTCAACTATTGCTAATACTTCCGATTTAAAAGTTTCTTTTGTGAGCTCTTTATCCTGCAGAAATGCATAAGCTAAAACGACACTCGATTCTTCACAAGCTTCTTTCCAAGGCAGAGCCCAGTTTCAATCAGGTGCTTGAGAATAAAAAGGAACTTTTAGGTTTATAGATTTTGGAATTTCTTGAGAAATATTTTTTGAATTTTCCTCTTCTGCTTGCTGTTTTGTAATTGTTTTTTCGGCTTTTGGCATTGCTTCGATTTTTTCTTCATTTACAATGATTTCAGGAATTTCTTGATTTTCTGTATCTATAAATTCTTTTTCTTCATTTTGAGCAATTGGATCATAAATAGCTCAGATTTGTAATAAAGAAATGAATATAACTAAGGTTACTCAACTTATTGCAAGTACGGTATTTCTAGGTTTCATAATAGTAAAATTATTGAATAAAAAGATTTATAAATAGTATATTTTGAAATAAGTATCTGTAAATCATGAAATATTATCAATGTAATATTACTCCTAAAATGTATGATAAATGTATGGAAAAAATTTTAATTGAGTAAAAATATTGCTGCATTGAGTGCTGAAGCAAAACTCACCCAAAGTAAATAGGGAATTAAAATTATTCCTGAAACTTTATTTATTTTGTAAAAATATTTTATATTCGTAGCAATCAAAATCCAAAGAATAAAAATATTTATTAGACCCAAAAGCGGACTTTCAAAATAAAAAAAACTAAATGACCATGTGAAATTAAAAAATAATTGTGAAAAATAAATTATTTTTGTTTGAAATGAATTTTCTCAAAAATTATTTTTCCAAGCAAGATAAAAAGCAATTCAAATTAAAATATATAAAATACTCCATACTGGTCAAAATAACCAATTTGGTGGATTGAAAAATGGCTTATCTAAGGTTGTATACCATCCATTTATTGCATCATTTGTAGCAAAACCAGAAATCGCTCAAATAATAATAGGAAGTAAAACCGACAAAATAAATTTGATTATATTATTCATAAAAATATTTTGAAAAAATAAAAATAAGTATTACATCTGATTGTAAAATATTTGTAAATATTCTAAAATATTGTAACTCAGAAGTATTTTGGTATTATATAAATGTAATATTAAGTTTTCCTTAAGGAAAATATTTATTATTGAAAATAATATTAAAAAAATAAAAATGAAAAAAACTTATAGAATCTTAGAAAAATCACTTTTATTGAGTCGTTATGGTATAGCTATTGCGGTTCTATCAACTATGCTTTCAGCTGTATTCTTATTTGTATGGACGTTAGTAAATTTCACATTATTTTTCTGGGAAGGAAAATATTTAGAAGAAAAAGAAATTATTACGAATGTTGTTTCGAGTATAGATCTATTTTTCTTGTGAATTATTTCTCTGATGGTTTCGTTTAGTTTATATGAAATGTATCTAAAAAAAGATAAAGAAACATTTAAAAACTGTCCAAATGGATTAATTATTTATTCACTCGATGAATTAAAAAGAAAAGTAGTAAACGTAGTTTTGATGATATTAATTATTACATTTTTTAAATTTGCTATTAATTATGAATATAAAACTATATTTGATCTATTAGGATTAAGTGTTTCAATATTTTTTGTTGCTTTAACCGTCGCAATAGGTCGTATAAAAATAGGAAAATAAGAAATTCTTAATGAGTTCTTAATTAGAAATGTTATACTCATGAGAGTAATTTCAAATTACGTAATTTAAAAAACTAAATATTGTATTATGAAAACAAATAAAATTATAGCTGGAATGACGCTTACAGGTGCTTTATTAACATTAAGTTCAACAGGAGTATTTGCAGATGAATCAGAAAACAAAATGTCTGACAAAAGACAAATGATGGAAAAAAATTCAATGATGAAATATTCTCAAACAAAAGATATGAAAAGAGATCCATCTGAAGGTCAAAAAATTTGGGGAAATTTAAATGATAGAAATCTTGAAGAAGTAAATGAAGACGTAAAAGAAGAAATTTCTGAATTAGTTGAAGAATTTCAAGAAAATACACAAGAATTAATGGATGAATATAAAGAAGATTTTGATGAACTAAAACAAGATTATAAAGAAGATTTTGATGAACTAAAGCAAAAGCTTAATGATGAAGAAAATCAAGATGTTCAAGATGAAATTAGAAAAGAAATGACAGTGCTAAAAGATGAATTTGAAACAGCTTTAGATTTAGTAAAAGCTGAATTAGAAAATAAAAAATCTGTAATATTTACTCAATATAAATCTGATATTTCTGAAATATTATGAGAAGATTCAACATATATTGAAAATTTAGAAAAAGCGGAAGAAAAAAAGGAAAAAATGAAGGAAGCTTTAGAAGAAAAGAAAGCCCAAATGGAAGCTAAAAGAGAAGAAATGAAAGAAAAAATGCAAGAAGCAAAAGAAAAAAGAGAAGAATTTAGAGAAAATGCAAAACAAAGAATTTCAAGCTATAAAAATGCATATGCAAATAAAATAGAAGATAAACTTGCAAAACTTTCTACACAAAAATTACAAAAATTTAATATACAATTAGAGGAATTATTCACAAAAGTTGAGTCGAGTGAAACTATGAGTGATGATAATAAAGAAATGATGTTATCAAGAATCACAGCACTTCAAGACTTAATAATTGATGTTATAAATCAATCAGAATTAGATTTAAATGAACTTTTAGAAATGCAATTATAAAAAAAGAGCCTTTGGCTCTTTTTTTTATTGAATTAAATTTACGTTTATCTTACTTGTGCGAAGTAATATAAATAAAACAAAAACAAAATAATTATTTGCAAATACTTTAAAAATCAATAATAGTGAAAATAAGGAAGTTTTTTCACTATTGGTTTTTTTAAAAAAAATATTATAATAAAATTAATACTAATAAAACAAAAAATATGAGAGTTTTAATCGTAGAAGATCATGAAATTTTAGGGAGAAATCTTCAAACATTTTTATGAATAAAAGATATCGAATCTAAACTGGCAACTGATGGGGAACAATGATTATTTCTCGCTTCGACTGAAAAATTTGATATTATCTTATTAGATATAAATCTCCCAAAATTATCTGGAATCGAAGTCTGTCAAAAACTCAGAGAAAAGTGAAAAAATACACCTGTTATGATGCTAACTTCGCGTAGTGCAAAATGAGATATTATTACTGGATTAGACATTTGATCTGATGATTATATGACAAAACCATTTGATTATGATGAACTTTTTGCTCGTATAAATAGTTTGACTCGTAGAAATTTAGAAAATAAATCAACAACAAAAATTTCACATAATAATTTCACTATTGATTTAAAAAATGCGTCTGTTACTTTAGACGGTATTGATGTGAAACTTTCAAATTTAGAGTTTGAATTATTAAAATATTTTTCTCAAAATATAGAAAAAATTATTCCAAAATCAGAATTATATGAAAATGTTTGGGGTGAGTATGATGACTTTCATAATTCAAAAACTGTAGACGTTTACATTTGATATTTGAGAAAAAAAATGTGAAAAGATATAGTAGAAACAAAAAAAGGATTTTGATATATAATGCATTAAAATGGATAAAAAAAGACAATTACAAAAATCTCAACTCAAACTAACAGTATTATTTACTCTGTTGGTTTTTTGTATTGCGAGTATATTGCAGTTGTCTTTTTTTAGTTATAAATATTTTTCTGGTATTTATCAGGAAACAAAAAAAATGGATTTACTCACTTATGTAATAGAAAAAAACCATACTCCACTTACACAGATACATAATCTGATAAAAAATGAAAAACGTATTTGAGAACCTGTTGAAAAATGAGAAACTCAAGCGGAACTTCCTGGATGAAAAATAATGAATTTTGCACTCTTAGATAGTCAAAATTATGTATTTGTACAATCAATTCGTGGGGAAGTGGACTTACAAAAAGTGGCAGAAGTTATTGAAAATAAACCGAAAAATACACAACTATTTGATTCTATGTTGATAAAATATACTCCATTACAAAGAAGTATAGAAACCTATCAACTTGTTTTATTTAAAGAGTTAAATTATAGTTTTCAAAATTATGCATCAGATATTTTCAAATTTTTTATTCTAATTTCAATTTTTTCAGTTTTAGTATTTGTTATAGGATATTATTTTGTGAGAATTTCTCTCAAACCTGTTGAAGAAAATATTTCTGAAATGGATAATTTTGTTCATAATGCAGGACATGAATTAAAAACTCCGATTTCCGTTGTTTCTTCAAATTTACAACTGATGAAACAACTCAAACAAACAGATAATACTCAAATGATAGAAGAAAATATTGCTGAGCTTTCGCATATGGATAAACTTATTGAAGCATTGGTGAGATTTACTGATTTATGAGAAACTACAAAAATTTCAAATAATAATATTTCAGAAATTATTGATACTATTCAAAAAGATTTTGAATGATTATTACAAGAAAAAAATATTACTATTATGATGAAAAAGACAAATAATTTCATCATAAAATCAAACAGGGAATTACTCTATATTTTGATTTCAAATATTATAAAAAATGCTATAAAATTCTCGCATGCTGATTCTGAAATTCATCTTTCTTATGCTGATAAAAAAGTGATTATTCAAGATTTTTGAGTAGGAATACAAAAAGAAAATATTCCAAAAATATTTTGAAGATTTTATAGACAAGATACGACGAGAAATAAAGAATGATTTGGTATTTGACTTGCATTAGTTGCGAAGATTGCTAAAATGTATAATTGGAAAATAAAAGTTGATTCTCAAGAAAATCAATGAACAAAATTTATTATTAATTTTTAATGTAATGTGGTTTGTCTACATAATAAAATGTGCTGATGAAACCTTGTACACAGGAATTACCACAGATATTCAAAGAAGGCTCTCTGAGCATAATTCATCTGAAAAATGAGCAAAATATACAAAAATGCGTCGTCCAGTTGAAATGGTTTTTTCGCAAGTTTGCGATGATAGATCTCAGGCTTCAAAGCTTGAGTATAAAATAAAAAAATATACAAAACAACAAAAACTTACAATAATTGCAACAAAAAAACTCCCAAATTAATAATTATTTACACAAACAACATGAAATACTTTATATCAATATTTTTATTATTTTTTCTCGTAATACAGCCAAATTTTGCTGAAGATACATGTGATACAAGCACTCAGAATAGAGAACATTTTTACATCGAAGTCGAAGATAATGTAAACGTAAGAAATATGCCATGTACGACTGATTCTGATATTTTACGTGTAGCACAAACCTGAGAAATATTTCATGTGGTAGCGCAAAAAAATGATTTTTATAAAGTTGTAAATCAATACGGTAGTTACCAATGGATTTGGTCACAAGCAGTACAAAAAACTGATATTTCTCTATGAAATAATGAAAAGAAAAAAGCCGAAGATTTTGTAAATCTTTTAGAAAATTTATTAGAAAAACAAGGCAAAGAAATAAATTTAGAATTTATAAATTCACTGAAAAAATTAGTAAATTCATATAATATTTCACAAAAAGAAACATTATTATTCGATGAAATATTTCATATATTACATTTAAAAGTTTCTCTAGCAGATTCATCAGTTGAAGAAGAGGATGAACAAGAGGAAGAAGAAATACCAGAAGATAATTCAGAACTCCCAACTCAAAATGAAGATAATTCTGATTCTTCTGTCGATTCATATAGAATTAACAAAACCCAAGCTGCTAAATTTTGGCTAGATTTAAATAATGATGAACGTGAGTCAAGAGGTTTATATGAATATACATTTAATGATACTCTCAATCAATCAGCACAAACTTGGTCAGACTACCAAAAAAGCATTTCCTTTGCTACACATAAAAGAGATGATAATGATATGTATTATGACTATCAAAAAATCACAAAATGGCTAGCAGATGAATCGGTCGTATGTAAAAATATTGATAAATATACTCATACAGAAAATGTAGGTTGGGGAGCATATTACTGTGATGCACAAGACTGTACAGCTGAACTACAAAACGCAATGACAAGAACATTTGATTTTTATATGAGTGAAGAATTTGATAATTATCAACCTCATTTTTTAAGTATTGTAAACGAATATTTTACAGAAATTTGAGTTTGAGTTGCTATCAAAGAAACCAAACCAAATTATTTTGAATTTTATTCAACGATTCATTACTGTACTCAAGTACAATAAAAAAAAGAGAGAAACAATTGTTTCTCTCTTTTTTTTTTTTTTTTTTTTTTTTTTTTTTTTTTTTTTTTTTTTTTAAATTTTAAAAAAAAAAAAAAAATTTTTAAAAAAAAATTTTTAAAAAAAATAAAATAAAAAAAAAAAAAATTTAAATAAGCCTGCCCCA
>CAXHZN010000015.1:0-18527 GCA_964022365.1 uncultured Candidatus Altimarinota bacterium
CGTATGAACAAGATTTACCGATAAATTATTGTCCATCTTGTAAAACGGGGTTAGCAAATGAAGAAGTGCTAAACGACTTTAGTTGTGATAGATGTGGAACAAAAGTTGAAAAGAAAAAACTCAGACAATGGGTTTTATGAATCACAAAATATGCAGATAGATTACTCAGTGATGTTGATAAACTTGATTGGCCAGAAGGAATCAAAGATATGCAAAGAAACTGGATTGGAAAATCTCAGGGATGTGAATTTGAATTAAAAAAAGATTGAGACGAATCAAAATCAATCAGAGTATATACTACCAGAGTAGATACTGTTTTTGGTATGACATATGCTGTATTAGCTCCAGATCACAAAGATGTAGATATATTTATCACTGATGAAAATAGAGCTGCTTGTGAAAAATATATAAGTGATGCGAACTCTAAATCTGATCAAGATAGAACGGCTGACGACAAAGAAAAAACATGAGTTTTCACAGGTTCATATGTTATAAATCCTTTTTCATGAGAAGAAGTTCCACTTTGGATAGGAGATTATGTACTTGGAAATTATTGAACTGGTGCAGTTATGGCTGTTCCTGCTCATGATGACAGAGATTTTGCTTTTGCGAAAAAATATAATTTAGATATTCAAAAAGTTATTCTCTCTCAACAAGAAAATGAACGTTTCGATGAACTTGGAAATCAAATCGAACATTTTGAAAAACAAGGAAAAGATATTACTGAATTAGAAGACGAAGTTCAAGCAATGGTAACTCCAGGTGAAAAACCAATGACCAGAGACGGAATTTTATTTTCAGTAGCGACACAAGACACTTCACTCGTTGATTTAATAGATAAATCATCAAAAGAAGCGAGAAAAATTTTAGCACAATACGCTCAAGATAAATGATTTGGTTCTACAAAAGTAAACTACAAACTCAGAGATTGGTTATTTTCAAGACAAAGATATTGGGGAGAACCAATTCCACTTATTCATTTATCAAATGAAGATGTTCAAAATCTTCCTGTAATCAATGATCTTTCAGAAATAACAAATCCAAATGATGCATATATTTTACAAAAACCAGAAAATGAATCAAAAGAGTGTGAATGAACTGATTGTGCATGTTCAGGAATGTTAATTGTTGATGGTAAATTTTTTAGTAAAATTTATGAAGGAATCTATGGAAAAATAGTCTGTGATTATAGACTTCCTTTAAGATTACCAGAAGTAGAAGATTTTGCTCCAGCTGGTGATGGGCAATCTCCTCTGGCAAATGTAGATGATTTTGTAAATGTACAATTGGCTGAAAATTTATCAGGGAAAAGAGAAACAAATACTATGCCTCAATGGTGAGGTTCTTGTTGGTATTATCTCAGATATATGAACAATGAAAATAATGATATGCTTGTAGACCCAGAAGTTGAAAAATACTGGGGACAAGTTGATTCATATGTCGGTGGTGCAGAACATGCAGTACTCCACCTCTTATATGCGAGATTTTGGCATAAATTCCTCTATGATATAAATGTGGTAAGTCACGATGAACCATTTTATAGACTCAGAAACCAAGGGCTTATTTTAGCTCATGCTTTCCAAAGAAAAAATGGAGGATTATTAGCAAATGATTTAGTAGAAGAACGTGATGGAAAACATTTCGAAATAGAAACTGGTGAGGAAGTAAATAGAATTGTTTCTAAAATGTCTAAATCATTAAAAAATGTAGTAAATCCAGATGATATAGTAGAAGAATATGGTGCAGATTCTCTGAGATTATATGAAATGTATATGGCTGAATTTAAAGATGCAGCTCCATGGGATTCTAAATGAATCGTATGAGTAAGAAGATTTTTAGATAAAGTTGAAAGATTATTTACTCCAGAAGCAAAAATTTCTACACAAGATGATAATTTTACAGAAAAATTATTACATAAAACAATCAAAAAAGTAGAAGAAGATATAAATAATTATAAATTCAATACGGCTATTTCTGCAATGATGATTTTAGTAAACAATGGTTTACCAAAAGATATCGATGCACAAAAAGAATTCAGAAGTGTATTATGTAGAATCTTACAACCATTTGCTCCTCATTTAGCTGAGGAAATGTGGGAAAGAATGCATAAAGAATCTCAGTCACTTTTCTTAGAGGCTTGGCCAGAATTCGAAGAAGCTAAAACAGTTGATGATCAAATCACTATTTGAGTACAAATTCTCGGGAAATTAAGATGAGATATTGAAATTTCAAAAGACGAAGACAAAGACAGTGTTCTTAAAAAAGCCAAAGAAAATGCAAACGTTGCAAAATGGTTAGAATGAAAAACTCTTGTAAAAGAAATCTATGTCCCAGGAAAAATCGTGAATTTAGTAGTGAAATAAAAAATAGAAAAAACCAAAGCGAAGCTTTGGTTTTTTTAATTTAAGAAAAATCAGATTTTAAAGTTTTTTAGTTAAGACTACATTATAATTTGATGGATTTGAATAAAAACCATTAGAATTAAATCGCATTTTCCAAATATGAACTTTCCCTTCATTACCATAATTTTCATCAATAACTATTACTCCTGTAGAATCAGATGAAAGAGTAACCACGGTATGACCATAACGTTTTTTTCCATTTTTGTCATCATCAGCACCATAATCACCATTGCTATCAAATGTAGCTAGGACGGTGCCACGAAGTGGTAAATTACTTTTTGTTACTTTCGCACCCTTTCCCCATTTAGATGATTGTATCCAATTAAGATTTGATGCAAACTGTACAAAAGCTACACATTCAGTGGAATCATTACTCCACCATCTTTGTCTTATTGATAATGAATTATCATCATTTATATCAATAAAATATCTATGATTTTCTGTAGAGTCTCTTAGAAAATCAAATTGCTTTACACTTAATCTATGGTATTTTACTCGTTGAACAGTTGTAGAATATACAGTTTCATTACTTAATACTATACTTCCATAAGCACGTAGATTATCAACTCCAATCATAAAACTGTCTGTTGCTCGAGCAATTTCAGCATGAGACTGTAAACTAAAGAACATTAAAAAAAATAATATTATTTTTTTCATCAATTTTTCTCCATTTTCTATGAAATTATGTTTTGTTATTTTCTTTATTCAGAATTAAATAAAGCGACAATATACTATTGATTAAATTTGATTAGTCAATATAATATATGTAATATTATAAATTACTTAGCTATAAATGAAAAAATATATATTAATAATTATTTTTATTACTTTTACTTCTTTATGTTTAATAAGTGAGGTATTTTGAGAAAATATTCATATATCACATATTCCAAACCTTTATTTTGAAAATAAAAATATAAATATTATTGAGGAATCAAGGACTTTATTTGTAAACGATCCAACTAAAATTAATTTAGAAAATGCAGATTTATTGACTACAGTTAAAAAAAGACCAGAATTTATTGAAGCGCTGATTAAAAAATATTGAGAATCAAAAATAAAAAAATTATTAAAAAGAGATGATATAATTATACATGGGTATGGGAATAAATTTGAAGCTTTTTGATTAGATCAATCCTATAGTAAAAATATTTATTTTGATAAAAATATATCTGATAATAAAAAAATACTAACAAATATATCAGTAAAAAATAAAATTACTCTAGAAAATAATGGAAATAAATGAGAATATATTTTACAATTAAGACCGATTGATTTTTACAAAAAAGAACAAACATGAGATAATTTTTTTAAAATAATCTTATACGATAATATTTTTGATTTTTTTAACTTAAAAATTCAATCAAACTGAGAAAATTATTCAGATTGAAAAATACAAAAAAAATATCATATTCAAAAATTACAAAGAATATCAAATTACGATACATGAGAAAAAGACTTTTCTTATACTTTTATTCCATACTATGAAACAAAAATAAAATTAGATAAATGAGAAAATATTATATTTATTGATTATAGTATTTTTATATCTAGTTTTATTTACGGTTGATATACAATAAATATAAAAAAATAAAAAAGTGATTAGATTAGTATTAATAATTTTTTATTTGACAAATTATAAAATATTTTATAATTAATACATCTTAATTTCCAACAAAATATAAAAGGGGTCAGGAAATGGATTTAAATAGGTTTTCGAAATTTCAACAAAGCATTGCAAATCAAGCAAAAGCTATTGCTGGAGAATTTACAAAAGATCAAAAAGCTCTTATGAGTTATTTTGTTAATTCTGATAATGAGTTACTTTGTATGTGTGAAATATCAGGAATATTTCCTGAATATGAAGTATACAACAAAGTTCTAAATGATTTAGTAAGTTTTGGTTTATTGGTTGAAACTCAATCAAATAGACAAAGAGCATTTACTAAAGGAAAATATTTTTTATTTTTTGAAGAATATTTTAAAAAATAAAACATATAAAAAAACCGAAGCAACGCTTCGGTTTTTTATTTGATTATAAAATTATTTACAAAAAAAATACTAGAAATTAATTTCTAGTATTTTTTCATTTTGAAAGATTAGTCTTTTTTACCTCTTTTTCTTTCACCTTCTTTTAAGAATTTTTTTCTTAATCTAATAGTTTCTGGTGTAACTTCAACATATTCATCTTCTGAAATATAATCGATAGCTTCTTCAAGAGACATTAATTTAGGTGGAGTTAATTTTAATGCTTCATCTGTACCAGATGCTCTTACATTTGTAAGTTTTTTATTTTTAGTTGCATTAACAGTTAGATCTTGATCTTTGTTAGATTCACCAAGAATCATACCTTCATAGATTTCAGTAGCAGGTTCAACGAAGATTGTACCTCTATCTTGTAAGTTGAATAGAGAGTAAGCCATAGTTTTCCCATTTTCCATAGAAATCATAGAACCAACTGATCTTTTTTCGATAGAACCTTTATATTCTTCGAAACAATCAAATGAACTTGAAAGTAAACCTTCACCTTTAGTCATAGTTGTAAATTCTGATTTGAAACCTAGGAGACCTCTTGTAGGAACTCTAAATTCTAGACTTACGATACCATTATCATCAATCATATCTGACATAATACCTTTTCTTTTCCCAAGTTCAGCAATTACTGCACCTTCGAAACCAGATGGAACTGAAACTGAAACATTTTCAATAGGTTCCATTTTTTTACCATTTTCTTCTCTCATGATTACAACTGGAGCACCAACTTGTAATTCAAAACCTTCTCTTCTCATTGTTTCAATAAGAACAGATAGATGAAGTTCACCTCTCCCAGCTACTTCATAGTTTTCACCTGAATCAAAATCAACTTTTAACCCAACATTTGTTTCTAATTCTTTTTCTAATCTATCTCTGATTTGTCTAGAAGTAATAAATTTCCCTTCTCTACCACAAAATGGAGAGTTATTTACAAGAAATTCCATTTTTAGAGTAGGTTCATCAATCGTAATTGGTGGCATTTGTTCTACTGAATCATTTGCAGCAACTGTTTCACCTACGAATATATCAGCAATCCCAGCAAGAGTGATAATATCACCTGCAAAAGCTTCATTTGCTTCAACTTTTTCAAGTCCTTCATTTGTAAGGATTTTAGTGATTTTACCTTTTCTTTGAGCTCCTTCATTTGAAGTAACAACTACTTCTTGACCAACTTTAATTGAACCGTCATAGATTCTCCCAATACCAAGTCTTCCTAAAAAATTATCATAACCAAGGTTAGCAATTTGCATTTTTAATGGTGCAGTAGCATCATTTTCTTTTGCAGCAACTTTTTCCATTACGAAATCTAGAAGAGGAGTGATGTTATCTTGAGCTGGATTAGCATCCGTCCAAGCTTTCCCATCTCTAGCAATTGCATAAACTGGTTCATTTAAATGTTCTAATTGTTCATCAGTTGCACCTAATTGTACAAATAAGTCAAATAGTTGATCAACAACCCATTCACTTCTAGCAGATGGTTTATCCATTTTGTTGATAACAACGATTGGATGTAATCCTAACTCTAATGATTTTTTCAGTACAAATTTAGTTTGAGGCATAGGTCCTTCATAAGCATCTACCACTAAACAAACTGAATCAACTGTTCTAAGTACTCTTTCTACTTCAGAACCAAAATCGGCATGACCTGGAGTATCAACAATATTAATTTTGTTTCCTTTATATGTAATACCAGTATTTTTTGAATAAATAGTGATACCTCTTTCTTGTTCTTGAGCGTTTGAATCCATAGCTCTTTCTTGAATCCCAACTCTTGCATCGAAGTTATCGTCAGCTTTTAATAGTTCATCAACTAAAGTAGTTTTCCCGTGATCAACATGGGCAATAATGGCAATATTTCTAAATGACATAAAAAATTACTTAAAATATATACTTAAAATTCAAGGTGCTAACCAGGATTTTAAAACACAAGGAGTATAGGCATAAATGGGAAAAAGTAAAGTTTTATTTTCCTTGATTTGAAATATATGAAAAATCTTTTATAATAATAATTATTACTCTTAAGTTTGATAGTATGCAAGGAGAATTTAATAAAAAAAATTATCAAGAATGAAGAAATAATTTAATAAAAATTTCTGATTTTAAAATTAAATATCCAAATCTATTTACTTTAGTAAGTATTGAAAGTTGAGTGATAAAATACACAGATTCAGATAATCAATTGCATTTAGTTGGAATTATTTTTCAAAATAATGTTTCATTATTTATGGATCAGGATAGAGAAACATTACAAAAATTCGATGATAATGCATATGTAGAATTATATAATACAAAAAATATTGTAAATATGATTATTTGAAGAAAATAATAAAACAAAAAAAGACAGAAAAATTAATTTTTCTGTCTTTTTTTGTTTTCAAAGAATTACCCTTCGAAGTTTGGATCGAATTTTTTAACGAAAGGAATTAAAGCCATAACTCTCGCTTTTTTAATTGCAGTCGCTAATTTTTTTTGATTTTTTAAACATACACCTGAGTAATATCTAGGAACGATTTTACCAAATTTAGTTGTGTATTTTTTTAATAGTTCAACATTTTTATAATCAATGTTTTGCCCTTCTAATGGACAAGCTGTTTTTTTAGACATTTTATAATAGGTTTATATATAAATAAATTTTGGATATGTAACCAAGATTTTTTCTTGATAATTTATTTCCATTTTTTACAAAATGGATTTCTTAAAACTTATCGTCATCTAAATCATCAAATTCTTCAGAACCTTCTAATTCATCAAAGTCAGATTTTTTGTTTAAGAAAATTAAGTGAGAAACAACTACTTCTGTTTTGTAGATTTTTGTCCCGTCATCTTTTTCGATAACTCTTGTTCTGAGTCTACCTTCGGCATATACGAGTTTTCCTTTTAATAAATATTTTTCAACTCTTTCTGCAAGATTTCCCCAAGCTACACAGTTATGAAACTCAGATTCAGATTTACTTTCTCATTCAGCTGATTTGTAGTATCTGTTTGTTGCAATTGTAAAAAGTGCAATTTTTTTCCCAGATTCAGTAGTTTTAATAGCAGGGTCTCTAGTTATGTTACCAATTAATGTAACTTTATTAACTGTTCTCATAGAATTTCGTTAATGTATAAATATTTCTTAATAGTTTTTCGATTATGCTTCTTTTCTAGTAAACATGTATCTAACAATAGATCTATTTAGGTTGATTTCTTTTGAAATATTTTTAATGATTTTTCCATCTAAGTCTAAATCAAAAAGAATGTAGAAACCTCTATCAGATTTATTAATTTTATATGCTAATTTTTTATCTCCCCAAACGTCTTCTTTTACAACGTTTACAGAAAATTTTTCAAATGATGCTTTTAATTCACTAATTGATTCATTTCTTTGTTCTTCTGTTAAAGTAGAATCAATAATGATCATAAATTCATAGTTTGCCATGTTATACCTATGGGTTAAAATCCAGGAATGCAACCATTCTGGAAGGAATAAATTTAAAAAACTCCTGACACAAAGTCACGAATTGCCAGTATTTTATATAATATTTAAAGTATGTCAAAAAAAAAGCAAAAAAGATTTGACTTTTATTTTGAAATGAATATAAATCCCGTACCTCAAATATATTTGTCAGTGTAGCTCAGGGGTAGAGCACAGGATTCATATCCCTGCGGTCGGTGGTTCAAATCCACCCATTGACACCAAATTAAAAAACAACAAAAAGTTCTGATTTTTCTTTTGAAATTCAGAACTTTTTTGTATTTACAAATAGGGAAAAATTCATATAATTCAGCCAAATTAATTTTAATATCAAAAAAATGTTTATTGATGAAGTAAAGATCAAGGTTATTTCAGGAAGAGGATGAGACGGTCTTGTTTCTTGGAGAAGAGAAAAATATATTCCAAAAGGTGGACCTTGGGGAGGAGATGGATGAAACGGTTGAAGCGTTTATTTAGTTACAACAAATAACTTAAATACTTTATCTGAATACAGACATAAAAAAGTTTTAAGAGCCGTAAGTGGCGAAAAAGGAGGGACAAATACGTGTCACTGAGCAAACGCTCCAGATTTATTATTACAAGTTCCAGTTGGGACTTTAGTAAAAGATAGTGAAACAGGAGAATTATTGGCAGATTTATCTGATAATAATATGAAACTTTTGGTTGCTAAATGAGGGAAATGAGGTTTTTGAAATGCCCATTTTTGTAGTTCAGTGAGACAAGCTCCTGCATTTGCTGAACTTGGTGATGTAGTCGAAGAAAGAGACTTACATTTAGAATTAAAACTCGTAGCAGATATTGGTATTATTTGAGTTCCTTCAGCTGGTAAATCAACTCTTATTGGGAATGTTACAAATGTAAAACCAAAAATCGGAGATTATCCATTTACGACTTTAACTCCAAATTTAGGTGTTTTAGATCATAAAGGGAAATCTTTAGTTTTAGAAGATGTTCCAGGATTAATTCCAGGAGCTCATGAATGAAAAGGTTTAGGAATCGAATTTTTAAAACATATTGAAAGAACAGGAGTTTTAGTACACCTTTTAGATATGTATAGAATGGATCAAGTTTTTTCAGATTATGAAAATATTCGTAAAGAATTAGAATTATTTTCTGAATTACTTGGGACAAAAGAAGAAATTATTATTTTTTCAAAAGCAGATTTACTCGATCAAGAAATGAAAGATTTTATTGTAAGTGAATTTGAAGCAAAATTTCCAAATAAAAAAATGTTTGTTATTTCGTCTGCAACAGGAGAAGGAATTGAAGAAATTAAAGATTACTTAATCGATAATTATTCAACTCAAATTGATGATGCAGCTGAAGAACAAGTTTCAGAATTAAAATTCTATGATCTCAAAAAATCTGTTGATCCAAAATCAGTAGAAGTTTCATATCTTGGTGATTTAAAATTTGAAGCAAAATGAATCAGATTAGAAGAAATCGTTCGTATGAGTGATTTTACAAATCTCGAAGCAGTTATGAGAGTATATAATGTACTTGAAAAAATGTGAGTTATGAAAAGACTCGAAGCTGAATTGAAAAAAATCCTCGAAACAGAAGAAATTTCAAATGAATTTTTCTTCGAATGATCAGAAGACAAAGATATTCAACCAAAAGTTTATATCGCTGGGAAATGAGTTCCACTTGATAGACTGAAATATAACTTATAAAAAAAAGCAGAAAATTAATTTTCTGCTTTTTTTATTTTATAAATTTTTGCAAATTCATGTATTTCAAAATTGAGATTTTGCTATATTTTTCTTTATTTCACTTTTAAATTCTGATATATAAAAAAGAGTAGGAAAAATAAATATGATGATTCAGATAAATAAAATAAATATTTTTATAAGTCGTTTTTTCTCAAGTGATGCTTTTTTATTTTTTAATAATCAAAGATCTTTAAAAAATTCTCTGTTAATATCAAATCATAAAGCTAAAATAAGTTGATATAAAAACAAAATTACAAAAAAAATACTAAAAATGATTCATGCTGTTAATAAAGGAATTGTTCATAGAATACAAAAAATATAAATAATTCATTTATATAATAAAAATAAAATAAATAGAGTAAATCAAATTGATTTGAAATGACTAAATATAGTAAAAATTATTGTAAAAATTCCATTGAGAAATTGGCTAGATAAAAAAATATCAAGATTTTCTAAAAATTTAATTTCATAATTATATTTGTATTTATATTGTTTTTTTGAAAAAACATCTATTTTCTGCAGGATTTTATTTTGTTTCTTATTATATTCTAAATATTTATTATAAATAAATTTGGCTTCTTTTCATGGTCTAAAAATAATATAAATTTCATCTTTATTATAAATAAAATTGTCAAAATCATCTCCATCTTGAAATATAACTATGTTAATGTTTATTTTAATTTTTTTGTGAATACCTTTTATAATATTAGTAATATTTCACTGATTTTGATATAAATTCTGAAAATACTTATTTCATTGAGAAATGTCATGAAAATTCAAAAAATCTTCATACTTTTTATGAATGAAATAATTAGCGTGAAATATAATCATTGAGTAAACTTAAATTTTATTATTTAAATTATAGTTTTAATTTCGATTTTATCAAAATTCATCACTAAAAAATATAAAAATTTCTCCTTGATTTCTAAAAACTCAAAAACAAATAGTTTGAGAAATAGTAGTTTTGGAAAAAGAAATAAAAATATTAAAAGAAGAAAATAAAAATATTTCTGAAAATAAAAAAAATAAAAAAAATAAAAAAAATATTTATAAAAATAAAAAGCAGAAAATTATTTTTCTATTTTTTATTTTAATTTTTTGAATTTTATGGAAAAAATATTATAGTAACCTAAAAAATATTTACTAATAAAAAAAATAAAAATGAATATTTCAAAAATATTTACAATATGACTTATTACTATATCTGTTTTTTATTATATGTTTGAAAATGGAAGTAATAGAATTTGAGTATACTATAATGACATATGATATGATATGTATGAGCAAGAAAATTATTCATGAGCTATAAATCAATTCAAAAAATGAGTGAAATTTGACTATGATAATCCGGTGATTTGGTATAATTTAGGTCTTGCTCAAAGTGATATAGGTGAATATGAAGAATCTTTACTAACTTCTCAAAAAGCACTTGATAATTATGTTGTTGATTATTCTTCAAATCTTTTGAAATGAGAAATAAAAAATCTTATTATGACAAATTATTTTAATTTATGAGATTATGAAAAACTAGAACAAATAGTTGATGAAGAATTAAATCTCAATTCAAAAAATTTATTTGCAAATTACTATAAAGCAGAAATACAATTATATAATTATGAATATAATTCAGCTTTAGGCTATATTGATAGATATCTTGAAATCGATTGAGAAGATGAAGAAGCTTTATATTTGAAAGGAGATATTTTATATTATAAGTGAGATTATAAAAAATCAGTTGAATTTTTCGTAAATACTAAAAATTATTATTCTGCAGGTTTTGCTTCTTTATATTCATATGATTTTGAAAATGCAGTAAAATATTTTGAATTATCTTTAGAACAAGAATTTTGAGAATCTATTGATTCACATGATGACCAATTAATAAAAAATATTATGCTCGCTATTTCTTATTATTTTACGAAAGATTATAATACATCAAATCAAATATTTACAGAAATAATCAAGCAAGATTATCAAGAATATAAATACAGAGTGATTCCTTTTTATACTTTAGTGCAACATTATTCTGGTTGATTAACGAAATGATGGGAAAATTATATAGAAGGTAAATTAGAATATGATACACTTATTGAAAAACAATTAAAAATAGATTCTATTTTTATAGAAAGAAACTTAGACGAATTTAAGGATTATTTATATCAAAATTATATTTATTCAGGAATGGAATAAAAATTAAATTTAAAATAAGCTCTAATTTTATTTTTTACTAAATCTCACTGATTCTTGCAATTTTGCTTTTTTTCACTACAATCAGCACAAATTTAGAAAATATTAAAAAAGAAAAAATATTATGAAATTTAATTTAGATAATCTTGTTAATGAATATCAAGAATTAGAAAAAAAATTATCTGATCCAGAAATTTTTAAAGATCAGAAAAAAATAAGAGAAGTAGCTTCGAGAAAAAAATCAATCCAACAAGCCGTTGAATTATATAAAGAATATAAAAAATCATTTGAAGCATTAGAAGAAAATAAACAAATGCTCGGTGAAGAAAAAGATGTAGAAATGAGAGAAATGCTTAAAGAAGAAATTAAAGAAATCGAAGAAAAAATTCCAACTATGGAAGAAGAACTAAAAATTTCTCTGCTTCCAAAAGATCCAAATGATGAAAAAAATATTATTGTTGAACTTAGAGCTGGGACAGGTTGAGATGAAGCAGCTTTATTCGTATGAGAATTAGCAAGATCGTATATGATGTTTGCTGAAGCTGAAGGTTTTAAAACTGAAATATCAGAAGAAACTCTTTCTGAAGCAGGTGGATATAAAGAAATAATGTTTGAAGTAAAATGAGATGGAGCATATTCTCGTTTCAAATATGAATCAGGAGTACATAGAGTTCAAAGAATTCCAGAAACTGAATCAAAATGAAGAGTTCATACTTCAGCAATTACAGTTGCAATTATGCCAGAAGTTGATGCTATTGATATTCATGTAAATGAAGCTGATGTTGAAATGACTTTTACTAGAGCATCATGAGCTGGATGACAACATATTAATAAAACAGATTCAGCAGTTCAATTAAGACATACCCCAACTGGAATTATGGTTTTTTGTCAAGACTGACGTTCTCAACATAAAAATAGAGAAAAAGCCCGGAATGTACTTAGATCAAGACTTTTTGCTTATGAGGAAGAAAAAAGACAAAAAGAACTTGGAGAAGCAAGATTAGCTCAAGTTGGTTCTGGTGATAGATCAGAAAAAATTAGAACATATAACTTTCCTCAAGATAGAGTGACAGACCATAGAATCGGTCAAAACTTTTCAGGGATTCCTCAAATTATGATGTGAAAAGTTGGTCAAATTATCGACGCATGTGCTGTTGCTGATCAACAAGCAAAATTAGAAGCTGCGGCTAATAGTTAAAAAAATATTTCTAGAAATTTTCTAGAAATATTTTTTTATTTTTTTTGCAGAATAAAAAATTCTAATTACAATTATTTATAATATTTTCAATAATAAAATAATGCTCGCAATAAAACAAAAAACAAAAAATTCTTCATTAATAAAATTTATTTTTAAAAATAATATTATTAATTTCTTTCTTTTAATTATAGTTACTCTTTTAGAAATTTATTATTTTCAAAGTTATATTTTTGCTGTATTTTTGGGTATATTCTTTCCAATATTTTTTCTTAGATACAAACTGTATCATACAAAAGAATATTTTCAGTTTTTTGATAAATTATTTATGTATAAAAATCCATATCAAGAAGATATTATTATTTATTATGATGATATTTCGGATGTGAAAATGAAATACGATATTTTTTCTGGAAAATATATTTGTATTGAAATCAAAAATAAATCAGTATTAAAGTATGATAATGAAAATAAAGTAAAAATTTATCATTTTCTCAATTATGCACAAGTGATAAAGTCTGTAATTTCTAGAATAAATAAATAAAATATTATGCACCAAAAACTCTCTCGTGAAGAATATCAGAAAAAAATCTGAAAAAAAATGTTAGACGAAAATAATTGTCCATTTTGTGAACCAGACGAAACGATAAATAAAATTATCTGGAAATGAAGTTTTTGGAATATTATGGTAAATATTTCTCCGTATACTTGAGACGATTATCATATCATGGCAACTCCGGTGAAACATAAAAAATTTTTCTATGAATTAGAAGATTGAGAATTATTGGAATTAAAAAAAGTCCATGAATTTGTAAAAGATTATTATCCAAATGGAGAATATTTTTCAGCAACCAGGGAAACATTTTGAAATAGAAGTGTTGAACATTATCATACACACTTTTTCCCGGGAAAATTATCAGATTCAAAAATGATTCAAATGCTCGATGAACAAGGTTTAGTAACAAAATAATTATGAAAAAAATCTGACTATTTATTGGGAGAATGAATCCTCCACACAAATGACATATTTGAGTAATTCAAAAAGCTTTGTGAGAAAATGATGAAGTTTTAGTTTTATTGTGAAGTTCTGGAATTATTGATGAAAGTAATCCGTTATCTTTTGAACAAAGAAAATATTTATTACAAAAATTTTTCTGAGAAAACAAAAATCTGAAAATAAATATTATTAAAGATACAAAAACTGATTTACAGTGGGTGTGAAATATTTCTGAACAAATAAAAAATAATTTCTCAGAAGATATTTTTCTCAATATTTACGGATGAGATTTTCAAAATGATTCTGCTATTGTTGCGATGAAACAATTTGAAAATATTTTATGAAAAAATATAGATTATATTTCAGTTGATAGGTTTTTAGAAACTCTTGAATATAACGGAGAAAAATTTAATATTTCTGCTACAAACATGAGAAATGCTCTGAGAAATTGAGATAAAAAATTTGTTGAAAAATTTTGTAATCAAGAATTAGTTGAGGAAATTATAAAATTATTTAAGTAGAAATGATGAATAAATGTTTTTTATGTTGAGTCGAAGGTAAAATGACAAGGGAGCATGTAGTACCAAAATCTATTTTTACTTGAGTGAACCTTAATAAAAATTTAATAGTTTTACCAAGTTGTTTAAGGTGTAATTCAAGTTATTGAAAAATAGAAGAAGAGTTTGTTCATTCATTACATCTTGTTAGATGATTAGAAAACGAAAAAATTTTATGAAAATTACAGAGAAGATTTAATAATCCAAAATTAGTAAAATCAAATGATAAAATGAGGAAATCTTTTGAGAATAAACAATTAAATTGAGAATTAAGACTTAGTTTGAAATTAAATAGTGAAATTTTTGATAAATGCATCTTAAAAATAATAAAAGGATTATATTATAATGATTTTAATTTAAATATTATATTTAATGATTATGAATTTATTATAAATCGTAGAGATGAAAGTGATTTAAGTGAGTATCAACAAATTACAAAAAATAATTTTTTAAGTAAATTTAATTGGGAAGACTTAGATAAGTGAGAGAAATTTGAAGGATATTTTTCTTATAACTATAAGGTTATGGAATGATGCTATATTTATAAATTAGTATTTTACGATGATATTGAAATTTATTGCATTTTATTTGAAAAATAATTAAAAATAAACACTAAAACTTACATTTGTGTTGTAAGGCGAATAAAATATATTGATTTTTTTTAGTCAATAGAATATTTTATATTTTATAATTATACCTATGCAAGAATATTCCATTTTAGACTATATATTTAATTATAATCTAATAGTTTTTTATAATTTATTTGAATTTATATGAAATTTAAATAATCCTAATTTTTATTCTGATTATGAACCAAGTTTATTTGAATTATTTATTTGGCCATTTTTATTTTTTTTAATATTAATTCTGATTTTTTGAATTATTTGAGTATGGTTAAAAAATAAAATTAAAATAAAAGAAATTTGAAAATGGAAATATATATTTGTGTATATTTTTCCATGGTTTTTCGGATGAATCATTTGGTCATCAATTATATTTTGATTATTACATAAGAAACTAGATAAAAGATTTTTTATTCACAACTCTATTTCTGTATTTTTGTATTTAATGAGTCTATGAATTATTTTTATTGTTTTAGATTTTTAATGAATAATTTAAAAACCACTAAAAACTTCGCTTCTAAGAAGTTTTAAAAAATTCTCGTCTAGAAAAAATATATAAAAAACACAAAATTTTTAAAATTTTGTGTTTTTTATATAAAAATTAAGCCGTAGAAAGCTTGTAAAAATTCTATCGTCTATTTAAAGCCAAAATTTGATTTTGAATATTTTATTATTATAGTGTATTTATAGAATATTTTTTAAATGTATATGTATGACAAAAACAACTGAAGAATATGGAGCTGATTCGATACAGGTCTTAGAGGGTTTAGAGCCAGTAAGAAAAAGACCAGGGATGTATATCGGTTCAACTGATGAAAGAGGTTTACATCATTTAGTTTGGGAAATTGTAGATAATTCGATTGATGAAGCTATGGCTGGTCATTGTGATACAATTATTACTACTCTTGGAAAAGATGGTTCATGTACTGTTGAAGATAACGGTCGTGGGATTCCGGTTGAAAAACATGCAAAAACTGGTAAATCAACTTTAGAAACAATTTTAACAGTTCTTCATGCTGGGTGAAAATTTGGTTGAGGAGGTTATAAAGTTTCAGGTGGTCTTCATGGTGTAGGTTCTTCTGTTGTAAATGCACTTTCTACAAAAATGGAAGCGTGGGTCCATAGAGATGGAAAAATTCATTACCAATCATTTACTAAAGGTCAAACTGACGGAGATATTGAAGTAGTTGGAAAAACAAATAAAACAGGAACAATTATTAAATTTTATCCTGATGCTGAAATATTTAAAATCACTACAGATTTTGATTATAAAACTATTGTAAATAGACTCAGACAACAAGCATATTTAACAAAAGGTATTAAGTTAAATATTATTGATGAAAGAAGCGAAAAAAGATATAAATTTTACTTCGAAGGATGAGTTAAATCGTATGTTCACTTTCTGAATAAAAATGAAGATACTCAAGGAGATATTTTTTATGCAGAAAAAGAAAAAAATGATATTCTAGTAGAATTATCACTTCAATATAATAAAGGATATTCAAATAATATTATTTCATTTGTAAATAATATTCATACTCCAGAAGGAGGAACTCATATTACTGGTTTTAGAACAGCTCTTACAAGAACAATAAATAAGTACGCGAGAGATAAAGGTATCTTAAAAGAAAAAGATATTAACCTTACAAATGAAGATGTAGTTGAAGGAATGACGTGTGTAATTTCTATTAAAGTTATTGATCCTCAGTTTGAAGGTCAAACAAAAGGGAAATTATGAACTCCAGAAGCAAGATGAGCTGTAGATGGTGTGTTCTCTGAAAAATTTATGGAATTTTTAGAAGAAGATCCAAAAACAGCAAAACATGTAATCGAAAAAGTTCTTTTAGCTGCAAAGGCTAGGTTAGCTGCTAGAGCTGCTAGAGATACGGTTATTAGAAAAGGTGCATTAGAATGAATGACTCTTCCTGGTAAATTAGCTGACTGTTCTTCAAAAGATCCAGTTAAATCAGAACTATATATAGTCGAAGGAGATTCTGCCGGTGGTTCAGCTAAGCAGGGTCGTGATAGAAATACTCAAGCAATTTTACCACTTAGAGGTAAAATTTTAAATACAGAACAAGCAAGAATTGATAAAATTTTTGCAAATAACGAAGTAAAAAACCTTATTATTGCTCTCGGGACTTCTATTTGAGAATCATTTGATATTTCTAGATTAAGATATCATAGAATTGTTATCATGACGGATGCGGATGTTGATGGTGCTCATATTAGAACTCTACTTTTAACTTTCTTTTTTAGATATCTTCGTGATATTGTAGAATGAGGATATTTATATATTGCTCAACCACCTTTATATAAACTTACAAAATGAAAAAAAGCTTGGTATGTTTATACTGAAGTTGAAAAAGAAAAAATTATGTCGGAAGAATGAATTGTCTGAGAAAATATTCAACGTTATAAAGGGCTTGGGGAAATGAATCCAGAACAACTTTGGGAAACAACAATGGATCCAGAAGAAAGAAAAATGTACAAAGTTTCAGTTCATGATGCTAAAGCAGCAGATGAAATTTTTAAAATTCTTATGGGGTGAGATGTTGCTCCAAGAAAAAGATTTATTCAAACAAGGGCTATGGATGTAAAAAACTTAGATGTTTAATATTCTTCAAATAAAAAATAAATTCATTAATTTAATGAATTTATTTTTTTGTTTTTTTTGAGTATATATAATAAGGATACAAATTCGTTCTCAGATAAACTTTTTGTTAAATTAAAAAATACCTTATTTGAGCCATTTTTTATAATTCAATGAAAAAAAGTAAAAAAAAGTATAAAAAAGTTTTGACTTTAAATCAAATTTTCATATTATCTGTCTCGCTGAAACGCAAACACATTATATAAATTTTCCTCCGTAGCTCAGCGGTAGAGTAGATGACTGTTAATCATTTGGTCACTGGTTCGAATCCAGTCGGGGGAGCCATATAAAAAGTTCTTTAAATAAAAAGATTTTTTAAATAAATTGTGGAGAGATGCCAGAGTGGTCGAATGGAACGGTCTTGAAAACCGTCGTGTCGCAAGGCACCCAGGGTTCGAATCCCTGTTTCTCCGCCATTTTTTTTACACAAAAATTGAAATTACTTGGAAAGGTGGCAGAGTGGCTTATCGCGCACCCCTGCTAAGGGTGTGAACCTTCACGGGTTCCGAGGGTTCAAATCCCTCTCTTTCCGCCATTGGAAGGGCCTGTAGCTCAGGGGTTAGAGCACTCGGCTCATAACCGATTGGTCGCTGGTTCAATTCCAGCCAGGCCCACCATTCCAAAATAATTACAGTATTTTACATTCATTGAGAAAAACAAAAAAAAGTTTTGACAATGATTTAAAAATAAAT
>CAXHZN010000016.1:0-18084 GCA_964022365.1 uncultured Candidatus Altimarinota bacterium
TCATGAAGGATGTCCTCACAATCAATTCACATATTATCACAACATTCTGAAGATGAATTCATATCTTCTTGCTCCATACCCATTTTCATTTCCATATCATGATTTGACACTGTGAAAAATGCCATAGTTGTAGGTACACAACTTATAGCAAATATTATCATTACAGTCAATACAGAAATTATTTTTTTCATAAATTTTTAGTAAAATATTTTATATACAATATTATTTAAACTTTTAAAGTCAAATTAATAATTAGATAATATTAAATCAAAGTAAGAAATAAACAAAAAAACAAAAAAAAGACTAAAATTAACTAGTCTTTTTTTGTTTCAATATTTTTATCCTCTCAACAATCAAACGAATCGAGGTGAAACTTTAATTTGTAAACGAATGGTCAACAACCAATAACCACTGAACAGTTAAAATTGAGATATATAAAAAATTAAATTAAATTATCTTTTTTTAAGTTTATCCTTTTTATTCATATCTTTATGTCAAATTTTTAATCATTTTCTAACTTCTGAAAGTTTCTTTTCTTGTTTTAAATGCTCTGGTAATCTTCATGTATTTTCTTTTGTCATTTCTCTAACAGTTTGTCAAACCTCAAAATGAGCTTCTTCTAAATTTTTTTGTCATGTAATTCATTTATTTTTAATTCTTTCATCAGTTTGGGTAATTCTAAAAAGATTTGCGGCTAATTCAGTTCTTCACATGTAATCAGTCATCGTATCTATACTAACTCATCTTTCTTTAGCTAAGTCTCCAGATTTTCTATTATACATACCTAAGTATCAAGCATTTTGAAATGCTCAATAATCAATAACACCTGCTTTCTTGGCAGTTGCAGATAATGATTTATTTCATTCTTTAATTTCATCTCTAGTAATTATTCTATCAGTACCATCAAATTTATCATCTGAACTCTTATAGAATTCCTCAAATTTTATAGTTTGTTCAGTGAAATATAATTGACATCTAGCTACTTCTGGTTTTTCTGAATCTGAGTTCATAGCTATTAAATAACAAGCAAATCTTGTTAGTTTAAAATCTGTTTGTTTACTTCAAAATAATACTTGAGAAGACATTATTATATTTTCATAATGGTTGATACCTAAAGATATAATAACTTTAGTTACCTTATCTAGAACTTTTTGAAATTCCTTCATGTTATCATATCAGAGCATTTTCATTATATCTGTTGCCCACCAAAATATTATATCTTCCTGATTTTTAAAATCTTCAAAGGTTACTTTATCTGTTTCAAATAAGGTTAATGATTGCATTATTATGTTTTTAAAAATTATATTAAGTGTATTTAAAGTTTTAACTGTTGTTAAATATATATACTATTTTCAAAATTTATAATATTATAATATAAATTTAAAAAAATTACATAAATATTCCTTTAATTCAATTCTGTTTTTTTCTATATTATCTAAGTTAATTTTACAACAAGCATCAAGTATATTTTTAGTATAGTTTTCGATATCTTCTTCAATAAAATAATTAGTATAAATATCATTAGCATCTAAATTACCATCTGCATCATAAAATGAGTTAGATAAATCTTGTCATTCCTCAACTGTTAATGATCAATCCTCTACCTTAGCATTAATTCTATCAATAAAATTTTCATTAAAATCTGCAAATAAATTATTTAAATTAATAGTTTTTAAATCATCTTTAATAATATCGAAAGTATTTAATATAATTTCGTAATCACTTGATATGAATTTAAGATATTTAAGTATATTTTTCTTTAACTCAATAAAGTTACTGTTTGATGTATAAGTTTTACTATATATTCTTTCAATCGAACTTAATTCTACTTCTAGATTCCTTAGCTCACTTATAGTTAAGTTAAACAAATCAATAGATTTATCTAGCTTATCAAAAAACTTCTCTATTTCATTTGATAAATTTTTGATTTCATCAAAATCATAAAAAGATCATAGACTAAAAAATACTTCTTTTTCATCTTTATAAAGGAAACTTGAATTCAGAATACTTTCTTCAAAATATTTAAATGACTCATCTAACTTATCAAGTATATTTTTAGGAAACATTAATGAAATTCATCTAATAGAATTTTCATTTATATCCTCAAGTAAAGAATTTATAAATTCTTTATATTCATTATTATTTTCAATAAGAACTCAAACTTCTAAATTTTTTCCCCGTGATAAATTTTGAGATCATATATATGCTTTAGAATTTCAATTATCTAACTCATATGAGATCATTTTACTATGATTAATATGACTAAAATATAATGATCCGTTTATATTTTGTAAAATACTATTTAATTCAAATATCTGATTTTCTAAATCCTGAATATTATCATATTCATCATTCCTCTTTATTTCATTAAACTTTTCTAATTTTTCAGTCATTGATTTTATTTTTATTACATCTTTTAATGAATGAGTAGATAAATAATTGCTTCATAAAAGAACTATAATTTTTCCTTTTTTATAATTAAGTTTTTTTAAAAAATCAATTATTACAAATATATTTGAATTGTAAGATGATATAAATAATCTATCAAATCAATCTTCAAGTAAATTGATTTCATTAAATATTTTTTCATAGAGAAATTTATCTCAATTAGATCTTAATAATTCAGTTTTCATAATTTTTTATTTAAGTTTTAAAAATATGTTATTACTATATTCATTTTTTATTCCTTAAACAGCATACAACTCTTTCTGAAAATCAACAAAAACTGATTTTATTTCCTGTACTTCTCATAAAGTAGAAATTGCATCAGGTAGTGATTTATATCTACTTAATAATAATGGGGCTAATTTTTCTTCTGATAGTTCAGTAAATCATTGATCAATATACTTATCTAATACAAAATCAATGAACTCTTTATGTTCAGGATTTTCTAATTTTCAGAAAATATTAGTTTTTGCTATTTGAACTCTTTTTGATCTTGTGATTGGTTTTATATCTGAATTAAATACATATTCTAATACATCAAATATATCACTTTTTTCAGCTTTTATTAATCTTTGTAGTGTTTCTAATTCTTTTTCTCAGAATCAAACGAGTGCTAATTTTTTTAATAATGAATTTCTTGTTTCTGGATTAGACCAAATTTGTCTCAACTCATCTTCACTTTTGAAATGATTCGGTAATTCTCAGAATAAATTATTTAAAAATTCTTCTGATGAAATAGGTTTTCAACTTGCATCCCAAAAAGATGTTGAAACCATATATTGAAGTTCTAGTTCTTTTCAGTTTTTTAATTCTATTCTTACTTTCTTTTTACAAATACAAGGTACTTCTCAACATTTTTCACATTCAAAAGGTGTTTTTTCACATACACAAGGTTGCTTATTACAAACTTTGCAAATATTGATTACTTTTTCACAAGTACATATTTTATTTCCACATTTACTACATTCTCAGACATCATCTACATCAGCTGGTTCTCAATCCCATTCAGGGTCAGCAAAATGATGATATGCATCTTCAAAATCATAAATAGTAAAAAAATCTTTTCATTCAAACATTCTTGTTCATCTTCAGACTATTTGCTTAAATTCAATCATAGAATTTACAGGTCTCATCAAAACTATATTTCTAACGTTTCTTGCATCAACTCATGTTGATAGTTTTTGTGATGTTGTCAGGATAGTTGGAATCAATTTTTCATTATCTTGAAAGGTATTCAAAAACGTTTCTCATCTTGCTCAATCATGAGCAGTAACTCTTACACAATAATGAATATCTTTTCCTGGTTTCTTATTTTGATTAATCAAATCTCTTACAAGTGCAGCATGTTCTTGAGTTGCACAAAATACTATAGTTTTTTCGTCTTCTCAGGCTTGTTCCATAAAAATATGGACCCTATATCTTTCTCTTGCAACTATCTCTATTTTTGTATTAAAATCCTTTGATTCATAATTTTTTCATAATTCAATTTCTCATTCTACTACATTGTCATCATCAGTATAAATATAGTCATCAAGAGTTGTTTTGATTCTCTTTACTTTAAACGGAGTTAAAAACCCGTCATTTATTCAATCTTTTAAAGAATAAGTATAAACAGGCTTTCCAAAATAATCATATGTATCAACATTATCTTGTCTTCTCGGAGTAGCTGTTAATCATAGTTGTACAGCTGGAGAAAAATATTCTAAAATTTTTCTCCAATTCCCTTCATCATTCGCACCTCATCTATGACACTCATCAATAATGATTAAATCAAAGAAGTCTTCTGGGTATTCTCCAAAATAAGGTGTTTTTTCTCCATTTTCATCTTCTGGTCAACTCATGAATGTTTGGAATATCGTGAAAAATATACTTCCATTTGTAGGTACTTTTTTCTTTTTTTTGATTTCATCAGGTGCAATTCTTACAAGAGCATCTTCTTGAAAAGCTGAGAAAGAATTAAATGCTTGATTTGCTAATATATTTCTATCAGCTAAAAAAAGTATTCTTGGTCTTCTTTTTCAATCGAGTTGTAGATTCCATCTTGCATGAAACATTTTCCAAGCAATTTGAAAAGCAATAGCTGTTTTTCAAGTACCAGTAGCAAGTGTTAATAAAATCCTCTTTTCATTATTTGCAACTGCATTGAGCATATTTCTCACTGCAATTTCTTGATAATATCTTGGACTCCAAGAACCACTTTTATCTTCAAATGGTATTGATCAAAATGCTTTTCTCCATGTTTCTGATTGTTCACTTACAGTTCATTGAGGAAATACTTTTTCCCACATTTCATCAGGACTCAAAAAGTTATCTACTAACTTTTCTTCTCAAGTTTTTAGATTGATTTCATATATTTCTTTTCCATTTGCACTATAACTAAAATCAAGAGAAAGTTTTTGTGCATACTCTTTAGCTTGAGCGACTCATTCTCCTACAACTAAATCACTACTTTTAGCTTCTACAACGGCTAATTTAATTCACTTATATACCAAAATATAGTCAGCAAACAAAGGTTTTTCTCTTTTTCCTCAACCTAAAATACGTCAGTCAGTAATCTTACAAACGTTTCTTTCTCTGAGTATTTTAGAATCCTCTACAATTCCCCAACCAGCTCTCGCTAACTGTGGATCTATCAAATCTGACCTTGTTTCTGCTTCATTCATGATATATAAATTAAATTATTTAAAATCTATTCTACAATAAATTACCCGTTTTTACAATTCTCCTACAAAAGATCTCTCTAGTATACTTTTTTTTAATTCTTCCAATTTTTCACTTTTATTTTTATATAACTCTTCTAATTCATTTATGTGAGTACTTAAATTATCCAAAATTCAAACGATTTCTATTTGTTTTTTAATATCTTTTGGAAAATTAAGTTTATATTTTTTTATCATTGGAATAGTTAGTTGAGGAATAGATGCTCAACTTTGTAAAATGTCAATTGTTTTCAGTAGATACTTAAGAAAACTTAAATTTATTTCATTAATTTTAGGTATTAATACTATCAATCTTACAATCGGGAAAAAAGGTTCATTTCTTTCAACTATATATCAAATTGTTCCTCTTGCTGATATTGTTAAACTTGGATCTATAACTTTAGATATATCTGTATATCAATAAAGTCAGTTGTTTTTTATTCAATTAGCATAGATAGGTATTTTATATTTTTCACTAATATGTTTAGTGAAATTATTTTTTGGTACATCTCAACCAGCAAACATTTTTTCACAAACTTCTTCTAGAGTTTTTTGTTCCCAATCTTCACCTTTCTCATGAAATACTCTTTCTAAATAACTTTCAAACAAATCCTTTGCATTCTTCAAATTTTCCTCGGCTATTTTTTTAGCTTCTTCTATATTTTCAAAAACATTAGTTATTAATTTTACAATTTTTCTTTGTTCATCTAAACAAACAGGAAATGAAATTTTAATTCTTTTTAGATTTGCATTATACAATCTTGAAATAGTTGCTCCTTTTGATGGTTGCCAGTCACAAATACTATAAAAATGATATAAGTAACTATTCAAAATCATTTTTTCATCATTATCAATCCAAACTATATTTGAATCTTGAAAAAAAGCAGGTTCACCATTATATATTACTCTTTTACCAATAGTACCAGATGCAGACAAAAGTATATCTCCTTGTTTTGGAAAAGAGTATTTATTCTTATATTCAGTATAAATTTCATTAGAAATAAATGCATTAGGAGTTTTACCAAACGTACCTATTTTATAGAATGGAATATCTCAAGTTTCGCAAGTTTGTTCTTTAAGAATCCTTTTACACATTGAAGGCTTCCCTATTTCTCAAATAGTTTTCATCTCCCAACCTTCAGGCAATGTATTTTCTTTCATCATATTTTTATTTTTTAATAATCTTTGAAATATTTTCTAATATATCAGCTGATTTCTTATCTAATTCTCAGATAATTTCTATTAATTCTTCTGGTGATTTCAATGCTTCTTCTTCAGGTATATTTGGATTTTTTGCTGATAGATCATAGGTTTCAGTATCTATATCTGACATAGAAATATTCCATGAATTTTCACTTTCTGCTTTTGTTTTTTGAAGTTCTACAAAATCAGCTAAATCCTTTTCTGAAAGTGGATTAGTTTTTCAAAGGTTTCTATCAAGGTTGAGTTGGTAAAACCAAATATCTCTTGTTGGTACTCATTTTTGGAAAAATAGTACAACAGTTTTTACTCATGCTCAAGTGAATGTCCCTGCTGGTAAATCTAGGATTGAATGAAGATTACAGTTATCTAATAACTCTTTTCTTAAAGCTATTGATGCATTATCTGTATTACTTAAAAAAGTATTTTTAATAACGATTCATGCTTTTCATCCTGCTTTTAACATCTTAACGAAATGTTGCATAAAAAGACTTGCTGTTTCCCCTGTTTTGATTGGGAAATTTTGTTGAACTTCTGCTCTTTCTTTCCCTCAGAATGGTGGATTTGCAAGCACTATATCATATCTGTCTTTTTCTTGAATATCTGATATGTTTTCTGTTAGTGTATTTGTATGAATAATGTTTGGTGCTTCGATTCCATGAAGAATCATATTCATTATTCAAATGATATACGCAAGTGATTTTTTTTCTTTTCAGTAAAATGTATTTTTTTGAAGAGTTTCAATATCATTAGTCGAAAGATCTTTTTGATTTCTAAGGTAATCAAATGCTTCTACTAAGAAACCTGCACTTCATACAGCTCAGTCATATACTTTATTTCAGATTTCTGGTCATACAACTTTTACAATTGTTTTAATCAGTGGTCTTGGAGTATAATATTCTCCTCAATTACGACCTGCATTTCACATATTTTTGATTTTTCCTTCATACAAATGACTCATTTCTAATTGATCTGCATGAGTTCTAAAACGAAGTTCATCAACAAGTGTTATTACTTCTCTGAGATTATATCCACTTTGAACTCTATTTTTTAATTCTGAAAATATTTCTCCTATTTTATATTCAATAGTATCTGCACTTGATGCGTTTTGTTTAAACTTTTTTAGATATGGAAAAAGTTCATTATTCACAAAATCTAATAAATCATCTCAAGTCAGTGCATTATGATCGATTTTTCAATCTTCGAGTTTAGGTGCAGCCCACGTTTTCCAACTATACTTTTCTTCTATCAGTCTTGTATAGCTTGTATTACTAAACTGTGCGGCTAAAACTTTATCTTCTTCTAAGTCATCGAGATATTTCAAGAAGAGTACCCAAGAACTTTGTTCAACGTAATCTAATTCACTCCCACAACCGGCATCTTTATGAAGAATATCATCTATATTTTTAAAAGTTTGTTCGAACATAATTTATTGTTTATTAATTTTGAATAAATATTGAAAAAAGTATATTTATTTTTCAAGTGAAGTAAATTATATATCATTAAAAAAATCAAAAAAAATCATTTAATTATTATAATAATTTTTGTATTTACTATTGAAAAAGTGAAATCAGTCTAAATGCAGTGAAATAGCATAGTTTTACTACTGAAAATAGGTGAAATTAGATTTTTAGTAGTTATTATTTTATATTTTAAGAGTAAATCCTATAAAATACATCTCAAAAATCTTAAAATACAAGAAAAAAAACATAAAATAACAATAAAAAACCGTAAAATAAAGATTTTTTTCCTTAAAATAAAAATTATTTTCAATCAAAATTATTGAATGTATTTATAAAAAGTTCTATAAATAAGGGAAAATATTATCATATGAATTTACAAATTCGTTTGAAAATAATTTTTAACATAGTAATTTTAGAACTATTAGGTAGAAATTGGTCTATTTTACGTTTTAATATTTTGGGTTTTTCATGAATTTTTATTAAAAATCATGAAATTCAATTCTGTTATATGAACAATATTTCTACAAATAATCAATATTTTAAATTTTAGATATTTTAATTTTATTTACGAAAAATACTGAAAATGAATTTTCAGTATTTTTTTACTTTTATCGAAAAAAAAGTAAAATTTATTTCAATAAAAATTAATATTTATCTATGAATTGAATTATCTATAATCGTGTATCAACCGATGAACAATGAAAGTCTTGAGTTTCATTAGAATATCAACGTGATATCTGTATAAAATTTGCAAAAGATAATAAAATTTCAATAGATTCTGATAATATTTTTCAAGAAATATACTCATGAGCATTTTTAGATAGACCTCAACTATCTAAAGTTTTTAATGCTATCAAAAAATGAAATATAGACTGTATTATTATATTAAGAAGAGATAGATTAGCGAGAGATACATTAGTTTTTGGTAAAATAAGAGAGATTTTTGATAATTTATGAATTCAAATATATTATCCTGAAGAAACATTAAGTGGTGATGAAATTATAACCGATTTCTTAGGTAATACTCTAGTTGGATTTAGTCAATTTGAGAAATGAATGATATTTAAAAGAACTTACACAGGAAAAAAGACAAAAGCCTCGAGTTGAAAATGGGTTACAGCTGTTCCATATTGATATATAAAAAACAATGATAAATTATTAGAATTGTATGAACCTGAAGTTAAAACAATTAAATTAATAGTTAAATTATATCTAGAAGAAAATTTATCTATATCAAAAATAGTAGATTACCTAAATAGTAATAAAATACTACCTCCTTCAATGAGTACAAAAGAATCAGCTACACAACAAAGTATAAAAAAATGAAGAAAAAATGCTGTTACTTTTTGGTGATATTCATCTGTGGTTTGAATTTTAGATAATGTAGAAAAATACTATCTTTGAGAATATAAAGCATTTGCAACAATATATAAAAAAATATGAAAAAAATCAGAAAATATAGGTAAAAGATCGGAAGATGAAATAATAAAAATTAAGATTCCAAAAATATATACAAAAGTTGTAGAGAAAAAAATAGCTGAAAAAAGAATAAATAATAAAAGTCATTCAAATACTAAGAGACGTGTCTATTTATTAAGATCTAAACTTTATTGTGATTGTTGTACAGATTTAAGGAATTTTACATGATATACTTGATCAAGTGAGGCAAAACTAAAAAATTATAGATGTTCGATGTCAGATAAAAGAAAAACATCTGAAGATAGAAGATGTACTAATAGTATATCTGGTTTAAAAATTGATAATTTAGTAATAGATATATTAAAAGATTTCTTCTTAGATTATAGTAAATTCAAAATAGAATATTGATTAAACTCAGATACAACAAAAGATGAGACAAATATCATCGATCAATATAAGTTTGAAATAAAAAAATTAGATGAAAAAGATTCAAGAGCCTTAGATCTTGCACTTGATTGATTAATAAGTAAAGAAAAATTAAAAGAGGTTCAAAATGAAATTATAGAATGAAAGGAAAAATACAATAATTTAATACATAATGAATATGAATTAGTCTATAATGAATATAAACAATCAATAATAGATTGAGATGTTCAAGATTATGTTGATAGATTATATCATCATGCACAGTATTTCTTTGAAAATTCAACATATGAAGAACTAAAACAAGTTGTAGATTTAATGATTGATAAAGTTATAGTATCAACAGATAAGTCAAAACCAGTTAGAGTTATATTAAACGTATATCCATGAGAATTTGATATAGATACATTCTTCAAAGATGATAGATCAACATCTATTATCAGAGAGTATAATAAAGAAAAAACCCACCTTGGAGAATTCCAAGTTGAGTTTTCTTCTGATCTTAAATCTGAAGATTATAAAGCTACAGATTGATGAGATTATAAATTTATTAAACTGTTAAAGAAATTATTCTTATGTTCAGTGGTGAATGGTACATGGTGGACCCACCGGGCTACGATCCCGGGACCTATCGCTTAAGAGGCGAGTGCTCTACCAACTGAGCTATGGATCCATATAAAACGTGAAAACAGTCTAAAGAATTTCAGGTAAAATGCAAATTTTATTGAGATTTTTGGAAAGATAATATTTTGATAAAAAAATATATTTTATAATTTAAAAATAAAATAATAAAATAATCTTGCAACTGCTCAAATCTCACTATAATCAGATAAATACTTTTAAATTAATTGCTTTCATGCCATACATAAATCCATATATTGCTCCAGTTGAGGAACATAAAAATATAGAAACTGACATAACAAAAATAGCTCAAAACAAAGGAAAATGGAAAGAATTTTTCTGAAATACAAATCCGGTAAGACTGGAAATTTGAACTGGATTAGGGAATTTTTTTAGCTGAGAAGTAGCAAGTAATCCTGAAATAAATTTCCTAGGAATGGAAATAAAATTTAAAAGATGTTTTACTACTGCAGAAAAAACATTAAAAAAATGAGGAAAAAATTTCTTCATTGTAAAAGAATTTGCTCAAAAACTAGATGAATTTATAGCTGATAGTGAACTCCAACAAGTATATATTTTCTTTCCAGATCCTTGGGGAAAAAAAGATAGACAAAAAAAACATAGAGTTCTCCAAGCAGAATTTCTGACTTTGATTCATAAAAAATTAGAAAAAAGATGAAAAATAATCTTCAAAACTGATCACGAAGATTATTTCAAAGATACTCTGGAAGTACTTGAAGAAATAAATCTATTCAAACAAGAACATAAAAGTTTTGATTACGAAAAAGAATTATCACAATTTTTCGATAAACAAAATATGACAGAGTTTGAAGTTATATTCAGTGAAAAAAAAGTTTGTTACATTGAACTCATAAAAGAATAATATTTAAAAAATATTATTCTTTTTTTTATTATTAATTAATTTTATTTTTCCCCTTTTCAAAGGAAAGTGCCTCAAAGGCGATGGGATTCTAAATAATTTTTTCACAAAAAAAAGAAAGATTTTTCAATCTTTCTTTTTCGAAGTTGGAATTACCCGTTTCTTCTATCTTCAGCGAAGTCAACTTTAACAGCTCTTCCATCGATTTCAGCTCCGTCAAATTCTTCTTTAGCTTTAACTGCGTCTTCAACTGAGTTGAATTCAACAAATCCAAAACCTCTAGATTTGTTAGTTTCTCTATCAGTAACGATTTTAGCGTATTTTACTTCTGCAACTTCAGCAAAAATATCTCTTAATTGGTTAGAGTCGATATTCCAAGAAATACCTCCTACAAAAACTTTACTAGTTTCCATATAACAAATGTTATAAAATATAATATATGAAATAATACCTTTGACTTTGATTTATGAGAAACATGGTAAAAAATGACATGAGTACACTTGATCAATTGACATATGAATTCTTATTTCAATTAAACTATATCCAGATATTTTTAAAATGCAAATAGTTTTTCATAGTTTTTATATTTTTATGTTATAACTAAATATATTACAAAAAATTTGATTATAGAGCGAAAAAAATAATAAAAAATTATTAATAAATAAATATTAAAAATAAATATTAAAAATTTTTTAGGTTATTTATAAATTTTTTTTATACTATTTATATAATTACACCTTAAAATATATTATTATGAATTTTGATTCTCTTAATAGTGAACAAATGAATATTCTTTTTGAAAAATTAGTAGATTATTCTGCCGTTATAGTTCCAAAAATTTTATGAGCACTACTAGTTTTATGGATTGGTTTTAAAATCGTAAACATGATAAATCGTGGAGTGCATAAAATAATGGAAAAAAACAGTTGGGATCCAATGTTAGAAAGTTTCCTTTCAAGTCTCATTTCAATTTTACTCAAAGTAATGGTGATTATTTCAGCAGCTGGAATAATCGGAGTTCAAACAAGTTCATTCGTCGCAATGCTTGCTGCTGCAGGTTTAGCAATTGGTATGGCACTTTCATGAACACTACAAAATTTTGCTGGATGAGTAATGATTTTGATGTTTAAACCATATAAAATTTGAGATTATATTGAAGCCTGAGGATATTCTGGGAGCGTTTCTCAAATTCATATTTTTAATACAATTTTATTAACTCCAGATAAAAAAACTATTATAATTCCAAATTCTGATATTAGTAATTCAGCAATGACAAATTACTCAAGTGAACCAGTTAGAAGACTCGATATGCAAGTTGGAATCAGTTATTCTGACGATATTGATCTCGCAAAAGATACACTTTTAGAACTAGCAAAATCTGATTCTAGAGTGATGCAAGATAAAGATATCACAATCGTAGTTGATTCACTTTGAGATAGTGCTGTGATTATAAACTTTAGATTTTTCTTAAAATCATCTGATTATTGGCCAACAAAATGGGAAATGACTGAAAAAATCAAAAAGACATTTGATAAAAAAGGTTTGAACTTCCCTTTTCCACAAAGAGATGTTCACACATATCAAGCAAAATAAAATAAAAAACTTCCCGGGATTTTCCCGGGAAGTTTTTATTTTATTCAAATATTTTCTTGAGTATTTACTTTGATCAGATTATTTTTTTGTAATATTTCTTGAGTAGAAAAAATTTTATTTTCTGGAATATTTTTTATTTTTTTAAATCATTGCATAGCTAAATCATCCGTAATTATAAAATCTGACTTATCAATTATATTATGAAATTTTTCTGAAATATTTTTGTTTACATACATATGTCCAACCATAATTCATTTTCATAATAATTTTGTATTTTCTAAAAAATATTCAAAAACTAACAAATTATTTTCTACATATTGAGTATTTTGAGAATAATCTAAAATATCATTATGTGAATCAATTTTCCCTGCTCCGTGACCAGGAAAATGTTTTGCATACAAGACAACTCAAGTAACTTTTGAGGCTTCAATATACGCATCTATCAAACTAAAATAATCTAAAATATTCGAGCTAAAACTTCTATTTAATCCTGAAATAACTGGATTTCAAAGATCTAAATCTGCGATAAATCAATGAGTATTAATTCCGTGATTTTGTAAATTTTTTAGTTGAATAAATGTAATTATTTCTAAAAAGATTTGTTTATTTTTTTGTGAAATATTTTTATAATATTTTCAAATATTTCACATCGATGGAAAATATTGAGAGTTTCAAAATAATTTTTTTAGACTCTCTTTTTCTTGAGAATCTAATCCATTATAACGGAAATAAACGTATAAGTAATTTGTATATTCTTCAAGAGAAAACCCATCTTCAAAGCTAATAAATCTATTTATTTGTCCTCATTCTTGATCTGTAAATATCAAAATATTAGGAGAAATATTTTTAATTTCTCAAGTAATTTTTTTCATATTTTTACTCGTAATATTTTCTGATTCTCTAAATATAAAAACACTATTTGAATCTAGGATTTTTTGTGAATTATTGAGAATATATTGAGAAATATTTGTAGCATTTCAAAACTTTAAAATCAAGGTATTTCCTGTTTTTATTTCTGCTTTATTTTGTAAAATTTCAGAAATAATTTCATCGTGTTTAAGAGAAATATTTTTTTCTAATTCTATAATATTATTTAAAAATAATGATTTTTGATTATTTTTTATAATTTTTTGTAGCTGAGAAATATATTTTTCATAAATATCTGCTTGAGTAAAAATATTTTCAGTTTGATGCGATTGAAATAATTTTTCAGATAAAGAATCTATATTTGCAGCCAAAGTATTTGAAAATATACATATATTTATGAATAAAAAAATCAATATTTTTTTCATATCTAAAATTTTAGAGAATAGAGAATATTTTATATAAAAAATAAGTCCAAATAAATAGAATTGGACTTATTTTACTACAATGAGTTTACTTGATTTAAAAAATCTTGCAAACTGATAATTGAAACTTTTAATTCTTCTGCTTTTTTTAATTTTGAACCTGCTTTTTCTCCAGCTAATAAAAAATCTGTATTTTTACTGACACTTCCAGTAAATTCTCATCAAACTGATTCTAATTTTTTTACTAGTTCATCACGAGAAATTTTATTTCCATCATCTCAGACAAAACTTCCGGTAATACACATTTTTTTTCAAAAATATGGATTTGCTTGAAGTTCCTGAGATATTTCTAATTTTTCAAAATATTTGATATCTAAAATTGTATCTAATTGTTCTAAAATGATTTTATGTGCATCATTAGAAAAATAATCGATCATATTTTGTGCAATTTCTGGTCAAATATCGTCCAGAGCCACTAAGTCTTCAAGAGTATATGGAAATTCTAATAAAGATTCTTTTGAATGAAATAATTTTCAAAGAGTTTTTGCTGTCTTTTTCCCAACTCCAGCGATAGCTAAAGCTGTTAAAAATGTAGAAATTTCTACTGATTTTGCTTTTTGAACTCCTGAAATTAAATTATTTACCGATTTTTCTTTAAATCATTCTAAGGCTAAAATATCTTCTTTTTTGTTTTCTATAGTGAAAATATCTACGAGATTTTTAATAATTCAAAGTTCTAAAAATAATTCAACTTGTCTGACTCAAAATCCATCGATATTAAATCCTTGTTTTCCAACAGCAAATACAAGTTTTTCTGAGTGTTGGGCCGGACAATCAATAGTGTTTGGGCAGAAAAAACGTACTTTTTCGCCATCTTTTATAACGGGAGTTTTACAACTTGGACAGAGTTTTGGAGGAGTTATTTTCAAAGCATTATTATCACGAATAGTTTCCACAACTGAGATAATTTTTGGAATAACTTCTCCTGCTCTTTTTATAAAAACACTGTCTCAAATATGCACTCAGAGATTTTCCACTTCTTCATAATTATGAAGTGTTGCTCTTCTCACTGTTACTCATCCGATTATAATTGGTTCTAAATTTGCAACTGGAGTGATAGTTCCTGTTCTCCCAACTTGGTGTTCTACAGAATTAATTTTGGTTGTAAGAATTTCAGCTGGAAATTTATATGAAATAGCATAACGAGGATGATGTTGCGTCCAACCTATTTTTTCCCAAAGTGAAATATCGTTTACTTTTAATACTAAACCATCTATTTCAAAATCTATTTGTTTTTTTACATCTCAGAAATTTTCAATTGCTGAAATCACTTCTTGTATCCCAGATAATTTGTTAAAATAACTCGAAATTTCAAAATTATATTTTTCTAAATCTTTTATAACTTCATAATATTCTGAAATATTTTCAGCATTTCTAAAATCATCAAAGTTTGCTAAATCATAAGCAAAAAATTTCAAATTTCTTTGTTTTGTCACACGAGAATCTTTCATTCTCATACTTCCAGAAGCTGCATTTCTCGGGTTTGAAAATATTTTTCCTCAAGTTTTTTTCGCTTCTTGATTTAAGGCATCAAACGAAGAAATTGGCATAACCACTTCCCCTCTGACTTCTAAATGATTTTTATACGCTATTTTTTTAGGAATATTTTCAATCTGCATCGCGTTTATCGTCACATCTTCTCCTTCAACTCAATTTCATCTAGTGATTGCTTGAACCAGTTCCCCATTTTTATAAATAAGTTCAACTCAAAGTCCATCAAACTTAAACTCTAAAATATATTCTATTTTATTATTTAAATCAAACTCTTGGTTATTTAAAATATTTTTCTTCACTCTTTCGTCAAAATCTCATAAATCCTGCGCGTTATAAGTATTTCATAATGAAATCATTGGACGCGAATGTTTTACTTTTTGAAATGTTGATTCTATTATTTCTGCTCAAACATTATCTCCTACTGTATCTGAAATATTAAATTTTTCCTCTAAATACTGAAGAGTATCTAATAAAATATCGTATTCATAATCAGAAATAATTGGTTCCTCTTTATTATAATATAAATCACTATGATATTTTATTAATTCTTGAAGAGTTTTTACATCTTCGAGTATAAAATCTTCGCGACCTTTTTGTATAAATTCTTTTGATAACTCTAACATCTATATTTTGCAATTAGTTTTTAACATATGTAAATATTTTAAACAAAAAAAATAATTAAGAAAGCTTTTTATAAAAGTCTTGTTAAAAACTTATTAACAATCCAAGTTAGATAATATTTTCAAAATACCTTGTATACATTTTTGAAACAAAAGTGCGTTTTTTTGTAAAAAAACGCCCAAAAATATTGATTATTTTTGATATATTTCTTACTTTTTTCTTACTTTTTTATATTTTTTTACTTTAGCTTACCTTAAGGAAAATTTAAGATAAAAAATTCCTATAAAGTAAATATTTAAAATTTGTCAAGAATAATAATTAGCCTCTTTTTTGAAAAATTGATATAATACTTGTGTAAGTTAATTCCAAGCGAAGACAACTTACAGCTCATTAAAATAATTTGTACTTTACCAGAATGGTGTTCACAAAAACCTAGTGAACTTACCTCATACAAAAAACAACAAAAATAAAAACAAAAATATGGTTAATATTTGTATTCACTGAGTTATCAAAAGATTTGATGATTGAGTGAATACAACATATTGCCATCAGAAAAAACAACAAAAAACAAAGACTTCGGTCAAAAAATAAAAACAAAAAAGCACGGTGAATAGCTTTCAAAAAATTACCCAAGTAAGGTATAAATTAGAATGTTTAAAGACATTCACTGAAGAACAATGGTTAGTTCCTCAAAACTGATCTCTTCTCCCCAAGACATATCAAAACAAACTATTATTTGTCTTGGAAGTGAGGAAAGACAAACATCGACTTAAGCCCCTATTACCCAATATGCTTAAGTTTTTTTCTTGCCTAAATTTTGAGATAAAAAATAAAAAATCTAGAAATAATATATTTTTCTAGATTTTTTTTGTATTTATTTTATACTCTTAGTAATGATAAATATATTTATATAAAAAAATAATATGAGCGAAAAATTTAATCAGTTTTGAAAACTTTTAAAATCTTCTAAAAATATCCTTTTAATAAATCATGTTAGAATGGATCCAGATGCGTTTGGAAGTTTAGCAGGACTCTATTTTGTTTTAGAAAAAATGGGATACAATCTAGCTGCAATAAATGATGATCACGCACCAAAAGAATTTTGATTTTTATGAGCAAATGAAATTATTCAACCTGATTTAGATATAAAAAAATTTAATCCAGATCTTATTATCTCACTTGATGCTGCCTCAATCTGACAATTATGAGAAACCTATATTCAAAATAAAGAAATATTTGATACTACAGATTTTGTAGTTTTTGATCACCATAAAACTAATCCTGGTTTTTGATCACTCAATATCATAGATATCGAAAGTTCATCTACTTGTGAGCTTGTTTTTAGAGCCTTAGAGCATCTTTGATTAGAAAAACATATCAATACTCATATTGCTACATTATTAACTGCTTGAATCCATACAGACACAAATATTTTTTATAATGAAAATACAACTCCAACAACGCTTAGAGTAGCAGCAAAATTAATGGAATTTTGAGCAGATTTCAGAGCTCCGATGTTTGAATTTTATAAAAAGAAAACATTCAAAAGAACAAAACTTTGGTGAGAAATTCTCAAAGATATTCAACAAGAATCTGAATGAAAAATAACATATGCATTAGTAAATAAAGAAGTTTTTCAAAAAACTGATACAAATAATTGAGATACAACTGGAATCACAAATGAATTTTTAGCAAATATGGATGGAAGCGAAGTATGTTTTATGCTCTACCCTATTTGAGATGGAAAAATAAAATGATCTCTGAGAAGTAAAGCTCTCGATGTTTCGTCAGTTTGTTGAGATTTTGGATGATGAGGACATAAACTTGCTGCTTGATTTTCAACTGATTTACCAATGGAAGAAATATCTCAACTATTA
>CAXHZN010000017.1:0-18024 GCA_964022365.1 uncultured Candidatus Altimarinota bacterium
TATTGCGCTCACTGGAGGTTCCACTTGAGGTCATGTATTTCCATTATTGTCACTCTATAATTATTTTTCACAAGAAGATAAATATAATTTTTATTGGGTAGCAGAAGCGGATTCTCTTGAAGAAAATATAGCAGATGAAAATGCTATAGAATTTTTTGATATTCCATGTGGAAAAATTAGAAGATATTTTGATTGGAGAAATTTTTATGAACCATTGAAAAATTTATCTGGAATATTTTTTGGAATATATTTTATTCTCTCAAAAAATATTGATATTGTATTTTCAAAATGAGGATATGTAAGTTTACCTTTATGTATTGCTGCATATATTTTGAGAAAACCTATTTATATTCATGAATCTGACGCTGTTTGAGGTGTTGCTAACAAATTGATTAGTAAAATCGCTACAAAAACATTTTATTCATTTGAAAATGCCAAAACAAAAAAAGATGATGAAAAAATGTCAGACGAAAGAACTCATATTTTCTCAGGACAAATCCTAAATCCAGATTTATTAGAATATATCACTACTCTAGAAGTAAAAGAAAATGATAAATTAGAAGTGCTTGTAATTGCTGGAAGTCAATGATCAACTCGCTTATTTGAAAGTGTTTTACAATCACTTCCTGATATGGGTGATATAAATTTTACAGTGGTATTATGAGAAAAAAACCTTCACTTTAAACAAGATTTTCAAAGATTTTTTAATGTAACGGTTCATGATTTTGTTGATCAAAAAACACTTTGAAAAATTTATAAAAAATCAGATATTGCTGTAACAAGAGCAGGAGCTACAACACTTTGGGAATTATATAATTTCGGTGTTCATAGTATAATTGTACCTCTGCCAGAAAGTGCTGGAAATCATCAAGAAAAAAATGCACAATATTTTGAAAATAAATTTGGAAGTAATATTTTAGATGAAAATAATAATTTAAGTTTAGAAATATTTAGATTATTACAAAAATATAAAACTCTGAGAAAATCTGGTGTAAATCTCAATGATTTTTTCAAATCACTCAAAAAAATTGAAACACATTTTGATAAATAAAAAAAAAGATAAATTTATACAATTTATCTTTTTTTGTGTATTTTTGTTGCAGATAAAAAATAAATATGCTAGACTATTATGGTATTTTATTTATAATATATTTAAAAGTGAAATTTAATCTAAAATATTTTAAAAAATCTGCTTCATTTAAATATGAAATATCAGCTGCAATTATTTTTTGAATGATTGCTTGGGTATATTTTTTTCAATGAGGAAATACAAGTTTAATTTTATTATTTGCTTGTGTGCTTTGAATTTATATGGCCATGAATATTGGTGCAAATGATGTAGCTAATAATATGTGACCTGCAGTTGGTTCAAAAGCTCTGACTCTTGGGTGAGCCATTATTATCGCTGCGATTTTTGAAGCGTCGGGTGCGATTATTGCAGGATGAGATGTAGTAAATACTATTAAAGGTTGAATTATAGATTCAGCGATGATTCCAAATAATCTTACTTTGATTTATATAATGATGGCAACACTTTTATGAGCTGCTTTATGGATAAATATCGCGACGTATTTCAAAGCTCCAGTTTCAGCTACTCATTCAGTTATGTGAGGTTTAATTTGAGCTTGAATGACAGCAAGTGCGACACTTTATATTGTGGAAAATGAAGTATTTGACTTTTGATCAATGATGAACTTTACTGCCAGTATGGTTTCATGGTGAAAAGTATGAGAAATTGCAGCTTCATGGGTAATTTCTCCACTTATGTGAGGACTTATTGCTGCTTGAATCATGGCTTCAATCCGTGTAAATATTTTCAAGAAAAAACATATAGATAAAGCAGCAAAACATTGGTTGCCTATTTATGTTTGATTGATGACAAGTGTTTTTACTATTTATTTATTACTCAAAGGATTAAAACCATATTTAAAATCACATGCTGATTTAGCAGGTGTTTTGACTACAAATACTTCAGTATTTTTATGAATTATTGTTTGATTTTGAGTATTTTTCCTCGTAAGATTATATTTAAAAAAACATAAATCATTATTACAAGATGATAAAAAACATATCAATAGATTGTTTAATATTCCACTTATATTTGCTGTAGCTTTACTATCATTTGCCCATGGAGCAAATGATGTAGCAAATGCTATTTGACCTTTAGTTGCTATTTATGATGCTGTAACAACAGGATGAGTGAGTGTGGATGATGCGAGTATTCCATTTTGGATTATGGTTTTATGAGCCATTTGATTAGTAATTGGTTTAATGACGTTTGGGAGTAGATTAATCACAACAGTTTGAGGTGAAATTACAAAATTAAATCAATCAAGAGCTTTCTCAGTAGCTCTAGCTGCTGCTATTACTGTGATTATTGCAAGTCAATTATGACTTCCAGTAAGTTCCACACATATTGCTATTTGAGGTATTTTTGGTATTGGTTTATTTAGAGAATATATAAAAAGATCTCAAGGAAAAGATAAAATATATATTCAAAAAGCTATGATAAAAAATATTGTTCTTTCATGGATTATTACTCTTCCGGCTACTGGTTTTATAGCCTGAATTGCATATATATGTTTATATAATTTTGCATAAAAATATATAAAAAATCGAGCTTCAATTTTTTGACTCGATTTTTTTTATATGGTAAAATTATGTATATATAATATTTAGTAATTTGAAATATATGACAGTAAAATTTTCACAATCATTACAAAGCTTTCAAGCACTTACTTTGACTCAACTCAATGCGCAGGCAAGTTTTTTGAAAAGAATTGATAGAAAATTTTTACTGACAAATAGTGAATTTTGAGAATTTTTACAAGAACTCAAAAATGATTTTCAAGTATTAGAAATCTGAGGGAAAAAAGTTTTTTCGTATGATAATATTTATATGGATACTCAAGATTATTTATTTTATAATCAGCATCAAAATAAATTAAAATCTAGGACGAAAGTCAGAACCAGATTATACGAAGATTCTCAAATGGCATTTTTTGAATATAAACAAAAAATCAATGGAATTACACAAAAATTTAGATATCAATTTCCTGTTGAAGAACATGGGAAAATGACAAAATGAAAAACAAGATTTTTTGAGTGAGTATGGCAAAGTATGTATCAATGAGATCCACAAGCACCAAAAATTTCTCCAGCAATGAAAACAAAATATAATAGAATCACTCTGGTAGAAAAAAATGGTTGAGAAAGACTCACTATTGATTTTAATATTCAAACGCTTGATTTAAGAGATAACGAAGCAGAAAATGTAGAATTAAAAAATTTAGTTATCGTAGAAAGTAAATCTTTAGCTGAGAGCTGTAAAAGTTTAGAAATTTTGAAAAAAAATCATAAAAAACAAGCCAGTTCTTGTAGTAAATATTCACTTTGAATTGTGTATGCTGGTCTTGCTAAAAAATATTCAACCTTTAAAAAAACAATTACTGAGATTGAAGAAATAAAAAAACAAATCCAAGAAGAAAATAAAAAATAAAGCAAAATATTTTGCTTTATTTTTTATTTTTTGCATAATTTTATTACCTCAAGTAAAAGGAATAGATCAATGATAGATGTAGTGATTTTACTTCCATCATTTATAGCGTTTATTGTTGGTTATTATATAATAATTACACAACAGTATTTAAAGCATGATGCTCAAATTGGGTATTTTGTTTTTTGGTTAGCCTCAGTGGTACAAGCTGGAGCTGATTTAGTAAATATTATATTTGACCCAAAGAGTACTCCAAACGAAATTTTTGCTGGATATGCAAGTTTTGGACTTATTTTTTTTACAGCATTTGTGTTGATGAAAAAAATAATGTCTCAGGATTTTTCTATAAAAAATTTTTGGAAAAAAAGTGATCCAGATGATAAAAAAGCGCTAATAATTTTTAGTATTTTTTTATGTTTGTTTATCATTTTTGAATTTATTTTTGATTTTTCTGATGAAAATTATTATCAATGGACAATGGCTGTAATTGCTATTATTCTTGATATTGCAGCTGTTTTATTAGCAAGAAAAGAGATTTATTCTAAAATTGAACAACAAAAATTATCTCCATGGATACTTTGGGGCTTGTCTTTAGGTTGGTTATGCAGCTTAGAAGCAATATTTAGCTATGATGAAGGATTTTTCCCACCATCAGTTGGTTGGGTAATGCTATGTGAAAATATATTTGTAATACTTATTATTGCAGGATTTATTGTTCACGGTAGAATGCAAAAAAAACAAAAAACCATTCAGTTTGACTGAATGGTTTTTATTTTATAAAAAAGTATATTCTTTTTTATAATGTTTAAATAATTTTTTTGAACCTCAAAGAAATATTTCTTTGTCGGTCAGTTTGAGTTTTCTCAACCAAAAATCTATATTTGCTTGGCTTTCTTCTTCGATTTCGAGTAATGCTGGGATATCTTCATATTTATCGATATCAAATTCCGCATCAACGAGTCTATAGGAAATTCTATGTTTGATTTTTTCTCTGGTTTTTATCATTCCGTATTTTTCTAAAACAGACGAAAAACTTTCAACATCTGATATTTCCATTTCATGTTCGTCTTTGGCTATTACATCTTCATTTTCTTCTACATCAAAACGTTTATTTTTGATAGTATATAAATGTGTTTCTCATTTTTTTCTTACACGAAACATTCTATTATTTTGTTGCATTTTTGCCTTTTTTGAATCACTTGGAAAATCATAATATACATCGTGAATTACTCCATCGAATGTTTTTTTAGCTCAAAAATTTTCTAATTTTTCGCAAATTTCTTGGACATTTATTTCTAATATTTTTATTTCTTTTTCTAACATATTTGTTTATTTGAAAAAATATTAAATAAATTATACCATAATATTATAAAATGTACAATATTTATTTTTTTAAAATATATCATTCTCACCTAATATTTTTGATCCAATTGTCTATATTAAATTCTTCAAGTATTTTCTTTAAACGTAGAATAACAATTCTGATATTTCTGCTTTTGAGTAATTCCCTATCTCACCATAATTTTACGCATAAATCAGATTCAGAAATGATATGTTCTTTTCTGAGTAAAAATTGGAATAAAATGAATTTTGTTTTTTTTGAAAGTTGTATCAATATATTATTATAATAAAATGAATTCTCATGAAATTTATAACTCAAGCCGTGATATTCCAAAATTTGTGTATCATTGCAAATAATATTGATACAATAAGACTTAAACCATCTCATAATTCGTAATTCAAGTTCTTTCAATCGAAATGGTTTTGTAAGATAATCGTTCGCTCAAAGATTAAACGCATTTTCTATATATTCTATATCATCGAATCAACTCATCACAATAATAGGCATTTTAAGTTGTTTACTTCGAATTATTTTGACGATATCTAATCAACTCTGAGAAGTTTGATATCATAACTTTATATCAACTAATACGATATCATATGACTCAATAATTGCTAATTCGTGAATAAATTCTTCAAATGTTGATAAAAGAGTAATTTTATTTGAAATTACTCTTTTATCAAAAACATCTTTTATTTTATTTCATAAAAAATCGTCATCTTCTATAATTAATATATTCATACCTCCATAATATTATATTATACTGAAGGTATATTAATTATTATACGAGCTCATCATAATTTTTTTCAAAATGAAGCTTGAATATTTCCATTATGTAGTTCTACTATAGTTCTACATAAATATAATCCCATTCAAAGTCAGATATAACTTCATTTTCCAGTTGAATATTTTTCAAATATATTATTAATTTCTAATTGTGTAAATCATTTCCCATTATCTTCAATAATTATTTGAATCATATTTTCTTTTTCTAAACATGAAATGTACATTTCTCAAGTTTGGGGATTAATAATTTTGAGAGCATTGTTGATTAAATTATCAATAACTTGACGAAATTGTACTTTATCAAGAGGAATATATTGAATATCTTCGTCAAAATTTGTATGAAATACAATATCTGGATGAATTTTTTGAAAGATGGAAATTTCATTTTTTAAAAGTTCTACTATTTTAATATTTTGCACAAATAGTGACTTTGAATTCATTTCAAATTGTTGAATAGAAAAAAGTTTATTGACTAAATCTCAAGTTTTTAAAAGTAATTCGTTGAGTGTAAATAATTCTTTTTGCATTTCTTGTTTACTTAAATCATCATTTTTGTAATCATCTATGATATTATCAATTTGAAAAATCGAACTTGCAATCGGTCATTTTACCTCATGTGAAATTACATTAATAAATTCTTTTTGTTTGTTAATTAATTGATTATATTCAATTGTTTGTTTATCTACTTGTTGGTCAAGATTTACAGAAAGTTCATGAATTTTTTTATAAATATCTAAATATTTTAGATGTCATTCTAAAAATAATTTAAAATCCATTAAAATATTTATTTCTTCGTTATAATAATGTTCTTCAAAAGGTTTTTTCCCAATTGATAGATATCAAATTAAATTATTTTTATTGTCATACATTGGAAAAATTAAATATGATTTATCAGAGATTTCAGATCTAATTTTGTCTTCATTAAATTTATTTTTATTTTCTTGAATAAAAACTATATCATTTATAAAAAGATTTAATTTACTTTTTTGTTGAAAGAAATGGTACAATTCACTTTTTTCAGTTCAAAATAATCAAATGGTAATATGTTTGAGTTTCATATTTTTTTGAAATTCAACTTCTAAATGATTATTTAAATCACTCAAATTTGTGATGTACGGAATTTCTTTTTTTAATTGAATAATAAAGTTTCGTAAATAATTATTTTTATTATTTCCAAGAAATATTGTATTAAAAAATTTGTTAATAATTGAAAAACATAGAATTCAAATAATAATATCAACAACTCAGAATTCATTATTTATTCACCAATAGCTTCAAAAAAGATTTCCTAATATTCCAATATAATACTTGAATATATTAATAAAAAATATGGTTGATAACAGCGATAATCATAATACAATTATTTCTCATATTTTTACTTTAATGTTTGAAAGATTATATTTATGTATCGAATAAAAAGTCAAAATAATAAATGGAATAAAGAAAAATCATATTTCTTTTTCTAAAATCCAAATATCAAATAAAGGTAAAATTAATTGAAAAATAAGTGTTAAAATAATTAAAAGTAACACTCAAAATAAAATATATTTTAATCTGAGTTTGTTTAAATAAGTGATTTCTTTATATTTTTTATATGTTGTATAAATAAATAATGGGAAAAAATATAAGTTTAATAAAATATGCAATAAGTAGATTTCCCCCTCTATTTCATAAAAATCATTTTTTATTCAATCCAGATACATTCCTTGAATTATCCAATCACTGATAAAATATATAAAAAATAAAATTATTGCAGAAAGATGAATCACTATATTTTTTCTTGTATATAATTTTTTTATTCAAGAACTAAAATATTCTATAAAATAAACAAAACTAAAAATACATACAATTGATAAAAAATATCATCCTTTTGAAATAAAATGATGAATTTGAGGATCTGAAAAAATGTAAAATGAAATGAAATATAAAAATAGCCGGAGTCATCAACTCAAGCTAAATAATAGGAAATAATAACCACTTACATCTTGATATTTTTTATATATAGAAAATCCTAAAATAAAAAATGTGATGATAAGCAGTAAATATAATATGATATAAAAACTCATTATTGTACAGATAAATATTATATGTACAGCAGTATATATTTATTTGAAAGAATTAAAAGGATTTTAAAATTTTTCTAATTGATTGTGTATTTTTTTGTTTTAATATTTTTATAGGTGAATCGATAATATATAAACTTGAATGGTGTTGAGGATTTTTATTTTCTACTTCTCAAAGTGTACTTAGATCTAGTTTTTTTGCTCAAAGTTTCTGATAAATAAACGATAAACAGTTGCTGTCATCCACTTCGATTATACCGGGAATATTGTTTAATGTATCCGGAATTGATTGAAATAATTGGCTTAATAATTTAAAAAAAGTAATTAAATTTGAATAATTTTGTGTAAGTCAGATAGAACTTATAGTGATATATTCGCCTTGATAATTTTCAAGTCATAAAATATCTTCTATTTTTTTTCGAATCGTTTCTTTTCAAATTTTGTGATAATACGCTTCAAATTCTTCAGAATAAATTTCATCAAAAGTTGCTGTATATCAATCTGCAAAACCTTGGATTTCTCAATCAGATTGATATGTTGTGAGATACGAATTATACGATTTATATCTTTGTTTAATATATTCTAGATACTGTTTTCCATAAATTTCTTGAGTTTCTCATCAACATTTTCGACATTCAATATTTGAAATTTCTAATACTTCAATAATTTTTTTTACCGTTAAATTTTTAATTTCATCACATAATGTAGAAAAAACTTCTTGTTTCCCATCTATATGATCACAATCTTTACATTGTATATATTCCCCTATTCAACGTGCCCACATATCCTGTTCTATTTCTCTAATTCTTTCTGTTTGTTCATTAGATACATGAGAAGTTTTCCAGTGTTGTATATCTTGTAGAGTATTTAACGACATAATTATTTATATTAAGAATATAATATAGATAAGATAATAAAAGAAAGTTACAAAATTGTTACAAAATAAAAAAAACTTCAAAAATTTAATGTCCATTTAATATGCCATGAGTATAATGGTTTTGTTTTAATCATGTTGAATACAAATATTTTTGTATTTTTGACAGAAATAAATATAGTAAGCATAATAATACCTCTATATGAAAAAAAGATGAATATCACTATAATTGATGACGAAATTATACTTGCAAAAAATATTTCTAAAAAATTAGAAAAAAATGGCTATGCTGTAAATATTTTTCATAATTGTACTGACTTTTATCAAGCCCAGTATGATTCTAGTGATTTATATATTGTTGATATAGGTTTAACTGATGGGAGTGGTTTTGAAATTATCCAATGGTTAAGAAAAAACAAACAATCAACGGCTTATATTATCATTACTTCTGCATTTTGAGATTTAGATAAAAAACTCTATGGACTTGATATTTGAGCGGACGATTATATGACAAAACCTTGTAATCCTGATGAACTTTTAGCAAGAATTAAAGCAAACTTACGTAGAAAATCAAATACACAAGTATATGTAAGTTGAATATTAACATATAAAAATATTGTATTTGATGAGGATAAGAATATACTCACCTTAAGTGATGAAATTATAAATCTAACTAAAAAGGAGAGGTTATTAGTAAAAATATTTTTATCGCAACAAAATTGTTTAATCGAAAAATCAACTATTGTTTCAAAAGTATGGCAAAGTGATGATGAATTATCAGTAAGTGATAATACAATAAACGTAACTATTTCTAATTTAAGAAAAAAGTTATGAAGTGAATTTAAATTAAAAACAAAAATCAATGAAGGTTATATTTTAGAAATATAATCAAATAATTTTTTATTTTATTGGGCTAACTGGATACTCTATGAACGATTTTTCTCCTCTCCTGGAAGAACCAACATTAATTACAAAGGATCAATTAAAACATACTGTACATAAAACTTTACAGTATATTTTAAAAAATACCCATGCAGAATTTGAAAAAATAGTCTCAAGTATAAAAGATAAATCAGATCTTACAGAAGCTCTAGCTCGCCCAGATTTTAATTGTATTCCTCATATTAGAGATAATCTATTGATAGAAACTTGGCAAAAAGAAAAAGAAGCACTTCATTATTTGCTTAATTTAACAGAAAAGAATAATCTTACATTCGAATTATTTTTACATAATTTATATTTAGTTGAAAAAGAAATAGAGAATAATCAAAAAATACATAAAAAATATTCAATTAATGCGTATCCTGCAGATATAGAACACCCTTATTTTCTACAATCAATAGAGAATTTTAAATATTCAAAATATTTAGTCATAGAACTAACTGAAAAATACCAATGGAGTAATCTATCTATTGAAAAATTAAAATATGTTCAAGAAAAATATTGAGTAGAAATAGCGATGGATGATATTCATCCAATTCCGACAAAAGAAAATATGAGCATGGATAGTTTACAGAAATTTCAGGAACTATGACTGAGAATTGATAGACATAAAATGGATGGTCCATTTTTTCAAGAAATGTTTCAAGTTTACCATGATGCATCACCAGAAAATTATAAAAATTTTATTGAGCTGATGAATGATATTATTACAAGCTACGATATGAAAAAAATTACAATTGAGTGGATTGAAACCCAACAACAGTATGATTTTGCATTACAGCTTGAATCAGAATTTCCAGATGTAGAATTTAGATATCAAGGATTCTTCTTTAAAAATAAATAAAAAAATAACTCATCATTTATGATGAGTTATTTTTTTATTTATCAGCTTTTTTTATTTCTATTTTTTGAGCTTCTTTTTGTTTTTTATATTCTGCAAATTTATCTAATTCTTCTTGAGTTGGAGTTCTTTCTAGTCCAATTCTTCCTTTTGCTAAATCTACTTGAATAACAGTGAAATCAACACTATCACCTACATTTACATAATCTTCTACTTTCATGGCTCTTAGAGGAGTAAGTTTAGAAATATGAATCATACCTGAAGTATTTTTAAAACTTACAATAGCACCAACACCATCGATAATTTTCACAACTTCACCTGTATATTTTTCACCTTCAGTTGGTTTCCAAAGCAGTGCGTTAATATCAGCAATTGCTTTTTTCCCACCTTCTTGTGTTTCAGCTGTAATTGTTGTCATACCATCTTCAGCAATCGAAACTTTTACTCCATATTCTTTTTCCATTCTTTGAACATTTTCTCCACCTTTTCCGATAACAATTCTAATATCGTCTACTCTTATTTCCATATTCATGATAAGAGGTGCATATTTTGATAGTTCGCTTGCAACTTCAGGTTGAGCTTTGAGCATATTTTCTAAAATATATTCAACAGCTCCATGAGATTGAGCAAAACCTTCTTTAAAAATATCCATTTTTAAACCTTTGATTTTTACATCAAGTTGCATAGCAGTAATACCATTTTTAGTTCTTGCTACTTTGAAATCCATATCACCTAAGAAATCTTCTTGAGCTTGGATATCTGATAAAATAACATATTTACCAGTAGATTCATCATAAATCATTCCCATTGCAACCCCTCAAACTGGAGTTTTAATTGGTACTCATGCATTCATAAGACTCAGAGTTGAACCACAAATAGATGCCATAGAACTTGAACCATTACAAGTTGTAATTTCTGAAACTACTCTCATTACATATGGAAATTCTTCTTCACTTGGGATAACTGGTAGTAGAGCTCTCTCAGCAAGTGCACCGTGACCAATTTCTCTTCTCCCTGTTCCTCTCATCATTCTAACTTCCCCAACTGAATATGGTGGAAAATTATAGTGGTGAATATATCTTTTTGTGTCTTCTGGCATCATTCCGTCAAGAGTCATTTCATCATCTGGACCACCAAGAGTAGCAATAGAGAGTGATTGAGTCATCCCTCTTCTAAATAATGCTGAACCGTGAGTTCTTGGAAGTAAACTTACTTCACTACAAACTTCTCTAACTTCTTTTGGATTTCTTCCATCAAGTCTTTCTCCTGTTTCAAGAATTTTACTTCTCATCGTTTCTTTTACTCTTTTGTATACAAGATTTCCAACTTCTGAAGCATCAATTTGTACAATATCTTCATTTATTTCGTCTGAAATATGACCTTTTTGAGTTAAAAATTCCGTTACTAATTCATCTAAATTATCTAACTCATTTTGGAAATCAATTTTTGATTTGTTATATAAACAAGCCATTTTTTCTTCTGTAAGAAATTCTTTTACGATATCGTATAAGCTTTCATCTGGAAGATTGACAGTTGCTTCTATTTTTGTAATAGAACCAAATTGTTTTTCATATGCAGCTACAAAATCGTCTTGTACAGCACAAATTTCTTTGATAATATTATGAGAGTATTCAATTGCTTCGAGCATAAGTTCATCACTTACTTCTTTTCAACCTGCTTCGATCATTGTGATTGCATCAACCGTACCAGCAGTTAATAAGTTTAATTTTGAATCTTTTTCTTGTTGAACCGTTGGATTGAAAACATAGCTGCCATCATCCATAACAGAGATATTACAAGATGAAACTGGACCTTCAAAAGGAGCTCCTGCCATTTGTAACCCTAAACTTGCACCAACTATTCCCCAAAAACCAAGTTCTTTTTCTCCACTTGCAGAAAGAACCGTAGCAATAACTTGAGTATCGTTTACAATTCCTTTTGGAAACATCGGTCTAATTGGTCTATCAATAAGTCTCGCAGTAAGAGTAGCAGAATCACTAGGTCTCCCTTCTCTTCTTTGAAATCTATTCCCACCAATTTTACCAGTTGCGTAAAATTTTTCTTGATAATCAACTACTAATGGAAAAAAACTCGCGTTTTCATTTAATCCTTTTGTTTTGAAACCTGTTGTTACAAATAAAATATTATCATTTGAATCAGAAATAGTTACAGCACCGTTAATTAATAGTCCTAATTTTCCTGTTTCTAATGTGATTTCTTCCCCACCGATAGTATAAGTTTTTTTCAAACTTACCATTGATGCAGCATTTCTATCTGAAATTCCGTTCATATAAAATATTTAATAAATAATTTTTTATGAAAATATTTTTTCGAAAATTTATTGAATAATGAAATATTTTTATATTTTTAGATTCTGTAGTTCGAATCCACCCTAACCCTCCTTTGCAAAAGGAGGGAACAAGATTATTTCTTCCTTTTGCAAAGGAAGTACCCGAAGGGGGATGGATTCGAACTACAGACAACCAAAACTACAAAAATATTTCATCATTTACTCCAAAATAATCTGAAAAATATCTTCGCTTTTAGTATATTGTTTTTTATTCAAATACAAAAAATAAAAAGAGCTTTTGCTCTTTTTTATTTTTAACGAACCATCATATAAACTTCAAATCCTAAATTATTTTGAACATGAGGAGATGATAAAACTGCTTGATTAGCATTTTCTGAAATAGAATCTAAGCCATTGAGAAAATTATGAGTTCCAGTTGAATTATATTTCAACCATTGTAAATTACTTCAAAAAGTAGGTAAATCTGTATGAGGAATCTCCAAATACCCATCTTGGATATAATATTGAGAGTATTGTTTAGATGAATTATCTGATAAAAATGAATCCCATGGTAAATGATGTGCAACTCAATTTTTATATACCTTGAGGTGAGAATAATAATTTTCTCACTCGCTATTATAATTAGGACAATGAAGCCTTACCCTTAAAGTATCATTTATTTTAGAATTATAAACGGTTTTTCATCCATTGTATGTCGCTTTTGAAATTGGTGAAATAGTATTATCTAAATAATCAAGATTATCTCCTTGGTAAGTATTTCTTTTGTCATTAAAACATAAATATGTTTCATCTGTATCGAGTTGAATAAGTTTTGGGTTTATATTTAGAGTTATATCGGTAGTTATATCTTCATCTTGTCTTTTAAATACATGTCTGATTGTTTTGTCACCAGTATTTACCAGAAGTTTTTCTAAAATTGCTCAAGACATATTATAATTATCAAAATTTGGATTAGAATCATTATATGTATAATTTTCTCCACCAATTTTTTCTGAAGATCCATTGATTAAAGTCCAACCTCCTCAATGTGTTTCCATATCACAATAGACTTGAAAGGTATTTATATTATCAGGCGAAATATCGTATAACCCACTTGTTGTAGCTAAACCATTTTTTAATAAAGCATTACAGTCAGCTCTAGGAAAAATTAATTCTTGAAATTCTCATGCTAAAGTATACCCACTTCAAGTTACTTCTTTTGCTACAGTATTTCCAGGTTGAATATAAGTATAACTTGAGGCTGTATTAGCTACATCAAGTTCGTTAAATGTCCCGCTAGCAGTTATTATTTCTTTCGTAATTTCGTCAAGAAAAATACCTAAATAATCTCCAGAAGATTTTATATATTTATCAGAATTATCTGCAAAACTTTGAGACAAAATATTATTTGCAACGTTTTGTTTATTTTCTAAAAATCAAATTATTTGAAATTGATTTCTTGCGAGACTAACCGCGTAACCATATGGTTTTTTCGTTACTGGATCAAATCCACCATCAAAAATATTTAGATCAGATTCTAAAATATTTTGAGATAATTCTCATTGATATTGAAAAATTGTTCCACTGGCTGAAATATCTACTTTTTTATCTGGAAGTGGAAAATCAATATCTTTTGTTCTGTTAATTTCAAATGATTTTGAAATATTTTTTAAATCTGCCAAACGAACAGAATCTCTTGAAGAGCTTGTATATCATTGAAAAGAGATAAACCCAACCGTTGCTAAAATGGCTAAAATTGTGATTACAACGATGAGTTCTACGAGTGTGAATGCTTGTTTAAAATTATTTTTCATTTTTGTATATTTATTATTTAATCCAAATATTTGCATTTAAATTTTCTATCATTCTATGTCTGATATACCCAAAAGGAGCATTTATTTCTAGTGTTTCGTTATACCATTCTTTTCCATAAACTCAGAGTCAAATAGAATTTTGAAAATCATATCTATCTACTCCAGTTAATCCTATTTGTACGCATGCTTCATATGGTCTTGTCGTTTCAGCTACACATTCTCATCAAATCGTGAGTTCATTATATGGTATTCGATTACTTGCGCTATAACTTCAAGGTGTTTTATAAATATGATAGACATCAAATGGCCAAGCAAGGTCTCATTTTACAGTAAAAACACCTGTTTTATCTTCGAGTAAAGAATAATCTTGATGTGAATAAATTCATATTCAACTTCATAAACATTCTTCTCAAGTACATTCAAAACGAATATCGTTAAATTTCATTTTTTCTATTGAAGGTGAAACTATATTTATACCTGTATTTTCGAGTTGTGAAATATCATTATATGAAGTTATATCCCAGTTATTATAATTTGGATATGTAATAATTGTACCATCTCAACTAGAAGTATGTTTCCTTGTATCTTCTCTATTTACTAAATACAGAGTCCAACCTCAACCATTATTTTCCATATCACAATATACATCAAATTGTTCACCTTCTATATTATCTGGATTAATACTATAAATACCATTTCCACGGGATTTTCATGAATATAAAATCGTTTTACAACTGGCTATTGGATTTTTTGAAAATAAGAATTCATTTTTTAGAAAATCATTTTCTCATTTTGAGATTTCTAAATTATTATTTATAACAAATCAATAAGGAGTATTTGAAGATTCTATATCAATTTCAGAAATACTTCCACTTTGAGTAATCAAGTCATTTGTCGTTTCATCTAAAATAATTCATAATCTATTTCCAGAAGTTTTTACAAATTTATCAGAATTATCTGCAAAAGTATGAGTCGTAGAAATATTTGCAACGTTTTGTTTATTTTCTAAAAATCAAATAACTTGAAATTTATTTCTTGCTAAATTTACAGAATACCCATAAGGTTTTTTTGTTAATGGATCTACCCCTCAACCAAACATATTTAGATGAGATTCTAAAATATTTTGTGATAATTCACTTGATATTGGAAAATTGTTCCACTGGCTGAAATATCTATTTTTTTATCAGGTAATGGAAAGTCTATTCATCTTGTTTTACTTACTTCAAATGATTTTGAAATGTTTTTCAAATCTGTTAATCTTACAGAATCTCTCGAACTACTTGTATATCCTTGAAAAGAGATAAATGCAACCGTTGCTAAAACGGCTAAAATTGTGATTACAACGATGAGTTCTACGAGCGTAAAGGCTTTGTTATTTTGTTTTTTCATTTTTTGTATGTATAAAAATTAACGAATCATTAAGTATGAAGGAATCCTTGTTCAGTAATAATTTCATGCTGTTTTTGTAGGAGGAATCCATCATAATCTGAACATTGGTTCTCAAGATGTAATATTTCAAGTTCTAAATTGCCAAGAATAATTTACTGCTCCTAAAGCAGGATATACTGTTGTAGTTCAAGCATTTTCTTCTTTCCCATTATATGGTAATCCTATAGTATATTGTGAGTTAGCACATCACTGATCTCAAACCACTACTAGCGAGAAATTACATTTATGTGGAGAGTTTTTTCATCAACTAAAACCATTATAATATGAAGGTCAAAAAATGTAACCTCTTTCAGAATCAGCTAAAATTAAATCTCAAACCCATTCTTGGGATATATCATAATCATAAAAAATACTTTGGTCATTTATACTCACAATCCTCATTGTATCAAAACGATCATTAATAGTATTATCTATAAAATATTTTACAAGTCATTTATTATCTATTGAAGGTATAGATGTTTCTAAATATAAAGATCTTTCCAATTGTGCTAATCCATCTGATCAAATAATTGTCCAACCTCATCCATTAGAAGTCATATCACAGTATACAAAGATAGTTTCTCATTCTGGTTGTATAATATAATATCAATCTTTATTAATTAAATCAGGATTTTTATCTAAAATATCTTTACAAGATGTATAACTCTCACTCTTAATTTTTTTTCAAATAGCAGAAATTGCTTTTGTATCTTTGATTATTCCAGTATTATTTATAGCAATAGAATATCCCGAAGTAAGATTTTCTATATCAATTTCATTTAAACTTCCACTTTGAATTATTATTTTATTTGTTGTTTCATCTAAAATAATTCATAATTCGTCTCCAGAAGCTTTTACAAATTTATCAGAATTATTTGCAAATGTTTTAGTGGTAGAAATATTTGCAACATTTTCACTATTTTCTAAAAATCAGATAATTTGAAATTTATTTCTTGCTAAGTTTACAGCGTAACCATATGGTTTTTTTGTAACTGGATCAATTCCCCCATCAAAAATATTTAAGTTTTTTTCTAAAATATTTTGTGATAATTCACCTTGGTGTTGAAAAATCGTTCCACTGGCAGAAATATCTACTTTTTTATCAGGCAAAGGAAACTCAATATCTTTTGTTCTATTTATTTCAAATGATTTTGAAATATTTTTTAGATCAGCTAATCTTACAGAATCTCTCGAACTACTTGTATATCCTTGAAATGAGATAAATGCAACCGTTGCTAAAACAGCTAAAATTGTTATTACTACGATGAGTTCTACGAGTGTAAATGCTTTGTTATTTTGTTTTGTCATGTTTTGTATTTTTTGTGTAAATATAAACGTTTTTATAATAAGATTTTTTTTAAAATTTAAAAATATTTATCTATTTACTTTTAATAAAAATATGGAATAAAAAAAATATGAAATTATACTAAATTTCATATTTTTTTTTTATTCCTTTATACAACGAACAGAAAATCAATATCCTTGATCATTTGGATTCACATTGATTGCTGAATCTGTAGTTGTAAAACGCATTCTATATGGTAATTGTTCTTCTCAATATGAAAACCAAATATAACTACTACTTCATCTTAATTCAAATAAATTTCCAGTAGAATCTCTAAATCAAGATAGGGGTATTTTTAAAGCATTGGTAATATTATTTGTATTATCTTTTGAAGTATGTCATTGCCATCATGATCAATCACATATTCTTCATGCTCATCAAAGTCAGCAAGAAACATTATTATTTAAGGTTTGTAATGAAGTTTCCCAATCTTGCAAATTTGGTAATTTCCATCAAGCGGGACAAGCGCTCATCGCATCTTCCCACATATACAATTTTCACCAAATCGTATCAAATTCACTGTCTCATAAATCGTTTTTTGATCATCCAAGTTGTTTATTGAAAAAATTAATGGCACTGGTATCGCTAGACATTAAATTATTTCAAGGTGTACAGTCAGGATTATTTTCAACATTTATATTATAATCATAACATCTTCAGACTCCTCCAGTGAAATTTGTTCAATTATCTGTATCTTTTTCTCACCATTCAAATCAATCACCAAGTGTCGAATTACATCCAGCCCAGATTTGGTCTCAGATTTGTATATCGTCAATTGTACAATTTGGATCAAAGGCTCTCCA
>CAXHZN010000018.1:0-16766 GCA_964022365.1 uncultured Candidatus Altimarinota bacterium
CTGTTTCTCCTGATAAATTTCCAAGCATTATAGTTCCGATTATAACCAGAATCATTCCAAGAATAAATATTTTATTTTCTTTGGTTTTTGTGAAACAATAAAATAAAATACTCGCTTCAAAAATCCAAGCTGTTGAAATAATTTCAGGATTATTTGAAAATATCAGTGCAATACTTAAGGTCAGTAGCGAAATAGAAATAAATAAATAATTTAGAACTATATTTTTGAAATTTTCAGAATCTTTCATATTTTGAATTCATAATTTGAGAGTCATCAGATATGAAAGAATAAAATGTATTCCAGCAAATGCTAAGAAGCTCAATCAAATTGCGATTCCAGGGAAATAAATATTTCAGAAACTATAGATTTGAAATGCTATAAATAATACTCATAAAATAGTTGCGATTACTATATTTTGTAGATTATTTTCATTTTCTCTAAATTTTTTACTAACAAATGGAAATAAAATATTTAAGAGAGCAAAAATAATAATTGTGATAATTGATCAAATCATCAACGTTCTTTCTCAATTTTGAGAAACTTTATTTGTGAGAATTGGTAATAACATCAAAATACTTCAAAATGTTCCAATAGAGTATAAATATCCTAAATCTTTTTTGAGTGCTAAATAATATCAAATCACTAAGAATATAAGAGAGATAACTGCTGTAGTAAGGAATGTTTGAGTTGAGTTAATAATATTTATATTAAAACTATAACCGTTAATAATAATTATAAATATTCAAAGTACACTCCAGAAAATATATTTTATTTTATTTGGAATATGTTTTTCTAATAGAAAGAAACTGATTAAATAAGTAGATACAAATATTGCGAATCAAATAGTGAGGAAATCATTTATTCCATAAAATATTTGGAGTAAAAATACTCAAAGTGGGATTAAAAATATTGTTAAAATATTTGGTAATTTTTTACGCAGGAATAAAAATACACCTCCAGCAAAAAATCCTAAAACACTGATTAAATATATAATAAATCCACTTGATGCACTCAGGATATTTTCTAAATTTCCGAAAAATAATAGTACAAAAATAAATATATAATTTCCAATAAAAATATTTTGTAAATTTCTAGAACTCGATTTATAAAAGTAATAAAAACTTGAAATGGCTAAGATACCACTGGCTACTATTTTTGTAATCCATTGGATATTTTCACTAAATGGAGCAAGTAAAAATAAAACATTCCCACCGATAAATGCACAATATTTTAGTACTGTATCATTTTGTTTTTCTCAAATAAATAAAGCTCAAAGGGAAATAATTAAACTATATCCCACGAGTAAATACGGAGTATCACTGTTAGCACCCGTTAAAAATGGATTGAGATATGCAAAAGCAAAACCAAATAATAAAATATTTCTTGATTTATACACGAGTGATGTTACAACCGCAAAAACAGTATTTAGTATGAGTAATATAAAAGTTGCTGTACTTGATAATATTCCAGTAGAACTATTTTCTGCTATATTGAGTGAACCTGAAATGAGATATTTTCCAGCTAAAATAACTAAAAAATTGATTAAGATTCATGTTCAAAGTAATATTTTAGATTCTCCAGTATATCATTTTTTATCTAAAATTACTCATGAAATGTAGGTAGAAAATCAGATAAAAAATCAAATTAATATTTTAGCAATAGAAGGGATTTGATTCCAAATCAAGCTCATCAGAAACACCACTCATAGAAAAACTAATATAGAACCAATTTTTGCTAATAGATTTTCTGAGAAAAATTTTGTAATATATATTTCAAATTGTGATTTTTCTTTATGAAATTTTGTTTCTTGAGAAATAATATTTTTTTCTTGAGATAATATATTTTCAGATTTTTTCTCTTCTTCCAAATTTTTCTTTTCTCAAATAGTTTTTTTAATATCGTGTGAATCTTGAGAAATTTTATCACAAGCCAGCTGAATCACATCTTCTTGTGAATTTTGTAGATAACTTGATGTTACTTTTTCAGACTTTTTGGTGAAAGTATTTTCATTTTTTGGAGTAGTTTGATGAGAAAATGTATTTTCATACTTTTTTTCTCATCTTTTTTCTATAGCATTTGCAAAAAATTCTAATCTTTGCATTATAAAATCTTTTGAAAGGAATAATTGTTTAAAAATTATTCCGACTATAATTCAAAAAATAGCAGAAGAATATCATAATAATCAAAAACTCACTACTTCTAAAAATATATATCAGATGGATATTGATAGAAACCAAGAAATCCTGTTTAATAATTGAAACATTTTTTTTATGTTATGTATGTAAATTATTTTATTTTTTTCATTACACTATATATTCCAGCTCAAAATATTGCTATGAGAACTATAAATAAAGCTACAAAAATAGTTTTATTTGATTCGAGAAATCTATCGTCTTTTGTATCACAAACATCTCAAATACCATCTTTATCTATATCATTTTGATCACGATTATATTTGAAAACACAGTTATCATTTACTGCAATAATACCATCGTTATCCTCATCTTCACAAATATTTCAGACTCCATTATTATCATCATCCTCTTGGTCAGGATTATAATTATTGATACAATTATCTAAATATCATTCAATTCCATCTGTATCAGAATCTTCACATTTATCTCAGATTCAATTTTGATTTACGTCTATTTGATTACTATTTTGAAAATTTTTACAATTATCACATGCATCTCAAACTCCATCATTATCACTATCAAGTTGATTTTTATTTGAAATATATCTACAATTATCAAGATTATTTATTATTTCATCTCTATCGTCATCATTTTCTTGTAAATTTTTATTTGCTTGGTCACAAACATCTCAAATATTATTTTCATCAACATCACGTTGATTTGGGTTAAAAAGTTTACAATTATCGCAGGCATTTCAGATGGTATCTTTGTCAGTATCTTTTTGATCAGCATTAGCAGTATTTCTACAGTTATCAAAACTATCAAAAATCCCATCACTGTCAGCATCAAACTCACATTTATCTCAAATATTATTTCTATTTATATCTGTTTGCTCAGGATTATAAATATTTATACAATTATCTTTATTGCCATAAATTCCATCAGCATCATCATCAGCACACAAATCTCAAACTCCATTACTATTTGTATCGTTTTGTTTTGGATTGAAAATAAGTCGACAATTATCAGCTTTATCTAAAACCCCATCTCAATCAGAATCACTTTCCGGATTTTCTACTAAAAATGGATTTTCTTCATAATAAATATTAATTTTTTTTGTTTGTGATGAGCTAGATATTTTTGAAGTATATTTTGGAGTAATATTTTTTTCTACACAAGTATTTTGTGTATAAATTTTCATAATATCATCTCAATTATTTTCGACTAAATATTCATAAGATTTTTTTACAAATGATAATTGAGAAATTTTTATTTTTTCATTATTTGTAGTTTTTACATCTTTAAATATTTTTAAACGTATGAATTTAAAGCTATAATCTCAAATATCTCTCATATCAACATCAATAAATTCTTGATTATCACTACTCAGAGAAATTTGAAAATCATGATATTTTGCATCAAAATTAAATTGCATTTGAATACTTTTTTCACTTATAAATTCTCAAAAATCTAAAATTATTTCAGATGTTTTACTTGTATCAATTTCAATAAATGTGTTTGGATTTTCATCCAGCAGAGTATTTATTTCAGCAATATTTTCACTAGTATAATTAAATGGTGTCTCAACAGTATCAAATAATTGTACGCGAGAAAAATATTGAGATTGAGTGATTATAGGATTTTTAAAATCTCAATGTAAAAAAAATACTTCACTTTCTTGGAAATTTTTTCCAGGGATTTCTGCATAATATTTATAACAACTCGAAAGAAAATTTTGATCAACTTTTTTTAGTTCTTCAGCAAAAGTCTGCGAAGCAAAAATTATACACATAAAAATCAGAGCTAATATTTTTCACATAAAATTTTTTTTCAAAAAATAATTAAAATAATTATAGCAGATTTATTTTATATAACAAAAAAAATATTTCCTTTATTTTGAGGAAATATTTTTATTTTCTGAGAATTTTTTCAATTTTTTTTCAATGAGCTAATTCATCAATTAATTTATCTAAATATCTTATTTTTTTCATTAATGGATCTTTAATTTCTTGAATTTTATATCAGCAAATACTCCCATTTATTTTTATGACATTTTCATTTATTTCCGGAGCTTGATCAAAAAAATCTTTTATTGATAATTCTTTATTAATAATATTTTTTAACTGATTGGAATCATAGCTAGTAAGCCAAAAAATAATTTCATCAATCTGTTTTATATTATATCATTTTTTCTCTACTTTTTGAATATAGCAATCATATATTTTAGAAAAAGACATAGAAAATATTTTATGTTCTCACATATTCTTTTAAATTTATGAAATATTTTTATTTTTTATTTTTCTTTATTTTTTTATATGCAAATACAAATGCTCACAAACTAACCACACTAAATCAAACTTTTTTATATAATCTATGTGATGCTTTTCTATTTTTTTCACTAATAAGAGTCACATAATCGTGTTGAGAATCCTGAGATTTTTTGAGTGTATCAATCATTAATTTTTTTCACAGTCATTTTCAGCGAGCTTTTTTATTAATGACAAAATCATCAATATATCAGATTTTTTTTCAAAATATTCTAAATGTAGAAAGTGAGATAATTCATTTTATTTTTCAAAATCATTTTCATCAAATAATTATAAATTTTTTTACAGGTGAAAAAATAGTTTTCACACCTGAGAGAAAAAACTTATAAAACCAAATAGTTTGTAGTTTTTGAATTAATCTTCTATGTTTTCTATTGATTTGTTCATCTTTTTCTTGAATTTTTTGCATTATCTTAAATATAAAGATTTATTTCTTTCGTGTTCTGCATTGTTTTTTCCATAATAAATTTTCCCAGTTTGAATATCGTGGAGATAATAATAATACGAAGTTTCTTTGTAATTGACTGTAGCGTTTACGGTTTCAAAATTTGGATTTCCAATTGGAGTTCTCGGGAGTCCAACCATTTGTCTGGTATTGTAATCCGTTTTTTCGTAGAGATATTTTGTGATTATGAGTTTACATTCGTGCGCGGTAAGTTCGTATGGATAACAAACCGTTATATCGGCTCAAATCATCCATCATTCGTCTAATCTTTTTTTCAAAATTCCTGCTACGGTAGATTTTTCTGCAGAATTTTTTTCTTCTTTTTCTACAATACTTGCTAAATTTACCATATCTTGAAAATCTTTTAAACTCAGATTTGATGCAGAAAATAATTTATTATATACTTTTATTTCAAAAGTTTCGAGTTGTAAAATAACAAATTTATTTATTGCAAAAGTTGCTGGATCAATCGTATAAGTATCTGGATATAAATATCATTCAAGAGTTTCTAGATTACCTAAAAATGGGAAAAATTCATTTAATGCTGTGATTTTTTCTGAATTTCTCGCATAAGCAATATATTCTCATTCTCAAATTAACCCTTGGTTATATAAATATTCATCTGTATCAAAAATATTCCAACCTTCTAAAATAGTAATATTTCTTGTGTCAAAAATAGGTTTTTGAAGCGCTTGTAAAATATCATCAATTTTTGCATTTTCTGGTATTTCAAATCTCCCAACTTTTAGAGAATATTCAGGATTATTTCTTGAAATATAATATTTTAAATATGTTTCATTGAGTCATAATCTTCGTGAAAGGTCACTAAAACTTTCTTGTTGTTTGATAATAATTTCTTGTTTTTCTCCTATTAAAATAGCAGAACTAAAGTTTGAATATCAAATATAAATGTATCCTAAAATCAAAATACTGATCCAAATACACAACTTTATAAATCTAAAAATAAGGCTTGGTTTTTTCTTTGTTTCTTTTGTTGGTTTTCTCGTAAAACTCATAAAAATTTTTTTGCAAAATAATATTATAATTATTGTAGTGAAAAATAAAATTATGCAATTACTAGATAAAAAAAATAAAAAAAGTATAAAGAATTTTCTTTATACTTTTTTCTAACTGAGTAATTATTCAGCTGTTTGAGGAGCTATTTCTTGAGAAATTTCTACTTCTATTTGATCATTTTCCAATGATGCTTCACCAGGTATTTGAGTTCATCCAAGCATTGTTCCCATTACTTGCATAATAACTTCTTGAAAATCATTTGAATCCTCAGGTGCAACTATTTGAACATTTTGTTTTGTAGTTACATCATCTAAATTCATTGTTATTTTCATTTCTTCACCTTGAGAATTAGCTGTAGCTTCGAATTCTACATTTGTATTTTTCCCATCGGTTACAATATTTAATACTCATAATAATAGATCTTCTTCTCCTTGAGAAGCTTTTATTTGAGTTGAAATTCCGTTATCTTTTTTTGTTCCTAAGAAATCAAATTTCATATCCATATTTGAATCAACCATTTGAAGATTTAAGTTTGTATCATTATTTTCAATTGTAAATGTTGTATTTTCGTCAGAAATTGTAAATATAAAATGTTCTACATTTTCTTTTGAAATTCTAATATTCATATCCATTGATTCGTTGAGAGTTTGGATATCTTGTTTGATATATTCAAAATCTTCTTGTGTGAGTTGAGAGTTTTCATCACTTGCTGATAAATTATTTATTTTTTTAGTAATGTTGATTAATGTTTCGCTATTTAATTCAACTTGATAGTCGTAAAAATTTTCATTTTCATTCGTAGCAACATGATTTAATAATCTTTGTGTTTTAAGAACTTCAATAAATTCATTTTGAAATTGAATCATATTTAAGTTTGCTCATTGTGCTTGATTTAGAGCATCTTCAATAAAATACCATTTTTCTAAATATGGACTTACTAATCATGTAATCATAGCAACTGCAGGATCTTCAGCTGGTTTAGAAATATCTAAATTGTTTACTTTAAAAAATAATTTATTTTTTAATGCAATTAAATCAAAATCAAGTTTTCCTGCAAAATCAGAAACAGGTAATCCCATATTTTCATCGATACTTCCATCAACAGAAATATTCATATTTCCACTTGTGTCTCAAGTTTCTTGATTAGCATCAAAATTATAAGACATAATTGCTGCTAAATTGAGATCACTTGATTCAATAGAGAAATCCATTTTCCCAGTTGAATTTGCTTGAGCTGGAGTTAAATCAGAAATTTTTTCTAATTTTTCAATGATTTGTTTTTGGTTTTCTAATAATGCTTCTTGAGGTGTTTCAAAAGTATCTGTTCCACAACTAGAAAGTAAAATTAAAGCAAATCAACTTGCTAATATTTTTTTCATAAAATTAATTTTTATTAATAAATTTGTAACTATAGACTAACGAAATATTTAAAAAGTACAGCTAATTGCGTAAAATTAATGTAGACAGCCTTAATATTAATCGTTTTAATACATATTTTTGATATAAAAAATATAAAAAACTTTTAAAATTTAATGTCCATTTAATATCTCATGAGTATAATTATAAAAATATTTGTAAGATTTCTGCAAGATTTCCTATGTATTAAAATAATTATAAAAAATTAATATATGTATAAACAGAGAATAAAATTTTTAGTAAATAAATTTTTTCAAACAAAACCATCATATTCGCTTCAGTTTCCATTTATGAGAATAATTTTTATTTTTATAAGAAGAATGAGAAAAAATATTCAAAATCTATCAAAAAATATAGCAAAAAATCGTGATGAAAATAATTATAAAAAATATATAAATATTCGTCATCAATCAGTTCTCATGAGAAAATTATGAAATGTTGATATGCAATTACAAAAAAATAAAACAAAAAATATTTCTCTTGCAATTAAAAAACTCGATGGATTAATTATTCAGCCAGGAGAAGTGTTTTCTTTTTGGCATCTTGTGTGAAAACCAACCTATAAAAAATGATACCTCGATGGAGTTTTAATTAATCACGGATGAGTTTGAATTTGAGTTGGAGGTTGATTGTGTCAACTTTCAAATTTACTTTATTGGATGTTTTTACATTTAGAAGTAGAAATTTTAGAGCGTCACAGACATTCATACGATATTTTTCCAGATTCTGGAAGAGTTTTACCATTTGCTAGTTGAGCAACCGTTTTTTACAATTATGTGGATCTACAAGTGAAAAATACGCTTGATTATCCTATCCAAATCAAACTCTGGACCGATGAAAAATATGTAAAATGACAAATTTTATCAGATTTCCCAAGAAAATTTAAACTCCATGTCTACGAAAAATTTCATAGCTTTGTACTTTCTCAATGAAAATATTTTCGCTACAATCTAATCCACAGAACAAAAAAACAAGACGGAGAAATTATTTCTGATGAAAAAATCCTAGAAAATTTTTCTCCAGTGAAATATGAAATAAATGAAAAAATAATTGAGGAAAAATGATATGAGTTAATTAAAATTTAATATAAGTTGATTAATATAATTATGAAAGTATATAAAAAATTCTTTATAATAGTTTGAATTATATTGTTATGAACTTATTTATTGCCATGGATATATTCTACTTTTTTTAAGAATGTAGAAAATACCACTCCTATTTATAATTGAAAAACAAGACAATTTTCTATGTGAAAAAAAATTGATTATCCAGAAGATTGTCTAAAAAATTATTGTGATTATATAAGTATAAAAACATATAATTTTGATTTTTGTGTATATGCAGAAGTAAATAAACAAGAACATTTAAAATATTGAGTAAATTTTAATTTTTTTGAAGATAGAATAATTACTTCTGATATTATGCAAAGAAGAGAGCATTATGTATTCAAGTCTGATTGTGATTATTTAGAGTGAGAAAAAATTTATAATAATCAAAAAAGTTTTTAACATTAAAAGTCAAAAAAAGCCGAAAAATAGTTGTATTTTTTGGCTTTTTGTATATAATCTTGCTGTTTGTATCACCTACGATTGCGTAATTCTGAAAGGGTGGTACGCTTTTTTGCGTATTTAAAGTCAAAAAAACTCGATTGTGTAATTCCGTTTTGATTTTAGGTATAATGTATTTGTGAACTGTGAAAAAATATTTCATAAGCATAAATAATTATATTTTAAATTTATAACCAAGACTTGTTGTATGTTGGAAAAAACAACTCCGAAATCTAAAGAAGTTGGAAGTTTATATGAAATTAAAGGTCGTCATTATTTTACTGATGATAGATCAATTGCAGGTATTCCAGAATTATTGGAAGTACAATTAAACTCATATAGAGACTTCTTAGAAGTAGGACTCGATAAAGTATTTAGTGAATCTTTTCCTATTTCAGATTTTTCTGGGGAAAAAGTAGATATTTATTACAAAGGGTTTGCTATAGAAGAACCAAAATATGATGCAGAAGCATGTAAAAGAAAAAATTTAAACTACGAAGCTCCTTTAAAAGTGAGACTCGAAATGCTTAATAAAGAAACTGGTGAAATAAAAGAACAAGATGTTTATATGGGAGGTATTCCTGTTATGACAAAATCAGCAACTTTTGTAGTTAATGGTATTGAAAGAATTATTGTAAATCAAATTATTAGATCTACAGGGATTTTCTTTACATTTGGTGAAAATGGTCACGCATTAAAAATTATTCCAGGAAAAGGTTCTTGGTTTGAAATTGATATTGAGAAAAAAGGTATTATTAATGTAAAAATTGATAAAAAAAGAAAATTACCAATCTCAGTAGTTTTAAGAGCTTTTGGTTTAGAATCAAATGCAGAAATCTTAGACGCTTTTAGTGGAATGGGAGATGATATTATTGCAAATCATATTGCTCCAACTCTAGAAAAAGATAAAACAACAAATAAATTAGAAGCACTTCATACACTTTATAAATTACTTAGACCAGGTGATTTAGCTACAGATGAAAGAGTAGAAGAACTTTTTGATGTTACATTTTTTGATGAAAAAAGATTTGATTTAGGAGAAATTGCTAGATTAAAAATGGAATCAAAACTTGGAATTGATACTAAATATGAAGATGAAAATGGTAAATTTTTAAATTCTACAGATTTAGTTACAGCTTTAAAATATTACTTAGGACTAGTTTATGAATTTGATAATCATAAATTAGATGATATTGATCACCTTGAAAATAGAAGAGTGAGATCAGTTGGTGAATTAGTAACAGATAAAATTAAAGTTGGTATTGCAAGAATGGAAAGAATTGCAAAAGATAGAATGACAATTGTTGAATTAGATGATGCTACTCCAGGTACATTTATCAATTCAAGACCTATTGTTGCTGTATTAAAAGAATTTTTCGGTTCTTCTCAATTATCTCAATTTATGGATCAATCAAATCCACTTTCAGAAATCGGTCATAAAAGAAGAGTTTCTGCTATGGGGCCAGGAGGGTTAACAAGAGAAAGAGCTTCATTTGAAGTTCGTGATGTTCATCCGACTCAATACGGGAGAATATGTCCTATTTGTACACCAGAAGGACCAAATATTGGTTTAGTACTTCACTTCGCATCTTACTCAAAAGTAGATAAATATGGTTTCTTATTAACTCCATATAGAATTGTAGAACATGATGTAAAAAATGATGGAAAATCAGCAGTAAATAGAATCGCTTTAGGTGATATTATTGCAGACGATGGAAAAACAGTTTTAGTAGAAGATAAAGCTACTATTACTGAAGCTCAAGCAAAAGAAATAAAAGAAAAAATTGCTGCGAAAAAAATCGAAGTAAGAGGTTTCTTAGGTAAAAAATTCGACTATTTTGATGCTCATCAAGAAAGAAAATTAACAGTTGCCGAAGCTGGAACAAAAATTGACGAATTTGAAAACTTTACTGATACAAGATTATCAGCAAGAGCAGGGAACGAACCAACTATTTCATTTGTAAGACAAATTTCACATATTGATGTTTCTCCTAAACAAACAATGTCAGTTGAAACTTCTCTTATTCCTTTCTTAGAACATGATGATGCGACAAGAGCGGAAATGGGGTCAAACATGATGAGACAAGCTGTCCCTCTTATTAAAGCTGAATCTCCAGTTGTAGGTACAGGTATGGAAAGAATTGTAGGTGAAGGTTCAGGATATGTAGTTTTAGCAGAAGATGATGGTGAAATTATCGGAGTAGATGCAAAACATATCACGGTTTTATATAATTCTGGTGATAAAAAAACATATGAATTAATTACATTTACAAGATCAAATAATGATATGATCGTTCACCAAAAACCACTTGTTTCTCACGGTCAAAAAGTGAAAAAAGGTGATGTTTTATGTGATTGACATGCTATCGAAAAAGGTGAGTTAGCTGTTGGGAATAACTTGACAGTAGCCTATATGCCTTGGAAAGGGTTTAACTTTGAGGATGCGATTATTATTTCATCGAGATTAGTAGAAAAAGATGTTTATACATCGATTCATATCAAAGAGTTTTCTCTTGATGTTCGTGAAACGAAACTATGACCTGAGCAAACTACTGACGATATTCCTAATGTTTCTTCAGCTAAATTAAAAGATTTAGATGTTGATGGGATTATTAGAGAAGGGGCATATGTAGAAGGTGGTTCTATTCTTGTTGGTAAAATTACTCCAAAAGGGGAACAAGAACTTTCTCCAGAAGAAAGATTACTCAGAGCCATTTTTGGTGATAAATCAAAAGATGTTAAAGATTCTTCTTTAAGACTTGGTTCTGGTCAAGGATGAAAAGTATTAAAAGTAGAAGTACTAAAAAGAGAAAATGGTGATAATTTACCAACTGGTGTATTTAAACAAGTAAAAGTTTATATTGCTCAAACAAGAAAACTTGAAGTTGGTGATAAAATGGCCGGGAGACATGGGAATAAAGGTATTGTTTCAAAAATAGTTCCTTTAGAAGATATGCCTTTTATGGAAGACGGTACTCCAGTAGATATTATTCTAAATCCTCTTGGGGTTGTATCGAGAATGAATATCGGACAAGTATTAGAAACTCATATTGGTATGGCTGCTAAAAAACTAGGAATTAAAGTAGCAACTCCTATTCTAAACGGTATTAAAATCAATGAAATCAATGGTTTAATGGAAAAAGCTGGTATGGATACTGATGGAAAAGTACAACTTTTCGATGGTGAAACAGGTGAACCATTTAAAGAAAGAACTATGGTTGGGGTTAAATATATGTTAAAACTTCATCATATGATTGAAGATAAAATGCATGCAAGATCTGTATGACCTTACTCTATGGTTACTCAACAACCACTTGGTGGGAAAGCTCAAAATTGAGGACAAAGATTTGGGGAAATGGAAGTGTGGGCTTTAGAAGCATATGCTGCTGCTAATATTCTTCAAGAAATGATTACAATCAAATCAGATGATGTGGCTGGTAGAACTCAAGCATATGAAGCAATTGTTAAAAATGCTCCTATCAGAAAACCAAATATTCCAGAATCTTTCAACGTTCTTATTAAAGAACTCCAAGCAATTGGTCTTGATCTTGATCTTCTTGATAAAGAAGAATTACAAGTAAAAGATGATTTAGCAAAAGAAAGATACGAAGATATTATCAGAATTGAAAACAAAGTTTTTGATGAAAATGATGAAGATAAAAAATAATTTTGTGTAAAAACCTTGAATTTCAAGGTTTTTACCAAAACTCTCAATTTTTAACCTCTAAATATACAACGAATGTTTGACAAAAGTTTAGATAACTTTCTGAATGACAAAATCACTGACTTTTCTGAAATTGGAAAAAATATCGGAAAAAAAGATATCACAGAATGAAAAAATCTGGATAATCTTGCAGGGATTGCACTAGGAGTTTCATCTCCTGAAAGAATAAGATCACTTTCTCATGGGAAAGTACTTATTTCTGAAACTATCAACTATAGAACTCAAAGACCAGAAAGAGGTGGTTTATTTTGTGAACAAATCTTTGGTCCAAGAAAAAACTACGAATGTGCTTGTGGTAAATATAAAAGAATTAGATATAAAGGTATTGTTTGTGAAAGATGTGGAGTTGAAGTTACTAAAACATCAGTAAGAAGAGAAAGAATGGGTCATATTGATCTATATGCTCCAGTTGCACATATTTGGTATTTAAAATCAGTACCTTCTAGAATTGGTCTACTTTTAGATCTTCCAGTTAAAAAACTTGAACAAGTTGTTTACTTTGCATCATATATTATTACTGATGTATTTGAAGAAAGGAAAGAAGAAGCTTTAAGAGAAGTTGAAGATAAATACAAAGTTGCAAAATCAGAAATGCAAAAAGAGCTTCAAAGAGAAGTGAATGAATTAAAACTCAAAAAAGAATCATGAGAACTTACTCCGAAAAAATTTGCTGCTGCGGAAGTAGAAGTAATGGCAAGATTAGATGAACTTATGGAAGAGTTTGAAGGACTTAGAGATGGTTTAAAAAATCTAAAAACTGGAGAAGTTGTAGGAGAGTTAGAATATAGAGTTCTAGAATCTAAATTCCCTCATGTATTTAAAGGTGGTACTGGTGCTCAACATCTAAAAGAATTACTTTCAAGAATTGATTTACTTGCGTTTATTGAACAACAAGAAGTAGAATTAAAAACTGCTACTCAAGTAAAACAAAAGAAAATAATGCAAAAAATAAAACTTGCATCAAATCTATTAAAATCAGGTCAAAGACCAGAATGGTTTATCTTGGAATCTCTTCCAATTATACCACCAGATCTTAGACCAATGATTCAGTTAGATGGTTGAAGATTTGCTTCATCTGATCTAAATGATTTATATAGAAGAGTTATTAATAGAAATAACAGACTGAAAAAACTTATTGAACTTGGTGCTCCTGATGTAATCTTAAAAAATGAAAAAAGAATGCTTCAAGAATCAGTTGATATGCTGATTACTGGTGAAACAAGAACAAATAGATCAGGTTTTGTTACTGCTAATAAGAAAAAACTAAAATCACTTACTGAAATCTTAAAAGGGAAACAAGGTCGTTTCAGACAAAACTTACTTGGGAAAAGGGTAGATTACTCTGCAAGATCGGTTATTGTTGTTGGTCCAAACCTTAATATGGATGAATGTGGGATTCCTAAAAAAATGGGTCTAATCCTGTTTAAGCCTTTTGTTATCTCTAAACTGATAGAAAACGGATATGTTTATAATATTAAACATGCTGAAAAATTTATTGAAAAAGGTTCTAAAGAAGTTTGGGATTCACTTGACGAAGTTATTGAAGGAAAATACGTTCTTATGAACCGTGCCCCAACACTTCATAGACTTTCTATTCAAGCATTTAAACCAGTTTTAATTGAAGGGAAAGCAATACAATTACATCCACTTACGTGTACTGCATTTAATGCGGATTTCGATGGGGATCAAATGGCAGTTCATTTACCTATTACTGATAAAGCTCAAGCAGAAGCAAGAGAATTAATGGTAAGTTCGAAAAACTTATTAGCTCCAGCTTCAGGTGAACCTATTGTAACTCCTTCTCAAGATATGATTCTTGGTTGTTATTATGTAACAGCTATTGATGAAATAGGAAAAGGTGCAGGAAAAATCTTTAAAGATTTAAATGATGTAGCAAACGCATATGATGCTGATATAATTGGAATGAAATCTCCAATTAAAGTTAGAATTAAATGAGAAATTATAGATACTTGTTATGGAAGATTATTATTTAATGAAATTGTACCAGCTGGTTTAGGTTTCATAAATGAAAAACTTACAAAAGGAGTATTAAAAAGAATTCTTTCTCAATCATTTGAAGAATTAGGAGGTGAAACTACTGCAAAATTAGTAAATGATATTAAAGATTTTGGTTTTAAATATTCAACAATTTCAGGTCTATCTATATCTAAAGATGATATGGTTGTACCAAATTCTAAACAAAAATTATTAGAAACTGCTGCTGAAAAAGTTAAATATATTCAAAAACATCATTGGACAGGATTTTTAACTCAAGAAGAAAAATATCTTCAATCTATTGTAATATGGGCTGAAGTTAAAAAAGTTATCGAATCAGATATGAAACAATTATTTGATGGAAAAAATCATATTTATAACTTTATTGATTCAGGTTCAAGAGGGAACTGGGGGAATATTACACAATTATGTGGTATGAAAGGTTTAGTTGCTTCTACTTCAGGTGCAACAATCGAACTTCCAATTAAATCTACTTTAAAAGAAGGTTTTTCATCTTTAGAATACTTTATTGCCACTCATGGTTGAAGAAAAGGGAAATCAGATACGGCATTAAAAACTGCACAATCTGGTTACTTAACAAGAAGACTTGTAGATTCATCTCAAAATATTGTTGTTAAAGAAGACGATTGTGAAACAGTTCATTACAAAACTATTACAAAAGGTCTAAAAGTAGGAAGTTTTGAAGAAAAATTCGAAGATAGAATTTATTCTCATACACTTGCAAATCCAATTATAAAAGATTGAGTTACTCTTTTTGAAGCAAACACAGTTATTGATATTGATGTATTAAAGGTATTAACTCAAAATGAAATCACTTCTGCAGATATACGTAGTGTTGCTACGTGTGAAACTGAAGGTGGTGTTTGTAAAAAATGTTATGGTATTGACTTATCTACTACTAGAGAAGTGACTATGGGATCTCCAGTTGGGGTTATCGCTGCACAATCTATTGGTGAACCAGGTACACAATTAACAATGAGAACATTCCACTCGGGTTGAGTTGCCAAAGAAGGTTGAGATATGACTCAAGGTCTAGCAAGAGTAGAAGAACTACTTGAAGCAAGAATGCCAAAACTAATTGCTGAAATTTCTGATATCGATGGTTTAGTTTCTACTGAACATAAAGATAAAGAATTAACAGTTACTGTTACAGCTCAAGAATTAATGAGTGATGAATATTATTTTGAAGAACATTTTGATATAGCTGTAAAAGTTGGTCAAGAAGTAAAAGCAAAACAAATTATTGCAAGATCTACAAAAGATAAACAAAAAATCACTTCTAAATTTGCCTGAGAAGTTAAATCAGTTTCTGAAGGTTGTATTATTATCAAAGATTTAGAAAACAGAGAATTTGAATATAATTTTGATATTTGAAGAACTCTTATTGTAAAAGATGGAGACCAAATTAAAAAAGGTCAAAAAATTACAGAAGGTTCTCTAAATCTTCAAAAAGTAATGGATGTTGCAGGTGTAATTGCAGCTCAACAATATATTGTTGATGAAATTAAATCTATTTATTCATCTCAAGGTCAAACTGTAAATTCGAAACATATCGAATTAGTTGTAAGACAAATGTTCTCGAGAGTAAGAGTTACATCTAAAGGTGATACTCCTTTCTTCCCAGGAGATATTGTAGATATTATCAAATTCAAAAATGAAAATGATAAACTACTTTCTGAAGGGAAAAAACCAGGTATTGCTGAAAGATTATTACTTGGAATTACAAAAATTTCACTTTATACTGATTCATGGTTATCAGCTGCATCATTCCAAGAAACCGTTAGAGTTCTTGTTGAAGGATCTGTATCTGGTAAAATTGATACGTTTAAAGAAATGAAAGAAAATGTTATTATCGGGAGACTTATTCCTGCATGAAAACATTATACTGGTGAAAATAAATTTGATCCAGAACAAGAATACTTCGATCCAGAAGAAGCTGAAATTGATCTTTCAGAAAAACATCTTGAAGAAGTTGAACAAGAAATGAAAGGAGAATCAGATTTCTAATTACCTGAATTTCAAAAAAAACACTCAAAATTTATTTTGAGTGTTTTTTTTGATGTTGTTTTAATATTAAAAATATATATAATTATGTATATAAATTTAATATTAAAAATAATTTTATGTTAAAAGATAAAG
>CAXHZN010000019.1:0-14406 GCA_964022365.1 uncultured Candidatus Altimarinota bacterium
CATTAGTTACAGCTGCTGGATATGAAAAAGAAGTCGATAGTGCTTTAAAAGAAGTAGTTTATAAAGTATATTTACGTTATGAAAAACATTTAGCTACAAATAATGCGATGGATTTCGATGATATTTTAGTTAAAGCACTTGCGGTACTAAAAATTCCAAAATTATTAGAAATGTATCAAGAAAGATACAAATATTTAATGGTGGACGAATATCAAGATACAAATGCTCCTCAGTATGAAATAGTCAGATTACTTGCTCTTAAATATAGAAACTTAGCTGTAGTTTGAGACGATGCTCAATCTATTTACTCTTGGAGATGAGCTGATATGACAAATATTATCAACTTCAGAAAAGATTATCCAGATGCACTTATTGTAAAATTAGAACAAAATTATCGTTCTACAAAAACTATTATTGCTGGAGCAAATGGAGTTATTGCTAAAAATAATTCTTGAATAAAAAAGGAGTTATAGACCGATAATACTCAAGGTGAAAAAATACAATATATAGAAGCACCTGACGATAAAACTGAAGCGAGTATTATTGTAAGTATTATTAAAGAAAAATGAGAAAAATATTCTGAAAATCTTATTTTATATAGGACAAATGCACAATCACGTCAACTTGAAGAAGCTTTGATGATGAAATCAATTCCATATAGAGTTGTTTGAGGACAAAAGTTCTACGATAGAAAAGAAATAAAAGATCTACTTTGATATTTACGTGCAATTCATAATGGAAATGATGTAGTAAATATGAAAAGAATAATAAATACACCTCCAAGAAAAATTTGAGCAAAATCAATTGAAACTCTGGATAAATATAAAGAATCTTTTGAAGTAAGTTATCCAAGTTTAATAGAAAATCTTGATGAAATAGAAGAAATAAAACCTGCTGCGAGAAAAGCTATTGTATGATTTTGAGAATTATATACGAGTCTCGTTCATGCTTCTACTCAAATAGTAGTATCAGAAATAATTTCTCAAATCAGAAAATATTGTGAATATGATGAATATATAACTAATTGACTTTCTCAAGAAGAAGCAACTGCAAAAAAAGAAAATATGGATGAACTCATAACTGTAGCTTCACAATATAATGGTATGGAACCGAGAGAATCACTTTCTCAATTTCTAGAAGAAGTTGCGCTTATAACTGACATGGATACAAAAGATGACAGGGAAGAATATGTTACTCTTATGACGATTCATACATCTAAATGATTAGAAGAAAAAAGAGTATTTTTAACAGGATTAGAAGAAAATATTTTCCCAAGTTTTAGAAGTGTTGGAGATACTCACGCACTTGAAGAAGAGCGCAGACTTATGTATGTAGCAATGACAAGAGCACGTGAAGAGTTATATATTTCTAGAGCAAAAGAACGTTTTGTATTTTGAGATTATTCACATAATCCTGCTTCACGTTTTATGAAAGAAATTCAAGCCGAAACAATTGAAAATTATGATATTTCTGACTTTGTAAAATCATGAAATTCAATGTTTAATTCTCTTTGAAGTTCTGGATGAAGTGATTTTAGTTTTTGAAGCATTTCAAAAGATATTACACCAAAAGTCAAACCAGTAGCTAATAATAATGTTTCTGATTTCGCAAGATGAGATAAAGTAAATCATCCAAAATTTGGTTCATGAATTATCACTTCTCTTAATTGAGAACTCGCAGAAATAGCATTTTCAGGAAACTGAATCAAGAAAATGAATATTAGAATTGCTCCAGTGAGAAAAGTTTAAGCCGATTTTTTCGGTTTTTCTTTTTGTTTCAATTTATTTTTCAGTAAAATAAAAAAATATTATTTTTAGTAATTATTTTATGTTAGAAAACATATTACTTATCAGTGTTTATATTTTACCGATTTGGTATAGATATAATTATTTTTTCAAATTCTTTGAAAACAAAAAATGATTTATCTTTTCTCGTGATAATTCAAATATTTTTCACTTATTTAGTGTAATAGAAATATTTTTATTTATAATGTCGTTTGGAATTTTAATACAAAAACCATTTGAAATAATTATTTTTAATCTGGTATTTTATTTTTGAATTATTTCTAGTATTTTTGTTTTATGAAAATTATTAAGAAAAAAAATTATTTTTCCAATTGAAACAAAACATAAAAATAAATTATTTTTTTATAATTTTATAATTTTATTTTTTCTGTGCTTAGAAATATTTTTTATATATTTTTTATGATTTAAAAGTTATATTTATTTTTATTTACTGTGAGCTCTGTTACTTGCTCCTATTGTAAGTTATATAATAATTCAATTATTTTTTAAAAAAGTTATGATGAAAAAAATTGCTATTTTAACAGGTTGACCTGGATTAGAAAGAGAAATTGCTATAAAAAGTTCAGCTTTTTTTGAAAAATATATTCAAAAAGATTTTGATAGATACGATCTACCAAAACAATTAGAAGAATTTATAAGAAACAAAGATAAGTATTGCTTAGCTGTACCGGTATTTCATGGTGAATATGGTGAAGATGGTAAAATTTTTGCAGTACTAGATTCATTAAATATTCCACATACATTTTCTGATTACAAAACGCACGGTTTATGTTTAGATAAAGAAAAAACAAATACGTTAGTATTTCAGTTATGAATCAAAGTTCCATTTCAATATATTGCAGAAACCTCAGAATCTTTCCCTGAAAGTTATCCAGTGATTATGAAGCCAAATCAATGAGGTTCTTCATTTCATACCTATAAAATAAATAATCATCAGGAGTTTTATGATAATTTCAATAAAACGAGAAAAGATTTATTAGATGATATTTTAATTCAAGAATTTATTATTTGAGATGAATATAGTGTTCCTGTGGTTGCTTGAGAAGTTTTACCAATTATGAAAGTAGAAAAACAAGATAATGCAGAATTATTCGACTATGATTCTAAATATGAATCTGAAGCAAAAATGAAAGAAACTTTTCCTGAAATTAATCCAGAGTTAAAAGAGAAACTAGAATCAGCAACTCATAAAATTTATAAATATTTTTGAATAAAATCTATGAGTAGAATAGATTTTTTAGTGAGAGATGATGAAGTATTTTTCTTAGAAATAAATACAATACCAGGAATGACTCAATGAAGTATTTTACCGAAAGCTTGGGAATTAACAGGAAGAAGTTTTGAAGAACTAGTCGACATTATTTGTGATTTTAATTAATAATTTTTTCATTATGTGAGAATTAACTTGGGATGAATTTCAAATGGTGGAATTAAGATCTTGAACAATTACTAAAGTTGAGAATTATCCAGAAGCTAGAAATCCAGCATATATTATTGCGGTAGATTTCTGAGAAAAAATTTGAATTAAAAAAACCAGTGCTCAAGTCACTGATTTATATTCTATAGAAGATTTAATTGGAAAACAAATCACAGCAGTAGTAAATTTTCCAAAAAAACAAATAGGGAAGTTTATGTCAGAATTTTTACTTGTATGATTTATACAAAAAGATTCAACTGTTGTGCTCGCTGTTCCAGATAAAAAAATTGATAATTGATTACGTTTATGATAAAAAAACTCACTAATTTTAGTGAGTTTTTTTGTTTTACATAATATCGCTACCTGAAACAAGTTTACTAGCTCTTTCTCAAGTTCTTCCTTCTAGATCTTCATTTAAGTAGATAAGTTTAGAATTTTCTTGTGAACCAATATTTCCAAGAGTTTCGATTCTTGAAGAATCAAGTAAGAATTGTAATACTTTTTCAGCATTAAGTGTATTATCACTCATTTTGATCATATCAACTGATTCTTTAAACCCTTCAGCAATTTTCATTCTTTGACCAGCCATACCTTCACCAAGTAATATTTTTGATTCTTTTTCAGCTTCAGCTTCTTTTACTTGCATGATTTTATTTGCTTCAGCTTCGTTTAGAGCTGCTTCTTTTAGTTTTTCAGTTTCAACGATTTTGTTCATCGCTGACATAACTGTATTTTCTAGTTTAACATCTCTTACTTGAATCGAATCAAGTGTATAACCAAAAGTTGCCAATTTTATTCTGAGTCTTTCTTCGATCACTTCACCGATATCTTCTCTTTTTGCAAAAATATTTTTATGAGTAAAAGTAACCATCATAGCTCTTAATTGTTCATCAATTGTAGCTCTCATCATAGTTTTAGGATCATCTATATTATAAAGTGATTTATAGATATTTCCTTCCTCAGTACTATTTTTATCATCATTTACATAGTAAATAACATTTAGTCCGATATAACCTGTTACATTATCTCCAGTAATACCTTCAACTTCAACTGGGAAATTTCTTCTGTATAATACTTGGTTTTTTGTCCATTCTAAAAATGGAATAATGAAATGGAAACCTGGTCTTAAAATTCTGTTAAATTTCCCCATAAATTCTACAGCTCTTACTGTATTTGGAGTTACGATTTTAATTGATAAAGCAATTAAAATTACATCAAAAATAGCAGCAATAGCTAACATTGTTGTATCTCCTGATAAAATAGCAATTACAGGAACTAATACTAACAATATTGGAACAATAAATCTAATCATTTTTTTTGTATTAAAAATAAACATTTTCAATTATATTATTTTTTTGGAAAATATACAAATATTTTAGTATTTTCTATTGAATATTTTAATTTTAGTTTTTTAAATAAATTATTATACTTTATATAATATTTTTTTAAAGAAGTATTTTTTTTATGTTTTGGGCAATTTTAGCGACAAGTTTATCAAATATTTGAAAGGTATTTTTTAAACAAACAACAAATTATAAAATATCAGCAAATTTAAATGATTTTTTAGGTCATACACTTGCTTTAATATGTATTTTTATAATATTTTTACTATGAAAGTTTAATTTAACTTTATCAAGTTTTTTTGATTATTTTTTAATATTAATCACTTTTGTATTATTTTTAATTCAAATAAATATTAATCAATTTGTCTTTAGACAAGAAAAATTTTCTTCACTAGTTCCGTTTGAAAATCTATGAAAAATTCTCACTATTTTGCTTTGAGTATTTGTTTTAGGAGAAGATATTTCTTATACTTCCTTATGAATATTTTTATTGGCAATTTGAGTTATTATTATAAATTCTATAAATTTTAAGACCTTAAAATTTTCTAGAAATATATTATTATTTTGTCTCGCTCAATGCTTAGTTGCTGTAGCAAATTTCATGACGTGATATATTATTATCTCAAATGGCTCATTAAGTTATTATACCGTTTATATTTTACTATCATTTCTGTTTGTTTGAAGTATTTGTTTTTTTACATGACAAATAAAATGAATAAAAAAATTAGATAAAAAATATTATATTCTTAGAAATATATGATGATTAGTTTGGGTTTCTTGGTTAATAAATATTTTATTAATTTGAGATTTATGACTCAGTGTTACAACTATTTTATGATTTTTCTGAATTGCAACTTGATTAATTACATCATATATAGTTTCAAAAGATATTCCAACTCTTAGAAATGTATTTGTAATTATCATTGTTATCACATTAATCACTTTATGATATATATTAAAATAAATTAAATATGAATTTTGAAGCAGGAAAATATTCCGAATCTGAAAAGAAATTAAAAAAAGAACTAGAAAAAAAAGAAATTAAAGAATTTATAGATAAACAAAAAACACATGAAGTTACAAAAAAACATATTGAGGCTCAAATGGAAACCGAAGAACAATTAGAAGATTTAAAAATATTAGTTGAGAAATGAATTATTTCTCAAGAGCAAGCTGAGCAAATTGCAAATAATCATGAATTAAATAATAAAGATATTCAAGAAATTTTTGAAAAAATAGAAGAAATAGAAGAAATAGATGATATAGATTCGTATCTACCAAAAGATTTGAGAGTTTGAGTCAATGAATATCAAACGGCTATGGTTGACGATATTGTGAGAATTAAAACACTCACTAAAATCAAAACTGCATTGACAATTTTAGGTTCTCAAACATGAATAACAAACCAAGCAGGGATAAATTTATTTTCATGATTTTTAAGTGTTTTAGATAAAAATTTAGTTTTAATTCAAGAACATAATATTGATATGAAAAATAAACTTGAAGAAATTGAAAATAAAAAAAATCCACAAAAACAATGAAATTTTTGGCAAGAATGTAAAAAATTATTATCAGAAATATTTTGAAATAAATAAAAAACGAGATTATTCTCGTTTTTTATTTATTATTTGAAATTATTTATTCCTCATTATACTATTTGCGAAATATATTTATTACACACTTTTATGGAAGATAAAAAAGTATTTATAAGAGAGAATTTTTGGCAAGATATTCAAAATAATGAAAAAAAATATGCACATATAATAATGATTGCAACAAAACCAGATATTATTAAACAAGCTCCATTATATCAAGAACTTAAAAGAAGGGGAGAATTGGTTGTTTTAATCCATACAGGACAACATTATGATTATAACTTATCTTCTTGAGTTTTAGAAGAATTTTGAATGGAAGTTGATATTAATCTGAATATTTTTGGTAGGATTCATAAAAAATATTCACTGATTATCGAAAGACTTTGAGAAATATTAGTTGAAATCAATGATATTTATAAAAAAATTCCTGTGCCTTACGTTCACTGAGACACACTCACTGCGACAACTGCTGATAAAGCTGCATTTTTAAATAAGTTTGCAGTAGTTCATGTGGAAGCTGGTATTAGAACATTTACACCAAATAAAGAATTTTATCACACTTTGTTTAATGAATATGATAAATGAAACTTTGATTGGAAAAAATATTATAAATCACTTCAAGAGTTTGAAATTTATGAAAGAGGATCTATTGAACCATATCCGGAACAATTTGATACCAGAGCTATAGAATGATCAACAGGATTATTTGCAGCTCCGGTAAATTTGTATAAAAAAACCCTCAAAGACGAAGGGTTTCCAAAAGAACATATAAAAGTTGTAGGAAATACAGTTGCTGACGCAATTGAAATTTCTAAATTAAAAGTAGGGGAATCAAAAGCTTTTGAAACGTACCCAAATATGAAATGAAAAGATTTTATATTTATTACAATTCATAGAAGAGAAAATACAGAAAAAAAAGAAAGATTTTTAGCAATTTATAATGCTATTAAAAAATTAATTCAAGATGGAGTTAATGTATGTTTTCTTGGTTTATATGCATCTGAATTTGCGATTGATAACTTTGGTTTAAGAAGTGACATCGAAGAATTAAAAAAGAAATATCCTAAGAATTTTGCTTACTGACCAGCTTTGGCTCATCATAGTGAAGTAATTGATATGATTTCTCAGGCTTGAGCTGTTGTTACTGATAGTGGTTCAATGCAAGAAGAAGCAAATATTGTATGAGTGCCATGTGTAACGGTGAGATTTGGTTCTGATAGAACTGAAACAATCTTAGCTGGTACAAATATTATAGCTCCTCCAATAAATTCAAATTTAATTGCTGATATTGTAAAATGAGCGATTGCAAATAAAAAAATGGTTAATAAAGAACATTTATATGGAAACAACGTTTCTAAAAAAATAGTTGATGAAGTCTTAAAAATGTTAAAAAAAGATGGAAAATTATTTAAATATGACGATGAAAGATTAGATTTAGAAAAATATTTTAATTGGAATATTTAACACAAAAAAAACAATGAGATTATTCTCATTGTTTTTTTTGTGTTTGTTGAATAGAATTTTTAAAAATTAATAATTTATCATTTAATAAATAATATAAATTAATTTTTTGTTTTATATTGGAATCTTTCATTTCAACAGTTTCAAGTGCAGAAATATTAATATTAACTTTTTCAATAGTTTTTTCCAATACTTCTACTTGTAAATTATTTGGTAATTTTTGAAAACTGGCATTACTTTTTATAGTATTAATTTTTTCATCAATTTTATCAGAAATAACTTTTTCTAGTCTTACTGCCATTTCTTCTCTATTTTCAATAATTTTTGCTTCTATTTTAGTAACTTTTTTATCGTAAATTTCTGTAGTCGTAGCAATTTGCGATTTAACATCAACTTGTCTTTTTGAGATAATTGCATCTCACCTAATAAATACCAAATATTCTTGATATTTATTTGTATCTACAAATCAAAGTAAACTTAAATACAAGTCTTTTTTAATTTGTAATAATTTATTTTTAGTTTCACTAGTGTCTTCTAGATTTTTAGCCTGAATAAGCAAAAGTGAATTTAATTCATTAAATTGTTTGTTATATTTTGTTATAAGTATTTCTATACTTTGTAATTCTTCTCTTGATAGCAATGGTTTAAAATATGAACTCAAGTCAGATTCTAATTTAAATTCTGAGTATTCATTCGATATGATATTTTTATCACTATTAAGTTTTTCAATGTTTTGTTTTATTTCTTTAATCGATTTATCCTCTAATATATCTCAAGTTTGAGCATATATTTCACCTACGTGTAATATAGAAAGTAAACTTATAACTCATAGTAATATTTTTTTCATATGGTTATAAAATTTATACGTAAAAAACTAGAGAATCAAATAAAAAGTATTGGCTTTAACCGTTTAAGAAGATTCTCTAATTCTTTTCTATTATACTGATTGATTTTTTATTACAATAGTTTAATGTGAATGTTTTGTGAAGACTATATATATATTTTAAAATGGAATCATTTCCCTAAGTCTGATTTTATATCATATCTCCAATCATGAGATTCAATTATTTTTTTAGTAATACTTAATCAAACTCAGATTCATCTTTTTTCTACATCTCAGGTTTTTTCAATTTTTCATTGATAAAATTTTTCTGTTAAAAATGGTACTTCAGAAGATTTTATACCATGTCAATCATCAGAAAATTCAATATATGATTTAGTTATATTTATCCTCAAAATTGTTTTTTTACCAGAATATTTTAAAAAATTTCAAATAAGATTATGAATTAATTGCATAAATAAATCTTTATCAACCAGGTGAATTTGATTAATATCTCCATTAACTTTAATTCTTTGCTTATTTTCCTTGAGACGTTTTTTATGAGTTTCAACTATTTGAATAATAATATCGTAAATATTTTCAGGTTCTTTATGAAGTTCTAATCTTTCTCTTTCAAGCTTTTCATGCTCCATAATTTTATTTACCATTATTATGAGACGTTTCATCTCGTCAGTTATAGAGTTGAGATTTTTTTGATCGAGTTTAATTACTCCATCAGTAATTCACTCTAAATAACATTGAATCGATGTAATTGGAGTTTTAAGTTCATGGGAAATATCTGCTAGTAGTCTTCCACGGATTTCTTCTTGTAGATTTAATTTTGTATTTAATGTATTAATTGATCATATTAATAATCATACTTCATCATAAGGATTTTTATATTCAATTGTTTTATAATCTTTTCATGGTTTTGATATTTTTATCCTTTCTGCTACTTTTTTAAGAGGTGAAATTGTACTTCTAACAAACCATAAAACCACTAATACGGTTAATGTAATAGCTATAATATTTGTAATTAAAATTGAAAAAGTTAATTTATTTATAAATATACTTTCTGGAGAATTTTCTTCAGAAATAGCGTCAATTACTTTTTTGAAATTATTAGTTGGAATAATTTCTTCAATATAACGAGTACCAACTCAATTTTTAATTAAATAATCAATAACTAAATTTATTTTTTTATCATCATCTAAAACTATTGCTCAATTATTTTCTTCAAATAATTCAAATATTTCAATTTCTACATCATAAAATATACTTCATATTTCATCAATAGCTTGCTGTTCTTTTATATCATTAATATATTCTAGAGTAATTTTTTCTCTAGAATTTATTTTTTCTGTGAAATATATTTTTAAATATGCAGTATAAAAAAAGTAAAATGCTACTATATTTATAAATGCGATAAAAAGTATACTTCCAGCTAATGCTCATATAAATTTTGTTGATATTTTCATAATTATTTATTTAGTCTATATCATTCTCATCTGACAGTTAAAATAATGTCTTTGTCTCATAATTTTCTTCTAAGATTTTTAATATGTGTATCAATTGTTCTATCGTAGATATATTTATCATATCAAATAACTTCTGTCATTAAAATTTCTCTACTGACAATATTTCAATTTTCTCAAAATATTTTAGCCATTATATCAAATTCATTTGCTGTTAACACTAATAACTCTCATGATTTTTTTACGATTTTTTTATTTGTATCAATAGAAATATTATTAAAAATAATAATATTATCAGATTTTTTTGAATCTGCTGAAAATCTTCTTAAAATAGTTTTTATTCTCGCTAAAAGTTCTCTTGGTGAAAATGGTTTTGCTATATAATCATCAGCTCATACTTCCAATCCATTAACTCTATCAGATTCTGCTCAACGTGCTGTGAGCATCACAACTGGAGTTTGCGAATAAACTCTGAGTTGTTCACAAATTTCAATTCCATTTTTTCCCGGTAAGTTTATATCTAAAATAACTATATCTGGAGCAATTTGATTGATTTTTTCTAATGCATCTGTCCCGTCATCATGAAGTAAAACTTCAAAATCACTGTTTTCTAAGTAAAGTTTTAGAGACGTAGAAATACCTCTATCATCTTCTATAATTAGGATTTTTTGCATATTTTTTCTATTAATATTATTGTTATTCTTTGAGTATATTACCCTAAGTAATCTTTTTTTCAAATTAAATTTGCATTTTATAGAAAACGTAATACAATAGCGCGGTGAAATTTCGCTCTTTATATACTAAATATTAGAATTATGGCTTTTGGTCCAAAAAAGAAACATTCTAAATCAAGATCTAGAACTAGAACAACGAACTGGATTCAATTAACTGCAAAAAAATTAAAAAATAGAGTAATGTTAAACAAAGAAGGTAATGGTTTAGCTCACTATGTTGCAGATGATGGTACTTACAATGGTAGACAAGTACTTAAAGTAAAATCTAACAAAGTTACTAGAGTATAAAAATAGCATTGATTTTACATCATGCTATTTTTTTTCGTAAATTTAGAAATATCTTTTTATAAAAAAAAATGAACTTTAATCGTAAAAAAACGAGAAAATTACTCTTCCAAAGACTGTATGCTATAGCCTTTGGGAGTAAAGATAATCAAGAATTTGAAGAATCTTTTTATGAATGAGTATTTGAATTTAATATCGACAAAACATATTATAATGAAATGTTAGATATTATTATGAAAAATGAATCATTTTTTATACAAATCGTGGAAAAATATTCTCCAAGATTTGACCCACAAAATATGAATATAATGTATATTCTTCCTATGTATATAGCTTTAGCAGAAATGTTTTACTTAACAGAGGAAATTCCAGGAAAAGTTTCTATTAATGAATCAGTTGAAGTAGCAAAAGCTTTTTGAGATGATTCTGCAAAAAAAATCGTAAATGGAGTTTTAAATAGTGTTTATAAGGATTTTGAATCGTTAAAAGATTTAGCTAAAGATCCTGTATGACAAGATACATATTCAATTTTAAAAAAATCTCTTTAATTAGAGATTTTTTCTTTACTTTTTTTCTAAAAAAAGTAATCTATTCACATACTTTTATTATTAATTTTGATTATTTTGGTAGTTACACAAAAAGCCGTAAATAACACACTAATTCAGGATAAAATTTCTAAATTATTAGAAGTTTTAGATATAAAATATAATGACATTTCTCTTTATGTATTAGCATTTATACACAGATCAATTGTAAATGAAAAACCAGATTTTGCTCCACAACATAATGAGAGATTAGAATTCCTAGGAGACGCTGTATTAGAATTATCAATTACTAGAAATTTATATTTAGATTTTCCAGATAAACCAGAATGAGAACTTACGGATATTAGAAGTGCTTTAGTAAGAGGTACAAATTTAGCACTTGTAGCAAAAGCAAATGGATTACCAGAGTTTTTATTACTTTGAAAATGAGAAGAACTTTCTTGATGAAGAACAAATGATTATTTATTAGCAAATGTTGTTGAAGCACTTTTAGGAGCTATTTATTTAGACCTATGAATGGATGTTGCATCAGAATTTGTTAATAAATACATATATACTACACTTGATGATATACTTAAAAATAACAAAACAAAAGATCACAAAACAGTTATTCAAGAATATGCACAAGCAGAATATGAAATCACTCCAACATATAAAATACTCGATGAACACGGACCAGATCATAATAAAACTTTTGAAGTTTGAGTGTTTCTCGATAAAAAAATGATTGGTACAGGAATTTGATCGAGTAAGAAAAAAGCTCAAGAAGCAGCAGCAGAGCAATGATTTACATTTATAAATAAATGATAATGGAAGCACTATTTACAATTTTTATATTACTTGAATTAATGCAATATATTATCTTTTCAGATATAATATTATCTTGGTTAAGAATTTTTTGATTAAATATTCGTCCAAAATTTTTAGCCGATATAATTGACCCGATATATTGATTTGTAAAAAAATATTTACCAACAACAGTTTGACCATTGGATTTTACTCCTATTGTTATTTTAATGATAATATATTTCCTAATAGGTTGAGTTGATATGTTATTTCCTTGAAGTTATACTATTTTTAAAGCATATTTTTAATTTCAATAATACTTATAGATGACAAAAAAAAACGTAGACTATAAATTATTTTTTGCTGCATTAGCATTAATTATTTTCTGAATGATAATGATATCGTCAGTTTCTGTATTTTCTTCATTTAGAGTAACTTCTGGGCAAGTTGCAAATGGATATATTACAGAAGCTTATAATCATTTTTATGTTATCAGAAATATTGCTCACGTAGTTATTTGACTTTCAATGGTAGCTATTTTTTCAAAAATTCGTTATAACTTTTTTGAAAAATTTGCTAATTATTTTTTTGGTTTAGCTATTTGATTATTATTTGTAGTTTTAGTCTTATGAAGCGTATTTTGATGAGCAAAATGATGGATTGATATTCCTTGATTACCATTTTTGATTCAACCAACTGAGTTCATGAAACTCGCTTTAATAGTTATGCTAGCTTCAGTTTTCAAAAAATATAAATGATACTTAAAAAGTTTAGAATATGGTTATTTACCATATATTTGAATCATCTGACTTATAGTATTACTGGTTTGATTACAGCCAGATTTTTGAACCATATTAGTTGTAGTGCCAGTTTCAGCAATTATGTTTTATGTTGCTTGATGAAATATAAAACATTTATGATTAACAGCATTTTTAGGTTTTTTATTAATATTCACTGTTTATTTTACCTGAGATTATGATAAAGAAACAGGGAGAACTACTAAGTGATTAGGATATATTACTCAGAGATTAGATACTTTTTTGTGAGACAATGAAGATTTATTTACCAAAGCTGCATACAAAGATGAAAGAAAAGACCAAATAAGACAAGCTTTAATAACAATTTGAAGTTGAGGTTTTACAGGTTTAGGTTTTGGACAATCAATTCAAAAATACTGATATTTACCTGAAGTACAGGGAGATTTTATTTTTTCTGTAATTATAGAAGAATTAGGATTTTTATGAGGATTAACACTGATGTTAATTTATATGTATATTTGATATAGAGCATTATATATTTCTCGACATTCTCCAGATTTATTTTGAAAATATTTTGCGTTATGATTCGCTTCGCGGGTACTATTTCAAGCATTCGTAAACATTTGAGTAAATTTAAATATAATGCCATTAACTGGGATTACTCTCCCATTAGTAAGTTATTGATGAAGTTCATTATTATCAATACTTATGTGATTATGAATTTTACTAAATATTTCACGTTTCATAGAAGATAAACCAAAATATTCACGTTTATCGAGAAAAAAATTAATGTTTTAATAAATATTTATGGAAAATACAACTCCTGCAATGAAACAATTTTACGAATTAAAAAAACAAGTAGATGACTGTCTCTTGTTTTTTCGTATGTGAGATTTTTATGAATTATTTTGAGAAGACGCACATATAGCGCACAGAGTTTTGTGAATTTCAGTTACTTCAAGAAATAAAAATGCAGCAGACCCAATACCTTTAGCAGGTATTCCATATCACGCAAAAGCAAAATATTTACCGATGCTTGTCTCTGCTTGATATAAAGTCGCAATTGCAGAACAAGTTTCAGACCCAAAATTAAAATGAATAGTGCAAAGAGAAATTGTCAGAATAGTTACTCCAGCCACTCTTGAATTAGAATGAGAAGAATATTCTCAAATAGAAAATACAAATATTTTACTCTCAATTACTCAGGATAAAGAAAATTATTGAATGAGTTTTTTAGAAATGAATTCAAATAAATGGTACACTTGTGAGTTTGTAAACCTAGAATGACTTAAAAATGAATTATATAAAATATCTCCAAAAGAAGTTATTTTAGATAAAAAATTATTTTGAAATAATGATATAAAAGAAATTTTGGAAAAAAA
>CAXHZN010000020.1:0-12867 GCA_964022365.1 uncultured Candidatus Altimarinota bacterium
CGAAAAAAACAAGTTTATTTCCAATATCAGCATTATTAATATTTATAATAAATTTATTTGTATTTTATTATTTTGATAATATAGAATTAACTGATGTAATCTATAGTTTATTTGGATTATTTGTCATCCAATTATTTTTCCTTGAAACGAAAAACTATTCAAAAAAAATAAATAATAGCTACATTATAAATATTTTACTCATTGCAGTGTCACTTATTTTTATATCTACAATAACATGAATTGATAGAGTTTTTATATGAATTTTTATGTTATCGATGTGTATATTTTTATTAATTTTTCAAACTTGTAAAAATATTTTCTACAGATTTCATACGTTTATACAAAACCTCTTAGCAATATTTTTATCTCTAGCGATGATTCAATCATTACCACAGATATTAGAAACAACTCACAAAATAGATTTTAATAGCTTATTTTTTATTATAAATAAAGTAGATTATAATAATTTCTCCACTGGGAATTTGTATAATATTTATCTCAGTACTACTTGATATTTTTATATTTTGCTTTTCTTTTTTATAATCTATTTATTTTCGCTAAAATATCGTAAATAATATTTTGACTCCAAGCAAAAAAAGGTTAATATTTTGGCATTAAATATTAACCTTTTTGTTTTGGCTCAATTTTACGATACATTATTAGGTGAATATATACAAGCACCTGGTACCAGAGGTTTAAGTCTCGATAAATTATCACTCAGAGATTTTAATTATGAAATGATTTCATATGATGAAATTTCACAAAAAAAGAAATTACGTTTTGATGAAGTAGATCTATTAGCTGCAGCTGATTATTCTTGCGAAGACGTTTATATGACGCATAAACTTTATGAAAAACAAGTAAAAAATAAAACCACTCAAATCTGATTACTTCACGATATTGAAATTCCTCTTTTATCAGTTCTAAAAGACATGGAAATAACTTGAGTAAAAATAGATAGAAATAAATTAAAATGAATTTGATTATTATTATCTCAAGAGTTAGAACATTTACAAAAAAGTATTTTTGATGAAGTTTGAGAAGAGTTTAATATAAATTCTCCAAAACAAGTTTGAGTCATTCTTTTTGAAAAACTTGCTCTTCCAAAATGAAAAAAGACAAAAACTGGTTACAGTGTTTCAGCTGACGTTTTATGAGAATTATCACATCAATTTCCAATCGCTCAAAAAATTGTAGATTTTAGACATTATTCAAAACTCCAATCGACATATATAGACTGATTACTAGAAATAGCTGATGAAAATGATTTCATTCATACTTCATATAATGCAGCTGTTACCACAACAGGGAGACTTTCAAGTACATCACCAAATTTACAAAATATTCCTTCTTCTGCGTGAATCGCTGGAGAAATAAGAGACGGATTTGTATCACGTTTTGAATGATGAAAAATAATGGCTTCGGATTATTCTCAAGTTGAAGTAAGGCTTTTAGCAATAATGTCTGGGGATGAAAATTTACTCGAAGCATTTAAACAAAATAAAGATATTCATCGTACAACAGCAGAATTTTTATTCCCAAATCAAACACTTACTTCTGACCATAGAAAAATCGCAAAAGCCGTAAACTTTTGAGTAATTTATGGAATAAGCGCATTTGGTCTAAGTAAAATGATAGGAATAAATATGAAAGATTCTAAAACTTATATTGACACATTTTATAATTCATATCCAAAAGTAAAAGAATTTTTTGATGAACAAATTTCATTTTGTGAACAAAATTGATACGTTCAAACTCATTACGGAAGAAGAAGATACATGCCTGGAATTAATGATAAAAATGCAATTATTAAAAATGCAGCCAGAAGAGAAGCTATGAATATGCCAATTCAATGAACCAGTGCTGATATCATTAAGCTCTCAATGGTAAAAATTCACAAATATTTATCAGACGAAAAGATCAAATCTCAACTCATAATGCAAGTTCATGATGAACTAGTTTTCGATGTGTATCCATGAGAAGAAAAAGTACTATGAGAAAAAGTAACACAAATCATGGAAAATATTCTTACAGATACACCAATAGAACTAAAAACTGACACAGTATTTTGAGATACCTGGAAAGAAGCAAAATAATATTAATAACCTTTTTATATGAAGTTACCATTAACACAAGATGAAAAAATTGATTATATTTATAATCAAATGAGGAATCAAAAAAGATATGCAATATTTAAGGTTATATTTAAAGTTATAATTATAATTTTCATAGTTGTGAGTATTTTAAATATTTATCAAAGTTTGGATAAAGAAAACATGATTGAATCACTCCAAGATAAATTTAGTGAATTTACTTATCCAATTATCGAAAATCTCTTGGAAAAAACAAATGACGATTTACAACAAAAATATCAACAACAATTACAACAATGATAATAAAAATTATTTATGCAATTTTATTAATTGCTTCTTGAAGTGCTATTTTAAAATATAGAAAAGTTGTAAAGTCATGGACTGGAAACTTTTACTGGGCAGAAAAACATATTGGAAGCTGAGGAACTTATTTCGTATTAATTCTCATTTGATTAGGACTTATATTTTTATGAGTTCTATATCCATTTGGTTGAATTGATTTATTTATATAAAAACAAAAAAAATGATTAAAAATTATATAGCAAAATTATTACTCGTATTATTTATTTCAACTCCTCTAATTGCTTCTCAAGTAATGGCTCAGGAAATTCAAATAAATGTAACATCAACTCCTGTTAATATTCAGCAAAATTCTATAAATAGAGATGATGTATTTAATTATTATGCTGACTTTTTTAGAGAAAATACACTTGAATCATATAAATATATCACTTTAAATTACAGTGATGTACCATTTGGATCAAAATTATATGACTCACTCCAAGTATTAGTATTTTTTGGATTATTAGAAAATAAATCTGCTAAAATTTATCCAAACAAAGATATTTCTGCATATGAATTTTATGCATTAAGTGAAAAAATCTTAGGGATAGAAATTTTACAAAAAAATGACTATACTGAACTTTCAAAAAGAAATGCAGACATAAATGATATGATTTATGTTACCAAAAAATTTGAAAGAGAATTGGAAACATTAAAAAACATCTCTGGTGACTGAGAATTAGAAACAAAAAAATTAATTTTTGAAGATGTATTTAATACACTATCAACGCAACACTATGATAAAGATAAGAATTCAAAAGCTGATTTATTAGATGATGCAATTATCTGATTAACAAAGGGAACTGATGATAAACATACAACATATTTTCCACCAGTAGAAACTCAAGATTTTAAAGAAAACTTAAACGGAGAATTTGAATGAATCTGAGCATATGTAGAAATGCAAGAACCATGAATTTTTAAGATAATTTCTCCAATTAAAGGATCTCCAGCATATAAAGCAGGACTTAAATGAGGAGATAGAGTTACTCATGTAGATGGTAAAGAAGTTACAAAAAATAACTCTAGTAATGAAGTTGTCTCATGGATTAAATGAGAAAAAGGTTCACAAGTACTTCTCACTATTCTAAGAGATGGTAAAACATTTGATGTAGAAGTAATAAGAGACCAAATAATTATTAAAGATTTAGAGTATGAATTAATAGATTCAAATACTTTTTATATAAATATTAAAAATTTCGGTCAAAAAGTTTCAAAAGAATATATTGCAGCTCTCCAAGATTTAAAAACACATAAAAATGTTACAAAAGTAATTATTGACGTAAGAAATAATTGAGGTTGATATCTCGATCAAGTTGCAGAAATGTTATCATATATGGTACCAAAAGATGAACCTACTGCTATTATAAGATATTTAAACTGAGATAGAATCTTAAGTTCTGATTGATATTCAATTGTTGATTTCAACGATTATAAAATTGTAGTTTTACAAAACTCAGGTACAGCATCAGCTTCTGAAATCTTAGCTGGGACAATCAAAGATTATTATCCAGATTCAGTAAGTATCGGTGAACAAAGTTATGGAAAAGGTTCTGTTCAACAAATCAAAGAATATAAAGATGGGTCATTACTAAAATATACAGTTGCAAGATGGTATACTGGATGAGAAGAAAGATGAATTGACGGAATTTGATTGACTCCAGACATACTCTTAGAATTAGATATGGATCAATATAAAGAATTTGATATTGATAATCAATATAACAAAGCTATAAATTTAAGATAAAAATATGATAAAAAAAATAATTATTTTTATATTAGTATGAATATATTTATTAAGTTCTCAAGTATTTGCTAATATTTGAGAACTTAATAATAAAAAAGTATCGATTAAAGTAGAGAATGTTTTTAAAAATTTTACTAAAAATTTGGAGAATAAATATTCAAAAGACATAGCTGAAAAAAAAATAAATATATTATTAGAACAACTCTATACTTCAAAAAATAAATTTGCATCTACTTGAGATAAAAAAATAATCATAGATAGTTTAATTAAATTATCTAATGATTATATTTTTGAATATTCTTATATTCAGGAACAAATTGAATCTCAAATACTTATAAAAAAATTTCCATCAAGTAATTATTTTCAAAATAAGATTAATTCAAATGACTCAATATTTAGAGAAAAATGAGTTTGGTATACCTACGTTTTTGAAAAACATTTATCTTTTTGAAATTGAGTTAGTCCAAAATTGAGTGATCTAGAATTTAATAAAATTGACACTAAAACTGATTTATTTTTTATTACAAATAATAATAAACCTTGATTTGTAACCAATGCAAAAAAAATCAGACTCATAAGTGATAGTATAATTTATGGGATTCCAAACAAAGAAGAATTTTTAAAAGAAATTAGAGATGATAGATTTCATATACATGAAAATAATATAGATCTAGATATTCTAAAAATTAAAAGTTTATCTCAAAACTTAACTAAAGATGCAAAAAATAAAGATGAAAAAATAAAAATTCTTTATGATTATGTACTTAAAAATACAAAATATACTCAAAATTTAGATCTCTGAGATAAAACTATTTTCTCATGAATTGAAACATTTAAAAATAATTCTTGAGTATGTGAATGATATGCAAAATTATTTCAATATCTGTTGTATTTTTCAGATATAAATGATGTAAAAACTATTCGTGGTTATGTTATAGATGCTACAGATTATCCTAATATTTGACACGCTTGGGTGAAAATTTGAGATAAATATTATGACCCAACATTTGATGATCCAATTTGACCATCAACAGATAGGGAATACGAACAGTATCTCTATTACGGACTTCCTAAAGATCTATTTTATACAAATAGGTATGAATATTTAGATTCAAACGTAGTATTAGAAAAATCACCTCTTTCATATAGAATACAATATGTTCAAAAACAACTTGTATGAGTATTTCAAAAATATAAAAATAGTGATTTTAATATCCTCAAAGAATTACAATTTAGAGATACATATAATTTAGATTACTATAAACCACTTACTTTAAATGATCTTTATAATAAAATAGATTATAAAGAAGTGGAAAAATTTAAAATTAAATGAACTAATCAATATATCAAAAATCTTCAATATTATGATATTACAGATAAAAATATTGAAAATATTTTAAAACAAATTAATTATGATTTTAATGATTATACATTATTAAAATGGATTAACGAAGATTGAGAAATTATTTATAGGATTTGATTTAATATTACCATAAATTAAAAACAGCATAATTATGCTGTTTTTTTTAGTATTGATTTATTTTATTAAATATTTATAATTTATTTACAAAAACAAAATATAACTGTATTTTTTCATGCATACTCATACATTAAACAATCAAGAAATTGATCCTTGAAAAAAAGATTTACTCACGATAAATGATTATAATTCCATAAATACTATTTATGGATATTTTCAAATCGTTTACAAACACATTCATGGAATTAATATATATAATTCAAATACTATAAAAAATATAGATACAAAAGTTCGCTTTGTATATAATCATTTTTTTCCGAACGATAGCAATATTAATTATCAATCAATGATTGATTCACTTAAAACACTAGAAAAAAAAGATTACGATGAAATATCTCATGAAATAATAAAAACTATACTAGATTGAAGAAATAAAGACATAGAGTGTTATAGACAAATAAAATCTATTGCAAATGAAATAAATAAAACAAAATTAAAATTTAAAAAAATATTAAATAGAGATTCTACTATACAAGAAGCGTTTAAAATTTATACAGAGAATAATTGAGAGATAAATACTCAAATACTTCAGGAAGTTGCTAAAAATGAGTTTAAAAACAATGCAAAACAAAGACAAAATCAAAGACAAATAAAAAATATTATCCAAAATAAACCATTAGAAAATACATCTAAAAAAGATAGTAATAATAATACTAATGATATTAAGTCTTCTGAACAATCTCAAAATCAAAAAATATTAAGAAGAATACAAAATAAAATAAATATTTTAGAGTTCAATATATGAAATCAATTATGAAATAAGCTATATAATGATTTTATAACTCAATTTAATTGACTCATAAAGTTTTCTCTAAATTGATGAGAAAGTGTTTTTATTGATTGAAAAAAAGTAATTGACCAAAGATATGACAGTTTTTTTAATGCTGCTACAAACAAACAAGCAGCAATAGTTTTTATACAACAATTTTTACATGAAAATAAACCTGATAATATAAACGCAAAGTGATTAAGGTATTTTTCATATAACACTCAACAGGATAATGAAAAATATTTAACAAATGAAGATATCACAGAAAATATAGCAGAATTATTTATAAAAAAGATTGAATTAGTAAGACATCTAGATAAAAATACTTAAAAAATTTACAAAAATATATTTTTAGAAATAAAAAAAGTTTGAAAATTTAATGTCCATTTAATATCACGTTAGTATAATAAATAAAATATTACTAATAAATATATATGGGGGCTTTAGATTTACACAATCATATACAAGATTCAATTCTTGATATTTCAGATATTTGATACGAAAAAGTATTACATTTTATGTTTAATGACCTTTATTTAAATAAAAATTCAAAAAGAGATGCTCAATATTACAAATGATTATCTCTAAGGGTTACTCGATATTGTAAGCAGTATAATATATCTCATGAAGCATTTTTTGAAAGATCAAACAATGAAGTCAAACTTTGAAATTTAAATTTTGTAAAATATATAACAAAATTAGAAATCGATACTATACTAGAAGCAAGAAATATTTCTAATAAAACTAATAATAAACTTAGAAATGCGGCACAAAAAATTATAGAAAAAAACTATATAATTAAAGATTTAGATGATGCGATAGAGTTAGTTAAAAAAATTAGTACAAATATTAAAGAAAACAGAATCAAAGTTTTATGATATCAACTCTGGAATTATTATGTAACACTATGATGACAAAAAAATTATTAACAATAAAAAAACAATAAAACTTGCTATTTTATTGTTTTTTTTTATTATTTACTCACATTTATAAGGACCTAGCTTAATTAGAAGAGTGTTCGGATTCCGACCCCGAAAGGCCTAGGTGCAATTCCTGGGGTCCTTGCCATTTGAATAAAAAATATTTTACAGAAATTAAAGTAGCTATAATATCTCGTTATAGCTACTTTTTTAATGTTCCACCGTGCAATTCTTCTTTAGTAGGGAAGATAGATTATCATAAATAATTGCTTTTACAAAGGTAATATACAGCATAAAAATTAAGTTCCACAAGAAGGTAAGTTTTATGGATTGACTTTTAATATTTATTAGTATACTATTTATATATACTAAAGTATATTAGATTAATATAAAAAAATATATGAACTTTGATTTATCAAAAAATATACAAATTTTAAATTTATTAGCAAATAAAGAAGGTTGAAGTATAAATTATACCAAAGCCATTAAATTACTTTTTTTTGCTGATAAGTTATATTTAAGAAATTTTTGAAAAACTATTAGTGGTGATAATTATTCAGCATTAAAATTAGGACCAGTTCCTTCATCTACTTTCAACGTTATAAAATCACCTGAAGAATATAATGAACATGAAATAAATCAGTATATCAAAAAAGATGACTATAATATTACATCTATAACAGATGTTGATATGGATTTTTTTTCTAAAAAAGAAATTGAAACTTTAGATAAAATTTATCAATATTTTTGATCGATGAATTATCAACAGTTAATTGATGAAACTCACAAATACGTAGAATGGAAAAGACATGAGCATATTGCTAATGCATGAAGTAGTGCTAATATGACTATATCTGATTTTTTTGAAAATTCTGTAAATCAACATGAAATCTTTGATATGCCTGATGATGATTTAGAATTATCAAAGTCAATATTTCTTGATTACAATATTAATGGATAGTTATGATGACTTTTTATTATGACTAGAAACTGGTAACACTTACTTATTTCATTGAAACATAAATACAGAACATCCTCATTACCAAGTTATATTAAATAATGAGATATGAAATGATCCAATATGTATATTTTTATCTGTATCTAGTAGTAAAATTAACAAAAGAGAGGAATTTATAAAAAGTAGATGACTTGATATCAAAACATTAGTTATGGTAGAATCAGAAGAAGTAAATTTTTTTTCAAAGCAATCATGTTTCAACTGTAATGATATACAACAATATAGTCCTCACGACTTATATTGAATATATCTACAATGAAATTTAAAATATCAATGAAAAATTCCTCACAAAATTTTAATTAAAATACAAGAATGAGTTAAAATTAGTGAGATGATTTCAAATAGAGATAAAAAAATTATTTGAATTATTTAATCAACTTATAAATTTTCTTTAATGCTTTAAATAAAGTTTTAAATTCCTTTTTATTAAATACTACCCATAATGCATATTTTCTAGTAAAAGTTCCACCATAAGCTTCGATGGGTTGCCAAAATAAAATGAAATTAATAAAATCTACTCAATAATATTGAGTAGATTTTATTTTATTATTTATAATTGACATAATATATTAATCTACTATAATTCGAACACTTTAAAAATAGACATACAAAAAAGAGGTACAATATGTCTGAAGTAAAAACACAAGATTGTGATTTTTGTGAAAAATCATTTAAACCAAACCAAATGATTGGTTTATTATGTAAGCCTTGTAACTCAGAAACGCAAGTTTGTAATGAATGTGAAAATAGAGTTTATAAGGATCGTATAAATTCAGATGGTGACTGTAAAAGCTGTGAAGATAAAGTCAAATGCGATGGAGACTGTAGTGAAAAATTTCATACAGATGAATTACGTAATGGAAAATGTGATTCATGCAATGAAGTAAGTATGGATCCATTGGAAGATTTATGTGAAATAGGAGACTGTGAAAATATTTCCTATATTCAATACAATGGTTTTAGTCATTGTCGTAATTGTTACGATACATCAGATTAATTAAATAATCTAAAATTAAAAAAAAAGAGCCATGGGCTCTTTTTTTTTAACGTTTTTTTCTTCTTGGTTTTTTAGAAACATAACTTTCTGTAACTTCAAAATTTCATAAACTTCTTTTTGTGGAAAGTTTTAGATTTATATAATCTTTATTTGTATTTTCTGGAATTTTTGTATTTATTAATTCTTCGATACTAGCCATTTTTTCTTTTTGTGCAGGTACATAAAAACTCAAAGCTAATCATTTTTTACCAGCACGAGCTGTTCTTCCGATTCTATGAACGAATGTCTCATTTTCTTGAGGTAGATCATAGTTTATAACACATGTGACATCTTTTACATCTATTCCACGAGATAAAATATCTGTTGCTACTAAAACTTGAATTTCTCAGTTCTTTAAGTTTTTAATAGCTCTTTGTCTTGCATTTTGACTTCTGTTTCTGTGAATGTGATCACAAGAAATATTTTCTCTTTGTAATATTTCCAGTACTTCTTCGGTTCTATCTTTTGTTTTTACAAAAATTATAACTGAATCAAAAGCATTATTTTGAAGAGTATAAATAAGTAATTGAGGCTTTAATTCATCTTCCACGCAAAATATTTCCTGAGAAATAGTATCAACCGTACTCGAGTTTGTATGAACTTCGACTTTGACTGGATTAGAAAGTATTTTTCCTGCAAGAGTTTCTATTTTTTCAGGCATTGTTGCAGAGAAAAATAAATTTTGTTTTCTATTTGGAATATAATCGAGTATTTTATATACATCATCTATAAAACCCATATTTAGCATTTTATCAGCCTCATCAAGTGTGAAAATTTCTACATCAGATAAGTCTATTATTTTTTGTTCAACCAGATCTAGGAGTCTCCCAGGAGTTGCTATAAGCATATCTACTCATTTATTAATGACTTTTTCTTGATGAAATTGATTCACACCTCAATAAATAACGGTATGTTTAATATTTGTATTTGTACAAAATGCTTTTGATTCTTCTCAAATCTGAATAGCTAATTCACGAGTTGGAGCTAAAATCAGAGATGTTATTTTTCTATCAATTTTTCATTCTGTATAACCAGTATCCGCACGTTTATTATAAAGATTTTGTAAAATAGGCAGGATGAAAGCAAGTGTTTTCCCACTTCATGTTTGAGCAAGACCTAAAACATCTTTTTTTTCTAAAATCGCAGGGATTATTCATTGTTGAATTTGAGTTGGTTCTATAAATTCTTTTCTTACAAGGGCTTTTTGAATAGGTCAAATTAAATCTAAATCAGTAAATTTCATATATATAGTATTAAAATAAATTTCCTAGATAGTACGCAATAAAACAAAAATATCAATTATTAATCATTCAAGACTATACAATCACATTTTTATTAATATAATCTAAAAAATATAAATTTTTATATATTAAATAAAAATCAAAAATGATAAGAGAATATGAATCAAATTTTTACAATGAACCTATAATCGTTGAAAATATAGATGATGAAGTTTGTGTTTCTATATTGGATAATTTAGAAAGGGAATCGGTCTATGGTTGGTACGATTTAAAAAATAAAAATACTCCTCTAAGTTATATAAATAAATGAATTTTATGAGGTTTAATGCAAGAAAGTATTAATAAAGTTTTGATTTTATGATCAGGTTGAGGAACTTATATAAAATATATAGAAGATAATTTCATATATGCAGAAATAACTGCTGTTGATGTAGATCCTGCGATGATTGAAATAGCAAAAAAAGAATTAAATATAGAAACAAAAAATATTTTTACGGATGATGTTTTAAGATTCACAAAAAAATTAATTAAAAAGTGAGAAAAATTTGATCTAATATTATTTGATATTTATGGTTCAACAGGGGAAATTCCTAAACATATAATTGTCGATGAATTATTTTCAGATTTATGAAAATTACTTTATCCATCATGAGTATTTTCTATAAATTATGCTAATTTTTATTTAAAATCTCACGATATAATTGACCAAGAAAGAAAAAAGAAATATATTCTCATTCATAGAAAATTAGTAGATACATTCTGAGAACATTTTATTTCCTTTTTAGAAAATAAAATAGATGGTGAAAATATTTCTGTGAGTTATAATCTTAACAAAGAATATTCAAAACAAGATATATTAGATGAATATAAGAGAAAAGTAGAATTTGAAGATATAAATCCAGATGAAAATTTAATTAAAAATTTAATTCTAGATGAAAAAAAAGTTTTTTTAAGATAAATTAAAAAATAAAATAAAAAAAATAATATTTGTAAAATATTATTTTTTTTATTTTATAATAATCATCTATTATTTATAAAATTTGCATTGAGTAGTCACATATAAGCTAATCAAATAGCATCTGCTGCATCATCAGGTTTTGGAATCGCATCCATTTTAAATAGCATTTTTATTGCATTTTGAAGCTGGAGTTTATTACAATTTCCATGTCATGTAATTGCTTTTTTAACTTGAAGAGGAGTGTATTCTACTATTTTTATATCTGCTTTTATACATTCATACATTATCACTCAACGAGCATGAGAAACATCAATTCATGTTTTTACATTTGTTTGGAAAAATAATTTTTCAATAGAAACAATATCCGGTTTATATGTTTGAATAATTTGCTTCATATCCATACCTATTTCTAATAATTTTACACTTAATTCCATTTTTGGAGTAGTCGAAAAAACTCAATAATCGACAATGTGATTATTCATTCAATCTTTGTCTATTATCGCAAAACCAATAGTCGTAGTTCACGGATCAATTCACAAAATTCTCATAATTTATTTTTTTTATTATTATATTTTTGACAAAGTTTAGTTTTTATAGTTTAATATATAAGTACACGAAATCAAGAAGAGATTTAAATAGTGCAATTATGAAATAACAAAACTAAAATGCAAAAACTAAACTTTACAATCGAACCAAATATATTAGAAGCAATTTCTAATTCAACAAAAATTTCAAATTCTGAAAAAGTAGAAATCTTAAGAATTGTTGGATACATGACTAGTTCAGAAAAAAAAGAACTCGTTGAATTAGTTTAAAAACTGTAAATATTACAGTTTTTATTTTTGAAAATATTCAGCTGTAATATTTTTATTAACTCCATCAGAAATTATTAAATCCCATAAAATAGAGTCTCAACTATCAGATTTTTTTTCTGCCTTTAGTTGATATTCTAAATTATTTAATTCAACATAACTATTAGGATCTCACAGAGAACACGAATTTTTATTTACTCATAAATCTATATATATTTCATCGTCACCACTGTGGAGTTGAGAAATTCATATAGATCGTAAACATTCACTCATTGGTTGTAATAAAAAATGACTATTTTTTATATTTTGAGAGGTAGACATTATTTTATTATTTTCTCAAATAAGTTTAAATACTCAAAAAACAGCAATAGTTAAAATACTTGTTGCTACA
>CAXHZN010000021.1:0-8764 GCA_964022365.1 uncultured Candidatus Altimarinota bacterium
TCTTTTGTCCTGTTTATTTCAAATGATTTTGAAATATTTTTTAAATCAGCAAGCCTAACTCAATCTCTGCTAGAACTTGTATATCCTTGAAAAGAGATAAACGCAACTGTTGCTAAAACTGCTAAAATCGTTATTACAACAATAAGTTCTACCAGTGTAAATGCTGTGTTAATATTTTTTTTCATGTTTTGTATGTTTTTTTAATAATAATTAACGAACAAAATATCTTGCTATTGCAGAACTATCTCATTTATTAAATCCAGAAATTCATCTTACTCTATCAACATCAATATTAGAATCTATTTTATAAAAATAATGACGTGGGTAATCTTTAGGTTTAGTTAATTCTGGATCATCTGATTGAGTAGGTATTATTCAATCTGCAACCATACAATCTCTCCATCAATATCAATGAAAATTATTTCATCATCAAACCCGATGAGTAATTTTATTATATGAGTATTCAATATTGTTTGTTTTATATATAAATGATTGATTATTAGGTAATAGTTGACAATCATTATTAACACCAATTGAAAGAGGTGTTTCATCTATAATAGTATTATTAATAAATTTATTTAAAAGATCACTATTATTGAATGTTACTGAAGCTCAATTATCACCTATCCAGTTTATTAACTCTTTTGTCAGTATTGCAGTAGCTCAAAACTCTGATACATCTAGCATTCCATATAAATCATAATCATTATATGTAACTCAATTATAATTGATTCAATTTTTATCAGATAAATATTGTAAATATGATTTTTTTACTTTCATATTTTCATTAGCAGAATTTGCATAAAATAAAGTCCATCATCAACCTTGTGTAGTCATATCACAATACACTAAAGTGTTATATCATTTATAGTCTATCATATAATATCCATTTTGATTCAATGTAGTATTATCATTTTCTAATATTTCTTTACAAGATGTCTTAGTACTTAAATTATTATATTTTAAAACTGTTTTATAACTTATACCTGATATTCTATTAAGCTTATTTATGTATAATAAATAATTATCTGAATCATTTTCTACATCAATTTCATCAAAACTTCCACTTTGAACTATGACTTCATTTGTCGTTTCGTTGAGTAAAATTCCTAGAGAATCTCCACTAGATTTTATATATTTGTCAGAATTATCTGCAAATGTTGTAGTTGTAGAAATATTTGCAACAGATTCTTGATTTTCTAAAAATCAAATGACTTGAAATTTATTTCTTGCAAGATTTACTGCGTAACCATATGGTTTCAATGTCACTGGATCGAGTCCTCCATCAAAAATATTTAGGTCTGTTTCTAAAATATTTTGTGATAATTCTCATTGATATTGAAAAATTGTTCCACTAGCTGAAATATCTACTTTTTTATCAGGCAAAGGAAAATCAATATCTTTTGTCCTATTTATTTCAAAAGATTTTGAAATATTTTTTAAATCAGCAAGTCTAACTGAATCTCTGCTAGAACTTGTATATCCTTGAAAAGAGATAAACGCAACCGTTGCTAAAACTGCTAAAATCGTGATTACCACGATGAGTTCTACGAGTGTAAATGCTGTGTTAATATTTTTTTTCATATTTTGTATTTATTCTAAAAATAATGCTATTACTATATAAATTATTGATATATTTGAAAATATTTTTTATTTACAATACGTTAAAATATTTTATAAAAATAGAGAACTTTTTAATTAAAAAGTTCTCTATTATTTAACATATATGCTTTGTATGCAATTTCTTCTTGATGTTTCAATTCAAAATAATCTCCACATGTATTTATTTCAGTTTGAGTATAATCTCTTCTTCTTGTAGCTTCTAAATACGTTTCAGCACAGTATTGTAAGTTATCTTCATCAGATAAATAAGGAATATCAACTAAGTCTGCAGATAAAATAAAGCTATAGACTTCTTCCATAAATAAAGGATCATTTACAAGAGTTTGATCAAAATCTGCAAATGTCATATGAGATGTGAACAATAAATGAAAAACTACCAGTAAACTTACTAATTTTTTCATAAAAAATTGTTATTAAATAATTACATATATAATAATCAATAAATTATTTTTATCAAACAAAAAAGTAAAAAAAGTTCCAAGGAACTTTTTTTACTTTTAAAATTAATTTATGTTATTTATTTTTGTTCTCTTCAACATATTCTTTAAAGATATTTGTATATGCTTCATTGACACTATTTAAGAGATAATTAAGCATTTTTTTATCTTTATGTGAATCTGGAACATTATTTATAACTCTTGCTAATTTAATTTTGAGGTTTTTAAAATAAATTAATCAGTCATAAGTTGATTTTTTTGTTTTAGTTTTATATAAATTAGATATGAGTGTATCTATTTTTATTTCCATTTTTGATTTGTTTATTTCAAGATTATCTTCTCATGATTTTTCAAGATTATCCTCTATAATTTCTCATGATTTATCTTCTTGGTTAGCTGTATTATTATCAATAATAATTACTTCATCCTTTCAAATTTCTTCACAGTCAATATTTACTGCATCAAAATTATAACAATTTTTAGCTCACTTAATTCACACATTAAAATATGGTCATTTAAGTATATTTTTACTAATAAATGTTTGTTGTGTAGATTTTTGAGTGAGAGTTTTATGTCATAAATATGAAATTATGAATTTTCATTGAGCATAAAATTTTCAAGATTTTTTTAATTCTACAAGAATATTTTTATTTGATTTTTCTAACAATATTTCTTCTAAAAATAAAATTTTACCATCTTCTTTCACCATTGTATGAGAAACTTTTTTCCCATCAATATATAGTTCAATTTCTCAAAAATCATTTATATTTTTATCTCATTGTACTATAAATTCTAGTTGTGATAATTTTATATCTTCGATACCATTACTGATATTCATAGAAAAAAGATTATTACTAGAACTTTGATTATAAAAATATTCTTGATTTTTACTCAAATCTCAATGTGTACTGAACGTAATTTCTGGATTACTAGATTCAGAAATATACTTTTTCAATTTATTTGAAATCTTTTTATTATTTGATTCTATATAAAAATCATAAAAACCTGTTTTAATATTATCGTCCAAAGCAATTTTTGGATAATCATTTCCATCAGAAAAGTCTAAATTATATGATTTTTCTCAAATAAATAATTTATCTGATTTACTAAATCAATATCATCTAATATATGCAGTATCTCAAGATTGTAAAAAAGAGTCATTTTTTGGCTTTATTTCCAAAATCAGAGGTGAGTTATTCACAGATTTATTAGAAATCTCATCATATCAAAAATTAAATGTAGATCTCATAGAATATTTCGAGACATTTATACTTGAACTAGAATTTTTATAATCCCTAGGAAGTCTCGATTTAATAGTATTATTTGTTACCTCAATCTCAGGTTTATTATCATCCATTGTGAAAATATTTGAACCTGTAACATTACTTCAATTAAAATTATTTCAATAAATGGTAAATTTAGTTAATCATTTTGGATCTTCCTGAAATGTTATTTTACGAATATATGGATGTTGACCAGTTGAATAATCAAAATCGACAAAATTATTATGTTGAAGATTTCATCTTTTTATAGTAATCCTACCTGTTAATTTTGACTTATCTATAGCAATTCTACATACATTAGAATAACAGCTTAATATTTTAGCTACAGCATTATCAATGTAAATTTTATCAGTATCTTGGTTAAAATCAATAGTAGAAACAGTCAAAATTCTTTGTGTTTCATCAAAAGAAACATCTGATATACTTGTTGGATAAGGGAGTTTAGATTCTACAAATTTATATAAAGTATTAGATTGAGAATCATTTACAACTGCATAAAGATAATTATCTCAATCTATAAATTCAAAATCAATAATTGATATAGAATCTTTTGAAACATTAGAGATTTTTTGTTCTTTTCCATTTAAATAAACAGATATATCTTCATCATGAAAAGGGAAATTTTTACCATAAATTTCTAATTCTCTTCTTGTTGAAGATTCACTATTAGATTTTTCATAATATTTATCCAAATATGGAATATTTCATTGAACCTGTATTTTTATATCATTTGATTCAATATTATACTTTTTAAAACCAATAGTTAAATCAGTAATTTTTTCATCTAATACATATTCAATTATTTCTTGATTTTGTACAAAATCAGTTGTTTTTTTATCATTAACATACATCTCAAATTTTTCTAAATTTTTTCCAGATATATATATTTTTGTTCCAGCTAAAAAATTATCTTTTGATTCTATTTTTTCAATAAATGGATAATTAAATTCTAATAAAACAGTATTAGAGTCATTATTTTTCGAAGTTACAAATAAATCTAAATTTTTAACTTCTCAAATTATTATTCAGTAAATTTTAGTTTGAGAATTATAGATTTTTTCAAATTTTAATCAGTCTAAATCTACTTTAAAATCTTTATCAAAATTCTTTCAATTTATTTCCAAGTAATAAAAATTATCTTCTTGTGTAATTTTTGTATTTTCTATAACTGGAAAACTATATTCGTAATTACTATTTACACCATCACAAAAAATACTGACAATTCAGTTATAATTTCCATGAGAATATATAAATTTTGGAGATGTAATATCTAATTTTTCATTATTATGAGAAATATAATCACAATCCTTTAAATTTTCACCAGAAATTTTTACTTCCACTCAATCTTTTAATTCTCCATTATAAGTTATAGAATTAATTTTATATTGTATAATTTCTTTTTCTTGAGAATTACTGGCAGAAACTCAAATTGCAGAAAAAAGAGATATAAATAAAAAACATAAAAACGTAATAATTTTCATAATAATTTTCTAAAAAATATTTGTATACTCTTAGTGTACAAAAAATAAAAATAATTCAAAAAAATATAAATATTTTTATTGTACATACAAAATATTTATATTTTAATACAAAATTACTTTCAAAATAAAAAAACTAAATATTTAAAATATTTAGTTTTTTTATTTTTTATTTTTGAAATTTAGAAATTTTTTCTTCTAATTTTTGTAATTTTTGTTTTGCTTGTTCTTTTTTCTCCATTTCCGCTCTTACAAGTTTTTCTGGAGCTTTTGAAACAAATGCTTCATTAAGAAGTTTTTTATCTAAAATAGCGATATATTGCTTTGTATCTGTGATTTGTTCATTTAACCTTTCGATTTCTTTTCCAATATCTAAAGCATTGGCAGTATCTATAAATACTTCAACTCCAGCTTTTATTATACCATACGCTAAATTATCATCTTTGGGTTTTTTATCAACGAGTTCAAATTTTTCAGCTTTTACAATACCTGCAATTAATTCTAAAACTTCATCGATTACTTCTGCATTTTTATTTTTTGCATACACTTGTAATCCAATCGTTTTATTTGGCATAATATTATTATCAGCTCTTAGAGATCTAATTTCTTTAATAATATCAATAATTAATTTTTTATCTTTTTCAATTTCTTCATTTCTAGGTATTGAAATATTTGGCCAAGATGCGACTATAAGGTCTCCTGAGAATCCTAATTTAGAATAAATTTCCTCTGTTACAAAAGGCATATATGGATGCCATAGTCTCAAAAGATTATTTAAAACAAAAGTAATCACTTTTTCACCATATTTAGATTTTTGTTTTGTTAATTTAAATTCTTCTATGTAATAATCACAAAATTCATTTTTAGTAAATATTTGTAATTCTTCTCATACTTCAGAAAAATTATAATTATCCATTGAATCAGTAGAAATATCATTTAAGTGTTTAATTCTACTTAAAATCCATTTTTCATGAAATAGGAGATCTCAATAGTTGTCTTTTAATTCTCATTGAATATCTTCTAAACTCATTGAACTTACTTCTGGAGAAAGATTTACACTTACAAAACGTGATGCATTCCATAATTTATTTACAAAAAGCATATTGTTTTCTACATTTGATTCATCAAATTTTAAATCATTCCCTGGAGTATTTCAAATACTTAGAGTTAATCTAAGAGCATCAGTCCCATATTTTTCAATCATATCAAGTGGATCAATACCATTTCATTTTGATTTACTCATTTTTGCTCCATGTTTATCTTTTACCATTCCATGGAGATAGATAGTTTCAAATGGAGTTTGATCAGTAAATTCATAACCAAATAACATCATTCTAATTACCCAAAAGAAAATGATATCGTGACCAGTTTCTAATACACTTGCTGGGTAGAATTTTTTAAACATTTCAGATTGATCACCATCCCACATATCAAAATCTAGGATTGAAAATGGCCATAAACCTGATGAAAACCAAGTATCTAGTACATCAGCATCTTGAGTTAATTCAACCTCTTTCCCATAAAATTCATTTGCTTGTTTTTGAGCATCAGCAGTATTTTCAGCACAAAATACTTTTTCATCTGGACCATACCAAACTGGTATTTGATGTCCCCAAAGTAATTGTCTAGAAATACACCAATCTCTGAGATTAAAAATCCAATCTTCAAATGTTTTATTAAATCTTTTTGGAATGATTTCAAAGTCTTTATTTTTGTATCATTTAATAACTTTTTTAGCCATAGATTCTACCGAAACAAACCATTGAGTAGAAACAATTGTTTCAATTTTACATCCTGATCTTTCACAATATCCAACTTTTGAAGTATGATCTTCTACTTTGATTAAGTTTCATTTTGCTTTTAAAAGTTCTACTACATTACTTCTAGCTGTATGATAGTCTTGTCCTTCAAAAATACCTGTTCTAGATGTCATTTTACCATCTTTTGAAATAACTATATTATCCAGTGGTAAATCATGTCTTTTTGCTACTTCAAAGTCATTTGCATCATGAGCTGGTGTGATTTTTACAGCACCAGTTCCAAATTCCATATCAACCATTTCGTCAGCAATAATTGGAATTTCTTTGTTTACAATTGGTAAAACTAATTTTTTACCAGCTTTTAATAATTTTTTATATCTTTTATCTTTTGGATGAACTGCAACAGCAACATCTCCAAGTAAAGTTTCTGGTCTCGTTGTGGCAATAATTACTTCATTATCACTTCCTGCAACAAAATAAGTAATATGATACAGTTTTGCTTTTTCTTCTTTGTGAATTACTTCTTGATCAGAAACAACTGTTTGAAGTTCTGGAGAATAATTTACCATGTATTCACCTTTGTAAATGAGACCTTTATTGTATAAATCTACAAATGCTTTATTTACTCTTTTATTTAATCCGTCATCAAGTGTAAATCTTTCTTTTGTCCAATCACAACTTGCTCACATTTTTCTAAACTGATCAGTAATAATACCGGCATGTTTATCTTTCCATTCCCAACATTCATCTAAAAATTCTTCTCTTGAGAGAGAATGTTTAGATTTTCATTCTTGTGCTAATTTAGCTTCAACTTTTGCTTGTGTAGAAATACCAGCATGATCTGTACCAGGAATCCAGATAGTTTCATCTCATTTCATTCTGTGATATCTCGTCATTACATCTTGAAGTGTTGACGTTAATGCGTGACCTAAATGTAGGATACCCGTAACATTTGGTGGTGGAATTGGTATATAAAATTGTTCTCCAGTCGTAGATTCTCTTGGTTTAAATAAACCATTGTTTTCCCAATTTTTATATATATTTTGCTCGAACTCTTTTGGTGAGTATTTTTTTGGAAATTCAGACATATTTTCTTTTTTCTAATTAAAATAAAATAATAATAAACTATAAATAAATCATTTTATTTTTTGACTCGTAGATTCAACCATTCCATGACTTTTTCACATTAAAAAAATAACCTTGTTCACATTATATAAACAAGATTTAAAAATCAAAATTTTATTTCTATAAAAAGTTCCCGAGAGTTTTCCAAGGAACTTTTTTATTTTTTACAATTACAATTTTATTTTATTAAAATGGTAAATAACCAGATTTTGCTAAAATTGAATTTTGGGCAATTTCAGGATTTAACATAATAATCTCCATAGTTTGTCTCGCAGAAACATCAGCAATAGTTGCTCCAATAGCAAAAATAGCAGACAAGAAAATAAGCCAATGCATAGTTTTTCTATATTTATTAGAATGTTTTATTAGATGTTTTTTCATATTAATTTTATTTATATTTAAATTCATAAATATTATCTCATAAATATAGTATTTAGTCAAATAAATAGCTATTTAAATTATAAAACATTATAACAAAAAAAGAATAAAAGTTAATTTTTATTCTTTTTAATATAATTCATCACTTTTGATAACATACCCATTTTCTACTTCTTTTATGATTCCTGACATCATAATTTTATTAAAACAGTCTTCAAATTCTTCTGCTCTTGTGATTTTATTGCTTGGAAAATCTTTTCATAATCCGTTTGCATTTAAGTCTGACTCTATGAAATTATGAAATTTATTTTTTTGAAATAAAACATTTTTTTTGTCAGTAGAAAAAACAAAACTCATTTCTAAGTCATTTTTTCTGTTTAATATAGTGACTCAATTATTAATTGAAAAATATGTATATTTTTTTCTATTCAGACTTACTTCTCATGAAAGTTTCTTTTTAGATAATTTTTGTAATTCATCTGAAAATTCAAAAATAGTATTTGTGTAAGTTAATAGATAATCAAAATATCTCTCTTGCATTTTATCGTTATTTTTCTTAGCCATTTGTATAATATTTATAATAAGTGAAAATAATTTTTTAGATTATATAGAGAAATATAAATTTTAAAACTTATTTATTAAAATATGTAAAACAGCCAGCTGCAACAGTAGTGAGTAAG
>CAXHZN010000022.1:0-7512 GCA_964022365.1 uncultured Candidatus Altimarinota bacterium
CTTGAGTAGGGAAAGCCATAGATAATCATGCTTTTGCAAATTCATCTTTAATTTTCAGATTAATTTCTTCTTTTTGTTTCAAATAGAGTTCATATTCTTTGTTTACAAGAGAAAAATACGTGACTTTTATATTTAATGAGAAATCTCAAAACATATCAAAATTTACTCTATAATCTCAAAGAGTTCCTTCATCAACATATCATTGAAGAATATCCTCAATAATTTTTACTCATATTTTCATTTTTTCTAAACTCGTACCATAGACAACTCCGATACCAAAATCAGTTCTTCTATTTTGTCTTACAGAATAATTTTCTACTGACGAAGAAATAATGTTTTCATTTGGAATCATAACTTGATGACCTTGTTGGTCGATAATAGTCAAATACGATAATCAAATTTCTTTTACCGTTCAAATATGACCATTTACATTTACGTAATCTCAAATTTTAAATGGTTTATTGAGCAAAATAGTTATTGCACCAAATACATTTGTGATTGACTTTTGAGCTGCAAGCGCAACTGCTAAACCTCAAATTCAAGCTCAAGCAACTAATGCAGAAACATCGTATCATAAATTAGCAATAACCGTTATTGTTCAAATAACCCATAAGAAAACAATAATTATTTTATTTACAAAAGGTAATAGAGTTCTACTGACTGCTTTTAATTTCGATTTAAATATCAGTTCTCTTTTAAAAACTATATTTATCATACTTGTCATCAGACAAAGAAAAATGATAATAATTAGAACTGAACTGATTTGTTCAACTAATTTAGAAATGTAGTTTGGTATAATCGCTAAATAAAAACCTAAATATATAGCTCAAATATATTTTGATAAATTAAGAAATTTTATAATAAATTCAACCACAATGTCATCTAATTCACTCAGAGTTTTTTCTGTAATTTTTACTCAAATTTGATGAATAATTTTAATAAAAATATTTGAAAGTCACAATATTGTAAAAAATCAAAATATAGCATTAAAATACGATAAAACTACATCTCAATACAACATTACATCTTTAATATAGAGAAATATTTCATGATTTGGAAATGTAAAATAAAACCCAAAATAAATAGTTCCAAATAAAATATAAATATAACTTTTTAATAAACTAATAGATTTATCCATAGATTTTAATTAAATATAATTTTAAATAAGTATATTGATAAATACAATGTGTCAAAAAATAAGCAACAAAAAACCCGAGATCAACTCGGGTTTTTACCAACAGCTACATAACAAAAATACCGAATAGCATTTATTAATGCAAAAGCTACAACAATAATAATGTTCACTGTTTTGAAATTATCAAAATTAAGTTGCTCATGATATATTAACGCAGAATTAATAATCACACTCACAATTAACCAAACAATAATTGAATATTTCACAAAACTACTCATAAAAATTCTCCTTTTTGTATATTTATTATTTATTTTTATAGTTTCAGTAATATTATTTTTAATAAAATAATGTCTAATGTCAATTTTTTGCTTGCAAAATTTAAAATAAATATATAATTTTGAGCACTTATTACAGCAAATAATAAGAATTAATTTTATCGATAACAAGGCAAGTTATCACTAATAATATAATTATGATTCACACTGAAAAGTTTACACTGTTAACGTTTTATAAATTTGTAGACGTAGCAGATCCTAAAAAAGAAGTAGAAGACCATTTACTTTTCTGTAGAGATATAGGAATGAAAGGGAGAATTTATATTGGGACAGAAGGGATTTCTTCAACTGTAACGTGTAATGAAGGTCAACTAAAAGCATATAAATTATATCTAGATAATCATGAATTATTTAATAATCCTGATGATTTCGATATAAAAGCTACGAAAGTTGATGGACATAAATTCCCAAGAATGGCCGTAAAACATAGAGAAGAAATCGTAGCATTAGGGAAAAAATTCTCTCGTGAAGAAATAGAACAAGCAGGGAACAGAATGGAAATAGAAGAATTTAAAGACCTAATAGATAACGGGAATCCAGATGATTACGTTATTTTAGATATGAGAAATAATCACGAATATAGACTCGGACATTTTAAAAATGCAATTCCAGCAAATACAATGAGTTTTAGAGAACTTGATAAAGTAATCGAAGATTATAAAAAAGATTTCTGAGATAAAAAAATTATTTCATATTGTACTGGTGGTATTAGATGTGAAAAATCTACCGTTATGCTCCAAAAAGCAGGACTGAAAAATACCTATCAACTTGATTGAGGTGTTGTGAAATATATCAATACATACAACGATGGAAATTGGGAAGGGAACTTATATGTATTTGACGATAGAGTATCAGATCATGTGGGAGACGAAGAAACTCATACAACTATTTGAGAATGTAATTATACTGGAGAAAAAACTGATAATTGTGAAAATTGTAGATATTCTCACTGTAATGCAAGATTAATAGCGGAACCAAAAGAATATAAAAAACACTTTGGATTTTGTAGTTTAGAATGTGCTGAAAAAGGTAAAAATACTGGTCACGTAAAACACGTAGATTTTGACCCAATGCAATATAAAATGGAAAGAGCAAAAATTAAAGTAAAACCAGAACTAGAAGAAGAAATAATGACAAAAATAAAAAATCACATAGAAGAAAACTTAAAATGAGTAGATTTTAATCATAAAGATTCTCAAAAAGAAGACTTCATAATGGATTAATAAAAAAAATATTACTTAGATTTTAAGTAATATTTTTTTATTGACAGAATAAAATTTCCGAATATAAATCTACAACGTTTTTGCAGAAGGACGTAAGAGGATTATGTTAAATATTTTTAATTAACCTTTTGGTATTTAATATTAGTTCTTTTAGCTTGTAAAAGAGCCGAGTAATAACTCGGCTCTTTTTTTTTCGACTTTTTTTAAAAAAAATATTTGACTTCACTAAATAAAACATTATAAATAAATAGTTCTATCGTTCATACCACTCATTTGAATGATGTTCATTTACAATTTGGTTTCAAGTTTTTGTCAACGAGTCTTACGTTTCGTAGCAAATCTTGAAAAAACATAAAAACCGATTAAGTTCGGAAAAATATTTTATCTTGTAAGATAAAATACGTTTGGTAAAACATTAAATATACAAATCAAAAAAGAGAGAAAAAACAGTTTGTTTCAAATTTGAGTCTAAACCAAGACTATTCCAAGATTGGAAACGAAACAAACTAAATAGTGTTTAATTACTGACCAGAATACAAAAACAAGAAATAAATCACTTATAAGCAGACATGCACTCGATGCGTTCAAGTTCTAATTATAAGATGAAATGACTTTCGACTTTAAGTTACCTAGCTCAGAATAAAAATACTATGAAACCCCAGCAATAGCTGGGGTTTTTAACTGCTAAAAATTCTAGTTGACAAAAAAATAAATATAACTATAAAACTCGTGCATTTATTACTCTAAATGTCGATAAATAAAAATAATATTTTCTGTCGTAAAATCCCAAATTGCATGGTGACAGAAGATATTATTTTACAACAAACTGCCGACAAATGTCGGCTTTTTTTTATTTTTAGTATTGCATTTAATTTTTTTTCGATATAATACGCGCGTAATTTTTATATTTATAAATTATTGTACCATGGAAACTACATTAATCTTATTAAAACCAGATACAGTTGAAAGAGGACTTATCGGTGAAGTTATTTCTAGATTAGAAAACAAAGGTCTTAAAATTTCTGGACTACAAATGATCCAATTAGACGACGAAATTATTGCTGAACACTATGATTTCCTTGCTGATAAACCATTCTTCCCAGGAATTCAAAAATACATGAAAAGAACTCCAGTTGTTGCTATTGCTGCTACAGGTGTAAACGCTATTGCTACAGTTAGAATGTTAACTGGTGCTACAAACCCTACTGAAGCTTTACCTGGTTCAATTAGAGGTGATTTTGGATTAACTATTGACGCAAATATCATTCATGCTTCTGATGCTCCTGAAACAGCTGAAGTTGAATTAAAAAGATTTTTCAAAGGAGAAGGTGTTTTTGATTATAACAGAGTTATTGACGAAGTTATTTCATAGTATCATTCGAGAAAAAAAAGTGAATACAATTTGTATTCACTTTTTTTTGATTTTTAAATAATTTATTTGCTATATAGAATTATTTTATATAATATCGTCAATATATAATAAATAGTTTAGATTTATGAGAAAAATATTATTTTTAATCATTACATTATTTTTTTTACTGACTTGATGAGTTTTTGCAGATAATTATTCACAAGATTTATTTGATAATAAATATTTAGCAAAAGAAGAGTTTTTCTGAAAAAATTATACCACTTGATTTGAGATTTGAAATAATTCATGAAGTTATATTTTTTGAACCAATGGAAATATTTCAGATAATACAAATGCAAATTTTGTATTTGATAATAATTTCACTGGAAACGTAGAAATTCGCTTCATTTTGGATAAAAACTCTGGATATGCTAATCATTCCTCTCCAAGAGAATTTTCACAAAATCATAATGATGAAAAATATACAGCCAGGAGAGAGGTTACAGATAAATTAATTATAGAAACTTTTTTATTTCCTATAAAAGATCAAAAAGAATTTAATCTAGATTTTCATAAGATTTTAAATAATTATTATAAGAAATATATTTTAGATATAAATATTTCACTGAGTGATGAAAATAAAAATAAAATTTCTATTGTTAAATTTTATTTTTCTAATAGTAATCATAAAAATTTTATTTATAGTCATGATTTTGCATCCCAAAGTGATTCTATACAAAATTTACCTCTAGATAATATTATTAATAATTTTAGGACATTAAATAATCTAGATAAAAAAAATATTTTCATTCTTAATAAGATAAAAAATTCTCAGAAAGAAGATATTGTAAAATTATTATATTGATGAGAAAATAGAATTATTCTTGATACTCAAATAAATCAAGAACTCTTGATATATTTATTTTGAGAAAATTATAAAAAATATGAAAATATCACTTATTATAATAAATATTTGAATCTAAATGTAAAAAATATTTATGATCTCCCAGTTTTTACAAATGAAGATAAAAAATATGTAAAAATACCAGTAATTTGGTATAAAAAATGAGATATAATCATCAATAAATTTGATGAAAAACTTCATCATTATTTTGGGTCTAATTCTGTGATGTATTATAAAAAAACAAATATTTATAATCAAAATACAGGTTATTTTTATGAAAATAAACTTAGTGCAGATTTATCAGAAAAAATTCGTGAAAAATACTCATTTCTTTCAAAAACATTTGCGTATATGATTATTTCATATTTATTTATTTTATTTTGAAGTATTTTTTTCTTTTTTAATTCTTGGAAAAATAGATTTAAAAATATTTATATTATCAGCTGATTAAGTCTTATCTATTTAATTATTTACTGGGTTATATTTCTTATTACCATCGGAAATAATGATAATATAAATTATGTAATTGAAAGACAAATTTATGATAACTTTGAAGTACAAACTCATAATATTTACGACTTTTCACTGAGTAATGATAGTATAGATTTTGAAAATAAAGCAGATGAAATATTTCAAGTGTTATGAAAAAGACACATCTGATATTCACAACATCAAAGAGAGAATAAAAATATAGATATCAACTATTCTCAGGTTCCTATGAACGCTACTGAATTAAAATTTAATGTAATAAAATTTTCAGAAAATTGAGAATTTACAACGAATGACAATTCGAAAATTGTTATAAATCAAGATTATTTTAAATACTATTATAATCAATCACAAAATTATTCCGCTGATAAAATATTTCACACAAATCAAAAAAATGATGTATTTTATGATGTATATAAATCAAGCGATAGAGTAAATTATTTCCTTATAGAAGCAAAATATTAATATGATAGAATGTAAAAATATTTCAAAAACATTTTGAAAAAAATATGCACTAAAAAATATAAATGCAAAAATTGAATCTGGGAAAATAACATGAATAATTTGAGAAAATGGTGCAGGGAAATCTACACTTATGAAAATACTTGCAACAAGTATTATAGATTATCAAGGTGAAATTAACATCGACAATAAAATATTATCTCAAGATATTTCATATTTCAGAAATACAATTTGATATATGCCGGATCAATATTGACTCTATGATGACATGAATGTATGAGAATATCTTCACTTTATCTCTCAATTAAATAATAATTATTTGGAAGATTTCCAAATACTCGAAATATTAGAAAAAGTAGAACTCTGAGATAATTTTTATAAAAATATAAATGAACTTTCTCGTGGGATGACTCAAAGAGTTCTTCTCGCGCAAGCACTTATAAATAATCCAAAAATATTAATATTAGATGAACCTGCTTCTTGACTTGATCCAAGACTTAGAGTGGTTTTAAATAATATTTTACTCGATTGTAAAAATAAATGAGTAACAGTAATTATCTCATCTCATATTTTAAGCGAGTTAGAAAATTTGATTGATAATATTCTAATTATTCATCAATGAGAAATTACATTTAATGATGAGATAATTAATTTATATAAAGATAATTCTTCACCGATCTTTATACATACAAATGATAATAAAAAGACTCAAATTTTATTACAACAAAATTATAAAAATATAGAGATAAAAGAAGTAGAAAATTGACTTTTACTCTTAAATACACACAACTCAAAGGAAATAATTGAATTTATATTTCAAAATAATATTTCGCTCCTAGATTTTCATAATGAATATAAAAATATTCAGTCAGCCTATATATCTTTAACACAATAAAAGAACATGAAAAATCCTATTATTTTAAAAGATATTCTCATTTGATTTAATTCTTTGATAGGGAAGATAACGCTCATTGTATTTGTTTGAATTTTAAGTTATTTATTTATCACATATCAACTCGATGTAATAGATTCTCTTAAAGATAATTCTCGCAGTTTTCTCCACTGAAAAGAATTAATACAAGGATGATTAATTATTTCTCTATTATTATTTATTTGTATATGATTTTTTAGATGAATATATTCTATCACCAGTGAAAATTCTCAAAAAACATTTGAATTAATAAAAGTTTCGTCAATAAGTGATACAAAATATATACTATGAAAATGGATTTCTCACAGCTTGTATTTATCAATATTTTTGATTTCCACACTTATATTTAGCTGAGTAAGTTTATTTTTATGATGAGTGACTCTCGAAAATATTCTTGTAAGTTATCTTATAATACTCTCAGTAATCATTTATGTAGTTATTGCGTGAATATACATCTGAACGATTACAAAAACTTCTCGATTTTGATATATTTTATGAACGGCATTATTTATAATATTTTTAATAATAAATTGATTTTTATTCAGTTCAAGTATTGGTTATATAACAGGTTTTGATAATTTAGCTCATTTTAATACATTATTTTGTGAAACATTATTTTTTATTTCGGGGATTTCTTTGGTATTATTTATTTTAAGTATTCAAGAAATAAAAAATAGCAGAA
>CAXHZN010000023.1:0-6181 GCA_964022365.1 uncultured Candidatus Altimarinota bacterium
CCGAGTGACGCAGTTTCAATCCCAACTGGATGAAGCCAATGAACATTAGCAAAATCTGTAACAAATCAAATTTGAGTTTGAGAAGTTACAGATCCATTGACAAAAGAGTATTATTTTTATAGAACCACTGAAAATAAAAGAAAATATCAATTACTCGGATTTTTAGAAAAAGGAGATTCTATTTCAAAAAATTCAATTCAAAATACATTTGCGCAAAATGATATCCCATATTCAAAATGAGATAAACTTGGAATTATTTTAAATAGTGATGGAAAAACACTTCCAGAAACAATAGATTTTGCTACACAAATCTATGATGTCATATTTTCAAATGCAACAGAAGAAAATCTTGTAAATATAACTTGAGAAGATAATTTTGTAGAACTCAAAGCAGCAGAAAAATGATTTTTTGATGAATCTTTAGTATGATATTGGGATATGGAAACTCTCACTTCAGATTGAAAATTAGCAGATTTATCAGGAAATAATAATCACGGAACCATTAATGACGCAAATGCTTCAGGTTTAGCAACTCCAGTAAACGGTGCTATGTTTTTTGATGGAGTGGATGATTATGTGGAAGTGGAAGACAATTCAGAATTATCTCTAACATGATATGACATAACATTATTAACAGTTATAGATTTAGGTGAAATAAATGATAATAGACAAAGAATTTTTACCAAATATTGATGAACCCCATTAGCATGATATGCAGCAACAATTACAAATTCTTCAGTATGATGAAGGTATGAACCTTTTATAAAAATAAATGGTTATTGGGTTGCTCCTGATTATGAAAAATCTGTCCCTACTAATACAAAAATATTATTAGCAATGACAAAAGATTCTCAAAAAATATCAATGTATCAATGAGATGATTTGTTAGGAGAAGAATATTACCAAAATTGAGAAATATGAGATTCAACTTGATGAAATGCATTTATCTGAACATTTGAATGAAGTAGAGAATTTTTTAATTGAAAAATAGACGAAATAATGATTTTCAACAGAGCTCTTTCTCAAGTAGAAATAAATAATATTTATGAAGTGTTACAATAAGACTATTATTTTTATACAAAAAATACAAAACATGACAAAACAAGAAAACAAAGCATTCACACTCGTAGAACTTATCGTAGTAATCACGATTTTAGCCGTTTTGGCAACGGTTGCGTTTATCTCTTTTCAAGGATATACAAGTTCTTCAAGAGATTCAGTTCGTCTGGCTGATTTAAAAAATATTTCAAAATCATTTGAAATAAATAGAACTAAAGATGTTGATTTTCCACTTCCAGATAAAAAAATAGATATTTCAGCCAGTGGAACAATTTTTCAATATCAATGAGAATTATCACAAAATATTTTAGAATCTGACCTAAATATTTTTGATGGTGGACTAGATCCGGTTACGAAAAAACCATATGGTTACGCAGTTAATTTGGCTAGAAATAAATTTCAAATAATCTGATTCTTAGAAAATCAAGAATCGGTTACAAATATTTCTCAAAACACAGCATTTGCAGATAATTCTGATAAATTTGTAAAATCTAGCTGAGATGCATTAGGTATTTTACTCGACGAAATAAATAATGAAGTTATTATTCAAAGTTGAAGTTTAATTGAAATAGATATTGAAAATACTTCTGAGGTTTGAGAAAAAAAATTAGTATTAAATACTCAAATTCTTCAAGGGGCCCTAAAAATATGAGGAATGAAAAATAATTCGTTTTTTAGTGGAGAATCTAATTGTAATGATCTATTAAAAAATAATTCTCAATTACAATGAGTAGATGATTATTATTTATTGCAATTGTGAAATAAAAAAGAACTTGTGTATTGTGATATGACATCAGACGGTTGAGGTTGGACTTTATATTCAGGAAAATGAATATATAATCTCCCTCAAGGTGGCTGGCTTCGCGTTGATAAAAATATGCTTAACTCTATAGATTATGAGAAAATTAGGTATAATTACGTTACACCTCTTTGAACTCATTTTCCACTTATTTATAAAATATTTTGATTAGAAGAAGGAAATTTAATTTTAGGTCATCAAAATATAACACCAAATATCCCATGGGATAATCCAGAAATACATTACCTCAATAACCAACAATTTGTAGATGCGTTTGAAATTTGAGAACAAAATACTTCTACGATTACATTATGAAATATACAAGAAATGTTATCCTTGTGAAATCATAATAAAATGATGTGATGGGTATGATCTAATTGATGATATCATGTAGTTATGTGAACTACTTTTCATCGGTATTGGGACGACTATAGAAAATATTTCTGGTTTCCTGCATCTCCATATGTAGGAACACGTACAATTTGAAATGAAACATTTGCTCATAAAGAATTACATGAAACATGGGATGATGGAAGATCAATTAGCATATGGATAAAATAAAAAAACTCGCACATGCGAGTTTTTATTTTACTATTTTAGTAATGAATGCCATGAGGTATGTTCATTTCCCTATTATGTTGGGTTCTAATGGGCTTTAACCTCAGTGATAAAGAGAAATCTTGACCATAAAATTTTTTTACTTTTTGTTTCATTTGTTCAAGAAGCGATTTTTTTTGTAATTTATTGAGTGCATGTTTGTGTTTGAGTTCTATGATAAGCTCCTTTTTTTCTTGATCTTCAATCACATTTTCTGCTTGATGAGTTAATATTTTTGCTTCTTTTCCTTTAATAAATTTTTGTAAAAAATTTCTCCATTTTTCATTCATAGCGTCTGTTTTTAAAAATTAATTTTCAAATAGAACGAACCTTATATAGTTAAAAAATAATATACTTTTATCATACTATTCTAAGTTAAGAAAATCTTAAAAAAGAGAAAAAATCTATGATTTTTTCTCTTTTTTACTTGTCATATTGTAAATAATATTTGTGATTATTTTACATATTCTCAGATTGATATTTTTGTAAGTCATTTTAATCCACTTAAAGTAGAATGAATTTGTGTGATATCAAAATTATTATCTATTTTTGCAATAATTTTAATATCTGTTTTTTTCAAATCTTCCTTAATATTTTTTGTCATAATATTCATTGGAATTTTTAATAACTTTTGTTCCATTATTTTATTATTCAATTTTCATTTTTCGAACTCTAATTCAACTTGGCAAAAACGTTTTCTAGCTACTATCTTATTTTTAAATTTTTCTACAAAAACTAAATTTATGAGAATAAATGCTGTGGTAATAGCGGCTAGTAAAAATAATCATGCTCAGGCTGCGAGTCAAATTGCGGCTGTAGCCCAAATATTTGCTGCTGTTGTAAGTCATTTTGTATTTAGTCAAATTTTCATAATTGCTCAGGCTCATAAAAATCATACTCAAGATACCACTTGAGCTGCAATTCTCCCCGGATCACTTACATTTGAATTATACATTTCTGGTAGCAATATTGAAATGATCATAAAAAGTGCTGATCCAATAGAAATCAAAATATGAGTTCTTACTCAGGCAGGTTGATTTTTATATTCTCTTTCAAATCAAATTAAAAGAGCTAATATTCAAGCGATTCACAGACGTAAAATAATATCTATTTCACTCATTGATGAAATTAATGGACTCATAAAAAATTAAAAATAATAAATTATTTATATATTATACAATAAAAATATATAATATCAATTTTATAAAAAAAACAACTGATTAATCAGTTGTTTTTTTAGATGTTACTAAATCTTTAGCAGGACAGTAAAAATCTAATTTATCAGAACCAATTTTTTGAATTATATATTCAATTAATTCATCTTTTTGTACTTCCGCTTGAGTACCTGCAATTTGATCTCTTACTTGAAACATTCCATTTCTTGCTTCCATAAGTCCAACCATCACAACATATGTCGCTCCAGAACGATTTGCTTTAAGCATTTGTTCCTTCATTGATGGAGTTCATAGCGAAACAACAGTATTAATTCCCGCTTCTCTTGCTTGAAGAGATAAAGGTAATACTACTTTTTTTGCCTCGTCACCTAACTGTACAAAATATAGATCGATAGAATCTTTATTTTTCAGAGTAGTATTTTTTTCTTGTAACATTTTGATAAGAATATATGGATTTGTGAAAAAACCAGTTGCAGGAACTTCTTTTGGAGTACCTAGTTTTGTAGAAAGTGCATTATGTCTTGCTCAAAGTGCAATTTGTTCATTTGTTTCTTTGTTTCTAAAATCCCAAATTGTATGAGTATTATAGCTAAATCTTCCAACTAATGTATGATCTTCTTCGTATGGGATTTCTAATAAATCTAAATATTCTTTAAATTTTTCATAGTGAGCCTTTGAATCTTTTTTAAGAAATTTTGGAGCAAATTTAGGTGCTTGAGAAGCTAAAATTTGTTCATCTTCATCTGTTGAAAGTAATAATTGCATTGGATCTTTTTCTAAAAGTTCTAATGATTTTTCACTTAACATATGTTTTTTATTTTCATAAAATGAAACAAGTTCATCTCTATATTTTAATTTTTCTTTTTCAACTCAAATTGAATTTACTCTTATTTTAAACGTATCTTCTAAACCAATTTTATTTAATGTACTAAACATTATATAAATAAGAATAGCATCTAAAATTGGGTCATTCTCACCAATTATTTCACCTCAAAATCTTTCCATTTCACTATATTTTCCACCTTCATTTGAAAAATATTGATCCATAAAATAATAATACACTGGTTGTATTTCATCATTCATAGCCGTATCTAAATATGCTCTGAGAATTCCAACAGTTGAGTGAGATCTTAGACATCCATTATTTGTCTTGTAGATAGATTCTTGATTTTCTCCAAATACTTCATCAATTACTTCTTGTCTTTCTAAAATAGCTGTAGAAATACGTCTGAATCCATTTTTTCTAAATTCGTGACGAAACACCTTTTTTAAGAATGTTAAATATTGATGATCAACCGGAAATAAATCTTTTGTACCCTCTAATGGATTAAAATTTGTCATGTTTTTGCTTTGTGTTTTAAATATTTAAATATTTGAGAAAGGACTATTGCTAGTATACTCAAAAATCAAAAAAAATAAATCTTTTTCCTTGATTTTTTTTCTAATTAGAATAGATTATTCCCATGTTTATGGAATTATATAATTTTAACTTAAATAATTCTTTAGTTTTATAAAAAATAAAAATGATTGAAAATTTTAACACAACTTGGCTGATATTTTTTAATAATTTTGCACAAGGTGAAAATGGACTAAAAATATTTGCATATATTGCAGATTTTCCTATTTTTTTCTTACCAATTTTTCTTATTTTCACTTGAATATATTATGTCATAAAAAATAAAAATGAGCAAAAAAAATCATTATTATTTTTAGTATATTCTACTTTTGTAGCTTTATTTATAAATATTGTGATTCAAAAATTAGTGCATTTTGATCGTCCTGAATCAGCATTACAAAACTCTGGAAACCTTATTTTGGATCATATTCCAGATGCGAGTTTCCCTTCTGATCATACTGCGGTAAGTATCGCTTTTGTTACAGCATTATATTTATTTGGTTTTAGAAAAATTGCACTTGTATTTTTACCTTTTGCTTTTGCTATGAATATTTCACGTATTGTAGTCGGGGTTCATTGGCCACTTGACGTTATTGTGGGAACGATTATAGGGTTTTTATCTGCTATTTTTGTCTACAAAGTTGTCCAACATTATAAAATTATTCAAAATTTAAATATTCAAATCTTAAAATAGCAGCTATTTTTCGTTTATTAAAAACGATTTAAAATTTGCAATCTGTTAATAAAAATTATAGCCAAAAACAGTTTCATATTTATTCTACTTTATTTTCAATACCTAGAGATGAAAAGCATCGCCAAATAGGATCGAAATAAAAATTCGCTTTTTTATTTCGATAAATTTTAACCTCTAAAGTATGTTGCCATTCACGACTATCGCACAGTGCTAACTCTTGACTTTTTAACTCATCTTTTACGCTATATTCAGGAAGCCAAGTTACACCCAGTCCTTTCAAAGCCATCATTTTTAAACTGTCAGCCATTGAAGACTCTATTGTTTTTTTTAGATTTAACAATTGATGATTATGTGCAAGCAACTGTTTCACAACACGACCTAAATAGATGTTTTTTTGATAGGATAAGTAAGGTATCTCTTTGTTTTTATTTGTAAATTTGTAAGTAGGCTGCCCATAACTG